>DASYRK010000087.1:0-82172 GCA_036004505.1 Steroidobacteraceae bacterium
TGAGGTCGAGCTCGACGCACGGCGCGATACGACTGAGCAGCTCAAGGAATGGCTGGAACCGGCCCGACAGCGGCTCGATCTGCGTGAAGCGCCGTTGATGCGGCTGCGCATCGCGGCCGATCCACATGGCGAGCAGTGGTACGCGCTCTTGCAGTTTCACCACATCACCTCAGACCACGTGACGCTCGAGATCGTAACGTCCGAAGTGGTGGCGCACCTCCAGGGGCGTGCGCACATCCTTCCCGCGTCAACTCCGTATCGCAATCACGTTGCGCAGTCGCTGACCTATGCGCGCGCGCACGACGCAGAGGCATTCTTCCGCAGCAAGCTCGGAGACATTGTCGAACCGACAGCGCCGTTCGGTCTGTTGGACGTGCATGGCGATGGCACGCAGATCGAAGATGCACACCGCAGCTTTGAACCGGGGCTGTCTCAACGCCTCCGTGCGCAAGCACGGCGCATGGGAGTCAGCGCGGCGACACTCTTTCACGTGGCGTGGGGCCTTGTCATTGCCCATACCAGCGCGCGCAATGACATCGTGTTCGGCAGCGTCCTGCTGGGTCGTCTGCAAGGAAGCGCAGGCGCGCAGCATGCGCTCGGCATGTTCATCAACACGCTGCCGTTGCGACTGCGGCTCCAGGGTGTAACCGCCAGGGAACTCGTCGAGCATACGCAGCGCGAGCTGGTCCAGCTCCTGCATCACGAGCAGGCGTCGCTGGCCGTCGCCCAGCGTGGCAGCGGGATCGTCGGTTCAGCTCCGTTGTTCACGGCACTCTTCAACTATCGGCACAGCGTACCGAATCCGGAGGCCGAGTGGTCCAGTGCCGGCGGCGTGCAGGTGATGGCCGTCCTCGATCGCACGAACTATCCGATTACGCTGTCCGTGGATGATCTGGGTGACGAGTTCTCGCTCATCGCGCAGACTGATCGCCGCATCGATCCACAGCGCATCGCGAGCTATATGCACATGGCAGTGCAGTCTTTGGTGCAGGCGTTGGAGCAGGCGCCGCAGACCCTGGCGCTGGCGCTGGCCATCGTGCCCGAGGACGAGCGCCGGGTACTCGAGCTGTTCAACGCGACGGACGTCGGCTTCCGGGCGCACGTGATTCATGGCTTGTTCGAGGAGCAGGTCGAGCGCACTCCTGATGCGACCGCAGTAGTGCACCACCAGCAGACGCTCACCTACGCAGAGCTCAACTGCAAAGCCAATCAATTGGCTCGTCATTTGCGAGAGCGTCATGGCATTGCGCGCGATCGAATCGTGGGCATTTGCGTCGAGCGCGGCGTCGACATGGCGGTCGGGTTGCTGGGCATCCTCAAGGCAGGGGCAGCCTACCTGCCGCTTGACCCGCGTTACCCGCCGGAACGTCTGCAACAGATGCTGGTAGACGCTACGCCGGACGTCGTGCTGACGCAGGAGGAGCTGCGCGGGTTGCTGCCGAGTGGTTCGGGTGAGGTGATCACTCTGAGCGATACGCTCGCAGGTGCCGGCGAGCGCGATTCAACAAATCTGCCGCGTGACGGCTCGAGCCCGACTGCACAAGACCTCGTCTATGTCATCTACACCTCCGGGTCGACGGGACGGCCGAAGGGCACCGCCATGGAACATGGCGCAATGGTCAATCTGATCGAATGGCATCGACGCAACGCACTGAGCGCCGCGGGAAAGCGCGTCCTGCAGTTCGCTGCGCTCAGTTTCGACGTCGCGTTTCAGGAAACCTTCAGCACGCTGTGCACGGGCGGCACGCTCGTCATGCTGGATGAATGGACCCGCCGGGACCCGCGCGCTCTGCTGGAGCTGGTCGAATCGCACACGATCGCGAGGTTGTTCCTGCCGCCGCTCATGCTGCAGAGTCTCGCCGAATATTGCCATGCGACCGGCACCGTTCCACGGAGCCTTCAGGATGTCATCACGGCCGGCGAGCAATTGCGCGTGAGCTCCGAGATCGTGCAGCTGTTCGAGAGTCTGGGCAGCTGCCGGCTGCACAACCACTACGGGCCGACCGAAACACACGTGGTGACGGCGTTGACGCTCAGCGGGACGCCCTCGCAGTGGCCCGGGCTGCCCAGCATCGGCAAGCCGATTGCGAACACGCAGATTCGTGTCCTCGACGAACGTCTGCAGCCGGTGCCGCTCGAGGTTCCCGGGGAGATCTACATCGGCGGCGCGAACGTCGCCCGCGGTTACCTGAAGCGACCCGATCTGACGCAGCAGCGTTTCCTCGTTGATCCGTTCCGCGGCGACCCGCGCTCGCGCTTGTACAAGACAGGTGACCTGGGGCGCTGGCGAATGGACGGGACGGTCGAGTACCTGGGACGCAATGACGACCAGGTCAAGATACGCGGATACCGGATCGAGCTCGGAGAGATCGAGGCGCGCCTGGCCGAGCACCCGCATGTCAGGGAGGCAGCAGTGGTTGCGCGGGAAGACGCGGGCGGCGGTAAGCGGCTGGTCGCGTATGCAACTGCGCGCGAGCAGGCGGACCTGAGCGTCGTCGACTTGAAGGAGTGGTTGAAGCGTCTGTTGCCTGACCACATGGTGCCGGGCGTGTTCGTCGTCCTGGACAACATGCCCACCACACCGAGCGGAAAGCTGAACCGCCGGGCGTTACCTGCCCCGGAACTCAACGAGCTCGACGCGTACGAGCCACCGCAGGGACAGGTCGAAGAGGCTCTGGCTGCGATCTGGCAAGACGTGCTGGGGCTGCGACGGGTGGGCCGGCGCGAGAATTTCTTCGAGTTGGGCGGCCATTCACTGCTCGTGCTGAAGGCACTCGTGAGGATCAATCAGAAGCTCTCGAGCGCCCTGCGCGTGCTCGACTTCTATCGAAATCCCACCCTCCAGGATCTCGCGACGCACCTGTCGGGCACTGCCTCCGACGACGGGCTGATCGATCTGCGACGTGAAGCAGCGCTCGAGGACTGCATCGTCGCGCTGGAAGGACGATGCCGGGTGCCGCCGACCGTGATTCTGCTGACGGGCGCAACTGGTTTCGTCGGCCGGTTCCTGCTGGCGCAGCTGCTGCACGACACGGGCGCGACGGTGCACTGTCTGGTTCGCGAGCAGCCCGGGCAGGATGCGTACTCGCGGCTCAAGCGCACGTTGCTGAAATGGGACCTGTGGCAGAACGACTTCGAGCGGCGAATCGTGGCGGTTCGAGGGGATCTGCGACTTCCGCGGCTGGGGGTCGACGCCGATGTCTATCGGTCGCTGTGTGCCAACGTCGACAGCATCTATCACTGCGGCACCAGCATGAATCACCTCGAAACTTACGCGATGGCGAAAGCGGCGAATGTCGGTGCTGCCAGAGAGTTGCTGACCATCGCCACTACTCAGCGCCCGAAGGTCATCAACTACATCTCCACGCTCGGTGTCTTTGCCGCCTCGGCGCTGGACACTCCGCGCGTAGTAGAAGAGCGCAGCTCCATCGATCAGGAGCAGTACCACAGCTCGCAGGGCTACCTGGCCAGCAAGTGGGTCGGCGAGAAGATCTTCATGCGGGCCACCGAACGCGGCATTCCCTGCAACATCTTCCGTTTGGGTCTGGTCTGGGCCGACACGCTGCAGGGGCGGTTCGACGAGCTGCAGAGCGTCTATCGAGTGCTGAAGAGCTGTCTGATGTCGGGCTGTGCGATAGAGAACTATCGGTACGGGATGCCGCCGACGCCGGTCGACTACGTGGCCCGCGCGATCGTGTTTCTCGCCAGTCGGCACTGTGACGGCGGTGAGATATTTCACATCTCGTCGTCGCAGGACATGCTCGACGGCGTCTTCGAGCACTGCAACGGGATCGCAGGCACATCGCTCGAGCTCATGAGTCACTATGAGTGGATCGGCAGGATGAGGCGCTTGCACGAGCAGGGGCGCTCGCTTCCGGTGGTGCCGCTGATCGAGTTTGCCTTCGGCATGGATGCCGACGCGTTCCGCGCTCACCAGCAGAATGGCCGCTCCGCGGCGAACGTCCGCTTCGACTTCGCGCGGACTCACATAGAGCTGCAGGGCGCAGGCATCTTCGCGCCAGTGCTGGACGACGCGCTTCTCGCACGGTGCTTGCAGGACATGTTGTCGCGGGATGCCGACCTGCGTGAACTATGCGCGCACGCGGCGGAACCGGGTTGGCGCAGCGCGCGAACCGGTGGCGACGAGACGGGAGAATCGTTCTGGCCCGCTATCGACGCTGGGCAATTGAGCATAGCCGCGCGCAGGGGCGCATCTGCCGGCGACGCTCGATCTTACTGAGGTGATGCTCAGGCACCCAACGCCAACGGAGTCCGCCACCATGTCCGCCGCCTACGAGAAGCTGGATCAGAAGCCGTTCGGATCGCACTATCGATATTTCGAGACGACCATCGCCCGTCCGGTCGAGAAGGTCTGGCCACACGCACTGAACATTGGGTCGTGGATGACCGACCACAGAATGGAGCCGCTGTCGGGCGAGCGGGGCACCGCCGGATTTTGCGAGAGGGTGTACGCGGCAGGGATCGCCCCGGAGACGACGCTGGCACATCATCACTACTACGGGATCGCCGCGGTCGTTCCGTACAAATACATCGCGCTCGAGGTGTTTCCGGAGGTCGGGGGCAGCTACGGCGATCCGCGCGAGTGGATCGGGTTCGATGGCATCGTGCTGGTGGATCTGGGAGGCAGCACCAAGGTCATCGTGCTGCTGCTCATCGTGGACACCAAGAAGCCCGATAGGCAACCCGCTCCGGAGCACGGCGTCGACTCTACCGAGGATGCGACCGGCGTACAGCTCGCCCGGTACTTTGCCAACCTCAAGCGCCTGGCGGCCGAAACGGAACAATGACGAGCCCGCGGGACGCGGGACTGCGACGCAACTTTCACGGAGGAACTCCCGATGATGGAGGCGAGGGCGGACAGCCTGCCACCCGTTGCACAGCGCTCGGAGTACCGTGCCCATATCGACGGACTGCGCGCGGTCGCCGTCCTCGGCGTCGTCGTCTATCACGCAACTCCCGCGCTGTTGCCGGGTGGGTTCGCCGGGGTCGATGTCTTTTTCGTGATCTCCGGCTATCTGATCTCCGGCATCATCTTTCGCGCGCTGGAGCGTGGCAGTTTCAGCTATCTCGATTTCTATGCGAGGCGCGTCAAGCGCATATTTCCCGCTCTCATTGTCATGTTGCTCACGGTATGGGCGGTATCCTGGCCGCTGCTGCTGTGGGACGAGTATGCACTGCTCGGCAAGCACATCGTGGCCGGCGTCGGGTTCGCGCTGAACCTCTTGCTCTATCAGGACTTCAATCTGTATTTCGGCGTCACCACGACACCGCTGCTGCACCTTTGGTCACTGGGCGTCGAAGAGCAGTTCTACATTGTCTGGCCAGTGTTGTTGGCGGTGCTGTGGCGTGCACGCAGCGGACCCGGTCGATTGCTCGCGATCGGCGCAATAGCCTTGATCTCGTTTGCTGCGAACATCGCATCGCTGCATATCGACCCGACGGCGTCCTTCTATCTGCCGTCGAGCCGCATCTGGGAGCTGGCGCTCGGCTCTGCGCTGGCATACGTAAAGCTCGGTAGCAACGATTCCGAGGCAAGCCCAGCGGCTGTCGCAGCACGCGCGACGACGTTGCAGCGCTTTGCGCAGCATTGCCAGGGTTGGGCGGGGTTCGCCTTGATCGCCAGCGCGTTCTGGATTCTGCGCAGCACCTTTGCCTTTCCGGGCTGGTGGGCCCTCATGCCATGTCTCGGCTCGGTGCTGCTGATTTCGGCTGGCAGCGGCAGCTGGATCAATCGCCTGCTGCTGAGCAGCCGTCCCATGGTGTTCATCGGTTTGATCAGTTACTCACTTTACCTGTGGCATTGGCCGCTGCTGTCGCTCGTCCACATCGTCTACGACCGTGACGCACCGCTCACGCTGCTGCTGATCGCGGTCTGCGCAGCGCTCATTCTTGCCGTGCTGACCTATCGGTACGTGGAATTGCCGATTCGCCGCTCGCCCAGCAAGCGGCTGCTGCCTGCGATGGTTTGTTCCGTGCTGGCGGCGTGCGGCGGCATCGGTTACCTGACTGCACTCCAGGCGATTCCGTCGCGCTCCGAGTCCTACGATGTCGGCCGCTTCGTCCAGGCGAGCCGGGAGGATTGGCTGTCGGAAGGGAGAACAGACTGGACGTGGCACACAACTGGTTTGCTCAAGCTCGGTACAGGAACGTCGGAGGTGTTGTTCATCGGAGACAGCAACATGCAACAGTACTATCCGCGGATAGCCCGACTACTGCGAGATCACCCTACCAATCGTCGCGGCGCCACGTTCGCCGTCAAGGCGGGATGCGCGCCCGCGGTGGCAGCGCTGCTCGACGTCAATGAGCGAGTCAGAGCCGACTGCAGCTCGTTTCTGCGTGACGCCTTTGGATACGCAGAGAATCCGCGAGTCGACACCGTTGTGATCGCGGCACTGTGGCGTGGCTATGTCGGCAACGACTGGAAGACGTTCGGTCCTAGTCCGTTTGTCCCGGGCACGGATGCAGCGCTGGCGGACCTGCGCCGGACCATTGCGGCGCTGGTCGAACGCGGCAAGCGCGTGTACGTTGTTCTGAATATTCCCATCAGCCCGCATTTCGATCCGCGACGCATGATCCGGCGTAAGCTGGCAGATCCGGCCTTCTCCGTGAGCGTCCGGGCGCCGGCGCGCGCTGAGGTGGAAGTGTCCGTCGGTCC
Source organism: Steroidobacteraceae bacterium (assembly GCA_036004505.1). Taxonomy (GTDB): domain Bacteria; phylum Pseudomonadota; class Gammaproteobacteria; order Steroidobacterales; family Steroidobacteraceae; genus Steroidobacter. The sequence goes on from DASYRK010000087.1 coordinate 6,677, forward strand.
GATCAGCGCGAAGCTGCGGCAGGTCGCGGAGGCGGCAGGCGCGATCGTCATCGATCCGATGGACCATCTTTGCGATCAGCGCCACTGTGCCGCAGTGACCGATGATTTTGAGCCGATGTATCGCGATCCAGGCCACCTGAGGCCATCGTACGTGCGCAATCGCGTCGACTTTCTCGACGCGATCGTGCTCGATCCAAGATTCCCGCAGGCGCAGGCGACCCACCGATCGTCACGCCTGCAGCCTCACCCCGATGCGCGTCAGGAATGAGAAAATTCTCGGATACGCACTCATGTAAGCCTCGAGATCCGCGTGATCCGAGCCGGGGAGCGTGATCAGTTCGTTGCTGACGGCGACCGCTGACAACGCGTCATGCAGTCGAGTCGCGTGGCTGTAAGGGACATAACGATCATCGTCACCGTGAATCGTCACGATGGGTGGCAGACCGCTGCGCACGTACGTCAACGGCGAGACGGATTTCGCGACGTCGAGCCGATCGGCGCGGCTCCCGAGCCAACGCAGCGCGATTTCCTGCTGATTCCGACCTTGCGCCATGTCGGGAACGTCGGTGATGCCGCACCAGTTGATGATCGCCGCTGCCCTGAGCGCTTGTGCCGATTCGCGTACGACGTTGCTATCGAGCCGGCTCATGGCCAGTTGTTGTTCGGCGCCGCCCGAAAGCGTTGGCGAAATCATTCCCGTGAGGAGTGCGAGATGACCACCCGCTGAGAGCCCGGCAAGAACGAAGTTGCGCGCGTCGACGTTGTACTGCGCAGCGTTCCGCGTCAGCCAGTGCACCGCGCGCAGGCAGTCCTCGACTGCTGCGGGGGCGGGAGCGACGCCTGAGTGCCGATAGTCGACGTTGACGACTACCCACCCGAGCTGGAGAAAGGGCAGGAACCAAAGTCCCCACGTTTCTTTGGTTGACCCCTCCATCCAGCCTCCGCCATGGAAGAACATCAGCGTGGGCGTGGGTGTGGCGGTCTTGGCAGGCTGATAGACGTCGAGCTTTGCCTCGAAGTTCTCGGCCGCGAAATAGGTGATACCGGCGGTGACGTTGTACGTTGCCGCGAGCCGCAGCGCCCATGCAATGTCTTCCGCTCGAACATGGGTTCGCGCCGAGGGAGTCGTGCCGGGCGCCGCGATCTGTGATTCAGCCATGACCCGTAAGACCGGCTCAATAGTGCCGTTCAGCCCTGGTAACGGCTGCCTCGTCGTCGGTTGCAACTGGCCGCCGGGGTCTTTAGCATCCGCTCCCGGTTCGGGACGTGGCGCAGCCTGGTAGCGCACTTGCATGGGGTGCAAGGGGTCGCGAGTTCGAATCTCGCCGTCCCGACCAATCTCTCCTTTTAGACACTTAATATAAGTATCTTCGGGCCTGACCCGCACGCCTGCGCTCCGCCACTTCCTGCTCGCGCAAGCATTCGTCCTACAAATCGCGCGCGTTATGTCGTGCGTGCGCGCGTAGCCCTTTCGGCCCAGTTCGTCTGCCTTTACATCACGGATTTTTTTGAACAGACTCACGCGCGAAAACAAGCACGGAGGGAGTTCAGTGGTGTCGATTCAGTCTCGCATTCTTCGCGCTTGTCTCACGCTTCTCGGCGCGCTCGCTGCCGCACCGGCCTTCGCCGGATTCATCACGATCGATTTCGATGGCGTCGGCAAGCCCTTCCTGCAGACGCAGCCGTACCTGGAAGACGGTTTCCGGATCACGCCGAACTGTCACTGGGATATCTCCTCCGTTCAAAATCCGAACGGCAGCGCCTGGCTCGGCTGGGACAGCTCCGGTTGCGAAACGCAACCGGCCACGCTGCGCCTGGACCGCGGCGGCGCCCGCTTCGACCTGCTCTCGATGGAACTGGTCGCCGACCCGATCTTCCGCGCCATTTCGTCCGCTGGGGGCAACCAGGTGCTGAGCTTCGGTGGCGTCTGTGACGGCTCGGCCGTCTGCCAGCAGGATTTCACGGGCTCGGTCTGGCGCAATCTGACGTTCATCGAATTTTCGATCCTCTCGGATTTCGGAGACCCGCAGGGCTTCGACAATATCCGTCTCGTTGCAATCGATGAGCCCTCGGTCATCGCCCTGATGCTGCTCGGGTTCGGCGTGGTTGCCTGGCACCACCGCCGGAGCAGACCGCCGCGCCTGGCCTGATCAACGCCAGGCGCTGCACCCTGCAGCGCCATCGCCTCCGTATTCTTCTGCAGAGGACCGGCCATTTCGCGCCGGTTCGGGACAGGAGAACATCATGCATCTGCGTTCCCTTGCGGCGGCCGGCTTCCTATCCGCCTGCCTGGCGGCCGGTCTGGTCCTGCCGCTACGGGCGGCTGCCGCCGACCGCACCGGTCAGCTCGATCTGCCTTCCTTCTCCCATCTGCAGTCGAAGGCCACTGAGGTCGTCGACGTGACGCTCGGCGCCTGGCCGCTGGCGCTCGCCAGCAAGCTCATGGAGGCGGATGATGCCGAGGACGTGGAAGTCAGGAAGCTGCTCTCCGGGATCAAGTCGATTGTCATCCGCAGTTACGAGTTCGACTCGGATTTCGCCTATTCGCAAGAGGACGTGGACGACGTGCGCGCACAACTCGCGGCGCCGGGCTGGACGCATCTCGTGCAGGTTCACAAGCGTGGCAAGGAGCGGCAGCAGGACGTCGACGTGTACGTCGCGCTCGACGCCGACCACGCGAAAGGCTTTGCGGTCGTTGCCAGCGAGCCGCGCAAGTTCACGATCCTCAATATCGTCGGTTCGATCGATCTCGACCAGGTTGCGAAACTGCAGCGCCATGTGGATCTGCACGTGGACCTCGACGACGCATTGCCCTAGCCGCATCGCGACGTGAAAGCGAGCGAAGCATGGTCGCCGGACGAGTTGTTGACCCGCGCCACAGCCGGCGAAGCCGCTGCATTCGCCGCGCTCGTCCGCCGCTATCAGCGCACCGTGTATAGCATCGCGCTACGCATGCTCAGCGACCGCCATCGTGCGGAAGACCTGGCGCAGGAGGTGTTTCTGCAGTTGTATCGCTCGCTCGATGTCATCGACTCTGACGCCCACCTGGCCCTCTGGTTGCGCAAAGTTGCGGTGAATCGCGCCATCGATCGCATCCGGCAGGAGGCGCGGCATGACAACGAGCCGTTGACGGAGGCGGACACGGTCGTCGACGAGGTCGGCGATGCCGATCCTCTCCTGCAGCGGCGCATGGCAGAGCTCGTGGCACAGCTCCCGCCCGCAGCGCGCGCGGTAGTCGTGCTGCGATATCAGGAGGATCTCGATCCGGTCGACATCGCGAGCACGCTCGACATGCCGATCAACACCGTCAAGAGTCATCTCAAGCGCTCGCTGACGGCGCTGCGCGCCCGCGTGCTGGGTGCAGCAATCGTCGACGATGACATTCAGCCGAGCGTGAGCGAGCCGTCACGATGAGCAAAGACTTCGAACAGCAGCTGCGTGACGCCTTGCGGCCGGTCGATCCCGAGGAGGGCTTCGAACAGCGCGTGATGGCGCGCATCTCGAGCGAGCCCGCGCGCACGCGCGCGAAAGTCATCCGCTGGGCCGTGCCCCTCGCGATCGCTGCTTCGATGGCGTTCGTTGCAATTCTCGGTACGTATCAGTGGCAGGAGCGTCGCGAGCAACAGGGGCGGGAAGCGCGCCGGCAGCTGCTCGAAGCGCTGCGGCTGACGGGAGAGAAGCTGGATGTCGCATACCAGGCGGTGAATCGCGAATCGCCGCCGCCAGACGATGGGAACGGTGCCTGATCATGACTGCATTCTTCGAGCACTCGATCGCGGTCCTTGGCGGGATGCTGTGCCTGTGTGCGAGCGCTTCAGCACTGGCCGCGGACGGTCAGCTCAAGCTGCCGAACTTCGAAGGCCTCGCCGACAAGGCGAGCGAGAGCGTGTCGATCACACTCGATCCTGCGCTGCTGGGGCTGGCGACGCGCTTCCTGGACCCGGCAAAGCCGGAGGACGCGGCCGCGAAGGAAGCGATCCGGGGCATCAAGGGAATCTACGTGCGCAGCTACAAGTTTGACGAGGACTTCGCCTATCCCAAATCGGACGTCGAGCTGGTCCGCAAGCAGCTCGGCGCGCCGGGCTGGCAGCAGCTCGTGCAGGTCCGCAGCCGCAAGGAGCAGCAGAAGGTCGACATCTACATCCTGGTCGAGCAGGAGCGCGCCAACGGCCTGGCGATCATCGCCAGTCAGCCGCGCGAGTTCACGATCGTGAACATCGTCGGCTCGGTGGACATGCGCAAGCTCCACGAGCTGGAAGGGCAGTTCGGCATTCCGAAGCTCGAGCTCGAAGAGAAGAAGCCATAGCCCCTTACTTCAGGTCTTCGCCACCTTCCGGACCGAGCGCTGGATCTCGGTCGTCACCTTCGCTGCATCGAAGATCGGCAACGAGCAGGTGCTGTCCGTGCAGATGAACGCGGCAGCGCGAGGCAGTTGCGGATAGCGCACATCCGGATTCGGCATGTTGCCTTCGCGGCGGTCCCACCACTCGATGCGACGATAGACGGCGGCGTAGCGAATCGCGGACTCGAACAGCGTCTCGGCCTCGGCGTCGCCCTTGCCGCCGACGATCGTGATGTGCAGCGGATCGTTCGCGGATTCGAACGCGGCGAGCAGGATGCCGGGCGCCGTGAGCTGGGAATTTGCAATCTGCTCGGTCACGAGCATCCGCAACGCGTAGTCGCTCATGGTCCGATAGCGCGCGTTGCCGGTATAGCGATGCAGCAGGTTGGCAAAGCGGGCGAGGGGGATGTTCTCGTCGATGTTCGACTTCGGCTGCAGCCGCGAGCCGGCGCGCGGCGCGCTCGTCACGTAGCCGGGTTGCGAGCCACGAAAGTGTTGCTCGATGAACGCGGCCCCGGACTCCGCGTGTGCCAGCCATTCGCGAGCACCGGTTACGGTGTAGAGCGCGAGGAACGCTTCGCTCATCGCCAGTGTGTCTTCGAGGTACGGCCCAGCGACGTCGCGCTCGTCATGGCGGAAGCCGCCACCCGACAGCGAGCGATTGGCGATGATCCAGCGCGCGGCGCGTTGCGCATCGTCGAGGTAAGTGTGATCGCCAGTCGCGGTGTAGGCAGTCGCGAGCGCGTGGATCATCCAGCCGTTCTCGCGCGCGTAGCGATGTTTGTCGACGACGGGAACGCCGAGCTTCCGGCGAGCGGCGTCATCGAGCGCGAAGTACTTCTCGGAGTGCTCGCCTTTGACGAGATCGGCGTCCTGGCTCGTGTAGAACGCACCTTCCGGGCTACGCAGGAACGTCGTCGCATAGCGATGGATGTCGCGCACTGCTTGCAGGTAGCGAGCGTCGCCGAACTGTCCATACGCGAGCGCGTACAGGCGCAGCGGCTCGGCCTGCATGGCCATGATCTTCTCGTAGTGCGGATGGTCCCAATCGGAGTCCGTCGAATACTGGTAGACGCCGCCCCACGCTGGGTCGACCAGCTTCAGCGCAGCAGTCAACGTGCGCCGGGTGATCGTCTCGGCCTGGCTGTCGCCCTGGGCAGCGCGTAACAGGCCGTACTCGACGGTGTCGTGATCGATGAATTTCTGGAACTGCTTGAGGCCGCCGAGCTTCGGGTCGTGCGTGTCGTAGAACGCGCGCTCCAGCGACTGGCGCACCTTCGGCGAGAGGAGCGCGTTGTCGGCGAACTTCGCGACCGGCTCGTCATCGCCGTAATCGACCGGGCTCGGGTCGACGATGATTTCCTGCAGCATCGAGATCATCACCGGCGGCGCGAGATACCCGCGACGCTTCACGATCTCGCGGCCCTCGGCATTGAACACGACCGTCGCCGGCCAGCCGTAGTCCTCGTAGCGGCGCGAGATGTCCGGCCGCGAATCCTGGTCGACGCGCACCGCGATGTAGCGCGACTTGATCAGCTCGACCACCTTCGGATCGCTGTAGGTCACCTCGTCCATGACGTGGCACCAGTGGCACCACACGGCTTCGAGGTCGAGCAGCACGAAGCGGTTCTCGCGCGCGGCGCGCTCGAACGCGCCGTCGGACCAGGGCTCCCAGTTGATCCGGGCAGTCTTCGGTTCGGCCGTGTAGCCGGGGACGGTCCAGAGGAGGAGGAGGGCGACCAGCAGCGTGCGCATTTGTAGTTCTCCAGCGTCGTTGCCCCCTCTACGCAGGCAACCGCGATTTGGATGAGGCTCTTGCGGCCGCGACGCGAAATCTGTGAACGGCGTCTATATAGTATGTGCCCATAGCATGTGTTCGGGGCGAGCGTGACCTGCCATGGAAATCAACGGAATCGCTCACATCCAGCTCACCGTCAACGACCTGCAGCGGGCCATCCCCTTCTACGAAGAAGTGCTCGCCTTCATGGGCCTGCAGGCAGTCGTCAAGAATCCCGAGTTCCTCTACATGATCGGCGGTCGCACCGCCGTTGCAATCACCCGTTCGTCGCCCGAGAACCGCAGTGCGGTGTTCGATCAACGGCGCATCGGGTTGCACCACGTTTGCTTCAGAGCCCGCTCGCGGCAAGACGTCGATGAGCTCTACGCGTTTCTGCGCGAGCGCGACGTCAGGATCGTGCGCGCCCCCGCGGAAGGGACCTGGGCGCCGGGCTACTACTCGCTGCTCTTCGAAGATCCCGAAGGCATTCGCCTCGAAGTGAATTTCGTGCCGGGCAAGGGTCACCTGGAGAATCCGCAGCTGCTGCCGTTGAGCCGGCTCCCATGAAGACAGGGGCGCTGCCCGGCCTCGGAGCTTGCATTCTGCTGACCAGCGTTGCACAGGCGCAGGAGCATTCGCCTTCGGAGCACTTCGGCACCGCGCATCTTGCAACCTCCTGCAGCGCCGAGACGCAGCTGCAGTTCGATCGCGCGGTGACGATGCTGCACTCGTTCTTCTTCCCGGAGACCGTCAAGGCATTTACTGCGATCGCCGCCGCGGAGCCTTCGTGCGCCATGGCGTATTGGGGCATCGCTATGAGCCAGCGACCCAATCCGCTCGTGCCGCCATTCTCGAACGAGCTGTTGGCCGCGGGGTGGCAGGCGATTCAGAAGGCGCGAGCGGCGAATGCAGCGACCGCCCGCGAGCGCGAGTGGATCGAAGCGGTGGCGTTGTTCTATGAAGGCTACGACACCATCGACCAGAAGACGCGCACGGCCCGCTACGAGCGAGCGATGAGTAATCTGCACGAGCGCTATCCGGACGACACCGAGATCGCCGTGTTCTACGCGCTCGCGCTCAACGAAGCGGTCGACCTGACGGACAAGTCCTATTACCGTCAGCTCAAGGCCGCTGCGATCCTGGAGCCGCTCGCGAAGACGTTCCCGGATCATCCCGGCATCGCGCACCTCATCATCCACAGCTACGACTACGCACCGATCGCTGCACGTGGCTTGCCTGCGGCGCGGCGGTATGCGGCCCTTGCGCCGTCCGCACCGCACGCGCTGCACATGCCGTCGCACATCTTCTCGACGCTCGGCATGTGGCGCGAAGCTATCGATGCAGACCTCGCGTCCGACGCCGCGACGAAGGCGTATGCGGCGCGCTCAGCGGCAGGGTCGGTCAACGCTGCTGCGAATCCGGCCCGCTACCACTCGCTCGATTTCCTGACGAACGCCTACCTGCAGCTCGGGCAAGACCAGCACGCGAAGGCGATCCTCGATGAGCGCAACTCCGTGAGCCAGTTGCCGGGCGACTATCGACTCTCGGGACACACAGCGTTCGCGGCGATTCCGGTGCGCTATGCCATCGAGCGCGGCGAATGGGCAGAGGCCGCCGCGCTATCTCCGGCGCCATCTCCCTATCCGCAGGCGGCAGTGGTGACCTTGTTCGGCCGGGCGCTCGGCGCTGCACGATCCGGCGATCCTGCAGCCGCGCGGCGCAGCGTCACCGAGCTCGCGCCGCTGCGAGCGAAGCTGATCGCGGCCAACGAAACCTACTGGGCCGCGCAGGTCGACATCTACACGCTGGCGGCCGAGGGATGGATCGCGCTGGCGGAGCGCCGGCCGCGCAAGGCGATCGCGTCGATGCGCGAGGCGGCGGAGCGCGAGGATCACGAGGAGAAAAACGTCGCGATGGAAAACCGCCTGTCGCCGATGCGCGAGCTGCTCGGCGAGATGCTGCTCGAGGCCGGCCAGCCCGGGCAGGCGCAGCGTGAGTTCGTCGCGTCATTGCAACTAGTGCCGAATCGTTTCCGCTCGCTCGCTGGCGCAGCGCGCGCGGCCGTCTTGCTGAAGCATGAAGAAGATGCACGCGTGTACTACGAGCGCCTCCTCGCATTGACGCAAGATGCCGACACCGAACGTCCGGCAATGCTCGCAGCGCGCGAGTATCTGGCGAAGCGCGCCTCGCGACCTTGAGTGCGCGAGCGGCTACAATCCGCGGCGGGACTCATCGACAGGAGACTTCTCCATGGCCAAGCTGAAGACCACAGGCATGGCGCTGGCAACTGCTGCTGCTCTGCTGTTCGGCAGTGTCGCGGTCACGACGGCGCACGCCGAAGATGCGAAAGTGAAGTGCCAGGGCGCGAATGCGTGCAAAGGCAAGTCCGCCTGCGCAACGGCGACGAACTCCTGCCAGGGGCAGAACAGCTGCAAGGGCAAGGGCTACGTGATGCTGACGAAGGAAGAGTGCGACGCCGCCAAGAAGAAGAACGAGGCGGAGAAGAAGAGCTGAGGAACACAGCGCGGCGCTGCGGCGCCGCGTTTCCTTCAACGCGACTGGGCGACGAACTGCTGGATGTGAAAATCAGTATCGCCGAACGTCAGGTCGATCGCCGTGAGACGCTTGAAGTAGTGACTGACGATCAGCTCGTCGGTCATGCCCATGCCGCCGTGCAGCTGGATCGCCTGCTGCCCGACGAAGCGACCGGACTGGCCGACTGCGACCTTCGCAGCTGACAGCGCGCGGCGGCGCTCGCCCACGTCCGGATCGACACACTTGATCGCGGCGAGATAGCTCATCGACGTCGCCTGCTCGGCGTTCAGGAACATGTCGGCCATCCGGTGCTGCAGCACCTGGAACTTCGCGATCGGCTGGCCGAACTGCTTGCGGCTCTTCGTGTATTCGAGCGTCGCGTGGTTGACGGCTTTCATGATGCCGACGGCTTCGGCGCAGATCGCACTCAGTCCCAGGTCATACGCCGCTTCGATCGCCGCGAACGCGCGGCCTTCGGTGCCGACCAACGCAGTCGCCGGCACTTTGACCTTCGTCAGCTCGATGTCGGCAGCCTGCTGCTCGTCGATCGTGCGATAGCTCTTCAGCTTCAGCCCGCTCGCGCCGGGCGCGACCCGGAACAACGAAATCCCGTCGCGATCGTCGGACTTGCCGCTGGTGCGCGCGCTGATGATCAGCTCGTCCGCTGCACCGCCGTTCATCACGACGCTCTTGTGACCGTCGAGCACGTAGCTGTCGCCGCTCTTTTCCGCACGAGTCACGACATGATTGAGCTCACCGCGCGTCTTCGGTTCCTGGTGCGCAACGATCACGATGCGCTCGCCCGACGCGATTGCCGGCAGCAGATCCGCCGCGGCTTTCGCATCGTCGATGCGATTGAGCAGAGCGGGCGCGATGACCGCCGCGCTCAGGTATGGCTCCAGCACGAGTCCTTCACCGAGCGCATGCATCACCAGCAGGGTGTCGATGGGGCCCGCCCCCAGTCCGCCATGCTCTTCGGGCACGTTCAGCGCAGTCAGGCCGAGAGCCGCGAGCTGTTGCCAAAGGTCGCGGCTCCATCCGTCCTTCGACTGCAGAATCTCGCGCCGCGCTTCGAACGAGTAGTGCTCGCGCACGAAGCGCCGCACGGTGTCGGCGAGCAGCTGCTGTTCATCGGTGAAATTAAAATCCATGAATCAACCTTATAGCCCGAGGATCATCTGCGAGATGATGTTGCGCTGGATCTCGTTGGAGCCGCCGTAGATCGAGACCTTGCGGTAGTTGCAGTACGTGGCGGCCAGCGGCGCCGCATAGGCCGGGCCCGCGATGCTGCGCAGGTCGCCTTCCTCGCGCGAGCCGCGCTCGAAGGGCAGGGCATAGGGGCCGACGGCGTACATCATCAGCTCGCTCAGCGCCTGCTGCACTTCGGTGCCTTTGATCTTGAGGATCGAAGCCTCCGGGCCGGGCGTGCGCTTCTGCGCTTCCGCCGAGAGCACGCGCAGGCTGGTCATCTCGAGCGCCATCAGATCGATCTCGACCTGCGCGATGCGCGCGGCGAACAGCGGGTCCTCGATCAGCGGGCGGCCGTTCTTCGTTTCCTGCCGCGCGATGTCCTTGAGGCGCTGCAGCTCGCGCTTCGAAGCGCCGACGCCCGCGATGTTGGTGCGCTCGTGGCCGAGCAGGAACTTCGCGTAAGTCCAGCCTTTGTTCTCTTCGCCGATGCGGTTCTCGACCGGCACCTTGACGTTTTCCAGCCAGACCTCGTTCACCTCGTGCGCGCCTTCCATCGTGATGATCGGGCGCACCGTGATGCCGGGCGACTTCATGTCGATCAGCAGGAACGAGATGCCCTGCTGCTGCTTCGGCGCGTTCGGATCGGTGCGCACGAGGCAGAAGATCCAGTCGGCGTACTGCCCGAGCGTGTTCCAGGTTTTCTGGCCGTTGACGATGTAGTGCTCGCCCTGGCGCTCGGCGCGCGTCTTCAGCGACGCGAGGTCCGAGCCCGCGCCCGGCTCCGAGTAGCCCTGGCACCACCAGTCTTCGCCGTTGACGATGCGCGGCAGCCAGCGCTGCTGCTGCGTCTGATTGCCGAACGCCATGATCACAGGTCCGACCATCTTCAATCCGAACGGAATCGTGCGCGGCGCGCCAGCTGCGGCGGACTCTTCATCGAAGATGTGGAGCTGCACGGGATTCCAGCCGGTGCCGCCGAATTGCTTCGGCCAGGTCGGCGCGCCCCAACCGCGCTCGAACTGCAGCTTCTGCCAGCGCGTGTAGTCCTCTGCACGAATCGACAAGCCGCTCTTGATTCGCTGCGCGATGTCGGCGGGCAGTCGCTCGCGCAGGAACGCGCGGACTTCGTCGCGGAACGCCAGTTCTTCCGGAGTGAAGTTCAGATCCATGCAGACTCCCACCTTTCGCGATGCAGAATATTAGTTCTCACAGTGGACGGCGATGATAGGGGTGCCGCCCGGTGCCGGCAACGTCGCGATGCATCCCGGCCCTTTACGTTAAGTGGCTGAACCATACATTGCTGGCGGCAACGCTGTCACACCGTCGGTTCGTTGCATACAAGGCTTGGTTGCGCCCTGCGAACTGTGTTAGCTTCACCGGCAGAATATGCGCCCGCATTGTGGAACCTGACGCCGGCGCCGCATCCAAGCAAGCACGAGGGGGAGCCGCGGAGTCATGTCCCGCAAGTATTTCGAATTCTGGCCCAAGGCACTGCCGCACGATCTTACCGTGCCGGCGACGAACCTGTTCTACAACGCGACGGTTGCCGCGGCGCGTTATGCGGACAAGCCGTTCGTCGTGTTCTTCGAAGGCGCGCTCACCTTTGCGGGGTTCAAGCAGCAGGCCGAGCAGCTGGCCGGATACCTGCAGCAGGACTGCGGAGTGCAACAGGGCGATCGCGTTCTGCTGGTGATGCAGAACAGCCCGCAGTTCATCGTTGCGTACTACGCGATCCTGCGCGCCAACGCGATCGTCGTGCCGGTCAACCCGATGAGCGTGACCGCTGAGCTGGAGCACTACGTGCAGGACAGCGGCGCAGAGGTTGCGCTCGTCGCGCAGGAAGTCTATCCGCAACTCAAGCCGATGCTGGGTAAGGACATCGATCGCGTCATCGTTGCCGCATACAGCGACTACATCGATCCCGCGACGAAGCTGCGCATGCCGGAAGCGGTGAGTGCGCCACGCCAGGCGATCTCCGATGCGGGCGTGACGTTGTGGAGCGCAGCGCTCGCTGCCGAGCGCAAGCCGGGCGAGTTGCGCATGGGTCCGGACGACCTGTGCGTGATCCCGTACAGCTCCGGTACGACCGGCCGGCCGAAGGGCTGCATGCTCACGCATCGCAACGTGATGCACACGCTGACCGTCAATTCCGTGTGGTTCTACGCGACGCAGGACAGCAGTCAGCTCGTAGTACTGCCGTTCTTCCACGTCACGAGCATGCAGGGCGGCATGAACGCGCCGATCTACCAGGGCAGCACGATCGTGCTGATGTGCCGCTGGGATCGCGACGTCGCCGCCGAGCTCATTCAGAAGTACCGGCTGATCTCGTGGACCGCGATCTCGACGATGGTCATCGACTTTCTCGCGAACCCGCGCCTCAACGAGTACGACCTCTCGTCGTTGCAGAAGGTGTCGGGCGGCGGCGCGGCGATGCCGGCCGCGGTCGGCGAGCGGCTGCAGCAGTTGATCGGCTCGGCGTATGTCGAAGGTTACGGGCTGACCGAGACGATCGCGCCGACGCACATCAATCCGCCCGATCGTCCGAAGCGACAGTGCCTCGGTATCCCGATCTGCAACACCGACTCGCGCATCATCGATCCCGACACGCTCAAGGAGCAGCCGGACGGACAGATCGGCGAGATCGTGTCGCACGGCCCGCAGATCTTCCGCGGCTACTGGCGCAACGAGGAGGCGACGCGCGCGGCGTTCATCGAGCTCGACGGCAAGCGCTTCTTCCGCACCGGCGATCTCGGCTACGTCGATCAGGACGGCTATTTCTTCCTGGTCGACCGCCTGAAGCGAATGATCAACGCGTCCGGCTACAAGGTATGGCCGGCCGAAGTGGAAGCGCAGATGTACCAGCACCCCGCGATCCAGGAAGCGTGCGTGATCGCGGCGAAGGACGCGCATCGCGGCGAGACGGTCAAGGCCGTCGTCGTGCTGCGGCCGTCGCACAAGGGCAAGGTCAGCGAGAACGACATCATCGAATGGACGCGCCAGAACATGGCCGTCTACAAGCATCCGCGCGTCATCGAGTTCGTCGATGCCTTGCCGAAGTCGGCGACCGGCAAGGTTCAGTGGCGGGCGCTGCAGGAAGCGGAAAGCGCGCGCGCGGGCGCCGCACGCGCCGGTTGAACATCAAGGGCGACATTCATCAGCGATTGAACCAAGGGCGGATACCTTTATGGCGACGAGAGCATCAGATACGACCCGGATGATCGAAAGCGCCGGCGCCGCAGCCACGGTTGCGGCTACGGCTGCGGCTACGGCTGCGCAGCGGCCGCGCGTCGGCAAGCAGGACCGGCATTTCGTCACGGCCTTGTCGCGTGGACTCGATGTGCTGTCCTGCTTCCGCAGCGGCAGCCGCTTGCTCGGCAACCAGGACATTTCCGAGCGTTGCCGCTTGCCGAAGTCGACGGTCTCGCGGCTGACCTACACGCTGACCAAGCTCGGCTACCTGCACTACGTGAAAGAGTCGGGCAAGTACCGTCTCGGCACCGCGACGCTCGCGCTGGGGAGCGCAGTGCTCGGCCGTTTCGAAGTGCGTGACCTCGCGCGGCCGCTGATGCAGGAGCTCGCCGATGCGACCGGCACATCGGTGGCGCTCGGCGCGCGTCAGCGCTTGAGCATGGTGTGCATCGAAGTGTGCAAGGGCAACGCGGTGCTGTCGCTCAACATGGAAGTCGGTATGCGTCTGCAACTCGGCACGGCCGCGATCGGTCGCGCGTACCTCGCCGTGTGCGGCGACGCCGAGCGCACCGATCTGCTCGATCAGCTGAAGGAGCTCGATCACGTTGCGTGGCCGGCGCTGAAGCAAGGCATCGACAAGTCGCTCGCGATGTACCAGGAGCTCGGCGTCTGCGCCTCATTCGGCGAGTGGCAGCCCGACGTGAATGGCATCGCCGTCGGCTTCCGGCCCGGTAACGGTCTGCCGCCCATGGCGATCAACTGCGGCGCGCCTGCGTTCAAAGTGTCATCGAGCTATCTGCTGAACGACGTGCGGCCGAAGCTCGTCGAGCTCGTGCATCGGATTGAAGAAGGATTGGGACAGCGCGCGCCTGACATGGCTCGCTGAGAGAATTGTTCCTACAAAGAAGCGCGCATCGGGTTCGATGCGCGCTTTTTCTTTGTCGGTGGCTGACGTGTGCCGAATGTCTGACGTCGGCTTCGAGCAACAACTTTTCACGCCACCCTCCTGCGGTGAATATGCGTCCAACGAACGCGCCGCCACCCGAGGAACTTTTCGGGCGGGGGACAGTTAGGCACTTGTTGTTTTCTTCTTCCACGTCGCTAGTTCATGCGCGAATCAATGCAGATGAAAGGTATTCGCGCACCGGCGTACGCAAGTGGCGTGGGCCGCGCGAGCTATAGGCGCATCGATCGCATTCAGCGCGGCACATCCGAACCGCCCTCGGTCGCGCTGCTCCGTCACATCCTCAATCCCACGATCATCGTCTCGACACTGTTGTTGACGGTGATCGCGTATGGCGCGCCGCTTTCGCAGCACTATTTGGCGCTCGCCGCGCTGGCGTTTCTGATTTCTGCGCAGGTCGTGAGCGATCCCGTGCTCGACAGCTCGGGGAAGAACGGCCTGTCCATGCTGCTGACTCACCGCATCTTCAGCGAATGGCTGCTCGTGTCGGCGGCGCTACTCCTGCTCGCGTTTGCGCTGAAGGTCACCGAGGTGTTCTCGCGCAGAGTAATCCTTACGTGGTTCGCGATTACTCCGTTTGTTGTAGTCGCGGCACAGGTCGGCTTTCGTCGTTACGCCGCGTTCTCGGCGATGCGCGGCAAGATCTTACAAAGCCACGTCATCGTCGGCGCGAATGAAGTCGGCGCACGGCTCGCGCGTCGTCTGCACGCGAATCCACATCTCGGCACGTTCCGCGGCTTCTTCGACGATCGCCACAGCGAGCGCTTGCCAGGACTCTCCGACGAGCAGCTGCTGGGCGGCACGACCGACATCGCGGACTACGTGCGCCTCAACAGCGTGAGCAGCATTTACATTTGTCTGCCGATGCGGCCGGACGAGCGCATCACGCGCCTGCTCGAAGAGCTGATGGACACGACCGCGTCCGTTTACTTCGTGCCCGACCTGTATGCGTTCGACACGATGCAGGCGCAGGTGTGCGACCTCGACGGCATTCCGCTGTTCGCAGTTCGCGAGACGCCGTTCGCCGGCATGAACGGCGTTCTCAAGCGCGGCAGCGACATCGTATTTGCGACCTGCATCCTGATGGTGATCTGGCCGGTGCTGCTCGCGCTCGCGATCGGCGTGCGGCTGAGCTCGCCCGGGCCGATCCTGTTCCGGCAGCGCCGCTACGGGATGTATGGCGAGTCGATCAACGTCTACAAGTTCCGCACCATGCGCGTGTGCGAGGACGGCCAGACGATCATGCAGGCGCAGCGCAACGATCCGCGCGTGACGAAGTTCGGCGGTTTCCTGCGCCGCACGTCGCTCGACGAGCTGCCGCAGCTGTTCAACGTGATCGGCGGCACGATGAGCCTGGTCGGTCCGCGGCCGCACGCCGTCAGTCACAACGAGGAATACCGCAAGGTCATCTCCGGCTACATGCTGCGTCACAAAGTCCGGCCCGGCATCACCGGCTGGGCGCAGGTGAACGGCTATCGCGGCGAGACCGAAACGGTCGAGAAGATGGAAAAGCGGGTCGAGTACGACCTCGACTATCTGCGCAATTGGTCGTTGCGTCTCGATCTGAACATTCTTGCGAGAACTGCGTTATTGGTGTGGCGCGACCGGAACGCCTACTGACCGCTCGCACCAAACGGAGACCTTCATGCGCAAGACTCAGCTGCATACGTGGATCGCGATGTTCTTCTGCGTGCTCGCCGTAGCCGCGGAAGCGCTCCACGGCGGCATCCACCTGCCGTTCTGAGGCAAAGGCGAGAGCCGATGCAGAATTCGCCCGCGCCCGCCGCGGCGCTGTTCCGACATCTGGACGACCAACCTCTCGATTACTGCGTACTCGGCGCCCCGACCGCTGGGCGCATCGAGCTGGTCGTCGCGCGCGATGCGGTCGCACGCATGCCGGGGCTGCTGCGCTCTTGCGCCACTCGCGCAGAGCTCGAAGTCATCGATCATCGGCAGGCGCCCGAAGGCGTTCATCTCTATCGTCTCGGCTGCACCAGTCGCGAAGAGCATCCGCAGTTCACGACCATCGAAGTGCGCACCGACTACGTGCGCTGCGGACACGTCGTATTCACCGCCGACGAGTTGCTGAGCGATCGTGTCAGAGCTACACGGCGCGTCGCGCCCGCGCGGGAGTTTCTCTGGCGCCTGTTGCGTTGCGTGGATGCCGCCGCGATCACGGATCGCGACGCCGAGCAGCTGAGCACGCTCGCGAGGCTCGACTCGCTGGGCACGGCGAAACAGGTCGAGCGCTACTGGCGCGCCGATCGCGAAGGCGGAGTCATCCTGCGCGCCGCGGCGTCAGGCGATTGGGAAGCGGCTCGAGCCTGCCTGCGTTCGCTGCAGAGCGCGTTGCATTTCCGCAATATCGTTCCGCCGACCGTGTGGTTTCGCGAAGAGATCACCCGGCTGCGCACCTGGTTTCGTCCGCCGGGCCTGTTGATCGCGTGTCTCGGTCCGCCGGGCAGCGGCAAAGCAAGCGTCATCGAGGAGTTGAGCGCGAGGCCGCTCGAGATCTTCGACAGCGCACACACGATGGAGCTGCGCCCTGGCGTGATGCGCGCGGGCACGATCACGCCGAACCGCACGACGCGCAAGCGCGAGCCGCGCGGGCGTTTCACCACGATCGTCAAGCTGATGATGTTCGTCGCGGACTACTGGCTCGGCTACTGGCTGTGGATCCGCCCGAAGCTGGTGCGCTCGACATTGGTCGTCTCGAACCGCTACTTCGACGACGTGCTGGTCGACCCGCGTCGCTATCGCATCGATCACGCGCTCGCTTTTGCACGATTGTTGTTGCGCTGGGTGCCGCGGCCCCATGTGTGGCTGGTCTTCGACATTCCTTCGCAGGCGTTGCAGGAGCGCCAGGGCGAGCAGGGTGAGCTGGGCGAAGAGGAGGCGACACGGCAGCGCGGTGAGTATCGCCGGCTGCTCGGCGGTCACGAGAACGTCGTCGTGCTCGACGCCGATCAACCGCTCGATCGAGTGGTCGCGCAGGCGGAATGCGCCATCGCGTCGCAGTTGGCGCGCCGCACAGCGCAGCGGCTCGGCCTGCCGCAGGAAGCCACCGGCAATCCGACCCAGACCAAGTTCCTCCTGTTCTTCTCCCGGCGCTCGATTCCGCTGCTGAGCCGGTTCGTGCGCGTGCTGTTCAACAGCGACATCCAGAGCCGCCTGCCGCCGGACGTTCACATGCCGCATCCGTACGGCATCATCGTCCATCCGCAGGCGGTGATTGGCCGGCGCGTGACGATCATGCAGCAGGTGACGATTGGCGGGCGCGATCATCGCGAGAACATTGCGCCGCTGATTGGCGATGACGTCTATATCGGCGCCGGCGCGCGCGTGCTGGGTGACGTCCGCATCGGCCAAGGTGTCGTGATCGGCGCCAATGCCGTCGTGACGCGCGACATTCCGCCGGGCGTCACGGTCGTCGGCGCCAACCGCATCGTCCCGACGCCGCGCAAGCCACGCGCCGACGATTCAACCGACGACGTCGCGGTGACGCAGTTCCCGGTCGGCGTCCAACGCGGACCGCGCGCCGGAAGAAAGTAAGAAGAGCGCAGCCCGCCCCGGCCAACCGTCTGGCTGGAGGAAATGAGGACCGTCCCCATTTCGGCTACACTAGCCGGCCTTTGAGCCGGCCGGCAGCGGCCTTCTTCTCTAGATAAGACAGGAACTTGCGAGCGCAATGAGCGACTCTTTGCGAGCCTTGCTCGACTCCACGCCGCTTTCAGGCGGCAACGCCCCGTACGTCGAGTCTCTCTACGAGCAGTTTCTCGCCGATCCGGACTCGGTCGAGCCGGCCTGGCGCGACTATTTCAAGAGCCTCGGGGGCGGTCACGAGGCGGCGCACGGGCCGATTCGCGAAGCGCTCGCACAACGCGCGTCGCGGCCGACGATCGCGGCTCCAGCCGCGTCTGCGGCGGTGGCGGGCGACGTTTCGGCGAAGCAGGCTTCGGTCGCGCGGCTCGTGCAGGTGTACGCGAATCGCGGGCACCTGGTCGCCGACATCGATCCGCTCGGTCTCATGCGGCGCCCCGTGCCGGAGGTGCTCGAGCTTGGGCACTTCGGTCTGAGCGAAGCCGACCTCGACACCGAGTTCTACACCGGCAGCCGCACCGAGGCGATCGCGAAGCGCATGAAGCTGCGCGACATCGTGGCGCAGCTGCGCCACATCTACTGCGGCACGATCGGCGCCGAGTTCGCGCACGTGTCGGATTCCAAGGAGCGCCTGTGGCTGCAGAACCGCTTCCAGGAAGGCCGCGTCCAGCATCGCTTCTCGACTGAGGAGCGCCGCACGCTGCTGCGCCACCTGACTGCGGCGGAAGGGCTCGAGCGTTATCTCGCGACGAAGTTTCCGGCGCAGAAACGCTTCTCGCTCGAAGGCGGCGACGCGCTCATCCCGCTGCTCGACGATCTGATCCAGCAGGGCGGCCAGCGCGGCATCGAGGAGATCGTGATCGGCATGGCGCATCGCGGCCGCCTCAACGTGCTGGTCAACGTCGTCGGCAAGTCGCCGCAACAGCTGTTCTCGGAGTTCGAGGGCAGGTACGACGCGAATCACATGCGCGGCTCGGGCGACGTGAAGTACCACAAGGGCTTCTCGACCGACATCCGCACGCCGGCCGGCAACGTGCACGTGGCGCTGGCGTTCAACCCCTCGCACCTCGAGGTCGTCAACCCGGTCGTCGAAGGCTCGGTGCGCGCGCGTCAGCAGCGCTGCAACGACACGCAGGGCGACAAGGTCGCGGCGCTCCTGATCCACGGCGACGCGGCGTTCGCCGGACAGGGCGTCGTGATGGAAACGTTGCAGATGTCGCAGGCGCGCGGCTTCTACACCGGCGGCACGCTGCACGTCATCATCAACAACCAGGTCGGCTTCACGACCTCCGATCCGCGCGACGCGCGCTCGACGCTCTATTGCAGCGACGTCGCGAAGATGATCGAAGCGCCGATCTTCCACGTGAACGGCGACGACGTCGAAGCCGTCGTGTTCGTGGCGCGCCTCGCGCTCGACTATCGCATGACCTTCCACAAGGACGCGGTCATCGACCTGGTGTGCTATCGCAAGCTCGGCCACAACGAGGCCGACGAGCCGGCAGCGACGCAACCGCTCATGTATCAGAAGATCCGCAGCCAGGAGACGCCGCGGCAGATCTACGCCAATCGTCTGACCGCCGAAGGCGCGCTGACGATGACGGATGCGGACGCCCTGGTCGATGAATATCGCCGCGAGCTCGACGAGGGCAAGTCGCAGGCGAAGCACTCGCTCGGGCTGATCGGCAACAAGCACACCGTCGACTGGAGCAAGTTCCAGCACGCTGACTGGAACGAGCCCGTGCCGACCGGCGTGCGAGTCGAGCAGCTGCGCGAGCTTGCGGCCAAGCTGACCACGCCGCCTTCGAACATCACGCTGCACCGGCAGGTCGCGCGCATCGTGCAGGATCGCGAAAAGATGGCCGCCGGCCAGCTGCCGCTGGACTGGGGCTTCGCCGAGAACCTGGCGTACGCGACGTTGCTGACGGAAGGACACGAAGTGCGCCTGGTCGGCCAGGACAGCGGCCGCGGCACGTTCTTCCATCGGCACGCCGTGTGGCATTGCCAGCAGCGCGGCGAGACCTACATTCCGCTCAAGAACCTGGCGCCGAGCCAGCCGCGCTTCACCGTGATCGATTCGCTGCTGTCGGAAGAAGCCGTCGTCGGCTTCGAGTACGGCTTCTCGACCACCGAGCCCAACTGCCTCACGCTGTGGGAAGCGCAGTTCGGCGACTTCGTGAACGGCGCGCAGGTGATCATCGACCAGTTCATCAGCTCGGGCGAAGCGAAGTGGGGCCGCTTGTGCGGCCTGACGATGCTGCTGCCGCACGGCTATGAAGGTCAGGGCCCCGAGCATTCCTCGGCGCGTCTCGAGCGCTTCCTGCAGCTGTGCGCCGAGCACAACATGCAGGTGTGCGTGCCTTCGACGCCGGCACAGATGTTCCACATGCTGCGGCGGCAGATGCGGCAGGACTTCCGCAAGCCGCTCATCGTCATGACGCCGAAGAGCCTGCTGCGTCACAAGCTGTCCGTGTCGCCGCTCGAAGATCTGACGCGCGGCAGCTTCCGCCGTCTGATCGACGAGGTCGACGACGTGCAAGCCGCCAAGGTGACTCGCGTGGTGTTCTGCTCCGGCAAGGTCTACTTCGACCTGCTCGAATCGCGGCGCACGGACGGACTGCAGAACGTCGCCATCGTGCGCGTCGAACAGCTGTACCCGTTCCCGGCCGACGAATACGCGGCCGTCATCCGCAAGTACGCGCAGGCGCGCGAGGTCGTCTGGTGCCAGGAAGAGCCGCAGAACCAGGGCGCGTGGTACCAGGTTCGGCATCGCCTCAACGAGCCGCTGTCGCGCGAGTATCGGCTGCTGTACGCCGGGCGCGCACCGGCCGCGGCGCCGGCGACCGGCATCGCCCAGATGCACATGGATCAACAGAAGCAGCTCGTCGATGCAGCGCTGCGCTCGACCAGCGCCGAAGAGACGCTGCAGCAAACCAGCCGCCTGCGCGCGGCCGGTGAGAAGTAGGAATAAAAATGAGTATCGAAGTCAAAGTTCCGCAACTGCCCGAGTCGGTGACCGACGCAACGCTCGTCGCCTGGCACAAGAAGGCCGGCGAGGCGGTCGGTCGCGACGAGAATCTCGTCGACCTGGAGACCGACAAGGTCGTGCTGGAAGTGCCGGCGCCCTCGTCGGGCGTGATCAAGGAAATCAAGGTCGAGAACGGCGCAACCGTCACCAGCGGGCAGGTGCTGGCGATTCTGGAGGAGGGCGCTGCCGCAGCTGCGGCGAAACCGGCGGCCGCACCGGTACAGGCGAGCGCAGCACCGGAAGCGAAGACAGCAGCCGCGAAGCTCGCGCCTGCCGCCAAACGCATGGTCGCAGAGAATAAACTCGACGCCGGCCAGATTGCTGGCAGCGGCCGCGATGGCCGGATCAGCAAGGGCGACGTCATTCAGCACATGGCGGCGGGCAAGGAAGCGGCGCCTGCTAAGACGGCGAAGCCGACACCTGCAGTGAAGCTGCCTGCGCCGGCCGGCGCGCGTACCGAGCAGCGCGTGCCAATGACGCGCCTGCGCGCGCGCATTGCGGAGCGCCTCGTGCAAGCGCAATCGACCGCCGCGATGCTGACGACGTTCAACGAAGTCGACCTGACGGCGATCAACGAGATCCGCGCGCGCTACAAGGAAAAATTCGAGAAGACGCACGGCGTGAAGCTCGGCTTCATGTCGTTCTTCGTCAAAGCGTCGATCGAGGCGCTGCGCCGCTTCCCGGCGGTCAATGCTTCGCTCGACGGCAACGACATCGTCTATCACGAGTTCTACGACATCGGCGTCGCGGTCTCGACCGACCGCGGCCTGATGGTGCCGGTGCTGCGCAATGCGGAGATGATGAGCTTCGCGGAGATCGAAGTGGCGGTCGGCGCGTATGCGCAGAAGGCGCGCGACGGCTCCATCACGCTCGAAGAGCTGACCGGCGGCACGTTCACGCTCACCAACGGCGGCGTGTTCGGCTCGCTGATGTCGACGCCGATCCTGAATCCGCCGCAGGTGGCGATCCTCGGCATGCACAAGATCCAGGAGCGCCCGATGGTCATCGACGGTCAGATCAAGGTGCGGCCGATGATGTACCTGGCGCTGACCTACGATCACCGCATCGTCGACGGTCGCGAGTCGGTGCAGTTCCTGGTCGCGATCAAAGATGCGCTGGAAGATCCGGCGCGCCTGCTGTTGCAACTGTAAGAAGAAGCGAGTCTGCATGTCCCAATACGACGTCATCGTCATCGGCGGCGGTCCCGCCGGCTATCCCTGCGCGATCCGCGCCGGCCAGAACAAGCTCAAAGTCGCCTGCATCGACGAGTGGCAGAACAAGGACGGCTCCTATGCGTTCGGCGGCACGTGCCTGAACGCGGGCTGCATTCCCTCGAAGGCGCTGCTCGAATCGTCCGAGCTGTTCCATCGCGCGCAGCACGAGCTCGCGGTGCACGGCGTGAAGGTCGGTAACGTCGAGCTCGATCTCGCGGCCATGCAGAAGCGCCGCGCAACGATCGTCAAGCAGTCGACGGTCGGCATCGCCGGCCTGTTCAAGGGCGCGAACGTGACCGGCCTGCAGGGCCACGGCAAGCTGCTGAGCGGCAACCGCGTCGAGTTCACCGGCAAGGACGGCAAGAAGGAAGAGCTGACGGCGAAGCACGTCGTGCTCGCGGCGGGCTCCGCGCCGATCGAGCTGAAGAGCCTGCCGTTCGACGGCAAGCAGATCGTCGACTCGTGGGGCGCGCTCGAGTTCGACGCCGTGCCGAAGCGTCTCGCCGTGATCGGCGCAGGCGTCATCGGGCTCGAGCTCGGCAGCGTGTGGCGTCGTCTCGGCTCCGAAGTCGTCGTGCTCGAAGCGCTCGAAGCGTTCCTGCCGATAGCGGACGGCGCCGTGTCGAAAGAAGCGCTGAAGCACTTCAAGAAGCTCGGGCTCGACGTCCGCCTCGGTGCAAAGGTCACCGGCGCAGACAAGAGCGCGGGCGGCGTCAAGCTCAAGTACACCGACGCCAAGGGCGAGCAGAGCGTCGAAGTCGACAAAGTGGTCGTGGCGATCGGCCGCCGGCCGTACTCGAAGGATCTGCTCGGTGAGGGCACCGGCGTGCAGGTCGACGAGCGCGGCTTCGTCACCGTCGATCACGAGTGCCGGACCGCTGCGGCGAATGTCTGGGCTGTCGGCGACCTGGTGCGCGGGCCGATGCTCGCGCACAAGGGCAAGGAAGAGGGCGTGATGGTCGCCGACCTGATCGCCGGCAAGATCGCCGAAGTGAACTACAAGGCGATCCCGTCGGTGATCTACACCGCGCCGGAGATCGCGTGGGTCGGGCTGACCGAGGAAGAGGTCAAGAAGAGCGGGCGGCCGTACAAGACCGGCTCGTTCCCGTTCCTGGCGAGCGGCCGCGCGCGCGCCATGGAAGCGACCGCCGGGTTCTGCAAGGTCGTCTCGGCGAGCGACGACGACGAGATCCTCGGCGTGCACATCATCGGGCCGATGGCCGGCGAGCTGATCGCCGAAGCGGTGCTCGCGATGGAGTACTCGGCGAGCACCGAGGACCTGCAGCGGACCATGCATGCGCACCCGACGCTGTCCGAGGCCCTGCACGAGGCCGCGCTGAACGCGGACAAGATCGCGATAGATTTTCCGAACAGATGACCGGTTTCGACTAGTGACCGGGCACGGGTGACTGGCAGAATGGCCCCCCGGGGATAACGACGCCATTCACCACTCACCCGAGAGACGAGTCACTTCATGCTCAAAATCTACGGTCACCCCGGATCGCGGGCGGCGCGCACCCTGTGGGTGTGTCGCGAGCTCGGCGTTCAGCACGAGCACATTCCGACGCACTTCGCCGACGGCGGCACGAAGTCGCCGGAGTTCCTGGCGATCAATCCCGCCGGCCGCATTCCCGCCATCGACGACGACGGCTTCTGCCTCGCCGAGTCGATGGCGATCAACATCTATCTGGCGAAGAAGCACGGCGGCGAGCTCGCGCCCCGGTCCCTCGAGGACGAGGCGCGCATGCTGCAATGGTCGTTCTGGGCGATGACCGAGGTCGAAAAGCCGCTGGTCACGCTCTTCATGCAACGCTTCGAGGTGCCGCCGGGCAGCGAGATCGAGAAGTACTTCCGCGAGCGCAGCCCGAAGGATCCCGCTACGGAGCAAGCGGCGCTCAAGGCCGTCGAGCATCCGCTGTCGGTCCTGAACGGCCACCTGGCGCAGCGGGACTATCTGCTCGGCTCCAGCTTCACGCTGGCTGACCTGAACGTCGCGTCGGTGTTGTCGATGGGCCTGGCGGCGAAGTTCGACTACAGCCCGTATCCGAACGTGCAGCAGTGGCTGGGTCGTTGCCTGTCGCGTCCCGCGGCGCGACCGCCGAAGAAGTCATGAGCGGCGCCGATCCCGTCGCCGGGCAATCCGGCAATCCGGACGCACTGCTGTCGCGCGAGTTGGGCGTCCGCCAGTTCGGCGCGAACATCTTCAACTACACCGTCGGCAGCGGCATCTTCTCGCTGCCGGCGTTCGCCGTGATCGGCCTGGGCAGCGCGGCCCCGCTCGCATACGTGGCCTGCGCCATCGTGATCGCGCTGGTCGTGCTGTGTTTTGCCGAGTGCGGCAGCCGCGTGTCCTCGACCGGCGGTGCGTATGCCTACGCCGAGACTGCGCTGGGCCCGATGGCCGGCTTCGTCGCCGGCTGCCTGGTCTTCGCGACCGGATGGTTCGCGGCCGCGGCTGTCGTGACTGCAGTCGTGCGCTCCCTCCTGGCGCTCACGAGCGGCGCGCCGATGTGGGTCACGAAAGTCGCGATGGTCATCGTCGTGACTCTGCTAGTCACGCTCAACATGCGCGGCGTACGGACCGGATCGCGGCTGCTCGAGGTGATCACCGTCGTGAAACTGGTGCCGCTGCTGGTATTCGTCGCGATCGGCGTGTTCTTCATCGATACATCTCACCTCGCCTGGACGACCGTGCCGAACGCCAGCACCGTGCTGGGCACCGCGGGCATCATCATCTTTGCCTTCTCGGGCATCGAAGGCGCAACCGTGCCGAGCGGCGAAGTGAAGAATCCGGCGCGGACCGTGCCGCGCGCGATCCTCCTGGCGCTTGGCGCCGCGACCGTGCTGTATCTGGCGATCCAGTACGTGGCGCTGGGAATCATGGGACCAGCGCTGGCGAATACCGGCAACACGCCGCTCGCGGAGGCGGCGGGAGTGGCGCTCGGACCCGTGGCGCGCACGATCATGATCGTGGCCGCGGTCGTCTCGATGTTCGGCTACCTGAGCGCCAACGTGCTGTCCGAGCCGCGCGGCCTGTTCGCCATGAGTCGCGATGGATTTCTGCCGCGGCAGTTGACGGCGGTGCATCCGGTTTTCAGAACGCCGAACTTTGCGATCGGCATCTATGGCGTGCTGGTCATCACCGTCGCGCTGCTCGGCAACTTCGAGTGGCTGACGGTGTTCGCGAACCTGGCGGCGCTGGCGTTGTACTTCCTGTGCGCGATTTCGACGCTCGTGCTGCGCAAGCGCGACGTGCGCACCGACGGCCAGCCGTTCGTGATTCCGGGCGGTCCGCTCGTGCCGATTGCAACGTTGCTCGCTGTCGCCTGGCTGTTCTTCGAAACGGCGCGCGACGGCAAGCAGCTGAAGGGGATGATCATCGCGCTCGCGGTCATCTTCGCGCTGTACGGCCTGCGTGCGTTGCGTAACAAGCTCTGGCCCCAGACGACGGTGCCGGCGAAATAGGAATGCTGCAGCGGCACCCCTTGCTGCTGGCGGAATGGCTCGCGCTGCGTAATCTCTTCACGCGCGCGCGGGCGCATGCGACGAAAGTTGTCGCCGCCGGTCTGGCGACGATTGGCGCGTCCGCCGTTCTCCTGTTGACGCTGCGCTGGCAATTTCCCCCGGCGATCGCCGCTCTACTCACGTATCGCGTGCTGACGATGATCGTGATCGGAGCGTATGCGTTCTCGGTCGTGGGCAAACAGCGGCGCCGCGCCGAGGTTCGCTACACGCAATTCTGGCTTGCTGCTGCGCCGGTCCGGCAATACAGCCGCGCACTCGCGATCCTCGTGGTCAGCTTGCTGCCGCTCGCAGCGCAGCTGCTTGCCGTGTGCGTGCTGCTCGCAGTGATGGGCGCCGTCGGCGGGGTCGACGCGGCTTCGGTTGGCGAGTTGATGCTTTGGATCGCCGCTGCGACCGTCCTTGGCGCAGCAGTCGGATGGTGGTCCGCGCGGCGCTCCCGTGCGGACGCGATGGAAGGCTCGCGCTATGTGCGACAGCCCAAGGCACGCACGAACACCGTTCCTTCAGTCGCGGCGTTGTCGGGCTGGCCGGTGGCGCAGGTGCGCGCGTGGGGCAGGCCGGAAAACCTGCGGGTCCTGTTGATGATCGCGATGCTCGCGGTGCAAGCCGGCTCGTCCGCGCTCGTCGGCCTGAGCGTCGTTGCAATGTGGCTGCTCGGCGGCTATCTCGCGGGTCTGCTGGCCGCCGTGTTGCAGACGGCGAATCAGGCCTCGCGCTGGCTGCGCTCGACGCCGCTCCCGTTCGCGCAATTTGCCTGGGCCGTGAGCCGGCGGGCGCTGGCGTATCAGGTCGTTCTCACTACGCTGGCGGTCGGATTGATGGTCATTCTCGGCGCGCCAGTCCTGAGCGCGCTGTACATTGGCGGTCTGTGGCTCACGATCGTGCTGCTCGCGTGCAGCATCGGCCTGGCCGAGAGTTATCGCGGGCGTCCGCCGCTCATCAGGATGGCGCTGTCGTTTGCAGCCGTGGCGGTCGTCGAAGCGCGCGAGTATGGCTGGTCGATCCCGATGGCGGCGGCGCTGGCCGCCTGGCATTTGCGGGCAGGAGCGAAGACATGACTGCGATCGTGCTGGAGATTCGCGACGTCCACGCACGCTACGGCAAGAGCGACCGAGTGTCGCGCGCCGTAGGCGGCGCGATACGGGGAATCCCCCGCGGAGACGTGCTGCGCGGCGTGACGTTGCAGATCCGCGCCGGCCAGTGGTTCTGCCTGCTCGGACCGAACGGCGTCGGCAAGAGCACGCTGCTTCATTGCGTTGCCGCCCGGCTCGCGCCGACCGCCGGCGACATCGCGGTCTGCGGTCATTCTGTGCGCACGAGCACGATCGAAGCGAAGCGCAAGCTCGGATTCGGCTGCGCGCCGGAGCAATTGCCGGGTTTGCTCACCGGCCGGCAGTGCCTCGAGGTCTATGCGAATGCCAAGGGTCTGGAGCGCATCGACCCGGATGTCGTCGAACTGAGCGAGGCCCTGAAGTTCAGCGGCTACCTCGACCGCTTCGTCGATACGTATTCGCTCGGCACGCGGCAGAAGCTCTGCGTCCTGCTGGCGTTGCTCGGCGAGCCGGCGCTCGTCGTGCTCGACGAAGCGTTCAACGGGCTCGATCCGGGCAGTGCGCTGGTGGTCAAGCGCCACCTGCAGCAACGACTGGCCGCGAATCGCTGCGGCGTTCTCCTGGCCACGCATTCGCTCGACATCGTCGAGCACTACGCCGACAAGGCAGCGCTGCTGCTCGACGGGCGCATCGTGCGCGAGTGGAGCGACAGCGAGATCGCGGCAGTCCGCGAGCAGGGCGCGAATCGACTCGAAGAGCTGCTCGCGATGGAGACCGGCAGCAGCAGCTAAGCCTTCCGTCGCGCGCTCAAGATGTTCGGCAGGCCCTGAATGCGGCCGAGCACGCGCGACAGCTCTTCCAGGTCCCGCACGGTCATGCGCAACGCGATCTCGGCGAAGCCCTCGCGCTCGTCGGTCGTGACGTTCATCGCCTGGATGTTGATCTTGGAGTCGGCTAGCACCGCGCTGATGTCGCGCACCAGGCCGCGGCGGTCGAACGCACGCACGACGACATCGATCGGAAACGCGCGCTCGCCCGCCTTGCCCCATTCGACCGTGATGGCGCGCTCCGGGTGCGATGCCTGGAGCCGGCGGAAGCTCGCGCAGTCCTCGCGGTGGATGCTGACGCCGCGCCCCATCGTGATGTAACCGACGATGCTTTCGGGCGGCACCGGGCCGCAGCAGCGCGCGAAGCTGGAGAGCAGATCGCCCACGCCTTCGATCATGATGCCCGAGGTTTCCTTGGCGCTGACCGAATGCCGGCGCGCCACGGGGGAGGGCAGTTCCTGCGGCTTGGCGCGGCGTTGCACGGCGCCGCTGATCTGCGCGGCGTTGATCTCGCCCTCGCCGATCGCCTGGTACAGCTGCTCGGCGTTCGTGAAATTGAACTCGCCGATCAGCTCCGGCAGCGTGACGCTGTGAATGGCGAGGCGATGCAATTCGCGCTCGAGGATCTGCTTGCCCTGCTGGCGGTTCGACTCTTCGTCGAGCTTGCGGAACCAGGCGCGCACCTTGCTGCGATTGCGCGGCGAGGCGAGGTAGCCGAGCGAGGGCGCCAGCCAGTCGCGGCTCGGATTGCGCTGCTTGCCCGTGACGATCTCGACTTGGTCGCCGTTGGCGAGCACGGTGTTGAGCGGCACCATGCGGCCGTTCACCTTCGCGCCGCGGCAGCGATGACCCAGATCCGTGTGCACGTGATACGCGAAGTCGAGCGGCGTAGAGCCTCGCTGCAGCTCGATCACTTCGCCGCGCGGCGACAGTGCGTAGACACGATCCTCGAATACCTCCGAACGCACGCGTTCGAGGAAGTCGCCGTCGCTTTCCTGCCGGTCGCCGGGCTCGAGGAGCTGGCGCAGCCAGACGATCTTCTGCTCGTAGGCAGGATTGGCGCGGCCGCCTTCCTTGTAGCGCCAGTGCGCGGCGACGCCGAGCTCGGCGTGCTCGTGCATCTCGCGCGTGCGGATCTGGATCTCCAGCGGCAACTTGCCCGGGCCGATCACCGCGGTGTGCAGCGAGCGGTAGGCGTTGTCCTTCGGCGTCGCGATGTAGTCGTCGAACTCGCCCGGGATGTAGTGCCACAGCCCGTGCACGACGCCGAGCGCCGCGTAGCAGTCAGCAATCGTGTCCACGAGGACGCGCACAGCGCGCACGTCGAACAGCTGATCGAACGACAGGCCCTTCCGCTGCGACTTACGCCAGATGCTGTAGATGTGCTTCGGACGGCCGGCGATATCGGAGTCGATCTCCGCCTTGGTCAACTCGGCGCGCAGCGTCGCGATGACATCGTCGATATACCGCTCGCGGTCGCCGCGCTTGGAGGCGAGCCAGCTGGCGACGCGCTTGTAGTTGTCCGGCTCCAGGTAGCGGAAGCTCCAGTCTTCCAGCTGCCACTTGATCTGCCACACGCCGAGACGGTTCGCGAGCGGCGCATAGACCTGTCGTGTCTCGTACGCGAGACGCTGGCGCTCGGCTTCCGGTGCGTCCCGGCTCTCGCGCAGCTTGTGGAGTTGCGCAGCGAGCTTGATCAGCACCAGTCGCGGATCGGTGACGATCGCGAGCAGCATCTTGCGCAGGCCTTCCGACTGGTTGCCGGACAGCGACGGGCCTGCGCCCGCCGGCGCAGCGAGGTTGAGCGAGCCGAGCCGCAGCAGCTCGGTGCCGATGCGGGCCGCAGCCGGGCCGGCCAGTGCTTCGGCGCGCTCGGGCGGCAGAGCATTCGCTTCGAGGAGCGCGAACAACATCGCGCCGGTCAGGATGTCCTCGTCGTCCGTCAGCTCCCTGACGATGTCCGCGATCGCGCGGCCGCTCGTGACGGCGCGCTCGTCAGTCGCATGCTGAGCGATGCTTTCGAGGGATGACATGCCACTGAATCGGCTGCAAAAACTTAAGCGATCAACGTGTCGGTTTGCAGCCGTTGCCGCTATCATACGGCACCGACAAAACGTCGTAGCGGAGGAATCCTTGCGCAGACTCAGGCGCCCGCAGAGGCTTGCCGCGCTGGCGCTGCCGCAGCGCCCCGGCGCATTGCCGGCCCAGGTGCGGATCCTCGGCCTCGACCCCGGATCGCTGCGCACGGGCTACGCAATCATCGAGACGCAGGCTACGCGCCTGGCCTACATCGCCAGCGGCGCAATCCGCACGCGTGGGGAGTCGCTCACCGAGCGCTTGCAGGAAATTTTCGCCGGCGTCGCGTCGCTCGCGAGCGAGTTTCGACCCGACGAGGTCGCGATCGAGCGAGTGTTCATGCACCGGAACGCGGACAGTGCGCTGAAGCTCGGCCAGGCGCGCGGCGCGGCACTGAGTGCGACGTTCGCGATCCGGCCGCGGGTGTTCGAGTACGCGCCGCGCGAAGTGAAGCTCGCGGTGGTCGGCACCGGCGGCGCGCAGAAGGAACAGGTTCAGTTGATGGTCAAACGCTTGCTCAACATCGCCGGCCCGCTGGGCGAGGACGCCGCCGACGCCCTGGCGATCGCCATGTGCCACGCGCATTCCCGCCGCATGCAGGGGCTCGTGTCGCTGGCGGTGGGCTCGATTCGATGATCGGCTTCCTGCGCGGCCGCCTGACCGCGAAACAACCGCCACAACTGGTGATCGACGTCGCCGGCGTCGGCTACGAAGTCGAGGCGCCCTTGCCGGTGTTCTACGACCTGCCGCCGACCGGCAGCGAGATCACGTTGTTCACGCAGCTGATCGTTCGCGAGGACGCGCACATCCTGTTCGGCTTCCGCACCGAGCGCGAGCGGCGGCTGTTCCGCGAGCTGCTCAAGGTTTCGAACGTCGGACCGAAGCTGGCGCTGGCGCTGCTGTCGGGCATGACCGTCGACAACTTCCTCAGGTGCATCGAGGCGCAGGACGTCGATTCGCTGGTGCGCATTCCGGGCGTCGGCCGCAAGACTGCCGAGCGGCTGGTCGTCGAGATGCGGGATCGGGTCAAGGGCTTTGGCGAATTCGCCAGCATGGCGGCGGTTGGCGGAGGAACCCAGTCGCCGGCGATCGGTCCACAAGCGGAGGCGTACAGTGCGCTGGTCGCGCTCGGCTACAAGCCCGCCGAGGTGACGCGGCTGCTGAAGGCGGTCGACGCGTCGGTGCAGACGACTGAAGAAGTGATCCGCAGGGCATTGCAAGCAGCAGCAGCGAAATGATCGAGCAGGACCGCATCGTATCGGCAGGCACGCAGGGCGACGAAGCCGCCTTCGATCGCGCCGTGCGCCCGAAGAAGCTCGCGGACTACGTCGGCCAGTCGGCGGTCAAGACGCAGATGGAGATCTTCATCCAGGCTGCGCGCAACCGCCGCGAGGCGCTGGACCACGTGCTGATCTTCGGCCCGCCCGGGCTGGGCAAGACGACGCTGGCTCACATCGTCGCGAACGAGCTCGGCGTGAACCTGCGGCAGACCTCCGGACCGGTGATCGAGCGCCCGGGCGATCTCGCTGCGCTGCTGACGAACCTGCAGGCGAACGACGTGCTGTTCGTCGACGAGATCCATCGCCTGAGCCCGGTCGTCGAAGAGATCCTGTATCCGGCGATGGAGGATTTTCAGCTCGACATCATGATCGGCGAAGGCCCGGGGGCTCGCTCGATCAAGCTCGACCTGCCGCCGTTCACGCTGGTCGGCGCGACGACGCGCGCGGGGCTGTTGACCTCGCCACTGCGCGACCGCTTCGGCATCGTGCAGCGGCTCGAGTTCTACGACCAGGCCGACCTGCAGCGCATAGTCGTGCGCTCAGCCGCGATCCTCGGCGTCCCGACCGACGTGGGTGGGGCGGTCCGCATCGCGCAGCGCTCGCGCGGAACCCCGCGCATCGCCAATCGGTTGCTACGGCGCGTGCGGGACTTTGCCGAGGTCAAGGCCGGCGGCCGCATCACCGACGAGGTCGCACAGGCAGCGCTCGATATGCTCGACGTCGACCCGCTCGGTTTCGACGTCATGGACCGCAAGCTCCTGCTGACCATCGTCGAGAAATTCGACGGCGGCCCGGTCGGCGTCGAGAGCCTCGCCGCGGCGCTCGGCGAGGAGCGCGGCACGATCGAAGACGTGATCGAGCCGTACCTGATCCAGCAGGGATTCGTCATGCGCACAGCGCGCGGCCGCGTCGCGACGCGCATCGCCTACCAGCATTTCGGCCTGAAAGTGCCGGAGCGCACCAGCTCCAATCTGGAGCTGTTCAAGGGCGAGTGATGGCAGTCGCCGCGGCTCCCTTCTTCTGGCCTGTTCGCGTGTACTGGGAGGACACCGACGCCGGCGGCATCGTGTACTACGCGAACTACATGAAGTTCATGGAGCGCTCGCGCACCGAGTGGCTGCGGGCGCTCGGCATCGACCAGGTGCGACTGAAGGAGGAGCACGGCCTGATGTTCGTGGTCGTGGACGTCGAGGCGCACTACCGCAAGCCGGCGCGCTACGACGACCAGCTGCAGGTGACGTGCAAGGTCCGCGAGACCACGCGGGCCAGCATCACGTTGGACCAGGAGGTGTACCGTGACGCGGTCGGCGGCGAGTTGCTGCTCGACGGCCGCGTGCGCGCCGCGTGTCTCGACGCGCAGACATACCGCCCGCGGCCGTTGCCGCCGGAGCTGTGGACGCAGATCAAAGCAGGAGATCGCTGAATGATGTCCGAAGGCCTGAATCCATGGGAGCTCGTCAAAGGTGCGAGCCTCATCGTGCAGATCGTCATGGGACTGCTGCTGATAGCGTCGGTCGTCTCGTGGTCGATCATGCTGCGCAAACGTGCCGAGCTGCGCCGCGCGCTCACCGATGCCGACCGCTTCGAGGAAGTGTTCTGGTCCGGCGGCGACCTGACAGCGATGTTCCGTGCCATCGATCAGGGCCGACGCATCACCAAGGGCATGGAGGCGATCTTCGAGTCGGGCTTCCGCGAGTTCTCGCGCATGCGCCAGCAGGGCGGCTTCCCGTCCGCGCAGCTGATCGAAGGCGCGCGACGGGGGATGCGCGTCGCGCTGCTGAAGGAGAGCGACCGGCTCGAGCACAGCCTGTCGATGCTCGCGACGGTCGGCTCGACCAGCCCGTACGTCGGCCTGTTCGGCACCGTGTGGGGCATCATGAATGCCTTCCACGGCCTCGGTAACGTGCAGCAGGCGACCCTCGCGATGGTCGCTCCGGGCATCGCGGAGGCGCTGATTGCCACCGCCATGGGTTTGTTCGCCGCGATCCCGGCGGTCATTGCCTATAACCGCTATGCGGACCAGGTGAGCCGCATCGAGCTGCGCTATGACACGTTCGTCGAAGAGCTGACGACCATCCTGCAGCGGCACGCGACGGAGCGGCGCGGCGGCCAGGCTGCGGCCGAGGCGCACGCATGACGCCCCCATCGTCCAACCGGCGCGGCCGCCGGCTGATGGCCGAGATCAACGTCGTGCCGTACATCGACGTGATGCTGGTGCTGCTGATCATCTTCATGGTCACGGCGCCGCTGCTCACGCAGGGCATCAAGGTGGACCTGCCGAAGGCGGGCGCCGAGCCGCTGCCCTCCGAGGACACCAAGCCGCTGATCCTGAGCGTCGACGCGCGCGGCAATCTGTATCTGAACATCGGCAAGGACGAGGAATCGCCGTTGACGGAGGAGGCGGTCCTGCAGCGCGTCGGCATCGTCCTGAGCCGCGAGCCGAAGACGCCGGTGCTCGTGAAAGCGGACCAGGCCGTGCCGTACGGGCGCGTCGTCGCGGGCATGGTGTTGCTGCAGCAGGCCGGCGCGGAGAAGGTCGGCTTCATCACCGACCCGGCGGAAATGAAGCGGCGCCCGCAACGCTGATCGCAGATGCTGGAGTTCCTGCGTAAGTACTGGGCGTATCTGATCGGGGCCTTGCTCCTGCACGTCGTGTTCGCGGCCATTTTCGGTCTGACGCTGATCAGCATGGCGCGCAAGCCGCAGCCGGCGGCGCTCGCGATTCAGGCCGTCGTCGTCGACCGCTCGGTGCTCGACCGCGCAGCGCGTCAGCAGCAGCGCGATCGGGCGCAGGAACGGGAACGGCGCCAGCAGCAGGAAGCCGAGCAGCGCAAGCAGCAGGAGCGGCGCGAAGCGGAACAGAAGGCCGAGCAGGTGCGTCAGCAGGAGCAGAAGCAACGCGAGGTGGAGCAGCAGCGCGAACGGCAGGAGACGGAACGCAAGGCCCAGGTCGAAGCCGAGCGCAAGGCCCAGGCTGAAGCTGAGCGCAAGGCGCAGGTTGAGGCCGAGCGCAAGGCGCAGGTCGAAGCCGACCGGCAACGCAAGGCCGAAGCGGAACGCCAGCGCGTCGCCGAGATCGAACGCAAGCAGAAGGAAGAGGCGGAGCGCCGCAAGGCTGCGGAGGATACGCGTGACCGGGAGCAGCGCGAGTCCGACTTGCGCAAGCAACTGGAGGAAGAGGAAGGTCGCTCCCAGGCCGAGAACGCGGGGCTGCTGAACCAGTACATTGCGCTGATCGAGCAGCACATCGTGCGCAACTGGAATCGTCCGCCGTCGGCGCGGCCGGGGCTGGAGTGCAGTGTGCGCGTTTCGCAAACATCCAACGGCACTGTGCTGTCGGTGCAGATAGATCAGTCGGCATGCAATGGCGATGCGGCGGTCAGGCAGTCGATTGAAGCGGCAGTGCGCAAAGCGTCGCCGCTGCCGCCGCCTCCGGATCCGCGGCTGTACGAGCGGAACCTGGTGCTGGTGTTCAAGCCGGAAGAGTAGACAGAGAGTGCGGAGGACCAGAATGCTCAAGCTCGCTAGGTTGTTGGCAATCGCCGCGGTCGCGGCCCTGATCGCGCCCGCCGCGAACGCGCAGCTCGTCATCGAGATCACGCGCGGCCAGGAGAACGCCGTGCCGATCGCCGTCGTGCCCTTCGGCTGGACCGGCACCGACGCCGCGCCTTTCGACATGGCGCAGGTGATCGCCTCCGACCTGCGCGGGAGCGGCCGGTTCGATCCTGTCCCGTTCGACAAGATGATCGACCGTCCGAGCAGCGGCCAGGAGATCCGCTTCGATGACTGGCGCTATCTCAAGAGCGACTTCATCGTCGTCGGCAAGCTCATCCCGCAGGGCGCCGATCGCTACGCCGCGCAGTTCGAGCTCTACAACGTGCTCAACAACGAGCGCCTGGTCTCGCAGCAGAACCTGACCGCGACGACCGGATCGCTGCGCGCGCTGTCGCACCGGATCGCCGACATCATTTTCGAGAAGCTCACCGGGGTCCGGGGCGCGTTTTCGACGCGCATCGCCTATGTGAGCGCAGAAGGCACGCCGCCGAACCAGCGCTACAAGCTGATCGTCTCCGACTACGACAGCGAGAACCCGCAGGTGGTCCGGGAGCAGGACGAGCCGATCATGTCGCCGGCCTGGTCCCCTGACGGAACGCGGCTCGCGTACGTGTCGTTCGAGAACAAGGTCTCGTCCATCGTCGTGCAGACGCTGCGCACGGCGGAGCGCAGCCGCGTTTCGGCCCGGTCGGGCATCAACGGTGCGCCCGCGTGGTCGCCCGACGGCAGCACGCTGGCATTGACGCTGTCGCGGAAGGACGGCGACGTCGACGTCTACACCCTGAAGCTCCAGTCGCAGGAGCTGAAGCGCATGACCTTCGATCCGGGCATCGACACGGAGCCGACCTGGTCGGCGGACGGCCGTAAGCTCTATTTCAACTCGGATCGCGCGGGCAGCCCGCAGATCTACGAGATCGACGTCGCCAACCCGGAACGGGCGGCGCGCGTGACGTTCGACGGGCCCTACAACGCGCGTCCGCGTCTGTCGCCGGACGGCAAGCAGCTGGCCGTCGTGCTGCAGGACCGGGGCAACTTTCGGATCGGCACGCTGGAGCTGCAGTCGCGTGCCTTGCGCGTCCTGAGCAACGGCCGGCAGGACGAGAGCCCGAGCTTTGCGCCCAACGGCGCGATGCTCATTTATGCGACGCAGGATCGCGGGCGCGGCGTGCTCGCCACGGTCGCCGTCGACGGCACGTTCCAGCAGACGCTCAAAGCCAAGGGCGGCGGCGACGTGCGCGAGCCGGTGTGGTCGCCGTTCCCCGGCGGTCGCTGAGCGCCGCGGCGGGCTTTGTGGCAGAATTTCGCGCGATTTTTGCGAGTCGAACATCCACTATTGGGCCTTGTGTAGGGAGAGGTGAATGCGTGTAGCGCAACTGATGCTGATCGCGATGAGTGGCTTGGCGCTGGCAGGTTGTCCGAAGAAGCAGACGACACTGCCCGACGCCAGCAACCCGCCGGACCAGTCGAGCGCCCAGACCAGCCAGACCACGGATACGTCCGTGGGTGAGGGCAGAGACGCCAACCAGGTGCTGCTGGACACCGCGAAGCAGACCGGCACGATCATCTACTTCGACTACGACCGGGCCGAGATCAAGCCCGAGTTCGTGACGATCGTCACGGCGCACGCCAAGTACCTCAACGCCAACGCCAATAACAAGGTGCGGCTCGAGGGCCACTCGGACGAGCGCGGCTCGCGCGAGTACAACATCGGCCTCGGTGAGCGGCGCGCTCAGGCGGTCCGCCGTGCGCTGATGTTGCAAGGTGTGACCGAGGCGCAGATCACCACGGTCAGTTACGGTGAAGAGCGTCCTGCCGTGCAGGGCAGCGACGAAGCTGCGTATGCCAAGAACCGCCGCGTCGAGCTGGTCTACGGCCGCTAACAGAGTGCATATATGACGAGCGCCCGATACGCGATCGTTGCCGTAGCCTGCGTCTTGCTAGCAGGCTGCGCATCGACTCCGCCGGAAGAAGATCCGGTGGTTCAGAAGCTCACCGAGCTGGATAGCCGGTTGCTGCGCATCGAGCGCGTGCTGGCGAACAACAGCCTGCTCGACCTGTCGCAGCGGATCGAAGCTGCGCAGGCCGAGACGCGCACGCTGCGCGGCCAGCTCGATGAGCTGCAGCACCAGGTGCAGCAGACGCAGAACCAGCAGCGCGACATGTATGGCGACGTCGACCGCCGTCTCACGGCACTCGAAGGCGGCGGCTCCCGTGCATCCACGGGCGCTGGCAGCGGCTCGGACCTGCCGGTCCCGCAGGGCGATGACCGTGCGAACTACCAGGCAGCGTTCGACCTGCTCAAGGACGGCAAGTACAACGAGGCGATCGCCGGCTTCCGCCAGTTCCTGACGACGTTCCCGACCAGCGCGCTGGCGGACAACGCGCAGTACTGGCTCGGCGAGGCTCACTACGTCAACAAGCAATACCCCGATGCGCTGCGCGACTTCCGCATGGTGCTCGAGAAATATCCGGATTCGCGCAAGACGCCCGACGCGCTGCTCAAGATCGGCTTCTGCAACTACGAGCTGAAGAACTGGGCGGAAGCGCGCTCGTCGCTGCAGCAGGTCGTGCAGCGCTTCGGCGACACGACGGCCGCGCGGCTCGCGAGCCAGCGTCTGACGAAGATGGATGGGGAAGGAAGGTGAGGAGTGGGCGCCGCGCCGTCATTGGGTGCCCCTGCTGAGCAAGCGGCGCCTGCCCGGGTCAAGATCACCGAGATCTTCCTCTCGATCCAGGGCGAGGCGGACAGCGTCGGCTGGCCCACCGTTTTCGTCCGTCTCACCGGCTGTCCCTTGCGCTGCCAGTACTGCGACACGCAGTACGCTTTCTATGGCGGCGAGTGGCTGAGCCTGGACGACGTGCTTGGCAAAGTGGGCGAATTCCAGACCCGGCACGTATGCGTCACAGGCGGCGAGCCGCTGGCGCAGAAGGGCTGCTTCGATCTGCTACGCCGGCTGTGCGACGCCGGTCACCGCGTCTCCCTCGAAACCAGCGGCGCTATGGACGTCAGTCAGGTCGATCCGCGGGTCGTGCGCGTCGTCGACGTGAAAACGCCAGGCAGCGCCGAAGAGGCGCGCAACCGGCTGGAGAACCTGGAGCTGCTGCGCGCGGACGAGCAGATCAAGTTCGTCATCTGCAGCCGTGCGGACTTCGAATGGTCGCGCGACCTGGTGCGATCGCGGCGTCTCAGCGAGCGCTGCACGGTGTTGTTCAGCCCCAGCTACGGCCAGGTCGAAGCCCGCGACCTCGCGCAGTGGATCCTCGATGAGCGTCTGCCGGTGCGGCTGCAGATCCAGCTGCACAAGGTGCTCTGGGGCGACACACCGGGGAAATGATGGAGCGCGCTGTCGTCCTGCTTTCGGGCGGTCTCGATTCCGCCACGACGCTCGCAATCGCCCGCGAGAGCGGCTACAGCTGCTATGCACTGAGCCTCGACTACGGACAGCGTCACCGCGCCGAGCTCGATGCTGCGGCCCGGGTCGCCCGTACACTCGGTGCGGTCGAGCATCGGACGCTGCGCCTGGATCTCGGCGGCATCGGTGGCTCCGCGCTCACGGATGCGTCGATCGCAGTCCCTGAGTCGCCGCAGATCGGGATTCCCGTCACGTACGTCCCGGCGAGAAACACGGTGATGCTGGCCTGTGCTCTCGGTTGGGCCGAAGTGCTGAGCGCGCCGCGCATTTTCATCGGCGTGAACGCCGTCGATTACTCCGGGTATCCGGATTGCCGCCCGGCATTCGTCGCAGCGTTCGAGCGCGTCGCGAATCTCGCGACCAAGGCGGCCGTCGAAGGCACGCTGCAGTTCGAGATCGCGACGCCGCTGATCGACCTGACGAAGGCGCAGATCATCCGCCGCGGCATCGAGCTCGGCGTGGACTTCTCGTTGACGGTGTCCTGCTACCAGGCGGACGCGCAGGGGCGGGGGTGCGGCCGTTGCGACGCCTGCCGCCTGCGCCGCGACGGTTTCGAGGCGGCCGGCGTGCCGGATCCGACGCGCTACATGACGCGCTACATTCAGTGAACGGGCGCGGAGCATTTCGGTATCATGCGCGCCCTCCCGTGACGCCTCTCGTTCGTGGGTCGGTAGCTCAGTCGGTAGAGCACTGGACTTTTAATCCATTGGTCGTGGGTTCGATTCCCACCCGACCCACCATCCGCGCTGCTGCGCAACCGTTTGCCTTGTGCTCCCGCAAACTTGCGACTATTGTCCATTCAAGCGACTCGCGAATGACTCTAACTGAGGGGTCAAACGTATTAAAGTCAACGAGTTGCGTAGAATTGCTAATGCTCTTACATGACTGAAGCTGCGTCATCACTGCACGAGTCTGTGGGGTTCGGACTCGCGACTGCACCGTTCGCCCGGACCGACGGGGATGCGTTCTTCTTCCCCAGCGATCAGCACCTGCGGGCGCTGGAGTTCATGGGTCATTCCCTGTGGACCAACGCGCGGCTCGGCGTCGTCACGGCCGAGCAC
This sequence comes from Steroidobacteraceae bacterium, assembly GCA_036004505.1. Lineage (GTDB taxonomy): Bacteria > Pseudomonadota > Gammaproteobacteria > Steroidobacterales > Steroidobacteraceae > Steroidobacter. The sequence goes on from DASYRK010000087.1 coordinate 45,303, forward strand.
GGCTGCGGCAAGAGCCTGCTGATCCACCGGCTGCTGAAAGACCTCGACGAGCGCATCGTCGCCGCCGCGGTCCACCAGGAAACCATTTCGGCGCGCGAGTTCCTGCAGGACATCCTGCGGCAGTTCGGGTTCTCGGCCGACGAGGTCGACAAGACGGATCGCCGCCGCTGCCTGGAGCGCTTCATGTCGCACCAGGCGAGCATGGGGCGGATCTGCCTGCTGGTCGTCGAGAATCCGCAGGCGATGCACCCGTCGGTGCTCGAAGAGCTGCGCATGCTCGCTGCTGCGGTAGTCGATGGCGTGCGCGTGCTCAAGGTGCTGCTGCTCGGGCAGCCGTCGCTCAACCTCGTCCTCGAATCGCCACGCATGGCAGAGCTGCTGACGGCGAACGTGCCGCGCTTCTCGCTCGGGCCGCTGACCGAAGACCAGACGGCGGCCTACGTTGCCCACAGGCTGCGGGCGGCGGGTGCGACCAATCCGGATGCGTTGATGCCTTACACGCTGATGTCGCACATCCACGCGTGCAGCGGCGGCGTGCCGGCTCGGATCAACAAGCTGTGCGCGCGGGCGCTCGCGTGGGCTGCGTCCGAGGGGGCGCCGCTCGTCACGACGTCGGCTCTCGACCATGCGACCGAAGAGCTCGGGTGGGAGAACAAGCGACGGGTCGCCGTCGTGGCCCCGGGCTACATCGTCGAGTCGGACGACGGACCCGCGCCGCGGGCGAAGCTGATCATCACGATGCAGGGTCTGCCGGACCGCGAGGTCACGCTCGAGGGCGACCGCATCCTGGTCGGGCGCGGCGAGGAAGCCGACGTCTCGATCGACTCCGTGTTCGTCAGCCGCTACCACGCGCTGATCGTGCACGACAACGGCCAGGACCTGATGCTCGACCTGGGCAGCACCAACGGCCTGGTCGTGAACTCGCGCCGCATCCTGCGCCGGGCGCTGCGGCATCGCGATCTGATCCAGGTCGGGCCGGCCCGCGTCATGTACTTCAACGAGCACGCCGCGGCGTCCGCCCAGCCCGATCCGGGCGAGACGATCTGCTTCGCACGCCCTGGATTTCCGCACGCGGCGGGCGAAGAGGAGGCGGGCGCGCTGCTCGCCTTCGGCCGGCTCGATACTTCGGGCTGAAGTTGTCGGGCTTCAGCCCGACATCATTCTCCGCTAGAGTGTCGCCCTCCCAGCCTGGGCGTTCCCGAGTGTTGCATCCCCGTCCCGGTGGTCATGCGCCGGAGCGCAGCGGCTGCGCGGTCGCCTTGAGAGAGCAACAAGAGATCCTGGCAAGTGGAGCGCTGGCGAGTACATAAGTTCGGCGGATCGAGCGTGGCCGATGCGGTCTGCATGGAGCGCGTCGCACGCATCCTCGAGGAGGATCCGCATCCGCGGCTGGGCGTCGTGCTGTCCGCGTGCCGCGGCGTCACCGACGCGCTGCTCAATCTCGTCGCCACCGCGGAGCGCCAGGAAGGTCCGCTCAGCGAGCAGATCGAGGCGCTGCGCCATCGTCACGAGGTGATCGCGGACACGCTGCTCGCCGGCCCGGCGCGCAGCGAATTTCTCGCGACGCTCGCGCAGGATTGCCGGGATATCACCGGAATCCTGCACACGGTGGCGCTGATCCGCTCGGCGTCGCAGCCGGTCCGCGACCTCATCGCCGGCTACGGCGAGCTCTGGTCGACGCGGCTGTTCAGCGCGTACCTGCGCAATCGCGGGCGCCGGCCGGGCAACGTGCACTGGATCGACGCGCGTGACGTCGTGTCGGTGGAATGGGGACCGCTCGGCCCGGCCGTCCGCTGGGTCGAGTCGCAGGCGAACGCAGCCCGCATCACTCCGCGAGAGCCGGCGACCCTGATCATCACCGGCTTCATCGCACGCGACCCGAAGGGTCTGCAGACCACGCTCGGCCGCAACGGCAGCGATTTCTCCGGCTCGATCTTCGGCGCGCTGCTCGACGCCGAAGAGATCCACATCTGGACCGACGTGGACGGCGTGCTCAGCGCCGACCCGCGGCTCGTGCCGGACGCCAAGGTCATCGACTCCCTGTCCTACAACGAGGCGATGGAGCTCGCGTACTTCGGCGCCAAGGTGATCCATCCGCAGACGATGGCCCCGGCGGTGCTGAAGGGCATCCCGATCTGGATCCGCAACACGTTCGCGCCGGAGAAGGCCGGCACGCTGATCTGCGCCAACCCGACCTCGGAAATCGCGGTCAAGGGCATCACCTGCATCGACCGCGTCGCGCTGGTCAACCTGGAAGGCGCCGGCATGATCGGCGTTCCGGGTACGGCGCACCGCCTGTTCGGCGCCCTGCGCGATCACGGCATCTCGGTCATCCTGATCTCGCAAGGCAGCTCCGAGCACTCGATCTGCTTCGCGATTCCCGAAGGCGAAGCCGCGCGCGCCGAAGCGGTCGTGCGGCAGGCGTTCGATCGCGAGCTGCGCGAAGGGCAGATCCAGCAGGTGCAGGTCGACCCCGGTTGCAGCATCCTCGCGGTCGTCGGCGACGGCATGGCGGGCTCGCACGGCGTCGCTGCGAAAGTCTTTGGCGCACTGGGCACCGCTGCCGTCAGCGTCCGTGCGATCGCGCAGGGCGCCTCGGAGCGCAACATCTCCGCGGTGATCGACAGCAAGTATTCGGCGCGTGCGCTGCGCTCCGTGCATTCGAGTTTCTATCTCTCGCCGTACACCGTTTCGGTCGGGCTCATCGGCCCCGGCGTCGTCGGCAGCGTGCTGCTCGATCAGCTGGCGACGCAGGTCCAGCGCCTCTCACGCGAGCTCAAGCTCGACCTGCGTGTGCGCGGCATCATGAGCTCGCAGCGCATGCACCTGGCAGACCCGGAAGTGCAGCTGCCGCGCTGGCGCGAGGCATTCAGCAGCCGCGCTGAGCCGGCCGATCTGACGCGCTTCGCGCAGCACATCCACGCGGAGCATTTGCCGCACGCGATCATCATCGACTGCTCTTCCAGCTCGGACGTGGCCGACCGCTACCCCGGCTGGCTCGCGAGCGGCATCCACATCGTGACGCCGAACAAGAAGGCGAACAGTGCGGACCTCGAGTTTTACGCGCGCCTGCACGAGGCGCGGCGGGCGGGCAGTGCGCACTATCTGTACGAAGCCACCGTCGGCGCCGGCCTGCCGGTCATCCAGACGCTGCGCGACCTCCGCGATACGGGCGACGAGATCCGCCGCATCGAGGGCATGCTGTCCGGCACGCTCTCGTACCTGTTCAACGTCTGGGACGGGTCGGAGCCGTTCTCCTCGGTGGTGCGCGCGGCGAAGGCGCGCGGCTACACCGAGCCTGATCCCCGCGACGACCTGTCGGGCACCGACTTCGCCCGCAAGCTGATCATCCTCGGGCGCGAAATGGGATTGCGGCTGGAGCTGGACGACGTGCAGCTCGAAAGCCTCGTGCCGCGCGCGCTCGTCGGCGTCAGCCTCGACGAATTCCTGGAGCGCCTGCCGCAGTTCGATACCGCGATGGCCGAGCGGCTGCAGGCCGCCCGCGGCCGCAACCGGGTGCTGCGTTACATAGGCTCGCTCGATGCTGCCACCGGCAAGGCCTCGGTCGGCCTGGTCGAGCTGGAGCGCGGCCACACGTTCGCGAACATCAATCTCACGGACAACGTCGTGCGTTTTCTGACGCAGCGCTACAACCAGAACCCGCTGGTCGTGCAGGGTCCGGGCGCCGGGCCCGAAGTGACCGCCGGCGGCGTGTTTGGCGACCTGCTGCGTGTGTGCGCCTATCTGGGCGTGAAACTCTGAGCATGCGGCAAGCAGCCACAGCGTTCGCGCCCGCCAGTGTCGGCAACGTCGCAGTCGGCTTCGACGTCCTCGGCCACAGCTTCCAGTCGATCGGCGACCGCGTGACCGCGCGTCGTACGCCCGTGCCGGGCGTCACCATCGGCGCCATCACCGGAGCGGTGGTCGACCTGCCGCGCGAGCCGGAGCGCAACACGGCCGGCATGGGCGTGCTGTGCATGGTCCGCGACCTGAAGCTGGACTTCGGCATCGAGCTGGCGATCCACAAGGGCATTCCGCTCGGCTCCGGGCTGGGTGGCTCGGCCGCGTCCGCGGTTGCCGCGGTGGTGGCTGCAAACGCGCTGCTGCCCGAGCCGCTCGGCAAGCTGGAGCTGCTGAAGTTCGCGATGAAGGGCGAGCAGGTCGCCAGCGGCTCGGTGCACGTCGACAACATCGCCCCGTCGCTGTACGGCGGCCTGGTGCTCACGGTCGGCATCGACAATCCGAACGTCAAACAGATCCCGGTGCCCTCCACGGTTCGGTGCGTGCTGGTGCATCCGCACATGATGCTGTCGACGCGCGAGGCGCGGCAGATCCTCAACCGCTCCATCGATCTGTCCGACGTGATCTGGCAATCTGCGAATCTCGCCGGATTCCTCACGGGATGCTTCACCGGCGACTTGCAGCTGATACGGGAGTCACTCGAAGACGTGATCATCGAGCCGCAGCGCCAGGTGCTGATCCCGGGCTTCAAAGCAGTCAAGGAGGGCGCCATGGCCAACGGCGCGCTCGGGTGCTCGATCTCGGGCGCCGGACCGACCGTGTTCGCCTGGTGCGAGCAGCAGCACGCCGAACGTATTCGCGACGCGATGGTCGCCGCTTTCGCGGCCCACGGCCTCGGGAGCGATGCCTGGATCTCGACGTTGGATCCAGCCGGCGCGCGGATCGTAGACTGACTTTCGCAACACACCTCCATGCACTACATCAGCACCCGCAACGCCGACCACACTGTGCAGCTCGGCGAAGCCATTGCGCGCGGCATCGCGCCGGACGGCGGGTTGTACGTTCCCCAGGAATTCCCGCACTTCGCGACGCGGCAGTTCGAGGCCGACATCGACCTGGCGCAAATCGGCGCAACCTTGCTCACGCCATTCGCTGCCGGCGATCCGCTCGCCGCGGAGATTCCGGCGATCTGCAAGGAAGCGTTCGACTTCCCGGCGCCGCTCGTCGGTCTGCCGAATGCGCCTGCGCCGTTGTCGGTGCTGGAGCTGTTTCACGGTCCGACGAGCGCGTTCAAGGATTTCGGCGCGCGTTTCCTCGCGGCGTGCCTGGAGCGCATCCGTCGCGATCAGCGCCGCAAGCTGACGATCCTCGTCGCCACCTCTGGCGATACGGGAGCCGCGGTCGCGGCTGCGTTCCACAACAAGCCGTGGGTCGATGTCGCGGTGCTGTATCCGCAAGGCCGCGTCTCGGAGCGGCAGGCGCAGCAGCTCGCGTGCTGGGGCGGCAACGTGCGGACCTTCGCAGTGCGCGGCTCGTTCGACGATTGTCAGCGCATGGTGAAGGAGGCGTTCGCCGATCCGGCGCTCGCCGAAACGCACCAGCTTTCGTCCGCCAACAGCATCAATATCGGCCGCCTGCTGCCGCAGATGGTCTACTTCGCGCAGGCGGGTCTGCAGCTGTGGCGCGAGAGCGGCCGCCGCGCCAACTTCATCGTGCCGACCGGCAATCTGGGTAACGCGCTGGCGTGCATCTGGGCGCGTCACATCGGCGTGCCGATCGGCGAGATCGTGCTCGCGACGAACGCCAATCAATCGATCACCGAATACCTGCGCACCGGCGAGTGGGCGCCGCGACCGAGCGTCGCGACGCTGGCGAACGCCATGGACGTCGGCGATCCGAGCAACATGGAGCGGCTGCGCCACCTGCATCCGGAGTTCGAGGAGCTGCAGGGCCAGATCGGCGCGTCGAGCGTCGACGACATCGAGATCCGCGGTACGATCCGCCGCGACTCGCACGAGCTCGACCGTCTGTGGTGCCCGCACAGTGCCACCGCCGCCAAGGTGTTCCGCCGGCTGCTGGCTCGCGGCGCGCGCGGGCACTGGGTGATCGTCGCGACCGCGCATCCGGCGAAGTTCAACGAGATCGTCGAGGCGCAGACCGGCCGGGAAGCACCGGTGCCGCCGAGCCTCGCGCGCCTGCTGGCGCTGCCGCGGCAGGAAACGGAACTCGACCCGACGCTCGGGGCGTTGCGTGGGGAGCTGCAGAAGAGCTGATGATCCAGATTCCCGAACACATTCCGACCTGGTGGTATGTCGTCGCCGGCGCGGTCGGCGCGCTCGCGCTGCTCGTCTGGCTATACCTGTTGCTGCGCGCGTATCGCACGCGGCGGGCCATCGACGCCGCGATCTCCAGCGTCGCCTACGAGATGCTCAAGAACGTGCTCATCCCGAACGGCAACGGCGGCCAGATCCACGTTCACTACCTGCTGCTCACGCAGCGCGGCCTGCTGGTCGCGGACCTGCTGGATATGCCCGGCGCGATCTTCGGCGGCGACCAGATGCTCGAGTGGACGGCGATCGGCAAGAAGCGCCGCTATACGTTCGCAAACCCGCAGCACGCGCTCTATGACCGCATGGCAGCGGTGCGACTGCTGACGGGCGAAGTGCCGGTCGAAGGCCGGCTGCTGTTCACGCTGCGCAGCGAATTCCCGAAGGGCAAGCCGCGCAACTGCCTGCGCCTGGACGGCCTGACGCAGGATTTCCCGCCGGTGGACAAGGCGCGCGGCAACATCACCGCGGCGTTCGGCGACGTGTGGGCGAACGTCAAGCGCAACGCCGAGCCGAATCCGCTCGCGGCGTAGCTACTTCTTCTTCGCGTGCTCCGCCACCACGTGCGCCACGCACGCGGTCACGCGCTTGCCCGTTGCGATATCCAGGAACTCGTTCGGGCCGTGGGCATTCGAGTGCGGGCCGAGCACGCCGGTGATCAGGAACTGCGTGCGCGGGAATTTCTCGCTCAGCATGCCCATGAACGGAATCGTGCCGCCGACGCCCATGTACATCGCGTCGCGACCGAAGAACGTCCGCGACGCCGACTGGATCGCTGCTTCGAGCCACGGCGCGGTGGACGGCGCATTCCAGCCGCCCATGCTCGACTCGACCTCGAACTCGACTTTCGCGCCGTACGGCGGATCGCTCTCGAGCGCCTGCTTGACGGCCGCGGCGGCGGCTTGCGCATCGACTCCGGCTGGCAAGCGGAACGACAACTTCAGCGCCGTGAACGGACGCAGCACATTTCCGGCGTTCTGCAGCGACGGTATTCCTTCTGCGCCAGTCACCGAGAGCGTCGGCCGCCAGGTGCTGTTGAGCAGCAGCTCGTACGGATCATCGCTCATCGGACGAGTGCGGCCCGCGAACGGCATCTTGCCGTGCACGCTCTTGCCGAGCGCTTGCGCCGCGGCCCGCGCCTGCTGCAGTCGGTCCTCTGGAATCTTGCACCACAGGGCATCGATCAGCTTGCCCGTCTCGGCGCTTTCGACGCGCTCGAGCAGGCGGCGCGCGATCCGCAAGCTCGACGGCACGATGCCGCTCGCCATCCCTGAATGCACGCCCTCGGTGAGTACGTCGACGCGCAGCGTGCCGACCAGATTGCCGCGCAGCGAAGTCGTGCACCAGAACTGATCGTAGTTGCCGCACTCCGCATCGAGACACACGACCAGCGACGGCTCGCCGATGCGATCTGCCAGCGCATCGATGTACGCGGGCAGGTCCGGGCTGCCGCTTTCTTCGCTGCCTTCGATCAGGATCACGCTGCGCACGTACGGAATGTTCTGGTCGGCCAGCGCACGCAGCGCGAGCAGCGAGCCGAACACGGCATAGCCGTCGTCCGCGCCGCCCCGGCCATACAGGCGGCCGTCGCGAAGCACGGGTTTCCACGCCTCGAGCCCTTCGACCCAGCCGCTGAATTCCGGTTGCTTGTCCATGTGGCCGTACAACAGCACGCAATCGTTCGAGCGGCCCGCAGGATTGCCCGACGCCGGCACGTCGATGTACAGGAGGGGCGTGAGGCCGGGCAGCCGCACGATCTCGATCTTCATGCCCGGCAGTGCATTCTGCTCGCACCACGTCTTCATCAGCTCCGCGGCGCGCAGCATGTGGCCGTGCTGTTCCCATTGCGGATCGAAGTGCACGGACTTGTTCGGGATGCGGATATATTCGGACAGCGCCGGCACGATCGACTGGTCCCAAACGGTATCGATGTAGCGGGTGAGGCGCTCCATGTCGATTCCAGAGTTGATTCCAGAGTTCATTTCAAACCTCCGCGGCCGGCGCGGGCCAGCCGAATAGCGTGCGAGCGTTACGCGTCGTCAGCGACGCGAGCTCCTGTGGTGATTGACCGCGAGCCGCCGCGATGGCGTCGAGCACGTGCGGCAGGTACATGGGTTCGTTGCGCCGGCTCTGCGGCTTCGGCTGCAGGTCGCGCGGCAGCAGATAGGGCCCGTCCGTCTCGACAACCAAGCGCTCCGCCGGGATCGTGCGCACGACTTCGCGCAGGTGCAGGCCGCGCCGCTCATCGCAGATCCAGCCCGTGATGCCGATGTACAGGCCCAGATCGAGATAGGCGCTCGCTTCGGCGCGGCCGGCGGTGAAGCAATGCGCGACACCGCCGACCAGCCGCGAGCGGTACTCGCGCAGGATGGTCAAGAACTCTTCATGGGCATCGCGCTGGTGGAGGAACACCGGCTTGCGCAGTTGCACGGCGAGGTCGAGCTGGCGCCGGAACGCTGCGACCTGCGCCGGGCGCGGCGAGAAATTGCGAAAGTAGTCGAGTCCGCACTCGCCGACGGCCACGACTTCGGGCTGCGCGGCGAGCGCCGCGAGCTCGTGCAATGCCGACTCGTCGAGGTCGGTCGCGTGATGCGGATGGACGCCCGCCGTGCAACGGAAGTGCTGCGGATCGCTGCGGACCAGCTCGATCGCCGCTCGCGTGCTCGCCAGCGAGCTACCGGTGATCACCATGCGCGTCACGCCAACTGCGGCCGCGCGCTGGATCACCTCTGCGCGGTCGCTGTCGAAACTGTCGTGGCCGAGATTGATGCCGATGTCGATGAGCTGAGCGGACAATGGGGCGAATCTGCGTTGCGGGCAGCCTGTGCTATCGTTCGGGCATGAATTGTAGTGCAACGACCTTCGGGCTGCTGCTGGCAGTGCTGGTCGCGCCCGGTGCGTACGGTGAAGGTGTCACGGAGCTCGACGATGCCGCGGCACAGATGCAATACGCGTTCTACACGAGCGACACCCAGGCGATCGAAACGGCGTTGAAGGGGCTCGAGGAGTTCCAGGTCGAGGACTCGCTCGCCGCGAGCAAGGCGTATCAGCTCGCGTACGGCAACTGGAAACTGTCGCAGCTCTACCTCCAGCCGCTGTCGGACGAGCGTCCACGGCCGAACGCAAAATCGCTGGCTGCGAAAGCAGCGCAGGCGTGTGCACGGCACGCGCGCAATGCGGTCGAGAAAGACGCGGGCCTTGCCGAAGCGCTCGCCATCCAGGCCGCATGCGAGGGTCACTCCGCGACCGCTCGCACGGGCTCGTCTGGCTGTGCGAGCAGCAAGCCGCTGCGCACGGCGGCGGGCCTCGCCCCGAACAATCCGCGCGTCAAGCTCATCCAGGTGATCTGCGAGCAGAGCACGTCCGCGGATCCAGCGGCTGCGGACCGCTGGCGCAGCGTCGTCGCGAGTTTCGAAGCGGCGCCGCCGTCGCGTCCGGGTAGGCCCGACTGGGGTCACGTGGAAGCGCTGACGATGCTCGGCGAAACCTACCTGCAGCGCGGTGATCCGGTCGCGGCGCGCGATGCACTCGAGCGTGCGCTGGTGCTGGCGCCGGACTATCGGCAGGCGCAGCAACTGCTGCAAGCTGCCGCAACGAGGCCGCGTTGAATTACACTGTGGGTGTGAACCGGCGTCAGTTTCCATCCTTCATGACTCCGCAGCTGCAGCTGTTCGAGACGCGCAGCCTCGCCGATCGCTGGACCGTGCGCGTGAGCGGCCGGGCGCGGCGGTTGTCGGTGCGCGTCTATCCCGGCGGCCGGGTCGAAGTCGTCGTGCCGCCAGGCGCATCGCCCGCAGCGGTGCAGAAGTTCGTCGGCACGCATCGGCAATGGATTCATCGTCGCGTCGCGGATCTCTCGACGGCGACCGCCGTCGACAACAGCCGCCCGGTCTCGATCAAGCTGCCGGCGATCGGTCGTCACTACGCCGTCGAGTACGAATACGCCGCCGGCTCGACTGCGCGCGTGCGCGTCGCCGGCGAGAACGTCATCGTCGTAACCGGACCTTTGCACGACGACCGCGCGGTGACCGCAGCGCTGCGTGACTGGCTCGGCGAGCTCGCGCAGGCGCAGCTCGGCGCCGAGCTATCCAAAGTGGCGGCGGCCGGCGGTTTCCGTTACGCGCGCACGCAGATTCGCCGGCAACGCACGCGCTGGGGCAGCTGCTCCGCGAGCGGCACCATCAGCCTGAACGTGTCTCTGTTGTTCCTGCGGCCGCAGGTCGTGCGCTACCTGCTGGTCCACGAGCTCTGCCACACGCGGCACATGAATCACTCGGCGCGCTTCTGGGCGCTGGTCGCGAGCTTCGAGCCCGACTACCAGGAGCTCGATCGCGAGCTGTTGCGCGGCTGGCAGAGCGTGCCTGGATGGATGTTCTCGTGAGCGAACACGATCCCGATCGCCCGGCCCGACCCGTCGACCTGTCCGACGAGCAGGTGCACTGGGATCTCGGCGAGTCGCAGAGCTACGGTCAGTACCTCGGGCTCGACCAGCTGCTCGCGGCGCAGCGGCCGGTCTCCGTCGAGCACGACGAAATGCTGTTCATCATCATCCACCAGGCGTCCGAGCTGTGGATGAAGCTGTGTCTGCACGAGCTGACCGCGGCGCGCGATCACATCCGCCGCGACGACCTCGGCCCGTCGTTCAAGATGCTGGCGCGCGTCTCGCGCATCCAGGCGCAGCTGGTGCAGTCGTGGGACGTGCTGGCGACGATGACGCCGGCCGAGTACTCGATGTTCCGCAACCAGCTCGGCCGCGCGTCCGGATTCCAGTCGGTGCAATACCGCATGCTGGAGTTCGTCATCGGCAACAAGAACGCGGAAATGATCGAGGTGCATCGGCGCGACGCCGCCGCGTACGAAGCGCTTCTGCGCGCGTTGCACACGCCGAGCATCTACGACGAGTCGATCCGCCTGTTGAGCTCGCGCGGCTTCGAGATCCCGCAGGAATGTCTCGATCGCGACTGGTCGCAGCCATACCAGCCGAACAAGCAGGTCGCAGCAGCGTGGCTGTCCGTGTATCACAGCGTCGATGCGAACTGGGACCTGTACGAGCTGGCCGAGAAGCTGGTCGACCTCGACCATCACTTCCAGCTCTGGCGTTTCAGTCACATGAAGACGGTCGAGCGCATCATCGGCTACAAGCGCGGCACCGGTGGCACCGGTGGCGTGTCGTATCTGACCAAGGCGTTGGAGCTGCGCTTCTTCCCTGAGCTCTGGACGATCCGTACCGCGATGTGAGAACGAAAGTGACTGGCGTTTGACCGCCAGCCACTCCCACCGCGATCACGACTTCGGGCCGAGCATCCGTTCCGTTTCTTCCGCCGAGAGCGGCACGCCGGCAGCTTCGTTGCTCTGCTTCGGCGCGCTCGCCTGCCGCGAACCCATGTCGACGCGGCCGTTGAAGAGGGCGCCATCGACGATTCCGACGCGTGGCGCGAAGACGTTGCCGCTCACCCGACCGGTCGCATTGATCACGACGGATTCCGTGCCATGCAGGTCGCCTTCGACCGAGCCGTCCACCGTCACGACGCGCGCGTGGATATTTCCCTGCACCACGCCCTCGGTACCGATGGTGACGCTCTGCGTGTGCTTGATCGAGCCTTCGAGCCGCCCCTGCAGGATGAAATCCTCTTCGGCGCTCAGCTCGCCCTTGAAGCGCAGGGTCGGGCCGAGCACGGCGACGCTGCGCTGTGTGCCGGGCGTCGGCGCGGTCGCCGGCCTGCTGGCCGATGGCGGGGGCTGCATCGTCGGCGACGGCTGCGTGAAGTCCTGACGTTGATCCAAGCCAAAATTGCGCATGAGAGTTCTCCAGCTCACTTAGCCGACCGGGCGGACTTCGATTCCCCGCGCGGCGTCTGTTGCCCCGGCTTCATGTCCATATCGATGGCGCCGTTGAAGCGCGAGCCTTCGACGAGACACACGGACGGCGCATGAATGTTGCCGCGCAGGTTGCCCGACTCGGCGACGAACACCGACTTGCCGGCGTGCAGATCGCCCTCGACCGCGCCTTCGACCTTGATGATCTGCGCGGTGATGTTCGCCGTGACTTTGCCTTCCTCGCAGACGGTGACGCGCTGCGTGTGGTGAATCGTGCCTTCCACGGTGCCCTGGATGAGCAGGTCTTCGTCTGCGGACAGCTCCCCTTTGAACTTGAGCGTCGGCGGCAGCACCGACATGCGCTCGCTCGCCGTGTCATACGGATTGGCCATGCGTCATCTCCCAATTCTGCGGGTACGGGTTGCGGGACCCGGCGCGATCTGCGCCGTGAGACGTTGACAATCTACGCGGAGGATGTTTGACGCCCCAAGAGACGTGCGTCACACATTGCGCCGGTCGGCGCGAAGCACTCGTCAGCGCCGCAGCAATTCCCTGAAGCAAAAGCGCGGGTGTTAAGTCGTTGCGGCCGGCAACCAGCGCCGGCGCACCTTCCACAGGCGCCAGCCGAGCAGCAGCAGCGCGATCGCCAGATAGATCAGCGGCTCGCGCACGTCGGCCTTCACCTGCCAGTAGTAGTGCCAGACGCCGAGCAGCACGATCACGTAGATCAGCCGGTGCAATGATTTCCAGCGCTTGCCGAGCCGGCGCATCATGCCGTTGGTCGACGTGACCGCGAGCGGGATCAGCAGGAGCAGGCCGAGAAAGCCGATCGTGATGAACGGCCGGCGCGCGATGTCGGGCAGGATGCCGGCCCAGTACAGGTCCTGGTCGAGGATTAGCCACGTCAGGAAGTGCAGCAGCACGTAGCAGAACGCATACACGCCGAGCATGCGCCGCAGCTGGATCAGCCACGGCGCGTCGAACCAGTCGCGCAGCGGCGTAACCGCGAGCGTGATGAGCAGCAAGCGCAGGCCCCACTGCCCGAGCGTGTCCTGGATCTTCTCGACCGGGTTCGCGCCGAGGTTCGTGCCGCCGATCTCGAGCGCGCGCCACACGAGCGAGGCGAGCGGCAGCAGGCACAGCAGGAACAGCGCCGGTTTCAGGACGCGGCGGACGACGGTCGCGGACGGCATCGGATCAATAGAATTTCTTGAGGTCCATGCCCTGGTACAGCGAGGCGACTTCTTTCTCGTAGCCGTTGAACATCAGCGTCGGCACGCGCGACTCGAACAGCCCGCGGCCGATGCGCCGCTCGCGCGCCTGGCTCCAGCGCGGATGATCGACGGTCGGGTTGACGTTGGCATAGAAGCCGTATTCGTGCGGCGCCGAGATGTTCCACGACGTCGGCGGCGCGCGCTCGACGAAGCGGATCTCGACGATCGACTTGATGCCCTTGAAGCCGTACTTCCACGGCGTGATCAGCCGCAGCGGCGCGCCGTTCTGGTTCGGCAGCGTCTTGCCGTACAGCCCGACGGCCAGGATCGCGAGCGGGTTCATTGCTTCGTCGATGCGCAATCCTTCGACGTACGGCCATTCGAGCACCGGATAGCGCTGCCCCGGCATTTCGGCCGGGCGCAGCACGGTCTTGAACGCGACGTACTTCGCCTTTGACGTGGGCTTGAAGCGCTTGAGGACGTCGGCGAGCGGCACGCCGATCCACGGAATCACCATCGACCAGGCCTCGACGCAGCGCAGCCGGTACACGCGCTCTTCGAGTGCGTGGCCCTTCAGGATGTCTTCGAGCGTGAACGTGCCCTTGCTCTCGCATTCGCCGCTCACTGCGACCGACCAGGGCGCGGGCTTGAAGCGCCCGGAGTTCGCGGCCGGCGCACCCTTGTCGATGCCGAACTCGTAGTAGTTGTTGTACGAGGTGATGTCCTCGTAGCTGTTCTGAGCTTCGCTCAGGCTGTACTTCTCGTTGCGCTTGTACTCGAGCGGCGCAACGTCGGCCGGCGCGGCTTGCGACCACGCGCCGCCCAGACCGGCAACGCCCGCAGCGAGCGCCGCCTGCAGGAGCCTGCGTCGATTCAGGTAGACGGATTCGGGCGTGATCTCCGACGGACGGATCTCCGCCGAGTCACCGGGTCGGGGTTGTCGGATCAGCATGCTAGCGAAGCTCCAGTACGGCTACGAAGAACAACTTATCACCCTTGCCCTACGCACGGCAGAGTCTCACGGATTCTTCACGCGAGCCGCTCGCAGTCGGTTGCGGGCGCCCGCAACGGGTTGCCACCGGCGCCACAGTTCGCCCGAATTGCGTCGGGGGATTGCCCTCTTGCCGGCGCAGGCTCCCCGCTATCGAACAACGAGGGAGAGACGAGCATGGCGTTCCGGGTCGGCCAATCGGGTTCCGTGACCCTCAAAGCAGTCATGATCGGCGCGATCATAGTGTTGCTGCTCGTGCCGCTCGCGATGCTGCGCGGTCTGGTGAGCGAGCGCTCGGCGCTGCGCGAACAGGCCTACCAGCGCGTCGCGGAAGGGTGGGGCGGCAATATCGTGGTCGGCGGGCCGATGTTGATCGTGCCGGTGCAGCAGCGGCTGGTCGAGAACGTCAACGGCCAGCAGGTCGCGCGGCTCGTGCGCAACGACGTGTACCTGCTGCCAGCGCGTCTCGAAATGAACGTCGATCTGAAGCTGCAGGACGAGCCGCGCTACGTCGGTATCTACGCGGTCCCGGTCTACCTCGCGGACGTCCGCGTCGCGGGCGAGTTCGATTTCCCGGCGTTGCAGGAGCGGGCCGCGAATGCGGGACCCGATATTCAGTATCTGTGGCATCAGAGTCGCTTGCTATTGCCGTTGTCGCAGGTGCGCAGCCTGCGCGAGGTCACCCAGGCCACCTTCGCAGGTGAGTCACTCAAGCTCGGACCGGGCGGACCGGCGGTTTATCGCGGCATCGAAACCGCCGTCGACCTGACTCAGGCAGTCCAGGGATCTTCGAGTGCGTTCGAGTTTCGTACGGTGGTCGCGGGCAGCCGCGACCTCTCGGTGCTGCCGCTCGGCAGCACGACGACGCTGCAGGTGCATTCGAACTGGCCGCACCCGTCGTTCCATGGCGCGTTCCTGCCGGCCGAGCACACGATCACGTCGGCGGGCTTCGACGCGCGCTGGCAGGTGCTCGAGCTGAATCGTTCGTATCGTCAGGTCTGGAGCGAGTTCGAGGTCAACAAGGCGGGGCTGGCGGAGTCGTCCTTCGGCGTCGGTCTCTACCAGGCGGTGGACGTGTATCAGCGCGGCGAGCGCGCCGTGAAATACGCGCTGCTGTTCATCGCGCTGACCTTCCTCACGTTCTTCGCTTGGGAGCAGGTCACGCGCAATCCGCTGCATCCCCTGCAGTACCTGCTCATCGGTTTCGCGCTGAGCATTTTCTATCTGCTGCTGATCGCGCTCTCCGAGCACATTTCTTTCGCGGCCGCGTACGTTACGGCGGCGGTCGCGCTCGTCGTGCTCATCGGCGTGTACATAGCGGGTGCGTTGCGCAGCTCGATCCGCGGCGCCGTCGCAGGAGTTGCGATGAGCGGCGTGTACGCGCTGCTCTACGCGCTCGTGCTGTCAGAGGACTACGCACTCCTGCTCGGCGCTATCGTGCTCTTCGCCGCGCTCGCTGCGGTGATGCTCGTCACACGCAGGATCGACTGGTACCGGCTGGGTGCGCCGCCTACTACTAGCACAGATCCCGTCTGACGCAAGGGCTGCAGCTGCAATGAGCTTCGTGGTAAAAAAGGGCGGTCATGAGCGTGCTGCCCGAATCGCCCGATCGCCTGAACCTGCGCGAGCAGGTCGAGAGCATGCTGCCGGGCTGGCAGAGCTGGTATCCGAGCCTGTTCGATGCGGCCGCGGATCTCGGCTTGATTCGTGCGCGCGTCTGCGCACCTTCGCAGTTGCTGCTGTCCAACCGACACGCAGCCGTGCAGCAGGAAGCGTTGCAGATGTTCAAGGAGAAGTGGCTCGTCGAAGACGAGCCCGAGCCGCCGCGTCTGCCAATTCGCCTGCACCGCTCCCTGCCGCAGCCCGCGCCGAAAAAGCTGCAGAAATGGCGGCGTTGAGTGTGGGTCAGGCTTTAGCCTGACTCCTCTTCCATTCTTCCTCGTAGTTCGGATACGAGTCCTTCATATACGCCGCGTTCAACAGCATCGTCGCGAGCACGTCCTCGCGCCCCGGCTGAAACACACGCGTGCGGATCCACAGACTCTCGGTGCGGCGGCTGCCGCTGAGCGCCACCACCTCGCGATCCATCTCGTAGGGCTCGCCGACGAACAGCGGCCCGCGGTGCATGCGGATCTCCTGATCCGCGAACAGCCCGACGACCGGCTTGCGCACGGCAAGCGCCGCGGCCTCCCCGGAATAGTTCAGCAGCACGCTCACCATTTCCATCGGAATGATCGCCCGCTTGAACGGCGAGCTCGCGGCGCCCTCGGCCGTGTACCACGGCGACAGCTCGGTTATCGCAGCCAGCTTCTGTGCGAGTGAGAACGGATACAGCGCGCCCATGTGCTGAGTTGCATCCATGCGCACGGCGATGCGCTTGGTGCGCATGCCGACGTGCACGTCGCGCAGGATCACGCAGACCTCAGGTGGTTTGAGCTCGCTGATGCGCTGCTCGAGCGCGGAGGGCGGATTGTTGCCGCCGACAGCGGCCGTACCGCGCAGGATTTCGGTACCGTCCTCGCGCTCCATGCGGATCGTCGTCTGTGTTGCCTCGTCCTGCGGCTGCGTGACGAAGGCGCGGACCTTCTCGCCCTCGAAGCACGCGTTGCGGTAGTGCGCCGACAGCGATCCTTCCGCAAACCAGCGCGAGCCCCACAGCGCGACGCACAGCGGCACGAACTGGCTGAAGTGCGTCGGGCCCTCGATCGTGCCGCCTTTGAAGCCGAACTTCTGTGCAGTCTCGTTATCGTGGATCGACGTGTGATCGTCGTACTTCTGCGCGGCGAGCATCTGCCGCGGCGCGCGCAGCGGACCGATCAGCTCCGTAGCGCTGGACTGGATCGGCGTTGTGAACGGCTCCGGCATCGCGCGCGACGCTCAGCCCTGGATCTTCGTAAAGTCCGGCGCGCGCCGCTCGGCGAACGCCCGGAATGCTTCCACCGCTTCGGCAGTGCGCAGGCGATGACCGAATGCATCTCCTTCGCGAGCCATCACGGCGAGGATCGCGGCAGAGTCGCGCATCAGCTTCTTCGTGGCCTGCAATGCGCCGGCAGGTTTTGCCGCCAACGCCTTCGCAGCCGCAAGCGCCTTCGGGTGAACTTCCGCCGCAGGCAGCGCGGCGGTCACCAATCCCATCGCGGCCGCCGTCTTGCCATCGATCGGCTCGCCGAAAGCAAACAGCTGAAACGCGCGCGCGTAGCCGATACGAGCCGGAATCAGCAACGTCGAAGCGGCTTCGGGAACGAGCGCGAGATTGACGAACGGAGTCGACAGGCGCGCGTCTTCCGCGACGTACGAAACGTCACAATGCATGAGCATCGTGACACCGACGCCCACTGCAAGCCCGTGCACGGCTGCGACGTACGGCTTCGCGCCGCGCGCGAGTGCTTCGAGGAAGATGTGCGTTTGCATGTCGCTGCGCGAACGCGTCCCGGCGGCGACTGCGGCAAACTCCGCGATGTCGTTGCCGGCCGTGAACGCGTCGCCTTCGCCTTCCAGCAGCACGACGCGCACGGCAGGATCGCTTTCCGCGCGGGTGAGCGCCTCGCCGACGGCGACATACATCGCATTCGTCAGCGCGTTCTTCTTCTCGGGCCGCGCGAAGCGGATCCGCAGGACGCCGTCTTCGATCGCGATCTTGACGTGCTCGGTCATGGCTGCCCCGTTACGCTGCTTTGCTCGATGACGCCAGCTGCCGCAGCACGTAGTGCAGGATGCCCCCGTGCTGGAAGTACTCGCGCTCCTTCGGCGTGTCGATGCGCACGCGCACTTCGAACTTGATCGGCGCGCCGGAAGGGGGCGTCGCGACCACGGTGACCACCTTCGCTGCGCCGCCATTCAGGCCGATGATCTCGAACGTCTCCTTGCCCGTGAGGCCGAGCGACTGCGCAGTCTGTCCTTCCTTGAACATCAGCGGCAGCACGCCCATGCCGATCAGGTTCGAGCGATGGATGCGCTCGAAGCTCTCGGCGATCACGGCCTTCACGCCGAGCAGCATCGTGCCCTTCGCGGCCCAGTCGCGCGACGAGCCGGTGCCGTACTCCTTGCCGGCCAGCACGACCAGCGGCGTTCCTTCCTGCTTGTAGCGCATCGCCGCGTCGTAGATGCTCATCTGCTCGCCGCTCGGCACGTGCACGGTGACGCCCCCTTCGGTGCCCGGCGCGAGCTGATTGCGCAGGCGGATGTTCGCGAACGTGCCGCGCATCATCACTTCGTGATTGCCGCGCCGCGCGCCGTACGAATTGAAGTCCGCCGGCTGCACGCCGAGCGACACCAGGTACTTCGCGGCGGGGCTGGACTTCGAGATGTCGCCGGCCGGCGAGATGTGGTCGGTCGTCACCGAATCGCCGAGCAGCGCCAGCACGCGAGCGTTGCGGATGTCGGCGACCGCGCCGGGCTTCATCGTCATGCCGGTGAAGTACGGCGGGTTCTTCACGTACGTCGACTTCTCGTCCCAGGAATAGATCTTGCCGCTCGGCAGCCGGATCGCATTCCAGTTCTCGTCGCCGGTGAACACGCTCGCGTAGCCCTTCTTGAACATCGCCGAGTCGACCGACTTCGCGATGAACTCGTGGATCTCGCCCTGGCTCGGCCAGATGTCCTTGAGATAAACCGGCTTGCCGTCGCTGCCGGTGGCGAGCGGCTCGGTCGTGAGATCGAGGTTGAGCGTGCCGGCGAGCGCGTACGCGACGACCAGCGGCGGCGAGGCGAGGAAGTTCATCTTCACTTCCGGATGCACGCGGCCTTCGAAGTTACGGTTGCCGGAGAGCACCGCGCACGCGATCGCGTCGCCCGTGCGCACTGCGTCCGAGATTTCCGGCCGCAGCGGGCCGGAGTTACCGATGCACGTCGTGCAGCCGTAGCCGACGGTGTAGAAACCGACGGCTTCGAGATCGCCGGAGAGACCGGCCTTGTCGAGATAATCGGTGACGACGCGCGAGCCCGGCGCGAGGCTGGTTTTCACCCACGGCTTTGCGGTCAATCCGCGCTTGCGCGCGTTGCGCGCCAGCAAGCCAGCGCCGATGAGCACTGCGGGGTTCGACGTATTCGTGCAGCTCGTGATCGCGGCGATCAGCACCGCGCCATCCGCGACCGGGAACGACTTGCCGCCCGTGGTGGCGGTCGCCGTGCCTTTGGCGGAAGGATTCTTGGTGGCGCGCTCTTCGGCCATCTTCTTGTGGGCCGCCTGGTAGGTCTGCTTCGCGGTGCGCAGCGGCACGCGATCCTGCGGGCGCTTCGGGCCGGCGAGCGACGGCTCGACGGTGCCGAGCTCGAGCTCGAGCACGTCGGTGTAGTCAGCCTGCGGCTGACCGTTCTCGCGCCACATGCCCTGGTGCTTCGCGTACGCCTTCACCATCGCGATGTGATCGGCGCTACGGCCGGTCAGCTCCAGGTAGCGCAGCGTTTCCTCGTCGACCGGGAAGATCGCGCAGGTGCTGCCGAACTCGGGCGACATGTTGCCGATCGTCGCGCGGTCTGCGAGCGGCAGGCTGGCGAGGCCGTCGCCGAAGAACTCGACGAACTTGTCGACCACGCCTTTCTTGCGCAGCATCTCGGTGACGGTGAGCACGAGGTCCGTGGCCGTCGTGCCCGCGGGCAGACTGCCGATGAGCTTGAAGCCGATGACATGCGGAATCAGCATCGTCACGGGCTGGCCGAGCATCGCCGCTTCCGCCTCGATGCCGCCGACGCCCCAGCCGAGCACGCCGAGGCCGTTCACCATCGTCGTGTGCGAGTCGGTGCCGACCAGCGTGTCCGGATACGCCCAGCGCACGCCGTCCTTCTCCATGTCGAACACGACGCGCGCCAGGTGCTCGATGTTGACCTGGTGCACGATGCCGGTGTTCGGCGGGACGACTTTGAAGTTACGGAACGCCGTCTGGCCCCAGCGCAGGAACGCGTAGCGCTCGGTGTTGCGGCCGAACTCGATCGCTGTGTTCTTCGCGAGCGCGTCGGCGGTGCCGTAGGCGTCGACCTGCACCGAGTGATCGATGACCAGCTCGGCCGGCGACAGCGGATTGATCTCGTCCGGATTGCCGCCGAGCTTGATCATCGCTTCGCGCATCGCGGCGAGGTCGACGATGGCCGGCACGCCGGTGAAGTCCTGCATGATCACGCGGCTCGGGGAGAAGGAGATCTCGTAGGAAGGCGCGGCTTTCGGCGCCCAGTCGAGCAGCGCATCGATGTCCGCGCGCGTGACGTTCACGCCGTCTTCGAAGCGCAGCAGGTTTTCCAGCAGGATCTTCAGCGAGTAGGGCAGGCGGGCGACGCTGCGGCTCGGAAGTCGAGCGAGGCTGAAGATTTCGAAGTTGCTGCTGCCGCAAGCGAGTGTGGTGCGCGCCTTGAACGAATCTTTCATGCGTCCTCCGGGAGAAGTGGCAGGCGACCTGGGTCGCCTCTGCCCGCGCACCTTAGCGTCTGCATGGGTACGGGTAAAATATATGGTGACTCAGCCATCAATATTCTAAAGGTATGGCAGCAGGGACTGCGCCCGCCAAAACGGGCGGATTATAGCGGCTGGGGCTGCACGTGAGACGCTTCAATGACGCCGCCGCCCAGGCATTCCTCGCCGCGATAGAACACTACGTACTGCCCCGGCGTGACGGCGCGCTGCGGTGAGTCGAATTCGACAGTGCAACGCCCGCTTGCGAGCACGCTGACGTGGCAAATCTGATCGGGCTGACGGTATCTGACCTTGGCCGTGCCCCGGAAATGCGCCGCGGGGGCGGCACCTGCGACCCAGGTCAGTTGCGACGCGGTCAGCCCACGGCTGAACAGCGCTGGATGATCGTGTCCCTGCACGACCACGAGGACGTTGCGTCGCAGGTCCTTGTCGGCGACGTACCAGGCATCCTCCGACGCATCGTGGCGCCCGCCGATGCGCAGCCCCTGGCGCTGGCCGAGCGTGTAGTACATGAGCCCGCGATGCTCGCCGACCTGGCGGCGCTCGGGGGTCTCGATCGCGCCGGGTTGCGCCGGCAGGAACTGCGCCAGGAATTCGGCGAACGGCCGCTCACCAATGAAGCAGATGCCGGTGCTGTCCTTCTTGTCGAACACCGGCAGGGCGAGCTCGCGCGCCATGCGACGCACGTCGGCTTTCTGCAGTGAGCCGATCGGGAACAGCGTGCGCGCCAGCGCTGGCGACGGCATTGCGTGCAGGAAGTAGCTCTGATCCTTGCCGGCATCGACACCGCGCAGCAGACGCGGAGCCGCGCCTGCGGCGCCTTGCTCGACGCGAGCGTAGTGACCGGTCGCGACCCACTCGGCGCCGAGCCGCCGCGCGTAGTCGAAGCAGACGCCGAACTTGATCTCGCGATTGCACAGCACGTCGGGATTCGGCGTGCGGCCGGCGCGGTATTCCTCCAGGAAGTACGCGAACACGCGCTCGCGGTACTCGCCGGCAAAGCTCACCTTGTGCAGCGGGACGCCGAGCCGTTCGCAGACGCTGCGCGCGTCCTGGAAGTCCTCGGCGGCGGTGCAGTAGCCGTCCTCGTCCTCGTCCCAGTTGCTCATGAACAGGCCCTGCACGTCGTAGCCCTGCTGCAGCAGCAGCCACGCCGCGACGGACGAGTCGACGCCGCCGGACATGCCAACGATGACGGGAGTGGCAGACATGGGACGCGGATACTATCCGCTGACGATTTCTGCGGGGCTATATGACCCGGTTCAATGCCGGATGGTCGAACGCGTGCTGGCGCAGCTCGGCCGTGCTCAGCTTGCTCGGATCTTTCAGCACATGCCTGATGACGTCGGGCGGATAGCGGGCGCCGTCGAGGTAGTCATCGATGCAGCCCAGCACCATCGGGCTGCGCAAACGCGCCGCGCGCGCCACGACCTGCTCGCGCGTCAGCCACACGGCTCGCTCGATGCCGCGATCGAGCCGACGCGCGGGATCATGTCCGCTCACGCGACCGCAGAACGCCGCACGCAGGAAGCTGCGGGGCTGGCCCGGCTGCTCCCAGAAGTAGATGCCGACGAGCGCTTCCGGGTGGAAGGTCCAGGCCGTCTCCTCGAGCGTCTCGCGCACGACTGCGTCGATGAACTGCTCGCCTTTTTCGACGTGGCCGGCCGGCTGGTTGAACACCAGGCGGTTGGAGACGCGCTCTTCGACGAGCAGGAATTGGCCGTCGCGCTCGACGATGGCGGCGACGGTGAGATCGGGACGCAGGATCATGAAGGAAGTATAAGGGGCTGATTCGTAGTGCTTTGTGACTCTGATCAAGAATCTCTTGGTCAAGAATCTTTTGGTCAAGAATCTCTTGATCAGACTTTTCGGGCCAAATCCTCCGCGCAGCCGGTGTACCGCTGCGGCGAAAGCTCCAGGAGGGCGCGCCGGGCCTCTTCGGGGATGGCGAGGCCGGAAATGAAGCGCCGCAGGGAGTCGGCATCGACCCGCTGCCCGCGCGTCAGGGCCTTCAGTTGCTCGTACGCGTTCTCCACGCCGAATCGACGCATGACGGTCTGGATCGGTTCCGCGAGCAGCTCCCAGTTGGCGTCGAGGTCCTCGGCCAGCCGCCGGGGATCGACTTCCACACGCTCCAGGCCGCGCTCGATCGAGCGCCAGGAGATCAACGCATGACTCACGGCCACGCCGACATTGCGCAGGACGGTCGAGTCCGTGAGGTCACGTTGCCAGCGCGAGACCGGCAGCTTGTCCGCCAGGAAGCGCAGCAGGGCGTTCGACAGGCCGAGATTGCCTTCGGCGTTCTCGAAGTCGATCGGGTTCACCTTGTGCGGCATGGTCGAGGAGCCGACTTCGCCGGCGATTGCGCGCTGGCGGAAGTAGCCGATCGAGATGTAGCCCCACATGTCGCGGCACAGGTCGACCAGCACGGTGTTGAGCCGCGCCAGCGCATCGAAATACTCCGCCATCCAGTCGTGCGGCTCGATCTGCGTCGTGTACGGGTTCCAGGTCAGGCCGAGCGATTCGACGAAGCGCCGTGCGAGCGCCGGCCAGTCGACCTGCGGGTACGCGCTGAAATGCGCGTTGAAGTTGCCGACCGCGCCGTTGATCTTGCCGGCGATCGTCACCGCCGCGAAGCGCGTGCGCGCCTGCCCGAGGCGATACACGAAATTCGCGATCTCCTTGCCGAGCGTCGTCGGCGTCGCGGGCTGGCCGTGCGTGCGCGCCATCATCGCGACCGCGGCATTCGCATGAGCAAGCGTGCGCAGGCGAGTCATGAGCGTGTCCAGCCGCGGCAGCAGCACCTGGTCGCGGGCATCGCGCAGCATCAACGCATAGCTGAGATTGTTGATGTCCTCCGACGTGCACGCGAAGTGCACGAACTCGCGGCGCGTGCGCCAGGCCGGCACGGAGTCGAGGCGGGCCTTGACGAAGTACTCGACCGCCTTCACGTCGTGGTTGGTCTCGCGCTCGATCCGCTTGACCTCGACGGCTTCCGCCTCGGTCAGCTCGGCGGCCAGCGCGTCCAGCACGGTCAGGGCGGCGGCAGGCAAGCCGCGCAGCTCGACGATGCCGGGCTCGGCGGCCAGCGCCTTGAGCCAGAGCGCTTCGACGCGCACCCGCTGGCGAATGAGCCCGCGCTCGCTGAAGAGGGGCCGCAGCTCGGCTGCCTTGTCGGCATAGCGGCCGTCGATCGGGGAGATGGCGTTGAGCGCGCTGTTGTTCATGGTAGAGAAGCGGTTGGCAGCTCCTATAATAGCCGAGAATTCATTGCTCTCTTGCACAGAGGTTCGGGTGGCGAACGAGGGTTTCCGGAGCGAGCGCGACAGCCTGGGCGAGCTGCAGGTCCCGGCCGACGCGCTGTGGGGCGCGCAGACGCAGCGCGCGGTCGAGAACTTTCCGATCAGCGGGCTGCGCATGCCGCGGGAGTTCATCCGTGCGCTCGGCCTGATCAAGTGGGCGGCGGCGACCACGAATCTCGATCTCGACGCCCTCGACGCGAAGCGCGCCGCGGCAATCCAGAAGGCGGCGCTCGAAGTCGTCGAAGGCCGGCACGACACGCAGTTCCCGATCGACGTGTTTCAGACCGGCTCCGGCACCAGCAGCAACATGAATGCCAACGAGGTCATCGCGCACGTCGCGAGCCGCTATGCCGGCGTCGCCGTGCATCCGAACGATCACGTCAACATGAGCCAGAGCTCGAACGACGTGATTCCGACGGCGATTCACCTCAGCGCGCTGTTGTCGGTCGAGCAGCACCTGCTGCCGGCGCTCGCATATCTCGCCGCGGTCATCAGCCGCCGCATCGGCGACATCGGCGACATCGTCAAGACCGGGCGCACGCACCTGATGGACGCGATGCCGCTGACGTTCGGCCAGGAGATGAGCGGCTGGCGCACGCAGATCGATCATGCGAGCGCGCGCATCATGGAGTGCCGCACGCGTCTGCAGGCGCTCGCGCTCGGTGGCACCGCTGTCGGAACCGGTGTGAACGCGCATCCGCGCTTCGCGGCCCGGGCAGCACGCTATCTCTCGGTGAAGTGCGGCCTCGAGCTGAAGCCGAGCAGCAACTACTTCGAATCGTTGTCGTCGCAGGACACCGCGGTCGAATTGTCCGGCCACCTGCGCACGCTCGCGGTCGCGCTGATGAAGATCTCGAACGATCTGCGCTGGATGAACAGCGGACCGCTCGCCGGACTCGGTGAGATCGCGCTGCCGGCGCTGCAGCCGGGCAGCAGCATCATGCCGGGCAAGGTCAATCCCGTGATCCCGGAAGCAGTCACGATGGTCGCGGCGCAGGTCATGGGCAATGACGCGACGATCGCGATCGCCGGGCAATCCGGCAATTTCCAGCTCAACGTCATGCTGCCGGTGATCGCGTACAACCTGCTGCAGAGTATCGATCTGTCGGCGAATGCGGCGCGTGCGCTCGCCGACTCCGCGATCGCCGGGTTCACCGTCAACGAAGCACGCGTCTGCGCAGCGATCGAGCGCAATCCGATCCTGATCACGGCGCTCAATGCCGTTCTCGGCTACGAGCTCGGCGCGAAGCTCGCGAAGCAGGCGTACGAGCAGGGTCGACCGATCCGTGACGTCGTGGCCGAGCAGACGCAGATGGCGGAGGAAGAGCTGGCGCGGTTGCTCGACCCGCGCGCACTGACGCGTGGCGGCGGCAAGACCGACGGCGGCGGCGGTTGACGGTGTCGATAGCGGCCGGGAATCGGCACGAGTTGCGGCGTCTGATCGAGGAGCGGCTCGAGGACTCGCGGCCAGCGACTGATCCGCTCCTGGCGGTGCCGGCGGGATTCTCGGCGGAAGTCGCTGCGGCCGTGCGCCAGTACTTTCCCGCCTCGCCGGCGGCTGCAGCAGTGCTCGTGCCTCTCGTCGATCACGACGACGGCCTCACCGTTCTGCTCACGCAGCGTGCCACGCATCTCAAGAATCACGGCGGGCAGATCAGCTTTCCGGGCGGGCGCATCGAAGCGAGCGACGCGGGACCGCTCGCCGCCGCGTTGCGCGAGACCGAGGAGGAGATCGGCCTGTCGCGGCAACACGTAACCTTCGCGGGCTATCTCGAGCCGCAGCTCGTGCTGAGCGGATTCTGGGTGACGCCGGTCGTCGGCTTCGTGCAGCCCGGTTTTGCACTCACGCTCGATCGCAGCGAAGTCGATGTCACATTTGAAGTGCCGCTGCTGCACATCCTCGACGCGGCCAATCACAAGGCGCGCGAGCGCATGCTCGGCACGACGAAGGTCCGCGTGTACGACATTCCTTACGGCGAGCACCACATCTGGGGCGCGACGGCGGGAATGCTGATCTCGCTCTACCGGCTACTGAAGTAACCGCCATGTCCTCCATCACGCGTTTGTTGCAGATCATGGCGCGGTTACGCGATCCCAACGGCGGCTGTCCGTGGGATCTCGAACAGACCTTCAGCACGATCGCGCCGTACACCATCGAAGAGGCGTACGAGGTTGCCGACGCAATCGAGCGCGATGACCTGCCGTCGCTGCGCGGCGAGCTCGGCGATCTGCTGTTCCAGGTCGTGTTCCACGCGCAGATGGCGAGCGAGCGCGGCGCGTTCGCATTCGACGACGTGGTCGCGGCGATCTGCGACAAGCTGGAGCGGCGCCATCCGCACGTCTTCGGCGATGCCCGCATCGATAGCGCGGCGGCGCAGACCGTGGCGTGGGAAGAGCAGAAAAGACTCGAGCGAGAGCGCGCCGGTGCGAGCGTGCTGGACGACGTGCCGCTGGCGCTGCCGGCCCTGACCCGCGCGAACAAGCTCGGCAAGCGCGCCGCGCTGGTCGGATTCGAATGGCCGGACGTCGCCGGCGCGCTCGACAAGCTCGACGAAGAGCTCGGCGAGCTGCGCGCGGAAGTCGCCGGATCGGCCGGCGAGGCGGAGATCCAGAACGAGCTCGGCGACGTGTTGTTCTGCGTCGTCAACGTCTGCCGCTACCTGAAAATCGACCCCGAAACGGCCCTGCGCGGCGCCAACGCGAAGTTCGAGCAGCGCTTCGGCTACGTCGAGCGCCGCCTGCGCGAGCAGGGCCGCAGCACCGGCGACGCGACGCTGGCAGAGATGGACCGGCTCTGGGACGAAGGCAAAGAGCGGGAGAAAAGCGTCTGATCGACGGCTATCCGCTTCATTTCTATCGAGTTCAGGGTTCATTCAGACCCTGCCGCCTACCGTGTGCCCCAGGCTCGGTGTAATCCCACACCGGGTTCGGGAGAAGAAGATGCGTAAGGTTCGTGCGGTGCTGGTCCTGGCGGGTGTCTTCGGTGTGACGAGTGTCGCACTGGCATCGCCGCCGCCCTGGTCGAATTCCCGCCACGTTCGCAACGACGACTATGACTACGCGCCAGTCACGCGCGTGGAGCCGATCGTGCGCCAGGTGCGCATCGAGACGCCGCGGCGCGAGTGCTACGACGACGTACGGACCGTGCAATCCAGCGGACATATCTCCGATCCCAACGTGGGCGGTCGCACGCTGCTCGGCGGCATCATCGGCGGCGTGATCGGGCACCAGTTCGGCAGCGGCCGCGGCAATGATGCTGCGACTGTCGCGGGCGCGATGATCGGCGCCGGAGTCGGTTATGACAGCGCCACGCGGCGCTACTCGGAGCCGCGCGAAGAAGTCGTGCAGCGCTGCGACGTGCGCTACGACCATGAGTACGAGGAGCGGATCGACGGGTACCGCGTAACCTACGAGTACAATGGCCGCGAATACACGACCCGATTGCCGTACGACCCGGGCGAGCGGATCAAGGTGCGGGTTGCCGTAGCACCCGCTGAGTGAGGCTGAGACTGTGCGGCGGGGCGTGAGTTAGCGTCCCGCCGCACGTACACTAACGTTCCATGCGCGTCGGCCGGCATCTGGTGTTCGCCTTCCTTTCGTTGCTTGCGGCGGGTGCGCCGTTGGTGGGCCAAAGCCAGGAGCTGATCGACCGGCGCCAGCGACACGACCGGCAGACCGAGTCGGCCGGCGTCTCGCTCGATCAGGCCGTCGAGATGGCGCAGCGCCGCTTCCGCGCCAAGGCAGTCAAGGCGCAGACGATCCAGAGCGACGGGCGGCGGGTGCATCAGATCCGCCTGCTGAGCGCCGAAGGCAAGGTCTGGACGGTGCGGGTAGACGCAGAATCGGGAGCCATGAACTGATCCATGCGCGTGCTGATCGTCGAAGACGAAAAACCTCTGCGCGATTCCATCGTCGAACAACTGCAGCAGGCCGGCTTCACAGTCGACGCTGCCGCGGACGGCGAGGAGGGCCTGTACTGCGGCCGCGAGTACGCGCTCGATGTCGCGATCGTCGACCTCGGCCTGCCGAAGCTCAACGGCATGGAGCTGATCAAGAAGCTGCGCTCCGAGGGCAAGACGTACCCGGTCCTGATCCTCACCGCACGCGATCGCTGGCAGGACAAAGTCGAAGGACTGCAGGCGGGCGCTGACGACTACCTGGCGAAGCCGTTTCATTTCGAGGAGCTGCTGGCGCGCATGCAGGCGCTGCTGCGACGGTCGGGCGGCTGGGCGCAGCCGGTGCTGCGGTGTGGCGCGGTCGCGCTCGATCCGCGCACGCAGGAAGTGACGGTCAACAGCCGCCGCGTCGATCTCACCAGCTTCGAGTACCGCATCCTCGAGTACCTGATCCATCGCGCTGGCGAAGTCATCTCCAAGGGCGAGCTGACCGAGCGCCTGTACGCGCAGGATTTCGACCGCGACAGCAACACGATCGAGGTGTTCATCGGCCGGCTGCGCCGCAAGCTCGATCCCGACGATTCGATCAAACCGATAGAGACCCTGCGCGGCCGCGGTTACCGCTTCGCCCTGCAACGCGAAAGCGCTGCGTGACGCGCCCTGTGCGTTGAATGACGCGCTGAATGGGGCCGCATTCCCTAAGTACACGGCTACTCGCCTCCGTCAGCATCCTGCTGGTGCTGTTCTTCGGCATCACGATTGCGGCGCTCGACTTCGCGTTCCGGCGCGTCACCGAGCAGGCGATGCACGATCGCCTCGCAGCGCAGATGCTGGCGCTGATTTCCGCGTCGGAAGAAGACAGCAGCGGCGGCTTGCAGCCCGCGCCCGAGAAGACCGACGAGCGCCTGAAGAATCCCGGCTCCGGCCTGTATGGCGAAATCCTGCGCAGCGACGGCTATCCGAGCTGGCGCTCGAACTCGCTGACCGGCACCGGCCTCGACTTCGCGGTGCAGCTGCCTTCCGGTCAGCGCCAGTATCGTCAGCTTCATCGCGGCGACGGGTCGCCGGTGCGTGCATTGAGTCGCAGCATCGCGTGGGAATTCGACAACGGCGTGACGCGCACTTTCGTGTACAGCGTCGCGGAGGATCTCGAGCCCTATTACGAGCAACTCAACCGCTTCCGCGGTCAGCTGTTCGGCTGGTTCGGCCTGCTGATGCTGTTGCTGCTGGGCTCGCTGGCGTACTTGCTGCGCCGACTCCTGACGCCGCTGCGGCGCATCGAGCGCGAGATCGAAGAGATCGAAGCGGGGCGCATGACCGAGCTCGGCACCGGCTACCCGCGCGAGCTGCTCGGCGTCACGACCAATCTCAACGCTCTGCTACGCGGCGAGCGCGAGCGGCTGGCGCGCTATCGCAATACGCTCGGCAATCTCGCGCACAGCTTCAAGACGCCGCTCGCCGTGATGCGCAACCTGCTCGGCGGCGCGCACGGGCGTGAGCTTGCGGTCTCGAAGCAGCTCGACGAACAGGTCGGGCGCATGGACGACATCGTCAAATATCAGCTCAAGCGCGCGGCCGCGTCCGGCGGCACGGGTCTCGGCACTGCGCCGGTCGATGTGCGTACGGCGCTGGAATCGCTGCGCACAGCGCTGCTCAAGGTGTACGCCGATCGCAGGATCGACTGCGAGCTGATCGTCGCGCCCGGTTGCCTGTTCGTGGGCGACCGTGAAGATCTGACGGAAGTCGCGGGCAATCTGCTGGACAACGCGTTCAAGTGGAGTCACGGCAAGGTGCGCATGACGGCGGAGCGCATCTCCGACCCGACGGCGCGGCGCGACGGACTGCGCCTGGTCGTCGAGGACGATGGGCCGGGCATTCCGCTCGAGGAGCGCTCGCGCGTGCTGGATCGCGGCGCGCGGCTCGACGAGCGCGTCAGCGGGCAGGGCATCGGCCTGTCGGTGGTGCGCGAGCTGGCGCAGCTCAATGGCGGTACGATTCACATCGACGAATCGCCGCTCGGCGGCGCCTGGATCGAGATCCGCTTCCCAGCCACGTGAATCCGACGACTTCATTCAACACGACGCTGCTGGCCTTGCGCGAGCGGTTGGCGACGGTGCGCCATGCGGATCGGGCGCGGCTGGCGCGCGAGCTGGACCGGCTGTTCGCCCGCAAGACGGCCGACGCGTCGGCGCAGAAGGCGGCCGGCGCGCTGGGGCGTGCGATCGACGATTCTGCCGCGCGCGTTGCGCGCCTTGCAGCGCTGCCTCTCAAGTTCGAGTTCGACGCTGCGTTGCCGATCGTCGCGCATCGCGAAGAGATCGCGAAAGCGCTGCAGGAGCAGCAGCTGATCGTGGTCTGCGGCGCGACAGGCTCCGGCAAGACGACGCAACTGCCGAAGATCGCGCTGGAGGCGGGTCGCGGCACGCTCGGGCTGATCGGCCACACACAGCCACGACGCATCGCCGCCCGCGCGATCGCCAGCCGCATCGCCGCCGAGCTCGGCACGAACGTTGGCGGCGCAGTCGGCTTCCAGGTGCGGTTCACGGATCGCACCGGCCCGGACACGCGGCTGAAAGTGATGACCGACGGCATCCTGCTGCGCGAGCTGGAGCACGACCGCCAGCTGCGCAACTACGACACGCTGATCATCGACGAGGCGCACGAGCGCAGCCTCAACATCGACTTCCTGCTCGGCGTCCTGCAGCGCGTGCTGCCGCAACGCCCAGAGCTGCGCGTCATCATCACGTCCGCGACGATCGATCCGCAGCGCTTCGCAGATTTCTTCGGCGGCGCGCCGATCATCGAGGTATCGGGCCGCAGCTATCCGGTCGACGTGCGCTATCGGCCGCTGATCGGCGACGACGAAGACTCGGAGCTGTCGCTCACCGAGGGCATCGTTGCGGCGGTGCACGAGCTGGACCGCACGGATCGGGGCGACGTGCTGGTGTTCCTGCCCGGCGAGAAGCAGATCCGCGAGACGTCCGAAGCGCTCGGCAAGGCGCGATTGCACGCGACCGAAGTGCTGCCGCTGTACTCGCGGCTGTCGACACGCGACCAGGAGCTGATTTTCGAGAAGCATGCCGCGCGCCGCATCGTGCTCGCCACCAACGTCGCGGAAACCTCGCTCACGGTGCCCGGCATGCGGCACGTCGTCGACTCGGGTCTCGCGCGCATCAGCCGCTACAGCGTGCGCGGCAAAGTGCAGCGGTTGCCGATCGAGCCGATCTCGCAAGCGAGCGCCGACCAGCGCAAGGGCCGCGCCGGACGCGAGAGCCCGGGCGTCTGCATCCGGCTTTACTCAGAAGACGACTTCGCCGCGCGCGCGCCGTTCACGCCGCCGGAGGTGCTGCGGACCAACCTCGCGAGCGTGATCCTGCAGATGGCGGCGCTCGAGCTGGGCGAGCCGCAGGAATTCCCATTCGTCGATCCGCCCGACACGCGGCTGATCAACGACGGTTACAAGCTGCTGCAGGAGCTCAAGGCCGTCGACGAAGCGCGCCACGTCACCAGCATCGGCCGGCAGATCTCGACCCTGCCGCTCGACCCGCGGCTCGCGCGCATGCTGCTGGCGGCAAGTCACCATCGTTGTGTCGCGGAGATGTTGATCATCGCTGCGTTCCTCGCCGCCCAGGATCCGCGCGAGCGCCCGGCAGAGGCGCAGGCGCAAGCGGATGAGAAGCACGCGGCGTTCGCCGATCCGCGCTCCGACTTCAGCGGCGTGCTGAACCTGTGGAAGGCGTTCGCGGAGCAGAGCGCGGCGCTGTCGGGCAACCAGCTGCGCAAGTGGTGTCGCGAGAACTTTCTCTCTTTCATCCGCATGCGCGAGTGGCAGGAGCTGCAACGACAGCTCGCAGATATTGCCGGCGAGCTCGAGCTCCGCCCGAACCAGCTGCCGGCGGAGTACCACGACCTGCACCAGGCCATCCTCACTGGTTTCCTGGGCAACATCGGCGAGCTCGACGAGCGTCGGGAATACGAGGGCGCGCGCGGCTCGCGTTTCGTGATTGCGCCCGGCACGCCGCTCGCTGCGAAGCCGCCGAAGTGGGTGGTAGCGGCGAATCTCATGGAGACGACGCGTCTGTATGCGCGCATGGTGGCTGCAGTCGAGCCGGCGTGGATCGAAGCGGCCGCGGAACATCTCATCAAGCGCAGCTACAGCGAGCCGCACTGGGTGCTGGAACGCGGATTCGTCGCGGCGTTCGAGTCGACGTCGCTGTACGGCCTCACGTTGTCGGCGCGACGGCGCGTCAACTACGGCAGCGTCGCTCCGCGAGAGGCTCAGCAGATCTTCGTCCGCGAGGCGCTGGTCGAGGGCCAGGCGCGGCTGCGTGCGCCGTTCATCGAGCACAACCGGCGGCTGCGAGGCGAAGTCGAGCAGCTGGAGGCGAAGCTGCGCCGGCGCGACGTGATCGTCGACGAGCAGACCCAGACGGATTTCTATCTGCAGCGTCTGCCCGAGCAGGTGCACTCGACCGCCACCCTCGAGAAATGGCTGCGCGGCGCGCAGGCGGCCGGAGCGTTGCTGATGTCGCGGGCAGACCTGATGCGCCGTGAAGTGCCCGAGGTCACGGCGGCGAGTCATCCGGACCGGCTGCTCCTCGCGGGCAACGAGTTGCCGCTGGAGTACCTGTTCGAGCCTGGCAATACGCGCGATGGCATCACCGTGACGCTGCCGCTGCCACTCCTCGCGACCGCCGAGCCCGCGGATTTCGCGAAGCCGATTCCGGGTTGGCGCAGCGAGACGATCACCGAGATTCTGCGTGCGCTGCCAAAACAGCTGCGCAAAGCGTTCGTGCCGGTGCCCGAGCACGCCGCGCGCGCAGCGGCCGAGATCGACGCTGATCACAAGGACTTCCATGCGGCGCTCGCCGAGTGGATCACGCGCACGAGCGGTGTGCCGTTCACGCCGGAAGCGTTGGCTGCGTTGCCGGTCCCGGACGCATTGCGCTTCAACATCCGCGTCGTCGACATGAACGGCGCGCAACTCGCGGAAGGACGCGATCTGCTCGCGCTGAAGCGCGGCATCCGCCGCGTCGAGGGCGAACAGTCGGCCGGCCGGCCCGACACAGTGCATCGCCGCTGGGACTTCGGTGAGCTGCCGGCGCAGCAGGTCGTGCAGCGGCGCGGGCTGCGTTTCGCGGTGTATCCGACGCTGCGCGATCACGGCGACGGCGTCGAGATCACGGAGGCGGGGAGTGCGGCGGACGCAGAGGATTCGCTGCGTCCTGCAGTGCTGCGCCTGGCGATGCTCGCCTTACCCGAGCAGTTCAAGTACGCGCGCAAGCGCTTCGCCGACGACCGCGACGTCGTACTGCTGGGTCAGGGACTGGGCATTTCGCGGCCGATCGCCGAGACGCTCGCCGAGCGCGCGTTCAGCGATTGTTTTCTCGGCGAGGACATCGTGTTGCCGCGCACGGCCGAGCAGTTCGACGCCTTGCTCGATCGTCATCGCAGCAGCTTCGGCGAAGTCGTCGATCGAGTGCTGGCGCATGCGCGCGAGACCTTGCGCGAGCTGCGCAGCGTGCGTCAGAAGCTCGAGGCGTTGAACAATCCCACGTTCCAGGCATTGCAGCAGGACGCGCGAGCGCAGCTGCAGATGCTAGTGCCTGCGAACTTTCCGAGCGGCGTGCCGCCCGTGCTGTGGCGGCACTTACCGCGCTATCTGAAAGCGCTGGGCCGGCGCCTGGACAAGGCGCCGGGGAACCAGAAGCGTGACGCCGAGCTTGCCGCCCGCGTGCGGCCCGCGCTGCGCGCGCTCGAACAGCTGAGCACGCATGTGCATCGCGATGAGCAGCACGCCGAGATCGCGCGTCTGCAATGGCTCATCGAGGAACTGCGCGTCTCGCTGTTCGCGCAGGACCTCAAGACCGCCGTTGCGGTGTCGGAGAAGCGGATTGCCGAGCAGATCGCGCGGGCTCAGGCCCCGACTTTGAAATCGATTCCCTGAGCGAGCGGCAGCTGCAGGCTCCAGTTGATCGTGTTCGTCTGGCGACGCATGTACGCCTTCCAGCTGTCCGAACCCGATTCGCGGCCGCCCCCGGTGTCTTTCTCGCCCCCGAACGCGCCACCGATTTCCGCACCCGACGTACCGATGTTCACGTTCGCGATGCCGCAGTCGCTGCCCATCGCCGACAGGAAACGCTCCGCGTTCTGCAGCCGGTCGGTGAAGATCGACGACGACAGGCCGTGATGCGAAGCGTTATGCATCGCGATGGCCTCGTCGAGCGTCTTGAACTCGATCAGGTACAGGATCGGCGCGAACGTCTCCGTCTGCACGATTTCCCACTCGCTGCGCGCACGCACGATCGTCGGCTCGACATAGTTGCCTGAGCGCACCTTGTCGCCGCACAGCACCGTGCCGCCCGCGCGGCGCACAGATTCGATCGCCTTGCTGTAGCTCGCGACCGCGCGCTCGTCGATCAGCGGCCCCATCAGCGTTCCCGACTCCATCGGGTTGCCGATCCTGACCTGCGCGTAGGCCCTGGTGAGTCGCTCCGCGAGCTCCTTCGAGCGCGACTCGTGCACGAATACGCGACGCGTGCTGGTGCAGCGCTGGCCGGCGGTGCCGACCGCGCCGAACACGATCGACGGCACGGCGAGGTCGAGGTTGGCGAACTCGTCGACGATGATCGCGTTGTTGCCACCCAGCTCCAGCAGGCTCCTGCCGAGACGCGCCGCGACGCGCTCGCCGACCTTGCGGCCGACCCCCGTCGAGCCGGTGAACGAAACCAGATCGACCCGGCGGTCATCGACGAACTTCTCCGCGAGCTCGGTGCCCGCGCTGATGAACAGCTGGAAGATCGCCGGCAGTCCCTGCCGCTCGCACACCTTGTTCACGATGTTCTGAACTGCGATCGCGCACAGAGGCGCTTTCGGCGACGGCTTCCAGATGCACGCATCGCCGCACACGGCTGCGAGGAATGCATTCCACGACCACACCGCGACGGGGAAGTTGAACGCGCTGATGATTCCGACGATGCCGAGCGGATGCCATTGCTCGTACATGCG
The DNA here is from genome assembly GCA_036004505.1 of Steroidobacteraceae bacterium. GTDB lineage: Bacteria > Pseudomonadota > Gammaproteobacteria > Steroidobacterales > Steroidobacteraceae > Steroidobacter. Next base: position 80,002 of record DASYRK010000087.1, read on the forward strand.
ATGCATCGGCCGCTCCGAGTGCATCGTCTGGCCGTACAGCATGCGCGACTGACCGACCGCGAAATCGGCGATGTCGATCATCTCCTGCACTTCGCCGTCGCCCTCGGGCTTGATCTTGCCCGTCTCCAGCGTCACGAGGCTGCCGAGGGCGCTCTTGTGTGCGCGCAGCGCTTCGCCGATCGAGCGCACAGCCTCACCGCGCTTCGGCGCAGGAACCATGCGCCACTGCTCGAACGCCTTGCGAGCCGAAACGATCACGCGCTCGTAGTCTGCGGCCGTTGCGCTGCGCACGCGGCCGAGCAATTCGCCGGTCGCCGGGTTGATCGACTCGATGATCGGGCCGCTCGTGTCCTTCGACCAACCGCCGTCCTGCGCCCAGGCGCCGGCGTTGAGCTCGGAGAGTCCCAAAGAAGAAAGAATGTCACGCATGGAATGAACCTCAGCGCCGATGTGCGGCGCGCTGGTGGCCGGCCTGGCCGCTGACGACGACGTGTCCGGAGATCTCCTTGCCGTTCGTGGAAGCGTAGTGCTTGCCGAAACGGTTCTGCAGAACGTCCTGCAGGCGGAAGTCTTCCTGCCGCACGAAGCCGGTGTGCTTGCCGCCGCTGTTCACGACGAGATCGACGACCGCGGTGATACCGGCCGCCGTCGTGACCTGGATTGCGGACCACAAGCGCCCGGCGATCATCTGCGGATACACCTTGTTGACGTAGTTCTCTTCGCGCAGGTCGCCGTCCTGTTTGCCGGTCACGGCGACGTAGATCACGATCACGTCCTGCAGCGTCTGCGGCACCGCGTTCTCGAGGATGCGCTTGAGCGTGCCGCGGTCGTGATTGAGCTTCAGGTCGTTCATCAGCAGGCGCATCTGCTCGCAGTGGCCCGGATAACGCATGGTCTTGTAGTCCATGACTTGCGTGCGTGCGCCGTAGGTTTCGGCGAGCGAGCCGAGGCCGCCCGAAGTGTTGAATGCCTCGTACAGCGTGCCGTCGATCTCGATCTCCTCGAGTCCTTCGAGCGGGGCGGCTTCGATGCGCCGTCCGTCGACGATGGCTTCGCACGGATTGCCATACTCGTTGATCAGGCCCTCGGTCGACCAGGTCAGCGAGTACTTCAGGACGTTGTTCGGATGCTGGGGCAGGGCGCCGACGCGCAGCTTCACCGTCCGCAGCTCGTCGAAGTGACCGATCAGCTCGTTCGCGGCAATCGAGATGAAGCCCGGCGCCAGGCCGCACTGGGGCACGAACGCCTGCTTCGCGCCGGCGGAGATCTTGCGCACCGCGCGCGTGACCTCCACGTCTTCCGTCAGATCGAAATAATGGATCCCCGCGCGCCGCGCCGCCTCGGCGACTGCGATGTTGCAGTAGTAGGGCAGGCCCGAGATCACCGCGTCGACGGGATGCTTCCTGAGGTGCGCATCCAGCGACGACGCGTCCGAGGCATCGAGCGTGTGCGCGTGCAGGTTCGGGAAACGGTGGGCGTTGACCACGGCATTGGCAGCCTCGCCGCTCACGTCTGCGAGATGCACTTCGTACGAGCCGGACTCGGCGAGCAGGCCGGAGATGAGCGCTCCGATCTTGCCGGCGCCGAGGATGAGAACTTTGGGCATGCGACCTCCGGGAAAAAGGCGGGCATTCTAGCAATTCCCACGGGGATGCTACGCTCCGCCCATGACGCGCAATCCCGACCTCGTTCAGTGGCACCCCGCCAGCTGGCAAAGCAAGCCGGCGCAGCAGCAGGCTGCCTACGCGGACCCGGCCGCCCTGCAGCGGACGATCGCGTCCCTTGCGCGGATGCCGCCGCTGGTCGTCTCCTGGGAGATCGAGGCGCTGCGCGAGCACATCGCGGCGGCCCAGCGCGGCGAGCGCTTCATCCTGCAAGGTGGGGACTGCGCCGAGACTTTCGAGGACTGCGAGTCCGACAAGATCGCGAAGAAGCTGAAGATCCTGCTGCAGATGAGCCTCGTGCTCCTGCATGGGCTCAAGAAACCGATCATCCGTGTCGGCCGCATGGCCGGGCAGTACGCCAAGCCGCGCTCGGCCGATACCGAGACGAAGAACGGCGTCACCCTCCCGAGCTACCGCGGCGATCTCGTCAATCGCCCGGAATTCACCGCCGAGGCGCGCGAGCCCGATCCGGAGCTGCTGCTGCGAGGCTACGAACGCGCCGCCCTG
>DASYRK010000088.1:0-2002 GCA_036004505.1 Steroidobacteraceae bacterium
GTGCCGATCGCCGCGAATCTGCGCCTGGATGTGATCGGTGAGCGCTTCGCGGAAGCCGCGACACCCGGCGAGCCGGAATGGACCGACGAGCTGCGCATGCTGTGGCGAGTCGCGCAGCAACTCGAGGCCGCGCGTGGCAAATCCGAAACGCCGCGCACCGATTACAGTTTCCGCGTCGATTGGAGTGTGGCACCCGAGGGCCGGGTGACGATCCTGCCGCGGCAACGCGGCTCGCCCCTGGACAAGCTCGTCGCAGAGCTGATGATTTACATCAACAGCACGTGGGGCAAGCTCCTCGCCGACGCGCGCGTGCCCGGGTTGTATCGAGCGCAGCAAGCGGGCAAGGTGAAGATGAGCACCAAGCCCGATCCGCACCAGGGGCTCGGTGTCGCGCAGTACCTCTGGGCGAGCTCGCCGCTGCGCCGCTACAGCGACCTCGTCAATCAACGCCAGTTGCTCGCGGTCGTTGCCGGGGACAAGCCGCCGTATGCGGAGGGCGATGCGGAGTTGTTCGCCGCGGCCGCCGACTTCGAAGTCACGTACGCCCAATACGCCGAGTTCCAGAATCGCATGGAGCATTACTGGTGCCTGCGCTGGCTGCTGCAGGAGCAAGTGACCGAGACGACCGCGACGGTGATGCGCGAGAACCTCGTTCGTTTCGACGCGCTGCCGCTGGTGGTCCGCGTTTCCGATCTGCCGCCGCTCGCTGCCGACACCCGCGTGCGTCTCGTCATCGGTCGCATCGACCTTCTCGCTGCGACGCTCGAGACGCGTTACGCGGGCCTTGCAGCCGATTGACGGCGGTTGCAGGAGGACGCGGAGAGATATACTTGCAGGTTAGATGCCCGCCAAGTCAGCGCGCCAACGACCTGCACCCGCACCCCGCGCCGCCGCCGTGCGCAAGAGCGCTTCGCGACCCGCCGCGCGTGCGGTGCCTGTGTCCGAGCCGCGCACGATGTCGCTGCCGTTCGTCTTTGTCGAGCCGACGGCTTCCGATCGGTTGCTTGCGACCGCGATCGGGGGTTCGATCGTGCTCCACGCGTTCGTGCTCGCGCTCCAGTTCAACCCGATCGAGCTTTCTGCGCTCGATCGCAATGGGCCGCGGCTCGAAGTTGCGCTGGTCAATGCCAAGTCGAAATCCAAGCCGACCAAAGCCGAGATCCTGGCGCAGGCCAATCTCGACGGCGGCGGTAACACGGATGCGAATCGCCGTGCCAAGACGCCGCTGCCCGTCCTGCCGCGCGACAGCGTCAACAGCGAGCTTGCCGTCGCCGCGCAGAGAGTCGAACAATTGGAAAAGCAGGCGAGGGAGCTGATGATGCAGCTCAAGGCGGCGCCCGCGGTCGCACCCCCCGTCGCCAAGCCGACCGACGCGCCCGATCCCGTCGAGCTGGCCAGCAGCAGCGAGTTGATGCAGCGCACGCTGGAGGCGATGCGGCTCGAAGCGCAGATCGCCAAGGACATGGATGCATACGAGAAGCGGCCGAAGCGGCGCTTCGTCGGCGCCCGCGCCGAGGAATATCGGTTCGCGCGCTATGTCGAGGACTGGCGGCTCAAGGTCGAGCGCATCGGCAATCTCAACTATCCCGAGGCGGCGCGCGCGCAGAAGCTCTACGGCACCCTGTTGCTGACGGTCGGCATCCGCGCCGACGGGAGCGTCGAGAGCGTCGCCGTCGACCGAACGTCGGGGCAGAAGATCCTCGACCTGGCGGCGGCCAAGATCGTGGAGATGGCGTCGCCCTATGCGGCCTTCCCGCCCGACATCAAGCGCGATACGGACATCCTCTACATCACGCGCACCTGGACGTTCACGCCGGGCGATGCGCTGATCTCGCAATAGCCGCAGCGCGGCGTTGATCATGCGTCACCTCGGCCGCTGGCTGCTGTGGACGTTCGCGCTCCTCGCAGCTGCATTTATCCTGCTGCAAGGCTGGTACGCGGCGCACATCTGGTGGTGGCGCGAGCATGCACCGCGCGAGACCGCGTTCATGGCGATGCGACT
>DASYRK010000089.1:0-120162 GCA_036004505.1 Steroidobacteraceae bacterium
TGAACGCGAGCTTCTCGTGACGCTGGATCGCGAGAACTTCGACGCCGTCGCGTCCCTCGCGCAACAGCATCACCGTCGCCGCGGGACGCGGCACTACGGGTTGTTTGCGCTCTTCGGCCACGGTTACAGCACGACGACCGAGCGGATCGATTCGCCGCGCTTCATCATCTCGAAGCCCTCGCCGATCTGGTCGAGCCGCAGCCGATGCGTGACCAGCGAGTCGAGCTCGATCTTCTTGTCGACGTACCAGTCGACGATCTCCGGCAGGCGATCGAGGCGCGCGCCGCCCATGTAGCAACCGGTCCAATGGCGACCCATCATCAGGTGGCCGGGGATCGCGGAGACTTCGGCGCCCGTGGGCGCGACACCGACGACGTAGCTGGTGCCCCATGCCGGGTTCGTGCACTCGAACGCCTGGCGCATCACCTGCGGCGCGCCGATGCACTCGAAGGTGTAGTCCGCGCCGCCGCCGGTCATCTTCATCAGGTGGCTGGCGAGCTTCTCGACGCGGCGCGGATCGACGAACTGCGTCGCGCCGAAACGCCGCGCGATGGACTCCTTTTCGGGATTGATGTCGACGCCGATGATCGTCTTCGCGCCGGCGAGCCGCGCGCCCTGCACGACATTCAGCCCGATGCCGCCGAGGCCGAATACGACGACCGAGCTGCCGCGCTCGACCTTCGCTGCGAACAGGGCCGCGCCGAGTCCGGTCGTCGCGCCGCAGCCGATGTAGCAGATCGGATCGAACGGCGCGTCGTCGCGAACCTTCGCGATCGTGTCCACCGGCAGCACCGTGTACTCAGCGAAAGTGCCGAGGCCCCACAGCTGCGTGACGGGTTTCCCGCCGAGCGAGAAGCGGCTCTCGCGCGGTCGCAAGCGCGCGAACGCTTCGACGCACAGATTGGTCTTCGGCGAATTGCAGTACGCGCACTTTCCGCAATGTGGAATGAGGAATGGAATGACGTGATCGCCCGGCTTGAATTGCGTGACGCCCGGCCCGCACTCGACGACGACGCCCGCAGCCTCGTGGCCGAGAATCGCGGGAAATTGCCACGGCACTTTGGCCTCGTAAGCGTGCAGATCGGAGTGGCACAAGCCGGTCGTCTTCACCTGCATGAGGACTTCGCCGGCGCGGGGGCCTTCGAGCTGAACTTCCTCGACGACGAAGGGCTGATTCGGGCCGTGCACGACGGCCGCGCGGACATTCAACGGCACGGGAATTCCTTTGACGATGGTGTGAGAGAGGCGCAGAGACTCTACACCATCGGCTGTAGGTCAGGCTTTAGGCTGACACGAGAGTCGGGCTGAAGGCCCGACCTGCAAGGAGAGCTCTTACTCTTTGCAGGTGGGCTGATGCATGAGCGCCGCCATCGCGGCGCAGAGATTGACGCTCGCAGCTTCACCTTGCGACGTGCTCACTTTCCGGCTCGATCGTGCAAGGAGGTCGCGCGCGTTGTCGGCGCGCAAGTTGTGGTCGCGTGCGAGCAGCAACGCGATGCCGCCGGACACGCTGGCTGCTGCGAGCGAGCTGCCAGACAGAAAGTCGTAGCGGCCGTCCGGCACCAGCGTCAGTACTTCGCTGCCGGGCGCAAACAGCACAGGCATTGAGTCGGCAGACACCTTGGCGCCTGCAGCGTCGACGCCGATCACGCCCGGGATGCCTGTCGGAAATGCATTGCCATCGCTGGTCGGCGGCGTGGCGCCGACGAACACGACGCCGCGTCGCAGGCCCACATCGATCAGCCGGGTCAGCAATGGATCGGACGGCCCGGTCAGACTCAGGTTGACGATGTCGATGCGCTCTTCGATTGCTGCGGCGAGAGCCTTGGCGAGCGTCAGCGTGCTGCAGACCGCGCGGGAGTCGTCGCGCGGAGCGGGCCAGCATGCGCGCATCGCGTAGAGCCGTGCGGCGGGCGCAACGCCGACGATTCCCTGGCTGTTGTTCTCCACTGCGGCGATCACGCCGGCGACTGCTGTACCGTGACGATCGCGCGCAGTGCTCTTGCCGCCATCGACGAAGTTCTCCTGCTTGACGATGCGTCCCGCGAGGTCCGGATGGCTCGCGTCGATGCCGGTATCGATGATCGCGACGCGCACCCCTTCGCCGCGCGACCACAGGTGCGCGCCGGTGACGTCCATCACGTCCAGGTTCCGCTGCAGCGGCCGGTACGGGTCGCTCGCCGAAATCGTGCCCGCCTCGCTCGTCAGCGTCGAGAACGACTGATACGGCTGCGCGGTCTCGACGCGACTGTCGCGTCGCAGGCGCTCGAGCGCGGCGTTGCGATCGACGCCGGGAGGCAACTCGTACACCACGCAGTGAATGCCGAGCAGGCCGATCGGCCACGCCGCGACTTCACGCAGGCCATGTGCTGTTGCTACGGCTTTGGCGCTGGCGCGTGTTGCCGGCGCGAGCGCGTACGACGGCGCCGGCTCGTAGCCGCGCACAGTCGAACCTGCACGTGGGATCGATGGCACCGCGTCGTTACGCAGCGTGACGACGACGTAGCGCGTCGGGTCGGATTCGTTGAGCGGCTCCGCAGGAACGCTGCGTGACATCGCGCATCCCGCGAGCAGCCACGCACAACCGAGGATGCACAGCAGGCGGTTCATGGCGCCTCGGACGTAGTGACGCGCTCCGCGAACCGGACGTGGCTGTCCGCGCGAAGCTGCGCGAGTGCTTGGTTGACTTCGGACTCGTCTTGGGCGCCCGCGGCGAGGCCCAGCGTGTACACGCCGGCTTCGCTCGGGCCGGCGATGACCTGCGCGTCGATCGATCGCAGCACGCGATTCATCTCGTCGAGCGCGACGTCGCCGGTGAACACGACGCGAATGACCTGGCCGTGTGCGACCGGCTTGTCGGGGCTGACCAGCATCGTGTAGCGCGCTTCATTCAGCGTGTCGGAGGACTGCATCCACAATGCAGCCAGCAGCGCGGCGATCACGATGCCTTGCACGGCAGCAGCGATCGGCAACCAGCGCGACCAAAGCACGGGTTTGCGACGGGGCAGGGCGACGACGTCGGCGGGCGTCGCCTGCGGCTCATCGTCGATGTCTTCGACCGTATCGATACGCTGCATGAGTTTCTGTAGCGAAGTCTGCGGCGCGAGCACGACCGCGTCCTCGGCGCGGATCGCGTTGCGCAGCTGGCGCTGGAACTCCAGCTCTTCCTGGCATTCGCGGCAGTCGCGCAGATGCGCCTCGGCGCGCGCGACATCCTTGGCCGCGGCGCTTTCGTTGGCGATCCACGGCAGCAGATTCCAGCATTCGCCGTGGGCGCCGAGAGATCCCCCAGGAAATCCAATTTGATCTTCGTCGTGTGTCATTGCGTCGGTTACTTACTTGGCGCCAGCCAGCCGTGGCAGCGAGCGCCGCAGCTTCTCGCGCGCGTGGAACATCCGCGTCTTCACCGTGTTGACCGGGCACTGCATGATCTGCGCGATCTCCTCGCACGAGTGGCCCATCAGGTACGAGAACTCCATCACCATGCGCTGCTCGAGCGGCAGCTCCGCGAGGGCCTGCCCGAGCCACTGGCGATTTTCGTCCGCCGTCCGCTCGTCCGGCGCCACCGCCGCTTCTTCGATCGGCATCGGTCGCGCCTGTGCGCCGTGCCGCCGCAGCGCCTTGAGCGCGCGCCGGTACGTGATGCCGACGATCCAGGTCGAAACCAGCGAATCGCCGCGGAAGTCTCCGGCCTTCAGCCACACCGTCCAGAGCGTGTCATTGATCACTTCCTCGATCAGGTCGTGACGCGAAGTCATCCGCATGAGGAACCGTGCGAGACGACGGTGGTAGATCAGGTAGAGCTCCTTGAAAGCTACCCGATCCCCCGTCGCGACCTGGCGCAGCAGCTCGAGCTCGCGAGCGTTCGACTGACTGCCGCCGGATGGACTGGGTGAATGACCGCTGGAAGGCACCGAATTCATTTGCAGCCGTGGCCGTTGTTACTGAGTACCGCGTACAGGGGGTGGGGGTTCTATCCCGCGGGACGGATCAGAACCGCCAGGTCAGGGCCGCCGTCCAGCGGTGGCCGCCGTCGAACAGCCGTCCGGCCGTGGAATCCGTGTCGATGTGCAGCAGGTCGACCTGCATGCCCTGCCACGTGAAAGCGACTCCGGTGCTCCAATACCAGTAACCGGTGTCTATCAGGTCGCTCAGATCGTAGTAGCCGACGCCTGCGCACAGCGACCAGCGCGGGTCCAGCGGCTGCAGCAGCGAGAGCTCGTACGCGAGCGCGCGCTTCTCGGAGATGAACCCCCAGTACGTGTGCTTGGAGGTGTTCGGCGACCACGCGATGCTCGCCGTCGCTCGCTGCTGATAGCTGATCGACGCGTTGACTTCGTCGTAGTCGTAGCCGGCGTCGTTGTCGTCGAGATACCCGTAGTGCACGTAGCCGAGCTGCATCGACCAGTCGGGGCTCAGTGACCACGAGTAGCCGGCATGCAGATCGAGCTCGTACGCGCTGCCCGAGCCGTTCTGGAAGTCGACACTCGATCCCCATGCGCCGACGTTCCAGCCGGCGGGGGAGTGGAACTGGATGCCGGCCTGCGCGGCCGGTTTTCCGGCTGTCTGCGACAGGCCGCGATAGAGATAGTCGGTGGTGACCGCGAGCGAGCCGCTGACGTCACCGGCCGCTGCCGGCAATGCGGGCAATAGCCAGCCCGACACCGTGGCAACTACGATGCAGGTCACTCTGGCCAACCGCACTAACATCGCCGCATCCGCCCAAGTCTCCCTGGAGCGAGTATACGGCGATGTCCGGGCCGCCGGCTTGGCCGTTCGGTCTAGTGATTTCCGTGTCTTTCGTCAGTGCGGACCTGGCCGCGAATCTCGCCGCCGGGGAATTTCGCCGTGTGGACGTTGGCGTAGGTCAAGCCCCGCCGCAGCATGTCCACGAGCTCGTCGAACTCGTTCACCCCGTTCTGCGAAGGCGCGATGCCTTGCGGGCCGGGCCCAACGATATTCGCCACGGTCAGCACGCCGGTAATAGTTGCAGGCGCGTCAGGGCAAGGCTGCGGTTGCGGAAACGTTGCGGGCGGCACGGCCGGCGGATTGCCGCACAGGAACACGCTGACGCCGCCGTTGACGCCGCGCTGGCCAACGTGGATGTGAGCCTGCTGCGGCACGTCCTCCAGTCCCTCGTAGCTCAGCTCGAAGGAAATCGTCTGATTCTGCCGGTCGATCGTCGCCTTGAAGCGGCCGTGTGCGCCCGAAGAGAGCGCCGGCACCTCGTGCGTCGGCGCCAGTTCCGCGAACGCGCGCAGCGGGCGGTCGCGGTTGTCGCCAGCGGTGACTGCGAGGGCGAGCAGCGTGAGGGAAGTGCCCACGAGGGGCAGCAGGGCTGTGCGAATCATGACGAGACCTCCACGTCCGATATTGTTCGAAGTTGCGAAGTTCGCAGCGAATGAGTGCTCGACTGTCGCAACGGCGGTTCTCGCGTAACGCCGGCCCCTCAGTGCGGGAAAGTACGTGTCGGCCCGCGCTGCAGTTACAATCCCGCCGGGCCACACCTGGGTCGAACAAAAGCGCGACGATGATTCCCGACGACCCGACCTTGGACACCCTGCTCGATCGCAACCGGTCGTGGGCCGAGCTCATCACGCGCTCGGACCCGGACTTCTTCGCCCGCCTGGCGCGCCAGCAGGCGCCGCGCTACCTGTGGATCGGCTGCTCCGACAGCCGCGTGCCCGCGAACCAGATCCTGGGGCTGTTGCCCGGCGAGATCTTCGTCCATCGCAACGTCGCGAACGTGGTCGTGCACAGCGACCTGAACTGCCTGTCCGTCATCCAGTTCGCGGTCGACGTGCTGAAGATCAGTCACATCATCGTCTGCGGGCACTACGGTTGCGGCGGCGTCGCGGCTGCGCTGCGCGACGACAAGCTCGGGCTGATCGATAACTGGCTGCGTCACGTGCAGGACGTCCGCAACCGCAATCGCGACGAGCTCAGCCGGCTGCCGGACGCTCACGACCGCATGATGCGGTTGTGCGAGCTCAACGTGCTGACGCAGGCGATCAACGTCGCGGAGACGACGCTGCTGCAGGACGCGTGGAGACGGGGCCAGGAGATCTCGATCCACAGCCTGATCTACGGTCTCGACAACGGCATCCTGCACCAGCTCGGCCCGTCGCTCGCAGCGCCTGCTGCAGTCGAAGAGCGCAAGCGCGAGCTCGGCTGGTAGGCACATTCATTGGTCGAAAGCGGCCGAGGCCCTTTCGACGCGGTCCGTCAAAAGGCGCGACTTTTGCCGGACCCTCAGCGATACGTGATGAGCTGCCGCCGGCCTTCCTGGTCGAGATGCGGCAGGCCGTTGAACATGGACAGCGAAACTTTGTCCGCGCTGTAGATCAGGCGCGTGATCGAAGCGTTGTGCACGGCCCAGTTCAGTTCGATCCCGAGATGATTGGCGCAGCCGAGCACGTGCGCGACGATCGTCCCGATCACGCCGCCCGAGGTGCTGATGAGCAGCGTCTTCGAGCGACCTTCCGTGCGCATGATGGTGTCGATCGCGCCAATGATGCGCGAGTGAAAGCTGCGCCACGGCAGCATCCCTTCGGCCTGCGTCAGCCCATCGACCCACGCGCGCGCCGCGCGCTCGAGGAAGAACTGGAAACGGCGCCGATCGGAGTGCAGCCCGGGCCAGCCGGCCTGCTCGCGTTGCGCAGGCGTCAGCGAGGAAGCAAACGCGTTCAGGATCGATTCGCTGTCGTACTCGTCGAACGCGGGCTCGACGGTCAGCGGCGGGGTGTGCGGGCCCAAAGCGTCGGCGATGAGCTGCGCGGTGACGCGCTGGCGGGCGAGGGTGCCGGTGTAGATGCGGTCGATCGGCTCGCCGAGCGCGGCGAAGTAACTGCCGAGAATGGCGCTTTGCTCGCGCCCGACCGCGGAGAGTTGATCGTAGTTATCGGTGCCGAAAGAAGCCTGGCCGTGCCGGATGAGGTAGATGACGCTCACCCGGCCATGATGCCAGAAAGGAAATCCGCGTCAGCGGTTGGACGCCGTCCGCGCCGGTTCCTTCGCGTCGGCCGCGCCGAGGTCCTTCACCTCGACCTGCCAGGAACGCTCCTGCACCTGCACGACTTCCACGCTGCCATGCTTGGTCGGCTCCTCAGCCGGCGGCGAAAGCAGCCACAGAGCAAGCCCGGCGACCGCGAAGGCCCCTGCTGCTCCGACTATCGTCCGCGCCTCGATTACCATAACCCCTCCCGCTGCTGCGCGCTTCAACCTGCACTGGCGGTTACCAGAGCAGCGCGCGCCGAATCCAAGAACCTGTGATGCACGATAGCCCTTGCGCGATTGGGGACCGTGTTGCAGGTCACACTGATCGTGCGGCGATTTCGTGTATGGGTGTGATCGCGACGCAGGTCTCAGCCTAACGGCTGCTCGTCCAATTCCTGATCGCGACAGCCCGCACGATACGATCTTCTGTCATATCGCGCGGTGCGCCGCGTCGCACTTTCGCAAGATGTCAAAACAGCTCGATCTCGCCGGTCGGTCCCGCGCGCAGCGTGAGCGTCGACTGCTGGATGTGCTCGCGCGCCTCTTCGGCGCTCGCGCCTTCCACCATCAGCTTGAAGAGTCCGCGCTCGTCTTCGGTGCGATACAGCCGCCGCAGCGTCGAGAACAGGCGGCGCCACTGGTCGCGCTCGTGGGCCTTTTCGCGATCGCAGACGAACATCGCCAGCGCCGAAAGGCTGTAGCGCACGTGGCCGAGGCGCTGCGTCAGCTTGTCGTAGAACTGGAAGGCGACGACGGCCGCCGCAGTCTGTTTGCGCAGCGCATCGAGTTGCTGGGCCAGATCGGAGGTTTCGCCCTTGGTTTCGTGCTGATTGCCGAGCGCCTGGCCGGCCTCGATCAGCCCTTTGAAGGACTTGATGAGCTCGTCCACCGCGACATCCGACTCCGACAGCGCCGATTCCATCTGCGCCTCGCAGAGCAGGAGCATGCGCGCGATCTGCTGTTCCGGCGTCCACGCGATCGGCGCGATCAGCGTGTCGTCCGACGACGAGTCGCGAGGAGGAGGCACCAGGTGGGTGAGATCCATGCGTGCGCCTCAAAGCACCCGCGCAATCGTCGACAACAACTGTTCGGGACTGAAAGGCTTGACGATCCAGCCGGTCGCGCCTGCCTGCTTGCCGCGCTGCTTGGTGTCCTGTCCGGACTCGGTCGTCAGCACCAGCATGGGCGTGAACTTGTAGGAGCTGAGCCCGCGCAGCTCACGCACCAGCGTGATGCCGTCCATGCGGGGCATGTTGATGTCGGTGAGCACCAGGTCCACGGCGCTCTGCTTCGCATAGTCGAGCGCCTCGACGCCGTCGACGGCCTGCACGACCTTGTAGCCGGCGCCCTCCAGCGTGAAACGGACCATCTGCCGCATGGAGGCGGAATCGTCCACGGCGAGGATCACGCGACTGTGCTGGCTGGCGCTGCCCGACATTGCTCACTCCGATCGATCTGATGCGTACCGTGTAACGGCAGCTGCGGGGCGGAGTTGAGCGCGTCCGGGCGTTGGACATAACGCGCGGTCTGGCGCGCGTGAACAGAACTGCTAACTGCGTACGGGAGCGAACGAAGTGTGACGCAGTACAGTCCGGCGGCTGGAACCGGACATAAACCCCCCGCAGCGGACAGCGAGAGGACTTGCATGGGACTTTCCGAGACGATCCTGGCGGCGATGATCGGCGCGATTGCGACGGTGTCGGCTGCGTTGTTCCAGCTGGTCATGGCCTGGCGTTCGCGCAGCAAGGTCGACACGCGCGCGAAGAAGGGCACGACGCTGCGTTCCGCGGTCTCGATCCTGGCCCTGATGGTCGCGTCGGCGGCGGGCGGCTTCCTCTACTCGGAGTTCCTCAAGCAGCGCAACGCCGAGGACATGCGCGCCATGCGCGACGAGCTGAAGGACCTGCGGGCCTTCATCGCGCAAGGCCGCGAGCAGGCGCGCGGCAGCGATGCGGCCGGCGTGCAGCAGGCCGGCATGCTGCTGCCGATTGCAACCGAAGGCGTCGAAGACACTGTCGAATCGATCGCCTACGTGCCCGCGTGCCGCCGCACCGACGCCGCGACCGCGTGCGCCGAAGCGGACGCGCAGCGCATCGCCTTGTGCGGCACAGTCCCGGCCTACGCGCGCATCGATAAGATCGAGCTGTTCGCACAGCCCGACGCCGTCCAGCATCCGTGGGAATCGCACCAGGCCGCCTTCGAGCAGGACCTCGGCGGCGCGCGCTTCACCGGCAAGTCGTTCGAATACGCGCAGGCCAACGAGTTGAAGGCCGTGTGCGTGAACTTCATGCAGTGGAGCAGCGAGCATCCGCACATCGCGCGGATCCTCGTGCAGTACGGCTTCGGCGATGCGCCGCAGCCGTCAGAGGTGACCCCGGCCGCGGCGCCGGCCGAGGGCGCTCGGTCCGACGGCCACACTCCTGCGGTCGTGGCCGCAGACAGCCAGCCCGCCATCCCGAACGCCACCTCTCTCGCCACGCCCGTCAGCACGCGGTAGCCTTACCGGGAGCTGGGCTCCGGGGGAAGGGCATGTTCGGACAGATGATGGATCGGCCGCTGCTGATCAGCGCGATCCTGCGGCACGCAGAACTCGAGCATCCGAATCGCGAGATCGTTTCCGTCACCGCCGACCAGCCGCGCCATCGCTATACGTTTCGCGAGGCCTTCGCGCGGGTCCGCAAGCTCGCCAACGCCCTGCAGCGGTTCGGCCTGAAAAGCGGCGACCGCGTCGCCACGCTCGCCTGGAACGACTACCGGCACTTCGAGATCTACTACGGCGTCTCGGCTTCGGGCTTCGTCTGCCACACGATCAACCCGCGGCTGTTCGAAGACCAGATCGCCTATATCGTCAATCATGCCGAGGATCGCTGGCTGTTCCTCGATCCGGCGTTCGTGCCGCTCATCGAGAAGCTGCAGCCGCGCCTGCCGAAGCTCGAAGGTTGCGTGATCCTCACAGACGACGCGCACATGCCCGCGACGTCGCTCCCGCAGGCGCGCAGCTACGAGTCGCTGCTCGCGCCGGAGTCGGATCAATTCGAGTGGCCGGAGTTCGACGAGCGCACGGCCAGCTCGCTCTGCTACACGTCGGGCACCACGGGCGATCCGAAGGGCGTGCTCTACAGCCACCGGTCGACTCTGCTGCACACCTATGCGGCGGCGCTGCCCGACGCGATGGGGCTCGCGGGGTCGGACGTCGTCCTGCCGGTCGTGCCGATGTTCCACGTCAACGCGTGGGCGCTGCCGTATGGCTGCGCGATGGTCGGCGCAAAGCTGGTGTTCCCCGGGCCGAAGATGGGCGACCCGGAGACGCTGCAGTCACTCATCGAGTCCGAGCAGGTGACGTTCGCGGCGGGTGTGCCGACCGTCTGGCAGGGTCTGATCGCGTACCTGGAGAAGACCGGCAAGCACGTCGACAGTCTGCAGCGTGTGCTCTCCGGCGGCTCCGCCGTGCCGATCGCGCTGATGAATCAGCTGCGCGAGCGCGGCGTCGAGGTCGTGCACGCGTGGGGTATGACGGAGATGAGCCCGATCGGCACGATTCGCTGCCAGTCGCCGGAGGCCGCGCAGCTGCCGTCCGTCGAGCGCGACGCGTTGCGCGCGAAGCAAGGTCGAACTGTGTTCGGCGTGGAGCTGAAAATCACCGACGAAGACGGCAAGGAGCTGCCGCGCGACGGCAAATCGTTCGGCGCGCTGAAGGTGCGCGGGCCGTGGATCGCGTCGGGCTACTACCAGCGCGAGGGCGACGCGGCGTTCGAAGCGGACGGCTGGTTCAACACCGGCGACGTCGCGACGATCTGCCCGCTCGGCTACATGCAGATCACCGACCGCACCAAGGACGTGATCAAGTCCGGCGGCGAGTGGATCAGCTCGATCGAGCTGGAAAATCTCGCGGTGGCGCATCCGGCCGTGGCGCAGGCCGCGGCGATCGCGATCCCGCACTCGAAGTGGCAGGAGCGTCCGCTGCTCGTCGTCGTGCTGAAGCCCGGAGCGTCGGCGACGCGCGAGGAGCTGCTCGAGTTCTATCTCGGCAAGGTCGCGAAGTGGTGGATTCCGGACGACGTCGCGTTCGTCGAGAAACTGCCGCTGACGGCGACCGGCAAGCTCAGCAAGCTGCAGCTGCGCCAGCAGTTTGCGGACCACCGGCTGCCGACGGACTAATCCGCCATCACCAGCCTCACGGCGAAGACGCCCCACATCACGTACAGCACGATCGTGCTCGCGACGAACGTCTGAAAGCGTCGCACGACTTTGTTGTGGGTCAGGTGAATGTACGCGTGCGCCGCACGTAACACGACGTAACCCCACGCGCACGCGAGCAGGAACAGCGTCGTCATCCGCGTGATCGCGATGAAGCCGCACAGCGCGTAGAACAGCACCGGCACTTCGAACAGATTGCGAAAGTGATCGGCGGACTGCGTGTTCTGCAGCGTCTCGCTCATCTGCTTCGACGTCGCAACCTGCTGCGGGTGGATGCGGCGCGAGCGCAGCTCGCCGAGCCGATCCGACCCCATGCGCAGCCAGACGAATCCGGTGAGCAACGCCAACGCCGTCGGCGGCAACAGGATGGCGTACTGGAACGTCATGACGTCGCGGTCTTGACCGGGATGCCCTTGATCCGGCCGCGCCATTCCGCCGGGCCCGTCTCGTGCACCGACTCGCCACGCGCGTCGACGGCGACGGTGACCGGCATGTCCTTCACCTCGAACTCGTAGACCGCTTCCATGCCGAGATCGCCGAAGGCCACGACGCGGCTCCCGCGGATCGCCTTGGACACGAGGTATGCCGCACCGCCGACGGCCATCAGGTACGCGGCTTTGTGCTTCTTGATCGCGGCGATCGCTTCCGGGCCGCGCTCCGCCTTGCCGACCATCGCGATCAGGCCGGTGCGCGCCAGCATCATCTCGGTGAACTTGTCCATGCGCGTCGCCGTGGTCGGTCCCGCCGGACCGACTGCTTCGCCGCGCACCGGATCGACCGGTCCGACGTAGTAGATGACGCGATTCTTGAAGTCGAGGCCGCCGGGCAGCGGCTTGCCCGCGTCCAGCAACTGCGCGAGGCGTTTGTGAGCGGCGTCGCGGCCTGTGAGCATCTTGCCGGACAGCAGCAGCCGCTCGCCGGGGCGCCACGCTGCGACGTCCTCGCGCGTGAGCGCATCGAGATTGACACGGCGCGAGTCCGGCGACGCTTCGTAGGTGAGCTTCGGCCACAGCTCGAGGTCAGGCGGATCGAGCTGCGCCGGGCCAGAGCCGTCCAGCACGAAATGCACGTGACGCGTGGCCGCGCAGTTCGGAATGATCGCGACCGGCAGCGAGGCCGCGTGCGTCGGAAAGTCCTTGATCTTGACGTCCAGCACGGTCGTGAGGCCGCCGAGGCCCTGCGCGCCGATGCCGAGCGCATTCACTTTGTCGAGAATTTCCAGGCGCAGCGCCTCGATGCGGTTCTGCGGACCGCGTGCGCGCACTTCGTGGATGTCGACGGCGTCGAACAGCGATTCCTTCGCCAGCACCATCGCTTTCTCGGCGGTGCCGCCGATGCCGATGCCGAGCATGCCGGGCGGGCACCAGCCCGCGCCCATCTCCGGCACGGTCGCGAGGATCCAGTCGACGATCGAGTCCGACGGATTGAGCATCGTCATGATCGCCTTGTTCTCCGAGCCGCCGCCCTTGGCGGCGACCGCGATCTCGAGCGCCTCGCCGGGCACGACTTCCATGTGGATCACGGCCGGCGTGTTGTCGCGCGTGTTCTTCCGGTCGAACGCCGGATCGGCGACGATCGACGCGCGCAGCTTGTTGTCCGGATGGTTGTAGGCGCGCCGTACGCCTTCGTTGATCATCTCCGCGACGCCCATGCTCGCGTCCCAGCGCACGTTCATGCCGACCTTCACGAACACGGTGACGATGCCCGTGTCCTGGCAGATCGGGCGGTGGCCCTGTGCGCACATGCGCGAGTTCACGAGGATCTGCTTGATCGCGTCCTTCGCCGCCGGGCTGGCTTCGCGCTCGTAGGCCCCGGCCATGGCCTGGATGAAATCGGGCGAGTGGTAATAGGAGATGTACTGCAGCGCATCGGCGACGCTCTGGATCACGTCGTCCTGCCGGATCGTAGTCATGGGGTGCCGGGTTCGCGGTGGGGGCGAAAATATATCAGGTCAACCGCAGCACCGCCTCCAGGTACGCCTTTTCGTCCGGCGGCCGCCCGGAGCGCTGCGCCTCCCACATCGCCTCCGCCAGGCATTCGATGATGCGGTGTTCCGCCTCGTGCGTGGAGCCGAGCCGCTGCGCGAGACTCGCGAACGCCTGGCGCAGGCCGGCCGGGCGATCGGTCGCGACCTGGTCCCGCACCGCCAGGTGCAATCCCATGTGCAGGAACGGGTTCGACTGGCCGCCCGCGGGCGTAAAGTCCCGCGTGAGCATCTCGCCGCTGCGCTCCAGCGCCGCGTGATACTCCGGATGCAGCTCGATCACGTCCGCGACCTGCGCCTCGAGCGGCTCGACCGGCAGGCCGGCGCGTCGTTTGCGCCAGGCTTCGACGTACACGCGGCGCAGCTCGTCGCGCGACTGGTTATCGAAAAAGGGCATGCCGCGAATTCTATCGCTTCTTGCTCTTCGTCTTCTTCGGCGCCGGCTCCGCGCGCGTCTTCTCGCGGAACTCGCACAGCTCGAGGATCGGGCATTGCGGGCATTTCGGCTTGCGCGCGCTGCACGTGTAGCGGCCGTGCAGGATCAGCCAGTGGTGTGCGTCGTGCAAGTACTCCGGGGGCACGACCTTCAGCAGATGCTCTTCGACCTCGCGCACGTCCTTGCCGGGCGCGAGTCCGGTGCGGTTCGCGACGCGGAAGATGTGCGTGTCGACCGCGATGGTCGGCTGTCCGAACGCGGTGTTGAGGATCACGTTCGCGGTCTTGCGCCCGACGCCGGGGAGCGACTCGAGCTGCTCGCGCGTTTCGGGCACCTTGCCGGCGTGCTGCTCCAGCAGGATGCGGCACATCTCGATCACGTTCTTCGCTTTCGAGTTATAGAGCCCGATCGTCTTGATGTACGCCGACAGGCCGGCGATGCCGAGCGCGAAGATCGCTTGCGGCGTATTGGCATGCTTGAACAGCGTTCGCGTCGCGAGGTTGACGCCCTTGTCGGTCGCCTGCGCCGAGAGAATCACCGCGACCAGCAGCTCGAACGGCGTGCTGTATTCCAGCTCGGTCGTCGGCTGCGGGTTCAGGGCCTTGAGGCGCGCGAAGATCGCGACCACTTTTTTCTTGTTCATTGACCCATGTTCACTGACGAGGGCGAATGAGCCAGTTCCGGGCCGCGAGCAGCAGCCCGAAAGAGATGAACGCGCCGGGCGGCAGCATCGCGAGCATGAATCCCATGTCGACGCGGAACACGCTTATCTCGCTCCAGCCCGCGTCGTGCAGCAGCGAACCGCGGCCGACCAGCTCGCGCGCGATGCCCAACGGCAGCAGCGTGATTGCAATCCCGACCGCAATCCTGACGCTGCCGATGACTGCATCGCCGGGCGTGTCGTGCCGGGCCTGCAGATGATGCACGACGATCAGGTTGGATACGACGAGCGGCAGGAACAGGTTCAGTGCGGTGCGCAGCTCGCTCAGCCACGCGCTCATCAACAACTCGACGCACGCGACCAGCGCCGCGACCGTCAACATCGTCGCGGCGAGCGCAGTCTCGTTCGTCAGTTGCGCTCGCAGCAGCACGAGCACGACGGCCGCGAGCGGCACGACGATCAGCACTGCGGCGCCGATACCGAGCGCGTTGGCAACGGTGTCGCTCATCGCGAGCAGCGGACAGACGGCGATGAGTTGCGCCGTGCTGCCGAAAACCTTGGGACGCGGGCTCATTGGGACGGCAATTCGAAGATGCGGTGGCTGTTGCGCTGATAGTAATCCAGCGCGTTGCGCACCGCCTTGACGATCGCGCGCGGCGTGATGGTGGCGCCGGTGAAGGCGTCGAAGTCGCCGCCGTCGCGCCGCACGGTCCAGCGCTGCGTCGGCGGATCCGTAAGCGAGCGGCCGCGGAACCGGTCGAGCCAATGCACGTCGCGCGATTCGAACGCATCGCCGAGGCCCGGCGTTTCGTTGTGGCGAATGACCTGCACGCCGATCAGGCGCCCGTCCTGACCGATCGCGACCAGCAGCCCGATCGGTCCGCGATAGCCGTCCGGCGCAATCGCGCGGATCACTGCAGCCACCGGCGCGCCGCCGCGTCGCGCCCGGTAGATTCGCACCGGCTGCGCGGAGCCGAGCAGATCCGGCGAGGTGACTGCGATCGAGTCCGCGAGCAGGTCGTTGTCATGCATCGCGGGTGGCACCAGCGCGTCGAGCCGCTGCTTGATCCACGCCTGTTCGTTGTGGACGATGCGCTCATGCGTGATGCCAGCGACTACGGCGATGACTGCGGTCAGCCCGGCCGCGAGCAGCACCAGCACGACCACCGGCTTCGCAGTCTCAGCGCGCATGGCCGTAGATCCGCGGAATCGTGTAGCGGTCGATGAGCGGCACCGCCAGATTCATGATCAGCACCGCGAACGCGACTCCGTCGGGGTAACCACCCCAGGTGCGGATCACGTACGTGAGCACGCCGATGCCCGCGCCGTAGATCAAGCGACCGCGGTCGCTGGTCGCAGCCGAAACCGGATCGGTCGCGATGAAGAACGCGCCGAGCAGGCTGGCGCCGGTCGTCAGGTGAAACAGCGGCCCGGCGTACGCGCCCGGGTCGGCTGCCGACATGACCGATGCGCACACGAGCAGCGCGCCGAGCATCGCGACCGGGATGTGCCAGCGGATGATGCGCAGCGCGAGCAGCCAGGCGCCACCCGCCAGCGTCGCAAGGTTGATCCACTCCCAGCCCTTGCCGCCGAACGTGCTGAACAACGCGCGCGCGTGCGCCTCGCCCATCGTCATGCCGAGCGCGAGATCGGTGCGCAACGCGTCGAGCGGCGTCGGCGAAGTAATCGCGTCCCAAGTGAAGCGCGCCGGCGGCGAGCCGGTGAGGATCGTCGTCAGCGTCTCGACGAACGACAGGTCCGCGGGCTCCATGCCGGCGACGTTTGGCGGCAGCCACTGCAGCAGCCGCGCCGGGAAAGAAACCAGCAGCACGGCGTAGCCGACCATTGCGGGATTGAACGGGTTGGCGCCGAGGCCGCCGAAGAGATGCTTCGCGAGCAGGATCGCAAAGGCAACGCCGCTGACGACGAGCCACCACGGCGCGAGTGGCGGCAGGCATAGCGCGAGCAACACTGCGGTAATGATCGCGCTGCCGTCGAGCAGGAACGGAGGCAATGGCTTGCCCCGCAGGCGCAGCGCCCCGGCCTCGCAGAGCAGCGCCGTTGCGACACCGAGGACGATCTGAACCAGCAGCCCCGGCCCGAAGAACACGACGTGCAGCGCAACCGTCGGGACCAGTGCGTACAGCACTTGTCGCATGACCCGACCGACGCTGCTCGGTGCGACTACGTGCGGAGCCGGTGCGGTTGGAAACGGCATGCGCGAAGCTATCACGATTGCTTGTCACGAACCGCTTGGCGCTTCCGTGCCAGCGCTGCTCGCTGTTCGGCCTCGAGACGGGCGATCCGGTCGGTCCGCGCCTCGACGGCCGAGCGGGCCGCCCCCGCGGTCGCGCGGCCGATACGTGCGCGCAGCAGTACCGGTTTCATCTCGCGAAAGCGCTCCGCCAGCGGGATCTGGCTGGGGCAGACGTAGTCACAGCAGCCGCATTCGATGCAATCCATCAAGCCGTAGGTTTCCAGAGCCTCGAGGTCCCTTCCTCGAACGTACCAGTGAAGCTGCTGCGGCAGGAGTATTGCCGGGCAAACTTCCGAGCAGTTCCCGCAGCGTATGCAGGGCAGCTCGGCGGCTCGTGGCTGCAGGTCGAGCGCCGACGCGGCGATGACGCAGTTCGTTGCCTTGATGACCGGCAGTTCATCGTGCGGCAATGCCACGCCCATCATGGAGCCGCCCATGATGAGTCGCGTCATTCGTTCAGTGTAGCCACCGCAGTCGGCGATCAGACTCGAAACCGGCGTGCCGAGACGCGCTTCGAGATTGGCCGGGTGTTGCACGCCGTCCCCGGTCACCGTCACGATCCGACTGGTCAGCGGCTGCCCGTCTCGCACCCAACGCGCCACCGCAGCGGCGGTCGCGACGTTCTGACAGAGGATGCCGATTTCCGTCGGCAGCGCGTCGTACGGTACTTCAACGCCGAACACGGTGGTAATCACCTGGCGCTGGCCGCCCGCGGGATAGACGCGCGGAACGGTCGCGATCTGGATGCGCTCATCGTGCCGGCGGTCGACGGCGCTGCTCAGGGCTCGAGCGGCTTCCGGCATGCCGTCTTCGACGGCGATGATGCAAGTTTTTGCTCCGAGCGCGTGCAGCAGGATGGACGCTCCCAATACCACGTCCTGCGCGCGCTCGCGCATCAGCATGTCGTCACAGCTGATGTACGGCTCGCACTCGACACCGTTGAGGAGAACTTGCGGCTCGCTCCGGGCAGCGGCGGCGTCGAGCTTGACGGACATGGGAAAGACCGCGCCGCCCAGGCCAACGATGCCACCCCGTTCCAGGTGTTCGCGCAGTTGCCCTGCGGACAGATGCTCGAAGCTCGGAAGCGCCGCGGGGGCGTGGCGCTCGTCCCGTGCGTCGTTGGCAATGACGATACTGAGCGCCGGCGCTCCGTGATGGCGGGGTGAGGGACGAGGCGCGATCGTCGTCACCGTGCCCGATACGGGCGAGTGCAACCAAGCGCTGATCGTGCCGCCGGGCTCGGCAATCGGCTGCCCGAGCAGAACGCGATCGCCGGGCGCCACGATCGGTACTGCGGCTGCGCCCGCGTGCTGATCCAAGGGCAGCACCAGATGCTCGGGAGGGCTCGCTGTCCGCAGCGGGTGGGCCGTGGATCGCTGCTTGTGCGCATCGAGCCGCAATCCGCCGCGCACACCCGAGGTTCGAGCCATCGTCACATCTCCAGCGCGTGCGTGGTTTCTCGAACCACTGAGTACGGGCCAGGCCGCAGCTCTGCCGCCGGCACTGGCCGCATGACGATGCAGTCGACAGGACAGGGCGGGATGCACAACTCGCATCCGGTGCATTGTGCGGCGATGACCGTGTGCATGAACTTGGACGCGCCGACGATGGCGTCGACCGGGCACGCCTGGATGCATTTCACGCAGCCGATGCACGCACCCTCGTCGATCACCGCGACCAGCGGTTGCGTCGGCACGTTGCCGAAGCGCGGATCGACCGGTCGCGGCTCGCGGCCGAGCAGCTTTGCGAGCGCTGCGGCCGTGGCGTGACCGCCGGGCGGGCACTGATTGATGTCGGCTTCGCCGTTGGCGAGCGCGGTGGCGTAAGGACGGCAGCCGGTGAACGTGCAGCGGCCGCATTGCGTCTGCGGCAGCAGCGCATCGATCTCGTCGACGAGTCGGCTCCGGTCGCGCTCCGAGCGGCGCGCAGCGAGCGCCGCGGCAACGCCGGCCGCGGCGGCCAGTCCAACCATGGTCAGCAACGCCGGCAGCATCGCTTATTCCTGGATCAGCCTGCTGAAGCCCATGAACGCCAGCGCCATGATACCGCCCGTGATCAGCGCGAGCGGCGCGTCGCGAAAGACCGCCGGGACATCGGCCTGTTGCAGCCTTTCATACAGGGCTGCGAATGCGAGCAGCAGCAGCGCGAGCGCTACGGCGGCACCGATGGCCAGGAGCACCGCCGTGCCGAAGGTCGCTCCCCGCAGGTCGGTGATCAGCGCGATGCCAAGGAGCGCCGTGTTCGTGCTCATGACGAGCGCGAAGCCGGGCTGTTGCGTCAGCAGCGTGCCGCGCCGCCGCAGCACCAGCTCGACGAGCGGCACGATGATCAGCACCACGGCGACCAATGCAGGGGTGCGCAGATACTCCAGGTGCCACGGGTCGAGCACGAGCCTCACGAGCAGCCAGCCGAGCAGGGCCACCGCGGGCACCGCCGCCAGGCAAAGGATCGCGATCACACGGGCGCCGCCGAAGACGTCGGTGGGCGCGACGAACGGGCGCCACTGCGGCATGTGCGCCAGCACCACGGTCGTGACGAGCACGCTGCTGAGGAGCACCAGGAGCAAGGAGGTCATTGCCCGCTACTTCACTTTCATCCCCGCCGTCGCGCCGCTGTCCGGCGCCAGCAGGAAGATGTCCTTCCCGCCCGGCCCGGCCGCGAGCACCATGCCTTCGGACACGCCGAAGCGCATCTTGCGCGGCTTGAGGTTCGCGAGCACCAGCGTCATGCGCCCCGGCAATTGCTCGGGCGCGTACGCGGAGCGAATGCCGGCGAACACGGTGCGCTGGCCCTCGCCGAGGTCGAGCGTGAGCTTGAGCAGCTTGTCGGCGCCTTCCACGACTTCCGCGGCGACGATCCTCGCGATGCGCAGATCGAGCTTCGCGAAGTCTTCGACCGTGACCTCGCCGTTGCCCTGCGTTGCCGCTGCAGCGGCGGGTGCAGGCGCCGCGGGCTCAGTCGCCGGCTGATCGAGGCCGAGCAGCGCATCGAGCTGCTTCGCCTCTGCGCGCGTCATCAGGTGTTCGTAAGCCGCAATTTCGTGCCCGGCCGGCAGCGCGGCGTGCTGGCCCCACTGCATCTGCGCATCCGTCAACCGCAGCAGCGCCTGTACCTTGCGCGCCGTCTCCGGAAGGACTGGCCGCAGCAGGACGGTCAGGTACCAGAAGAAGTTGAGGCTCGTCGAGCAGACTGCGTGCAGCCGCTGCTGCTCGCCTTCGACCTTCGCGAGCTCCCACGGCTTGTTCGCATCGATGTACTGATTCACGCGGTCGAGCAGCACGCCGATCTCGCGCATCGCCTTCCCGAACTCGCGCTCGACATAGAGCGAGCCGATCTGAGACCAGCCCTGGCTGTGAAAGTCGTTGCTCAGCCCCTGAGCACGCGGATCCATTGCAGCGAGGCGGCCGCCGAACCGCTTGCTGATGAAGCCCGCGGTGCGGCTGGCGATGTTGACGTACTTGCCGACCAGGTCGCTGTTGACGCGCGCCACGAAGTCTTCGGGATTGAAGTCGATGTCTTCGACGTTCGCGTTCAGCTTGGCGGCGATGTAGTAGCGCAGCCATTCCGGGTTCAGCCCGAGCTCGAGGTAGCGCAGCGGGCTGATGCCCGTGCCGCGCGACTTCGACATCTTCGCGCCGGACAGCGTGATGAAGCCGTGCACGTACACGTGATTCGGCACCTTGCGCTGCGCGAAGTGCAGCATCGCCGGCCAGAACAGCGTGTGGAAGTAGATGATGTCCTTGCCGATGAAGTGGATCTGCTCGACGTCCGGCGAGGCGAGGAACTCCTCGAAGCTGCGCTGCTCGCCCTTCGCGCGCGCCTTGCCGCTGTCGAAGTAGTTCTTGAGCGAAGCCAGGTAGCCGATCGGCGCGTCCAGCCAGACGTAGAAGAACTTGCCCGGCGCATCCGGAATCGGGATGCCGAAGTACGGCGCGTCGCGCGAGATGTCCCAGTCGCTGAGCGCCTGGTCGCCGCCGCCGCCCAGCCATTCGCGCGCCTTGTTCGCGACCGACGACTGCAGCCGTCCCGGCGTATCGAGCCAGCTCTTCATGAACCCGATGCACTTCGGATCGGAGAGCCGGAAGAAGTAGTGGTCGGAGGACTTGCGCACGGGCGCCACGCCCGTGAGCGTCGAGTACGGGTCGATCAAGTCGATCGGCGCATAGACGGAGCTGCAGTTCTCGCACGCGTCGCCGTACTGGTCCTTCGTATGGCACACCGGGCACTCGCCCTTGATGTAGCGGTCCGGCAGGAACATCTGCTTCACCGGATCGTAGAACTGCTCCACCAGCTTGACGTAGATCAGGCCCGCGGCCTGGAGCTGGCGGTAGATCCGGGTCGACAGCTCGAAGTTCTCGGGCGAGTGCGTCGAGTGCCAGTGGTCGAAGCTGAGGTGGAAGCCCTGCAGATAGCGCGGGCGGTCCGCGCCGATCCGCTGCACCAGCTCCTCCGGCGTGATGCCCTCGGCCTCGGCCTTGAGCATGATCGGCGCGCCGTGCGTGTCGTCGGCGCAGACGAAGTGCACCGCGCGGCCCTGCATGCGCTGGAACCGCACCCAGATGTCGGCCTGGATGTACTCCATGATGTGGCCGATATGGAACGGGCCGTTGGCGAACGGCAGGGCGGTCGTAATGAAGAGCGGACGCAGGGAACTCATGGATAGATGATAGCGGACTATCCGCCGTCCGCTATCCGCGATCGGCTGCTAGCCGTTATCTTTGACGGGCTCGAATTTGGCCTTGTTGATGGCTTTCTTGTAGGCGTCCTTGCCCGTGATCATGGCCTTGTCGAGCAGCTCCTGGATCGCCGAGTCCATGACGCGCATGCCGTGCACGGCGCCGCTTTGCATGGTGTTTTCCAGCTGGTCGAGCTTGCCCTGGCGGATCAGGTTCGCGACCGCCGGCGTGCTCACCATGATTTCCAGCGCGGCGACGCGACCCGGCTTGCCGGCGCGCGGAATGAGCTGCTGCGAGATCACGCCGCGCAGCGACGTCGAAAGCATCGCGCGCACGTGCGGCTGCTTGTCGGCGGGGAACGCGTTGACCATGCGATCGACCGTCGGCGCCGCGCCGTTCGTGTGCAGCGTGCCCATCACGAGAATGCCCATCTCGGCCGCCGTGACCGCGATGCTCATCGTCTCGTAGTCGCGCAACTCGCCGACCAGGATCACATCGGGATCCTCGCGCAGCGCTGACAGCAGCGCCTCGGAGAACGACGGGGTATGGGTGCCGATCTCGCGCTGGCTGATCAGGCAGTTCTTGCGCGCGTGCACGAACTCGATCGGATCCTCGATCGTCACGATGTGGCCCTTCATCCGCGTATTCATGTCGTCGATCATCGCGGCGAGCGTCGTCGATTTGCCGGAGCCGGTCTTGCCGGTCACGAGGATCAGGCCGTTGTTGACCTTGCAGAGGTTGCGCACGGCGTCCGGCATGTTGAGCTGGTCGAGCGTCATCGCTTTCGAGGGAATCGCCCTGCAGACGCAGCCCAGGCCGTACAGGTGGCGCATGACGTTGACGCGGAAGCGCGAGATGCCGGGAATGATGTAGGCGAAATCCGCGCCGTGCTTTTCTTCGAGGCGTTGCTGCGCGGCCCGCGGCATGATCTCGCGCAGCGTTTCCTCGACGAACTGCGGCGTGAGGATCTCTTGGCGCAGCGGTTGCAGCTCGCCGTACAGGCGGATGCGCGGCGGGTCGTTGGCGATGAAATGCAGATCGGAGCCGTTGCGGCTCAGTACTTCCTTCAGGTACTCATCGATGCGCCGTGGGACGTACTGGCTGGCTGTGGTGGTGGCGACGGGATCGGTGCTCATATCGGCGCTACTGGTCAACCCGGGGCGAGGTCGAACTTCGGCAGAACGCTGGTGTCGGTGACGAACTTCGAGAACAGGCGCTTGTCGCTGGCGTACACGTAGGCGTCGTCGGGGTCGATTTCCTTCGCCTGCACGTTCGCCAGCAGCGCCTGGTCGAGCATCTGCATGCCGAGGTCCCTGCCGGTCTGCAGCTGGGTCGGAATCTGGTGGGTCTGGTCGGTCATGATCAGCTTGCCGATCGCGCGCGTCAGCACCATGACCTCGCAGACAGCCTTACGGCCGCGCTGGTCCGCGGTCTTCACCAGCACCTGCGTGATCACGGCGATCAGGCTCTGCGACAGGAAGCTCTTGGTCTGCTCGCGCTCGTCTGCCGGCAGCGCGTCCACCACGCGATCGATGGTCTTGACGGCGCCGGTCGTGTGCAGCGTGCCGAGCACCAGGTGGCCGGTTTCCGCCGCGGTCATCGCCCAGCGGATCGTGTCCGCGTCGCGCAGCTCGCCGACCAGGATCACGTCCGGGTCCTCGCGCATCGCGGCGCGCACGCCCTCGGCGAACGTCGGCAGGTGCGTGTTGAGCTCGCGCTGGATGATCTGGCTCTGCTTGCTCTTGTGCACGAACTCGATCGGATCCTCCAGGCTGATGATGTTCACCCGCCGCGTCGAGTTCAGGTGATCGATCATCGCGGCGAGCGTCGTCGACTTGCCGGTGCCGGTCGAGCCGGTCACCAGGATCATCCCCTGGTGGTAGTCGCACAGCTTCTTGACGACCGGCGGCAGGGCGAGCCGGTCGAGCGACGGCGGATCGGCCGGAATCGCGCGGAACGTGGCGCCGACGCCGGTGTCCTTGCGAAACACGTTGACGCGGAAACGCCCGCCGTTCGACGACACGTACGAGAAGTCGACGTCGTGGCCCTTGCGCAGCCGGTCCTGGTTCGTCTTGCTGACGATCTCGGTGATGTAGCCTTCCAGCTCCGCCTGGCTCAGGTCGCGGAACTTGATCGGCATCAGGTCGCCGTGCATGCGCAACAGCGGGGGCAGGCCGACGGCGAAGTGAATGTCCGAGCAACCCTGGTCGGTGCCCAGCTTGAGGAATGCGTCGATGCGTGCCATGCGGGGCGGGAGCGTACCGCTACTGGCGCAGCTTCTCCAGCGCCAGCCGCAGCTCGTCCATCGTCTGGTGGCGCTTCAGCTTGTCGACCGACATCGCCTGCGCCACCAGGTCGGAGAGCGGCTTCGGCAGCTGCGGATTCACGTCGATCGGCGCTTTCGCCTTGCCCTGCACGTGCTGGTACATGACCGACATGTGGTCGCCGCGGCTGTAGGGCGGCTGGCCGGTGAACATCTCGTACATGATCACGCCGACGCTGTAGATGTCGGCGCGCTGGTCGACTTTCTTGCCGAGGATCTGCTCCGGCGCCATGTACTTCGGCGAGCCGATCACGTAGCCGGTCTTCGTCAGCTGCGTGTCGCCTTCCTTCTGCGCGGCGGCGACGCCGAAGTCGAGGACCTTCAGCAGCCCCTCGTTGTTGATCATGATGTTCGCGGGCTTGAGGTCGCGATGCACGACGCCTACCTGGTGCGCGACGGTCATGCCGGTGGCGATGTCGATGCCGTACTGGATCGCGCGCGGCAGCGGCAGCGGCTTCTCGTTGACGATCTCGCTGCCGAGCGTGTGGCCCGGGAAGTACTCCATCGAGATCGCGTAGTTGCCGCGCATGTACAGGAAGTCGTAGATGCGGATGACGTTCTTGTGCGTGATCTTGCGCGAGTAGCGCAGCTCGTGCACGAAGCGCTTCATCATCTCCTCGTCCTGCGAGACGTTCGGGTTCAGGAACTTGAGGATCAGCCGCTCGTCGACGACCGTGTCCTCGACCAGCACCACCGTGCCGAACGCGCCCTTGCCGATCTTCTCGATGAACTTGTAGCGGCCCTCGATGATGTCGCCGTTCTTGAGCGTCGCGATGTCCATCTTGGCGACCGTCGCGGCGGTCTCTTCGGCCTTCTTGAGCACGGCCTCGACGTCGCCTTTCTCGATCAGCAGCGTGCGCGCCGGCTCGGCCATTTTCGCCGCCTTCACGTTGGCAGCAGTTGCGGCCGCCGCCGCGATTGCGGTGCTCGAGTATTTGCCGTCGATTTCTTCCAGCGCGCGCACCGCGGCGTGCTGGATCGTCTCGTCGGTGGTGTTCGCGCCCGCCGCCTGGATGTAGCTGCGCACGCTGTCGGCACGCTTGTCGTCGGCGAGACGCGCCAGCGCGTTGATCGCCTCGACCTTGATCTCCTTCTCCGGGCGCTCCAGCAGCCGCACCAGCGGCTCGATCACGCGCGCGTCGCCGAGCTTGCCCAGCGCGCGGGCGACGGTCGGCAGCGAACGCGTGTTCTCCGAGTTCAGCAGCTCCATCAGCGTCGGCACTGCCTTCTTGCTGCCGATCTCGGCCAGCGCGTCCACGGCGCGCTCGCTGACCCACCAGTCCTTGTCCTTGGTGGCTTCGATCAGGAAGTTGACGGCGCGCTCGTCCTTGGTCTGGTTCAGGATCTCGATCGCGGCGCGACGCACGTCCTCGTCCTCGTCGCGGATCAGGTCGATGACGGCGTCGACGACGCGCGGGCCGCCGATCTTGCCGAGCGCATCCGCGGCGCGCGTGCGCACCCACCAGTCGTCGTCCTTGATCACCTGCAGCAGGTGCTTGATGTCGCGCGCCGTACCGAGATGGTTCAACACTTCGACGGCAGCGCGCCGCGCGTATTCGTTCTCGTCTTTCAGGACCTCGACGAGGTACTTCATCGTGTCCGGGTCCTTGGCGCGCACCACCACGTCGATGGCGCGGTTCGCGGTCTCCAGGTCCGGGTCGCGCAGCAGCTGGCAGACGGGGCCGACTGCGATCGGGCCGTCCATCTTCGACAGCGCGTTGAGCGCGGCCTGGCGGATCAGCTTGTTCGGATCCTTGAGCTGCGTCTGGATGGCGGCCGAGACGTTCGGCTTGTTGAAGCGCGACAGGATGTTGATGATGTGGATGCGCGCGATCGAGTCCTTGCCCTCGATGCGGCTGATCAGCTCGGGGATCGCGGCTTCGTCGGCGAGGTCGGCGATGATGCGGAACAGCGCCGCCTTCTCGTTCGCCTCCTGGCTGTACGCGTGCTGCAGCAGGTCGCGGACCGAGAAGCGCTGCTTCTGCGCGGCGATGATCTCCAGCACCGCCGGCTTGGACACTTCCTCGCGCGCCAGCAGGTCGATCAGCAGCGCCGGACTGAAGTTGTGACTCGCAGTGAGCGCCCAGCTGACGGCCGCGATCGTGCGCGGGCTGCCGTCGGTCAGACCTTCCACGAGCAGCGGGAACGTCTTGTTGTCGACCAGCTGCGTCAGGATCTCGACGTACGACGCGGCTTCCTTCTTGTCCGCGACCGCGAGCGCATCGAGGATCTTCGGAATCGCGCCGGGACCGATCTTCGCGAGCTTCTGGAACGCCTTCTGCGATTCCGGGTGCAACGGATCGCCAATTCCGCGGATGTCCGCGATCAGCCGCTCAGCTTTGAGGTCCGAGAAGAAACTCATCCAATGGTCCCGGCGGGGCAGGGCGCCCCGGACAGGCTATTCGAGCTTGGCCCCAGGGAAAATGGCACTGACGTCCGCATTGCGTTGTGTCAGTCATTATGCCACGGCCTGCCGCGGCGCAGGCGGCGGTCCGGACCAGCTACAATCCGCGCCCGCCGTCGCACCGGGGATGGTCGCGGCACGAACCCGATCATTCTTATGAATACGCCAACCGAATCCGCAGTGCGCGAGGCAGTCGAGTCCTACGTCGATCCCTACCTGGGGTTGGAGCTGCGCGCGGCCGGGGCGCTGCGCGGACTGCAGCTGGATGCTGAGCGTCTGCAGGTCACGCTCGCGCTCGGGTTTCCGGCGCGGCGCTATCGGGACGAGCTTGCGGCCGCGATCGAGCAACGTGTGCGTCCCCTTGCCGGCAGTCGACGCATCGGCGTCGAAGTCGAATGGCAGGTCGCCGCGCACACGGCGGCTGGCAAGCAGCGACCGGTCCAGGGCATCCGCAACATCATCGCGGTCGCATCCGGCAAGGGTGGCGTGGGTAAGTCCACGACAGCCGCAAACCTGGCGTTGGGCCTCGCCCACGAGGGTGCCGCGGTCGGCCTGCTCGATGCAGACGTCTACGGCCCGAGCCAGCCGCTGATGATGGGACTGGCGGGACAGCGCCCGACCAGTCCGGACCAGCGAACGATGATCGCGCCCGAGGCGTACGGCATCAAAGTGATGTCGATCGGCTTCCTGATCGACGCCGAGCAGCCGATGGTCTGGCGCGGCCCGATGGTGACGCAGGCGCTCGTGCAGTTGCTGGAAACCACCCGTTGGGGCGAGCTGGATTACCTGATCGTCGACATGCCGCCGGGCACGGGCGACACGCAGCTGACTTTGACGCAGCGGGTGCCGGTGAGCGGCGCCGTCATCGTCACGACGCCGCAGGACATTGCGCTGCTCGACGCACGCAAGGGGCTGCGCATGTTCCAGGAGGTCAAGGTGCCGGTGCTCGGTATCGTCGAGAACATGAGCACGCACGTCTGCTCCAACTGCGGTCACGAGGAGCACATCTTCGGCGCAGGCGGCGGCCGGCGCATGGCCGAGCAGTACGACGTGGAGTTGCTGGCGGAGCTGCCGCTCGATATCCGCATCCGCGAGCAGGCGGACGGCGGCCGTCCCACGGTCGTCGCGGAACCCGACAGCAATCTCGGCCGCGCGTACATCGACCTGGCGCGCCGCACGGCCGCGCGTCTCGTGCGCATCGCGCTCGAGCCCGGCGTCGCCTTTCCCTCGATCACGATGGAAGACACCTGATGGACTCAGATACTGCGGGCGACGTGTCGGTACGGCAGTCGGTGTACACCGGAATCCTGCCGTTCCAGGCCATTCGCGAGATGGTCGACGGCGGCGAGATCCGGGCCACCGAGATCCTCGGCGCGATCGAAGCCGACCAGATTCAACCCGCGAGCCTCGATCTACGTCTCGGGCCGTACGCCTATCCCGTCGACACCAGCTTCCTTCCGGGCCGCGGGGTGGAGGTCCTGGACAAGATGGAAGACCTCGATCCGGACTTCCAGCGGTTCCGGCTCGATCTCAGCAACGGTGCGGTGCTCGAAAAGGGCCGGGTGTACGTCGTTCCGCTCGCCGAGTTCATCTCGCTGAAGAGCGAAGTCGCCGCCTTTGCCAATCCGAAGAGCTCGACCGGACGCCTGGACATCCTGACCCGGCTCATCGCGGACGGCGCGACGCACTTCGACCAGGTCGAGGATGGTTACGAGGGACAGCTCTACATCGAGATCGCGCCGCGCAGTTTCAGCGTGGTGGTCAAGAGCGGGACCCGGCTCAATCAGCTGCGGTTCCGCCGCGCCCGTGGCGCCGTCGCGAAACAGATTACGGCCTCGGACTGGAAGACGCTGCTGGACGAAGGGAGCATCGTGGATGCCCGGACTGCCGAGGAAAGAGCGCGGCTCTCCGACAAGCCGGGCGTGCTGCCGTTCACGGTCGATCTCGAGGGCTCACGCAGTCGCGATTCACTGATTGGCTGGCGCGCGAAGAAGAACACGACGCGCATCGACCTCGAACGGCGCGACTACGATCCGCTCGACTTCTGGGAGCCGATCCACTGGCACCCGCAGCGCTCGCTCGCGCTGGTACCCGACGAGTTCTACATTCTGATGACGAAGGAAGCGATTGCGGTCCCGCCCAGTTACGCCGCGGAGATGCTGCCGTACGACACGCGGGCGGGCGAGTTTCGCGTTCACTACGCGGGCTTCTTCGATCCGGGTTTTGGCTGGAATCCTCAAACCGGCAAAGCCGGCAGCAGCCGCGGCGTGCTCGAAGTGCGCTCTCACGAGGTCCCGTTTCTGCTCGAGCACGGGCAGATCGTCGGGTGGCTGCGCTACGAGCGCATGGCGCAATCGCCGTCAGCCTTGTATGGGCAGGAAATCCGCTCGAACTATCAGGGACAGGGGCTGAAGCTCGCGAAGCAGTTCCGGCAGGGCTAGCCGGCAAGAGTCACTACGGCCGCTCGACCTTCTGCAGCACCATCACGGTCTCGACCTTGCCCTTGCGGATCTGCTCGGCGCGCACCGGCAGGTACTCCAGGCTCGGCGCCATCCAGAAGCGTGACGTGCGGCTCGAGCCGCCTTCGCGCGTGCTCTCGTAGATCACCGTATCCAGCCTGCCGAGCGCGGAATCGACCGTCGCCTGTTCTTTCTTCGTGTACACGTAGCGCTTGATGCGGTTGTCGTCGATCAGCGCGATCGTGCCGGGCTCCACGCCGCGCAGCAGCGCAGTCGTGACCGCTATCTGGATCGACGAGCGGTCCTGCGTGCCGGGCTCGGCCGTGAGATTCACGGGCTCGCCTTCGACGGTGCCCGTCACCGAGTTGCGAGACCAGTCGAAATGCAGCTCGCCGTCATCGTCCTTGCTCGTCTTGCCTTCATCGAGCTGCCACTCGATCGGCCGCGTGCCGGCATCATCGATCTCCATGACGCTGCGCTCGACTGCAGCCTTGCTCACGAACAACCGCGCGAGTACCCCGGGATTGGGATGCGTCTCGTAGATGTAACGGCCCGTCGCCGGATCGTGCGAGAACGAGAACGTGATCGCGCCCGCGCCGATGCCGCGATAGCTGACTGCATAAGTTGCCGTGAACGGCTTGGGGACGACAGCATCGGCGTGCGCCGTCGAAGCGAGCAGCGCCGTCGCAAGCGTCGATGTCAACAAGGTGCCTAGCCTTCGCATTCAGTCTCCGGGACTCTCGTCCGCTGGCTAACCGCCGGCGACCTCCGCGGGTTCCCGCCGCGGCTGGTCCAAGGGCTTGCCGTCGAGCCACACGCGGCCGTCCTGCAACGACAACCGCCCGCGCGCCAGCCAATCGATCACCTGCGGATAGATCCTGTGTTCGGCCCGCTGAACTCGCGCTGAAAGCGTCGCTTCGCTGTCGCCGGGCATGACCGGCACCTCGGCCTGGGCGATCACCGGCCCGCCGTCGAGCTCTTCCGTGACGAAGTGCACACTCACGCCGTGCAATTTCTCGCCGGCCTCGAGCACGCGCCGGTGCGTGTGCAGGCCGCGATAATTTGGCAGCAGCGAGGGATGCACATTGAGAATGCGACCGGCGAATGCGCCGATGAAATGCGGCGTGAGGATCCGCATGAAGCCCGCCAGCACTACGAGCTTCGGCTGGTACTCCGCGAGCAGCTGCATCAACGCCTGGTCGTACGACGCCCGGTCGGCGAAGTCGCGCGGCGCAAGAGCGCGCGTGGCGATGTTCATCGCCGCGGCCGTTTGCAAACCTTCAGCTGCGGGTCGATCGCTGATGACGACGCGAACGTCGACCGGCAGGTTGCCCGCCGCCGCGCGTTCCGCGATGACGCGCATGTTCGTGCCGCGTCCGGAGATCAGAATTGCAATCGGCAGCGGTGTCATCCGCGGATGATCACGCCGCCATCGCCTCGACGCACCTCACCGATGACCACGGGCTGCTCGCCGTGCTCGCGCAGCACGTTCAGTGCGCGGTCTGCGTGCTCGGCGGCGACGCAGACCGTCATGCCGATGCCGCAGTTGAAGGTGCGATACATCTCGTCGGGCGGGATATTGCCGGCGTGCCGCAGCCAGTCGAATACCGGCGGACGGGTCCACGTCTGCGCGCTCAGCAGCACTTCCAGACCGGTCGGCACGACGCGCGGAATGTTCTCCGTCAGTCCGCCGCCCGTGATGTGCGCGAAGCTGTGCACCGGCAGCTGCTTCGCGAGCGCGAGCAGCGGCTTGACGTAGATGCGCGTCGGTTCGAGCAGCGCGTCGTAGAGCGAGCCGCCGTCGAGCTTGGTCTCCGGCGTGGCCTTGGCGGTCTTCAGCAGCTTGCGGATCAGCGAGTAGCCGTTCGAATGCGGGCCGGAGGAGGGCAGTCCGATGACTACGTCGCCCGGACGCGTGCGGCTGCCGTCGATGATCGCTTCCTTCTCGACGATGCCGACGCAAAAGCCCGCCAGGTCGTAATCGCCGGCGGCGTACATGCCGGGCATCTCCGCGGTCTCGCCGCCGATGAGCGCCGCGCCGGCCTGCACGCAACCCTCGACGATGCCTTTGATCACGGACTCGGCGACGTTGACGCTGAGCTTGCCGGTCGCGTAGTAGTCGAGGAAGAACAGCGGCTCCGCGCCCTGCACGACCACGTCGTTCACGCACATCGCGACCAGATCGATGCCGATCGTGTCGTGGCGGCCGGTCTCGATGGCCAGCCGCAGCTTCGTGCCGACGCCGTCGGTGCCGGAGACCAGCACCGGCTTGCGGTAGCGCTCGAGCGGAATTTCGAACAGCGCACCGAAGCCGCCGAGGCCGCCGATGACTTCCGGGCGCAGCGAGCGTTTGACGTAGGGCTTGATGCGCTCGACCAGCTCGTCGCCGGCTTCGATGTCGACGCCAGCGTCTTTGTATGTAATCGGCTCTGTTGGCATGGCGCGTGATATTTTACACGCATGTCAGTGCTCCGCTGTCTCCGCTTCTTGCCGGCGCTGCTGCCGGCTCTCCTCGTCGTGACGTCGGCCCGCGCCGTCACCGTCCCGGACCTGTACGAGGCCGCGCAGCCCGTGGACAGCTCGCGCGACGCGGCGTTCGTCGAGGCGCTCAAGACAGTGCTGGTGCGCGTCAGCGGGCAGCGGGACGCGGCGACGCGCGTCGGCGACGTCAGCGACCCGCGCAAATATGTCCAGCGCTTCGGATTCACCGCAGACAACGTGCTGGAGGTCGGCTTCGACAGCGCGTCGATCGACCACCTGCTGTCGAACGCCGGCCTGCCGATCTGGGGCCGCGAGCGGCCCGCGACGGTCGTGATGTTCGGCGCCGAGGATGGGGGTGCGTGGCGCTGGCTGGCTTCCGACACGCCTACGCAGGAGCGCGATGTGATCGAGAGGGTTGCCCGCCAGCGTGGCCTGCCGCTGAAGTGGCCCGTGATGGACGCTCAGGAGCGCGCCGCGGCCAGCTCTGACTCGCCCGGATTGCTGCAAACGGCGGAGCGCTATGGAGCGGACGCGGTGCTGCTCGGCCGCTCGCGAGGCGGCGTGGTCCAGTGGACGCTGATTTCGAGGGACGGCGCCGCGCAGGCGACCGGCGGCGTCGATGACGGCGTGCATCTCGCCGCCGATACGTTTGCGCACGTGTTTGCTGCCCGGGCGTCCTCGCTCGGCAGCGTCGTCGTCGAAGTCGGCGGAATCTCCAATCTCGACGCATACGCCGCGACGCTGAATTACCTGGAAGGCATGACGCTGGTGCGCGGCGTCGCGCTGGAGCAGGTCACGGGCGAAAAGATGCGCTTCCGGCTCGCCGTGCGGGGCGACGCTGCGACATTGCGCCGGGCGATCGCGCTCGATCACCGTCTCGTGCCGCTCGACGCGCCGTCCGGCTCCGCCGACGCGGGCGACCGGCTCGCGTTCCGCTATCAGCCCTGAGCGACGATGCGGCACATCCCCAATGCGCTCTGCATTCTGCGCATGCTGCTGGTCGTGCCGGTGGCCTGGCTGCTCGTAACCGACAACTACCGGCTTACGCTCGCGATGTTCGCGTTCGCGGCCGCGACCGACGGGCTGGATGGGTTTCTGGCCAAGCGCTTCGGCTGGACCTCGGAGCTCGGCAAGATTCTCGACCCGCTCGCCGACAAGATCCTGCTGGTCGGCGTATTCATCACGCTGGCGGCGCTCGGCGTCGTGCCGATGTGGCTCGCGGCCACTGCCGTGCTGCGCGACGTGACGATCACCGCCGGCGCGATCATCTACAAGAGCCTTTACGGCTATGGCGAGCTGCACGGGCGGCCCACGGCGATCAGCAAGCTCAACACGTTGTGCCAGATCATCTTCCTGCTGCTGGTCGTCGCAGGACGCGCGGTTGACTTCGCGCCGCAGATCGCGATCACGGTCCTCGGCGCGCTCGTGTTCGTCACGACCGTCGTCAGCGGTCTCGACTACGTGATCACCTACTCGCGCCGGGCAATCGAGGTCAGCCGCCGTCGCCGCGGTCTCGCCTAGGCCATGGATGCGAAGCAGCTGCCGCTTGGAATCCGGCTGCGCGACACGTCGGTCTTCGCCAGCTATTTCCCCGGCCGCAACCGTTCCGTCGTCGATGCGCTCCAGGCGCTGAGCGCGCGCCGCTCGGGCCCGAGCGACGGTCCCACGTGCGTCTGGGTGCACGGTCCGCTCTCCGTCGGCAAGACGCACGTGCTGCAGGCGATGTGCGCCCGCGCGCATGGCGACTCGCAGAGCGCCGCGTACCTGCCACTCGCGGAGGTTGCACAGCTCGGCGGCGAAATCCTTGCGGGCTACGGCCAGTTCTCGCTGGTCTGTCTCGACGACGCCGCAGCGGTCGCCGGCAACTCAGACTGGGAGCGGGCGCTGTTCCGCTTGCATCGCGAGCTGGACGAGCAGGGCGCGCGGCTCGTGCTCGCCGCGCCGGCGCCGCCCGCAGCGCTGCCATTCAAGCTGGCCGATCTCGCTTCGCGTCTGAATGGCGGAGTGGTTCTCACGCTGCAGCCGCTGGACGAACAGGAGCAACTCGCAGCGCTGCAGTTGCGTGCTCAACTGCGTGGCTGCGAGTTGCCGGAAGAGACTGCGCAGTTCCTGCTGCGTCGACTGCCGCGAAACATGGCTGCGCTGTGTGCTTTCCTCGACGAGCTCGATGAGGCGTCGCTCGTCGCGCAGCGCCGGCTCACGGTGCCTTTCGTCAAGGCTGTGATGAAGAGCGCGTAGCTCGCAGGTACGCGACGAACAACGCGAACGTCGCGAGCAGCAGGAATACGAACAGCGCCGACCACGCGCGCGTTGCCGCAACGGCGACCGCTTCCATCAATCCGAGTACGAGCGACGGCGCGAGGGCCAGAGTCAGCCACCCGTAAGCGCGCCGACGCCCGGCGTAGAGAAACGGCGAGCCGATTGCAAACGGCAACG
Source organism: Steroidobacteraceae bacterium (assembly GCA_036004505.1). Lineage (GTDB taxonomy): Bacteria > Pseudomonadota > Gammaproteobacteria > Steroidobacterales > Steroidobacteraceae > Steroidobacter. The sequence goes on from DASYRK010000089.1 coordinate 33,311, forward strand.
CGAGAACGGCGCCACCGACGATCCGCGCAGTCGAGGGAGCGATGACGACCCACGACACGATCAGCACGAACACCAGGACGGTCGCAAAGACCGCCGCCAGCCGCAGGCGGCGGGCGATCGCAGATTCGGCGCCGTCGGCCGGAACGCTCAAGCGCGCAGCTTGACGGCGAGCTCGGAGACGCGGCGGCCGAGCAGCACCGCGAGCGTGCGCTCGTCGTCAGTCAGTCGAGGCTGTGTGTCATCGCCGGCGAAATGGCTCGCGCCGTACGGCGAGCCGCCGGCGCGCGTCGTCGAGAGCGCGGCCTCTGTGTAAGGTATTCCGACGATGTACATGCCGTGGTGCAGGAGCGGCAGCATCATCGACACCAGGGTCGTCTCCTGCCCGCCGTGAATCGTCTGGGTCGACGTGAATACGCCGGCGGGCTTGCCCGCGAGTGCGCCGCTGACCCACAGCGCGCTCGTGCCGTCGAGGAAAAACTTCAGGGGCGCCGCCATGTTGCCGAAGCGGGTCGGGCTGCCCATGACCAGGCCGTCGCACTCCCGCAGGTCGTCATGCGTCGCGTAGGGCGGTCCTTCGGCTGGCACAGCCGGCTGTGGAGCATCGACTACGGTCGCGACTGCGGGAACAGTGCGCAGACGGGCGCGCGCACCCGCGACCGACTCCACTCCGCGGCACACCTGTCGAGCGAGCTCGGCCGTGCTGCCTTTGCGCGAATAAAACAGGACCAGAATTTCGGTCACGCGTGCAAAACCCCGCGAAGCTGTATGACGCACCCGAGCGTGGCGCCGCTCTTGTGGGAGTAATGCAACGCAAAACCCGGGTGCGCGGCGCGAGCATTGTATTCACCTCAGTCTTGACGGTGTAGGCTTCGATTGCTACGGTCGATTGAAAAATCCACCATGGCCCATCGCTCTCGCATGCCGGCAATTCTCGTGGTCGCAGCGCTCGCGCTCGCGGCGTGCGCCGGCGCGCCCGTTCAGGAGATGAGCAACGCCCGCCAGGCCATTCGCGCGGCGCGTGACGCAGGCGCCGAACGCACGGCGCCGCAGAAGCTGAACGAAGCGGAAGCCCTGCTGAATCGCGCGGAGGACAGCCTGGAACGGCGCGCCTACCGCGAAGCACGGCGCAACGCGATCGCAGCTCGCGACAAAGCCGCCGAGGCTCTCGGCGCGGCACAGCCGGGCAGCAACACGGGCTGATTCCCTTGTCGGCGATCATCGCACGGCGCTGTTACGTGTCCGGGCGCGTGCAAGGCGTTTTCTATCGCGCGTCGACTCGCGAGCGCGCTCAGCAGCTCGGCTGTCGCGGCTACGCTCGCAATCTCGCAGACGGTCGGGTCGAGGTGCTCGCAGTCGGCGAGCCCGCCGCAGTGGACGCTCTCGTCGAATGGCTTTGGCGCGGACCGCCGGCTGCCCACGTGCTGGACGTGCAGTGCGCGGATGTGGCCCTGCGCGATCTCGGCGAGATGCCGGGCGGATTCGGCACGCGCTGACGGCACCTACTGGTAGTGCCAGCGCTTTGCGAGGCGCTCCAGCACGAGGTCCGGGTAGTTTCTGCGCCCGACGCTGCCGTTGTACCGCGCCAGCGCGCGCGTGTAGTCTCCGCGCTCCCGATCCAGGTAGAACTTCAGGATCGTGCAGCCCATGCGCAGGTTCTGCGGGATGCGCACCAGCTCCTGGTTGGTCATGCCGAGCTGACGCGGCCAGAACGGCATCACCTGCATCAGGCCGACAGCGCCGGCGCTCGACACGGCCCAGCGGTCGAAGCGGCTCTCGACGTCGATGACCGCCATGACGAGGCCCGGCGGCAGCTGCAGGCGGCGAGCCTCGCAGTGCACGTGGCGGAGCAGTTCCTGGCGCTCGCGCGGATCTTTGAGCAGCGGTTTGAGTTTCGGCTCCATCGCCGCGAACCAGACCTGCTCGTCGAATTTGTCCTCGAAACAGGCGCCGGCCGCGAGCGCCTGCTCGAGGAGCTTGCCGAGCTGCGGATCCTGCTGACGGTCCGCATGTGCAGGCGCGCTCACGATCAGCGCGAGGAGGAACAATGCTGCACCCGGGTTTTTCAAGCAGTGGAACCGCGTCTGTTGTGCGTGCCTCGCGTCGCACAATATCATGGGCCTATCTCCTCGCACGCAAACCATGAGCGCCGAGAATTTCGAAACCGGCGATGTGCCGCCGCCCGCCAAGAATCCCGCGCGCGGCGTCTACTGGCTCCCGAACGTGTTCACCACGGGCACGCTGTTCGGCGGCTTCTACGCGATCGTTGCGGCCATCAACGGCGACTTCTCGCGCGCCGGCATCGCGATCTTCGTCGCAATGCTGTTCGACGGGCTCGACGGGCGCGTCGCGCGCTGGACCAACACCCAGAGCGACTTCGGCAAGGAGTACGACAGCCTGTGCGACATGGTCGCGTTCGGCGTCGCGCCGGCGATCGTCGCGTACCAGTGGGGCATCGAGCGCATCGCGGACTACGGCAAGTTCTGGGGACGCTTCGGCTGGCTCGCGGCGTTCTTCTACGCCGTTGCTGCGGCCTTGCGCCTCGCGCGTTTCAACGCGCGCGCCGCTACCGCGGACAAGCGCTATTTCGAGGGACTGCCGAGCCCGTCAGCGGCCGCGACCGTCGCCAGCTTCGTCTGGCTCGCGAGCGAGTTCGATATCACCGGTGTCGAGCAACCGACCGCGGGCCTGCCCTCGCTGGTGCTCGCGTTCGCCATCTGCATCTGCATTGGCGCGCTGATGGTCAGCAGGTTTTCGTACTGGAGCGGCAAGGAGCTGAACCTGCGCGGCAAGATTCCGTGGGTGTACATGGCGCTGATCCCGCTCGGCTACGTCATCGTGTCGCTGGCGCCCGCCTCGCTGTTCGCGCTGTTCGGCGCCTACGCCGCGTCGGCGCCGCTGTTCTGGGTGTGGCGCAAGGTGGTCAGAAAGAAGCGGCCCGCACAGGGCGCATAGCGGATGGCGCAACCGATGGACTCGCGGCGTCTGGCCTATCTCAAAGCGCTCGAGATCGACGTGTGGGAGCGACGCAGCCTCGCGCCGTCCGCGGACGTCGCAACGCCCGAGCAGGTGCATGCGCCCGCTTCCGGATCGCAGCCCGGTTGGGCGGAGCTGGAGAGAGCCGTCAAGAGCTGCACGCTCTGCCCGCTGCACAAGACGCGGACCCAGGGCGTGTTCGGCGTCGGCAACCGCAACGCGCAATGGATGGTGATCGGCGAGGCGCCGGGCGCCGACGAGGACCGTCAGGGCGAGCCGTTCGTCGGCCGCGCCGGGCAGCTGCTGAACTCGATGCTGAAGGCGATCGGCCTGCAGCGCGAGCAGGTGTTCATCGCCAACATCCTCAAGTCGCGGCCGCCGAACAACCGCGATCCGAAGCCGGAGGAAGTGCGCGCCTGCCTGCCGTACCTGTTCCGCCAGATCGAGCTGGTGAACCCGCAGCTGATCCTGTGCGTAGGACGCATAGCTGCACAAACTTTGCTGGAGACGGATACTTCCATCGGTAAACTGCGTGGCCAGCTGCATCGTATCGCCGGAAACCGTCCGATGATCGTCACCTACCATCCTGCCTACCTGCTGCGCAGCCCCGGCGAGAAGCGTAAGTCGTGGGCCGACCTCGTGCTCGCGCTGCGGACGTTCGAGTCGCTGGGGACATCGACGTGAGCGCCGAGATCGATCGCTCCAGATTGTTCGCAAGCGTGCGCTTCCGGCCGATGACGCTCAGCGACGTCGCGGCTGTCGTCGCGGTCGAGCGCGCCTCGTACGTGTTCCCGTGGAGCGAGGGCGTGTTCCGCGACTGCATTCGCGTCGGCTATTTGTGCCGGGTCGTCGAGTTTGCCAGCGAAGTGGCGGGCTACGGGATCATGTCCTACGGCGCAGGCGAAGCGCACATCCTCAACATCTGCATTCGCGGCGACCTGCGCAGCGGCGGCGTCGGGCGGCGCCTGATGGATTTCCTGCTGGAGCGTGCGCGCGCCGCGGAGATGCGCGACGTCTTCCTCGAAGTGCGTCCCTCGAACCCGACCGCGATCCGCCTCTACGAATCGCTCGGCTTCGCGCGCGTCGGCGTGCGCAAGGCCTATTACCAGGCGAGCGGCGGCCGCGAAGACGCCTGGGTCTACCGGCTCGCGCTCAGCCCCGCCTGACCCATAGGGTAGAATCCGCGCGGTTCGTGTGCGCCCCTGCGCACTGCCGTGAGGACAGGTCCCCCGTGTCGAGTGTTCCGCCGCCTGCCAATGACAAGCTGGGCGCTGAAATTCAGCGCCGCCGGACTTTTGCGATCATTTCGCACCCCGACGCCGGCAAGACGACGCTGACCGAGAAGCTGCTGCTGTTCGGCGGCGCGATCCAGCTCGCCGGCACGGTGAAGGGTCGTAAGGCTGCGCGCCATGCGACCTCCGACTGGATGGCGCTGGAACAGCAGCGCGGCATTTCCGTGACGTCGTCGGTGATGCAGTTCCCGTACGACGGTCGCATGGTCAACCTGCTGGACACGCCGGGCCACGAGGACTTCTCCGAAGACACGTATCGCACGCTGACGGCTGTGGACTCGGCGCTGATGGTGATCGACTGCGCCAAGGGCGTGGAAGAGCGCACCATCAAGCTGATGGAAGTGTGCCGGCTGCGCGATACGCCGATCATGACGTTCATCAACAAGCTCGATCGCGAAGGCCGCGAGCCGATGGAGCTGCTGGACGAGATCGAGCGCGTGCTGAAGATCGCGTGCGCGCCGGTGACGTGGCCGATCGGCATGGGTCGCGAGCTCAAAGGCATCTATCACCTGCTCGAAGACCGCATCTACATCTATCAGGCCGCAGAAAAGGGCCGCGCCGGAACGCACGCGACGATCGAGGGCCTGGCGAGCGCGGCGGCGGCAGAGTTCCTCGGCGACCGGGCGCGCGCTTTACGCGACGAGATCGAGCTGGTGCGCGGCGCGGCGCCGCAGTTCGCTACGGCGCAGTACCTCGCCGGCCGGCAGACGCCGGTGTTCTTCGGCTCGGCGATCAACAATTTCGGCGTCACCGAGCTGTTGTCGGCCTTCGTGCGGCACGCGCCGGGACCGCTGACGCGCGAGACGACCATGCGCTTCGTCGAGCCGCTCGAGGACAGGCTCACCGGCTTCGTGTTCAAGATCCAGGCGAACATGGATCCCGGGCATCGCGACCGCATCGCTTTCATGCGCATCTGCTCGGGCCGCTACGCGAAGGGCATGCGGCTGTTCCACGTGCGCCTCGGCAAGGAGATGCGGATCAACGACGCGCTGACGTTCCTGGCGGCCGACCGTCAGCACACCGACGAAGCGTTCGCCGGCGACATTCTCGGCCTGCACAACCACGGCACGATCAACATCGGCGACACGTTCACCGAAGGCGAGCCGCTGATGTTCACGGGCATCCCGAACTTCGCGCCGGAGATGTTCCGCCGCGTCGTGCTGCGCGATCCGCTGCGCATGAAGGCGCTGCAGAAAGGCCTCGACCAGTTGTGCGAGGAGGGCGCCACGCAGGTGTTCCGTCCGCTGCGCAACAACGACCTGATCCTCGGCGCGGTCGGCCAGCTGCAGTTCGACGTGGTCGCGTTCCGATTGCAGGACGAGTACACCGTGCAGGCGACGTTCGACAACGTCAACGTCTTCACGGCGCGCTGGGTGTATTGCAAGGATGCGAAGAAACTCGAAGAGTTTCGCAGCAAGGCGTACGACAATCTTGCGCTCGATCATTCCGGCGCGCTGGTCTATCTCGCGCCGACGCGCGTCAACCTGCAGCTCACGCTCGAGCGCTGGCCGGACATCGAGTTCCGCGAGACGCGCGAGCACCTGGCCGCCGCGGCCTGAAGGATCGTCCGATGAAATCGCCGTTTTTCGAAAAGAAGGTGTTCGCCTGGGCGATGTACGACTGGGCGAACTCGGCTTTCGCGACGACGGTGATGGTGGCGTTCTTCCCAGTGTTCTTCAAACAGACGCTGGCCGCGGGAGTGCCGCCGATCAAGAGCACGGAATGGCTGGCTCTCGCCAACTTCGTCTCGAGCCTGGTGCTGGCCGTGACGGCGCCGTGGCTCGGCGCGCTCGCCGACAAGGGCAGCGCGCACATCCGCATGCTCGTGATCTTCACCGCGATCGGCGTCCTGCCCACCGGCCTGCTGGCGTTCGTGAGCACCTCGGATATCTCCACCGGCCTGACGCTGTTCGTGATCGCCTCGATCGGGTTCTGGGGTGGGCTCATTTTCTACGACTCGATGCTGGTGCGCGTGGCGCCGCCGGGCCGCGTCGACTCGGTCTCGGGTTTCGGGTACGCGCTCGGCTATCTCGGCGGCGGGCTGCTGCTCGTCGTCAACGTGGTGATGTATCAGAAGCCGCAGTGGTTCGGACTCGCCGGCCCGGAACAGGCGATCCGCGCATGCTTCGTCACGGTTGCGGTGTGGTGGCTCGTGTTCGCGATTCCGCTGCTGCGGCAACGCGGCGCGCTCGCAACTGGTCCTGCGATCGGCCTGGCGCGCGCCGCGCGCGCAGGGTTCGCCGAACTGTTGCGCACGTTCCGCGAGGTCCGCAAGTTTCGTCCGGTCATCCTGTTCCTGCTGGCCTACTGGATGTACATCGACGGCGTCAACACGATCATGAAGATGGCGGTCGACTACGGGCTCGCGCTCGGCTTTCCGGCGAGCAGCCTGATCACCGCGATCCTCATGATCCAGTTCATCGGCTTCCCGATGACGCTGGTGTTCGGCTGGCTCGGCGATCGCATCAGTCCGATGGTCGGCATTTTCGTGGCGATCGCGGTCTACAGCGCAGTGACGTTCTACGCCGTGGTGATGACTAACGTCACCGAGTTCTACGTCATGTCGGCTGCCATCGGTTGCGTGCAGGGCGCGATCCAGGCGATGAGTCGCTCCTACTACAGCCGCCTGATCCCGGCGGACCGCGCCAGTGAGTTCTTCGGCTTCTACAACATGATGGGCAAGTTTGCGTCGGTGCTCGGTCCGTTCCTGATGGCGGCGACCGCGGCCATCACCGGCAACTCGCGTCTGGCAATTCTGTCGGTCGCGATCCTGTTCGTCGGCGGCGCGATCATGCTCGCGTTCCAGACGCGCAGCACGCGCGTCGCGCGCAGGGTCGCACAGGAACCTGCTTGAGCTCTACCAGCGCGCCGGATCCACCCGGTAATAGCGCCGCAGCTGCTCGTACAGCCCCGCGTGCTGCAATTCGAGCTCGCGCGGCTTCTCGAAGAACGCCTCGGTGACGACGGCGAAGAACTCCGCGGGCTCGGTCGCCGCATACGGATCGAGGAATGTCGGCTGTCCCGCCAGCAGCGTGGCGCGCAGGCGGTCGTACTCTTCCCAGAACACCTTCGACCATTCGCGATAGGCGCGTACGCTGCCGAGGCCCGGCGCGCCATCCATCGTCTCGTCTTCCATGTCGAGGTAGTGCGCGAACTCATGCAGCACGACGTTGTGACCGGTCGCGAGTCCGTCCTGGATGTCCTGCCACGAGACGATGATCCGCCGCGAGTCCCACGCCTGGCCGGACAGCACGCGATGGCCTTCGGTGATCACGCCGTAGCCTTCGCGCTGCGTGTGCGGCACGATGAACGGCGTCGGGTAGACCAGGATCGAGAACAGGTCGTCGTAAAAATGCGAGCGCGGTACATCGGGCCGGTTGACGACGAGCAGGCACGCGTACGCGGCGATCACCACGCGCATCTCTTCCGTGACGACCAGCCCGTTGCAGCCGACGAAAGTCTTCTCGCCGACGAAGATCCGCACGAGCTCGTGCAAACGCGTGCGCAGCTCGGGCGGCACGCGCGCGTAGATCGACGTGCGGGTGCGCAGCCAGTCCTGCCAGTGCGGCGGAAATGTCTGGCGGGCGAGGGCGGTGCGCCGGCGGCGGCGCCACCACGCCTGGCCGGCCACGAACCACGCGGCGACTCCCAGGGCGATTGCGACGAGAAAGGCGAGCAGCAGCACGCGAGACGTTCTTTAATCGGCTGGCCAGTCGTTGCAATGCGGGCGCGGCGTCAGACTTTCAACTGGTTGACCAGGAATTTCAGCCGGCTCAGCTCGGAGCGGCCGAGCAGCGGGCCCCACGAGCGCGGACCGTAGCGGAGCGCGACGTAAAGGTTGCGCGTCTCGACCAGCAGCGGGGCGAGGTCGGGCCGGGCCTGCAGTACGCGCCCCACGTAGTCGCTCGGCCCTTCGTGCGCCGCGCGCGGCAACCCGCGGCGCGCGAGCTTGCGGCAGAGCTGGTCGTAGATCTGTGCGAGCGGATCCTTGGCGCGCGGCCGGAAGCGCCAGCCGAGGTACGCGGACATCGCCGCGAAGAAGACGATCAGCGCCAGCACCAGCGCGATGCCGAGCTGCTGTCCGCCGTCGCCGAGGTTCAGGCGATCGAGCAGCCAGCGCTGCTGCGCTTCGCCGAAGGCGACGACCTGGTTGTTCCAGAACGTGTTCGCCGCATCCCACGCCAGCCGCAACCGGCTGAACAGCGCGTTCTGCCGCAGGTAGTCGCCCGGCAGTGACTCGCCGCCCTCGGCGAGTGCGGCTTCGATGCCGCGCTCGATGCGGTCCGGCGCGACCGCGGCCGTCGGATCGACGCGCACCCAGCCGCGCCCGTCGAGCCACACCTCCGACCACGCATGCGCGTCCGACTGCAGGATGCGCAGGTAGCCGCTCATCGGGTTGTACTCGCCGCCCTGGTAGCCGGTCACGACGCGCGCCGGGATGCCGGCGGCGCGAGCCAGCATCGTGAATGCGGACGCGAAGTGCTCGCAGAAACCGCGGCGCGTGTTGAACAGAAAATCGTCGACCGAATCCAGCTGCAGCCGCGGCGGCTCGAGCGTGTAGAAGTATTCCTCGTCGCGAAACTTCGCGAGCACGGCGGCGATGAAGGCCGCATCGCTCCCCGCGCGCTCGCGCATCTCGCGCGCCAGCGCGATCGAGCGCGCGTTGCGGCCCTGGGGCAAGCGCAGGTCCGCGGCGCGCATCGCGCTCGGCAGGCGGCCGTTCACCGTGTAGATCGGAGCGGACTCCAGGCGGAACGAGCTCAGCGTCGAGATCGGCCGATCGGACCACAGCTGCAGGTCGGAGGAGCGCGTCGCGTCCCGTCTCGGCCAGCTCGTCGGGACGTCGAGCGCGAAGATCCAGCGCCGCTGGTGCGGCTCGAGCATCACCTCGTACGCATAGGTGGCGCCGCTCGCTGCGACCTGTTGCTGCACGAACGGCGTGCGCGGCTGGCGCCAGGTGCGGCCGTCGAAATCGTGCAGCACCGGGCCGCGCCAGTAGCGCTGCGCCGGCGGCGGCAGCGGCCCGATGAACTTCGCGCGAAACGCCAGCGCGCCCGAGAGACTGAGATCGGAGACGTCGCCGGGCGACATCTCGTCCGACAGTCCGCTCAGTGCCGCGCCGCGTGCGGGCACGATGGCCCAGAACTGTCCGGGCAGCCGCGGGAACAGCAGGAACAGCAGGATCGCGAGCGGCAGCGATTGCAGGAACATCTTGCCCGTGATCCAGGCCGCCTCGCGCACCGGCATCGCCGTCGTCGTCTGATGAATGCGCATCAGCGTGACCGTCAGCAGCCACGCCGTGACGAGCATGTACGGCAACTGCAGCAGGCTCTGGTTGTAGAGGAACGCGGCGAACAGCGCGAAATAGGAAAGGAAGACGATCACCGTGAGATCGCGCACCGTGCGCGTCTCGAGCAGCTTCATGCCCGCCATCACGACCAGCAGCGCAGTGCCGGCATCAATACCGTTGAGCGTGCGGTAGTCGAGCAGCACGGCGAGCAGCGCGACGAACGCGAGCAGACTGCGCAGCCACTTCTGCAGCAGCTCCCAGTTCTTCACCTCTGCGGCGATTCGCAATCCTGCAGCCCCGGCGCTGAGCAGCAGAATCCAAGGCCGGATGTGCGGCACGTGCGGCAGCACGGAGAGCGCCAGTCCGCCGGTCACCCAGACCAGCCGTTGCAGCATCGGCGGCCAGTGGGCTGCTCCCAGAGCGCGCATCGAACGCGCGGCGCTAACCATGCGCAGCTGCCTCGTCGTACAGCGCCAGCGCGGTCAGGCAGCGCTGCCTGTGGCCGGGGCCGACGTTCGGTGGGATCTCAACGCCAGGCAGCCGCAGCCCGAACGCGCGACCGGCGGCGAATGCGTCCTCCACCCAGCGACACAGTTGCGACAGCCGCGCCTCGGTGCCGAGCCCCGTCAGCGATTCCCAGTCGAAGGAGTGCGACGTCACGGCCGTGCCCGCATAGACCTTCACGTGCAAGCCCTGCTCGCGCGCATACGCCTTCCACGCGATGCGTCGTGGCGAATCTCCCGGATGAAAGGCGCGCAGGCCCGCGAAATCCTCGTCGCCGCGCGTCATGTCCTGCGCGCCGCCAGTGTCGGTTTCCTGTGGCGGCGGCGGCAGGCCGCGCGCGCTCGGCTTCGGGTACACGACGCAGCGCATGTCCATGTTGAGATAGACCCATGCGCGGAACAGGCCGAACGGATGCCGCGTGCTGAGCTCGAACGAGTCGAGCGCGAGCAGCCCGCGCTGCGGCGCCGGTACTTCCAGCTGCAGGACCACGCGCCCGCCGGACTCGACGCGCACCGGCCGCGCATCGCCGTGCTCGTTCGCGACGACCAGCTCGTGCCGCGCGACCTTGGCGCCGTTCTCGAGCGCGATGCCGAAGCGCGCGGTCTGACCGGCAAACACCGGCTCGCTCGACGCCGAGCGGATCTGCACGCCGGCCAGGTTGCGATGACAGTAGTGCATCGCCGTCAGCGCCAGCGCGCCGAGCATGAAAGCGAGGCCGAGCGCGAGATTGTTGGCGTAATTCATCGCGCCGAGGAACATCGCGAACAGCATCAAGGTGAACGCGACGCCGAGCCCGCTCGGCACGATGTAGATGCGCCGCGGCGAGAGGATCGTCGGATCGGGATCGATGCCGTGGCGCTGGCGCGCCCACTTGCGGGTCCGGCGGCGCAGGGCGGCGAGCAGGCGCGAGAGCATGATGCTGTCAGGCCCTTCGTCAGGGGACGGCGACGGCCTTCAGCACCAGCTCGCCGATGTCATGCGGGTTCGCATCTTCGTTGCGCGGCTTCAGGCGATGGCCGACGACGGCGCCGAGCACGGCCTGCACGTCCTCGGGGGTCACTCCCGGATGCGAGTGAATCAGCGCCCACGCTTGCGCGGCGCGAACGAGAGCGATCGACGCGCGCGGCGACAGTCCCGACTCGAACTGCGGCGCCTCGCGCGTGTAGCGCACGATTGCCTGCACATAGTCGAGCAACGCGTCGGAGGCGTGTACTCGCGGCACCATCATCTGCATCAGCAGCAGCTGCTGCGGCGACAACGTCGGTGCCAGAGTGGCGAGCAGATCGCGACGATCCTGGCCCAGCAGCAGCTGGCGCTCGAGTGTAGCCTCGGGATAGCCGAGCTGAATGCGCATCAGGAAGCGGTCGAGCTGCGACTCCGGCAGCGGATAAGTGCCGATCTGGTAGACCGGGTTCTGCGTGCCGATGACGAAGAACGGATTCGAGAGCGGATAGGTCTGACCGTCGGCCGTCACCTGGTGCTCTTCCATCGCTTCCAGCAGCGCGCTCTGCGCTTTCGGCGTGGCGCGATTGATCTCGTCGGCGAGCACGAGCTGCGCGAACACCGGGCCCTTGTGGAACTGGAACGTGCTCGTCTCGCGCTCGAACACGGACACGCCGATGATGTCCGCGGGCAGCAGGTCGCTCGTGAACTGGATGCGCTGATACGACAAGCCGAGCGATTCGGCGAGCGCATGCGCCAGCGTCGTCTTGCCGACGCCCGGGATGTCTTCGATCAGCAAGTGACCGCGCGCGAGCAGGCAGGAGATAGACAGCTTGAGCTGCTGTTCCTTGCCCAGGATGATGCGGTTGAGCTGCGCGATCGTCGCACCGACCAGCTCGATCGGATCGGCCTGCGTGATCAGAGTGGGGATCGGCGAGTCCATCGGATGTTAGCGCTGCGCGACGAGGGCGCGGACAGCCTGCTCCTGCTGCTCGGCCTCGGTGATCTGGCGTCGGAAGTTCGCGATACGCGTGTGCACCTCGGAAACGATCTCCGCCGGCGCGTTCGCGATGAACTTCTGGTTGCTCAATTTACCTTCCTCTTTGCCGAGGTCCTGCTGCACCTTGCTCTTGCGCTTCTGCAAACGTGCCAACTCGGCTGCGGGGTCATCGATCAGACCTGCGAGCGGCGACGAGATCGTCCGCTGCTCGATGCTGGCGCTCGCCGAGGGCGGCAATTGCGCGCCGATCGCGGCGACCTTCAGCTCCGAGATTCTGCCCACCGCCTTGACCACGGCGAGGCTGGCGTTCAGAGACTGCTGATCCTGCTCGTGCGGCGACTGGTAGTGGATCACAATTTCGCGACCTTGCGGGATATCGAGCTGCCCGCGGATCTGCCGCGCGCCGAGGATCGCAGCCTTGATCGCAGCCATCGCTGCCTCAGCCGCCGCGTCCTGCGGAAACTCCTTGGCGGTCGGGTAGGGCTGCAGCATGATCGTCGGGGCCTTGTTGTCTCCGATGGGGCGCGCGGCCAGTGGCGCGACCGACTGCCAGATCTCTTCGGTGATGAACGGCATCATCGGATGCAGCAACCGCAGACATCCTTCGAGCACCTGCACGAGCGTCTGCCGCGTGCCGCGCTTCTGCGCATCGGTCGCTTCTGACGATTGCAGCGCTGGCTTCGAAAGCTCCAGATACCAATCGCAGTACTCGTACCACGCGAACTCGTACAGCGCCTGCGCCGCGAGATCGAAGCGATACGCTTCCAGCTGTGTGCGCACTGCGGTGATGGTCGCGCCGAGGCGCGAACGGATCCAGCGATCGGCAAGCGAGTACTCGACGTCCGCGCTGGTCTGCCCGCAGTCCTGGCCTTCCGTGTTCATCAGCACGTAGCGCGCCGCGTTCCACAGCTTGTTGCAGAAGTTCTTGTAGCCGTCGATGCGCCCGAGGTCGAAGCGGATGTCGCGTCCCATCGTCCCGAGCGCGCACAGCGTGAAGCGCAACGCGTCGGCGCCGTGCGCCGGGATGCCGCTCGGGAACTGCTTGCGCGTTGCTTTCTCGATGCGCTCGGCGAGGTGCGGCTGCATCATGCCGCTGGTGCGCTTCGTCACCAGCGATTCGAGGTCGATGCCGTCGACGAGGTCGATCGGATCGATGATGTTCCCCTTGGACTTCGACATCTTGTCGCCGTGCTCGTCGCGGATCAGGCCGGTGATGTAGATGTCGCGAAACGGCACGTCGCCGGCGAACTTCAGCCCCATCATCATCATCCGCGCGACCCAGAAGAAGATGATGTCGAAGCCCGTCACCAGCGCGCTCGTCGGGTAGAACGTCTTCAGCGCGGCCGTCTGCTCGGGCCAGTCGAGGGTCGAGAAGGGCCACAGCGCCGCCGAGAACCACGTGTCGAGCACGTCCTCGTCGCGCGTCAGTTGCGCGTCGCGGCCGAGCGTGGCGCGCGCCTGCGCCTGCGCTTCTGCTTGCGAGCGCGCGACGTAGACGTTGCCGCTCTCGTCGTACCACGCGGGAATCTGGTGGCCCCACCACAGCTGCCGGCTGACGCACCAGTCCTGGATCTTGTGCATCCACTGGAAGTATTCCTTCGACCAGCTCTCCGGCACGAAGCGCGTGCGGCCGTCCTCGACCGCCTTGATCGCAGGCTCCGCGAGCGGCGCGATCCGCACGTACCACTGGTCGGTCAGCCACGGCTCGAGCACGGCGTTGCTGCGGTCACCGCGAGGCACCGTCAGTGTATGGGGCTCGATCTTCTCGAGCAGCCCGAGCGCCTCGAAGTCTGCGACCACCGTGTTGCGCGCTTCCTTGCGATCGAGGCCGCGATACTTCGGCGGCACTACGTCGTTGAGCGCGGCGTTCGCATCGAAAATGTTGATGAGCGGCAGGTCGTGCCGCCTGCCGACTTCATAGTCGTTGAAGTCGTGGCCAGGCGTGATCTTCACGCAGCCGGAGCCGAACGCGGGATCGACGTATTCGTCGGCGATGACCGGGATCTCGCGCTCGGCGAGCGGCAGGCGCAACTGCTTGCCGACGAGATGCCGATAGCGCTCGTCGTCGGGATGCACGGCCACCGCGGTGTCGCCGAGCATCGTCTCGGGACGCGTGGTCGCGACCACGAGATGGCCGCTGCCGTCGGCGAGCGGATAGCGCAGGTGCCAGATGTGGCCCTGCTCGGGCTCGGCGATCACCTCGAGGTCCGACAGCGCGGTGTGCAGCACCGGGTCCCAGTTGACGAGGCGCTTGCCCCGGTACATGAGGCCGTCCTCGTACAGCCGGACGAATACGTCCGTGACGACTTCGACCAGGCCGTCGTCCATCGTGAAGCGATCGCGAGACCAGTCGACGGAATTGCCGAGGCGCCGCTCCTGCCGCAGGATCGTGCCGCCCGACTGCTCCTTCCATTGCCACACGCGCTCGACGAACGCCGCGCGGCCGAGATCGCGGCGATGCTTGCCTTCGGCGTTGAGCTGCCGCTCCACGACCATCTGCGTCGCGATGCCCGCGTGATCGGTGCCGGGCTGCCACAACGTGTCGTAACCGTCCATGCGGTGCTGGCGCGTCAGCACATCCATGAGCGTGTGCTGGAACGCATGACCCATGTGCAGCGTGCCGGTGACGTTCGGCGGCGGGATCACGATCGAATACGGCTTGCCGCGGCCGGAAGGCGCGAACCAGCCGTGCGCTTCCCAGCGCTGGTAGAGACGTTGCTCGATTTCCCGGGGGTCGTAAGTCTTTTCCATGGTCACAAGGTATGCTCGGCGCTCGCCACATTCTAACCGCTTAAACTTACATGAACCCGAGCCGTTTCAGCTATTTCCTGCGCATTCGCTACGGCGAGTGCGACGCACAGAAGGTCGTCTTCAACTCGCGCTACGGCGAGTACGTCGACCTGGCCGCCGCCGAATTCCTGCGCACGCTCGGCTTCGAGCACGAGATCCAGACGGCCGAGCTCGACTACCAGCTGGTCAAGCAGACCACCGAATGGCGGGCGCCGGCGCGCTTCGACCAGGTGCTGGAGATCTCGGTGAGCGCGAAGCACCTCGGCACGACGTCGTTCACGCTCGCGACCGAGTTCCGCATCGCCGGCGAGGAGCCGCTGGTCGCCACGAGCGAGACGGTTTACGTGCACGTCGACACGCACACGCTGCAGAAGGCGCCGATGCCGGCACGGCTGCGTGAGGCGCTGGAGCGCGGGGCGGCCGGGAAGTACGTGGACCACGCCGCGTACGTGTCGGGCTGAGGCCGACCTACATCACACGTTGTGCGATTCGAGCGTGCAGCCGCGCTCGCGATACTGCTTGTAGCGTTCCCGCGCGGTGCGCTTGCGTTGCGGGTCGACGTCGACGATCTCCGCGACCCGCTCGTACTGCTCGACTGCGGCGGGCAGCGCTTCCGTGAGATTCACCACCAGCTGGCGATGCGAGGGAGGGGGAGCGGCGTCGCCGAGCAGCACCATCACGCGTGCGTGCGACGGCTGACCGCCGGAGAAAATCTCGTGCGGCAGGAAGCTGCGATCGTTATACGTCCAGAGCAGCTCGTCGAGCCGTTGCGCGTCTGCAGGGTCCGCGGTCTGCAGGTACACGCGTGAGCCTTGCTCGGCCGCCTGCTCGGCGAGCCGGCACGCCCAGCGCAGACGCGCGTCCGGCGCGTCTTCCGAGAGCACGTAGAAGTCGACGCGCACGACCTTACTTGTTCAGCAGGTAGTCGACGAGCAACGGCACCGGTCGGCCGGTGCTGCCCTTCTGCGCTCCGCCCTGGTACGCCGTGCCTGCGACGTCGAGGTGCGCCCACTTCAGCCCGTCGGTGAATTTCGCCAGGAAGCAGGCGGCCGTGATCGCGCCGCCCTCGCGGCCCGCGACGTTCGCGAAGTCGGCGAAGTTGCTCTTCAGCTGCTCGGTGTATTCCTCGGCGATCGGCAGGTGCCAGGCGCGGTCGTCGGCGCGGCGGCCGGCTTCTTCGAGCGCCTCGGCCAGCTCGGCGTCGTTGCTGAACAGGCCCGAGAGGTGAGCGCCGAGCGCGACGACGCACGCGCCGGTCAGGGTCGCGATATCGATGACGACTTCCGGCTTGAAGCGCCGCGAGTAGGTGATGGCGTCGCACAGGATCAGCCGGCCTTCGGCGTCGGTGTTCAGCACTTCGATCGTCTGACCGGACATGCTCTTCACGATGTCGCCGGGCTTGGTGGCGCGGCCGCTCGGCATGTTCTCGCAGGTCGGCACGACGCCGACCAGGTTGATCGGCAGATCGAGCGTCGCAACAGCCTTGAACGTGCCGAGCACGCTGGCCGCACCGCTCATGTCGAACTTCATCTCGTCCATCGCCGGCGGCGGCTTGAGCGAGATGCCGCCGGTGTCGAACGTGACGCCCTTGCCGATCAGCGCGGTCGGGGCTTCGCCCCGCGCGCCGTTGTGGTACTCGAGGACGATCAGGTAGGCGGGCTCTTCGGTGCCGTTGGTGACGGACAGGAACGAGCCCATCTGCAGCCGGCGGCATTCCGCTTCGTTCAGCACGCGGACGCGGATCTTGCGGTGCTCGCGCGCGAGCGCGCGCGCCGCTTTCGCGAGATACCCGGGCGTGCAGAAGTTCGCGGGCTCGTTGGCGAGGTTGCGCATCAGGCTCATGCCGGCAAAGATGCCCTGGCCGTGCTCGATGGCGCGCTCGGCATTGCCGCGATCGCCGCGGCCGGCGACCGCGATGCCGAACCTGGTCAGCGTCGGCTTCTGGCGCTTGTTCGTCGTCTTGTGGTCGGCGATGCGGTACTGCGAGTTCGCAGCGACCTCGACTGCGATACGCGCCATCGCGTACGTGTCGGCATCGCCGACGCCGTCGAGTCCGAGATAGCTGACGGCATCTTTCGCACCCGTCCGGGCCACGACGCCGAGCGCGCTCGCCAGCGCTTTGCGGTACTGCTTGCGCTTGAAGGCGTTGCGGCCGCCGAGGCCGACGACCACGACGCGCTCGACCGGCGCGCCGGTCAGATCGGCGAGCAGCACGACGTCACCGGCCTTGCCGCGCAGATCGCCGCGCTTGACCAGCCGCGCGATGCGCCCGCCGATGCGCTTGTCGAGCTCTTCGGCCGCTGCCGACAGAGTGCCCTTGTCGTAGACGCCGACGATGGCGCAATCGGTGCGTTGTTTCGCGGAACCCGCGAAGCTCAAGAAAAATTCCATGAACCTTCCTCGCAAAAGTGCCGTAGTCTACCGCATCAGATGCGCACGCTGGACCGGTACATCTTTCGCGAAGTCGCCGTCACCTGCATCGCGGTGACGCTCGTGCTCCTGGTGATCCTGCTGTCCAATCAGCTGGCGCGCGTGCTGTCGCAGGCCGCCGCCAACGATTTCCCGCGCGAGGTCGTGTTCACGCTCATCGGGCTGACCTCGGTCGGCTATCTTACTGTCGTCGTGCCCGTCGGCTTCTTCCTGGCGATCATGCTCGGGCTCGGGCGCCTGTATCACGAGAGCGAGATGGCGGCGATCCAGTCGTGCGGCGTCGGGCCGGGAGGCCTGTTCCGGCCGATCGGCGTGCTCGGCCTGGCCGTCGTTGCGCTGCTCGTCTGGCTGTCGTTCTGGGCGATCCCGGGCGCCGCCGCGCGCGCGCAGCAGATCCGCGTCGAGGCGTTGCGCGACGCGCAGTTCGGCGCGCTCGAGCCGGGCCGGTTCCGCACCTTCGGCGGCGGCAACATCGTGTTCTACGCGGAGCGCGTCGACGACAACCGCATCCTGCACAACGTCAACGTCTTCGTCGATCGCACCGACGAGCCGGGCAACGAAGGCAAGATGGAGATCTGGGTCGCGACCCGCGCCGAGCAGCGCGGCGCCGGGCAGGCGGAGCAGACGTTCATCCTGTACGACGGCCGCCGCTACGAAGGCGTGCCGGGGAGCGGCGAGTTCCGCGTCATCCAGTTCGCCGAGGGCGGCATCCCGATCCGGCTCGGCGAGCTCAGCAACGCGAAGAGCAAGGCCGAGCTGAAGCCGACGCGCGATCTGCTGAAGTCGTCGGATCCGGCCGACGCCGCCGAGCTGCAGGCGCGCATCTCCAGCCCGATCCTGGCGCTGGTGCTGATGGTGCTGGCCGTGCCGCTGGCGCGCCTGCGTCCGCGGCAGGGGCGCTTCGGCCGGATCGGCATCGCGATCCTGGCGTACTTCCTGTATTCGCTGGTCCTCGATGCGGCGCGCACCTGGGTCGAGGGCGGCGTCGTGCCCGTGTTCGTCGGCATCTGGTGGGTGCATGCCCTCGCGTTGTGTGTCGGCGTGTGGCTGCTGGTGCGCGACAGTCCGCCCGGCCGGCCGGTGCCGGTGCCCGCATGAGCTCGATCCTCAGCCGCTACGTGATCCGCTCCGTGCTCGGCACGACGCTGCTCGTGATGGTCGTGCTGCTGGTGCTGAGCGCGCTGTACCTGTTCATCACGCAGCAGGACGAAATCGGCATCGGTACGTACGCGCTCCCAGACGCGCTGATGTTCGTCGGCCTGAACCTGCCGAAGTACGCGTTCGACATGCTGCCGATCGCCGCGCTGATCGGCGCGTTGCTCGCGCTCGGCAACCTGGCGCGCTCGATGGAGCTGATCGTCGTGCGTGCGGCCGGCGTGTCGACGGCGCGCATCGCGATGTGGGTCGTCGGCGCGGGCGTGATCCTGATGGTGCTCACCGGCATTCTCGGCGAGCTGGTCGCGCCACAGATGGAGCAGTACGCCCAGCGCATGAAGACGTTCGAGAAGTATCACGACTACAGTTTGGCGGGTAACCGCAGCGCGTGGGCGAAGGATGGCGAGACCATCGTCTCGGTCGGCCAGCAGTCCGGCGACAACCGCTACGGCGGCGTGTACGTGTTCAACTTCGATCCGCAGCATCGGCTGCGCAGCGTCGGCCGCGCCAGCAGTGCGAGCATCGATACGAATAACGTCTGGCGCCTGGAGAACTATCGCGAGTCGCGCTTCGAAGAGAACCGCGTCGTGCCGAACGGGCCGTCGACGACGCAGATGCGCACGCGCTTGTCGCCGGAGTTCCTCGGGCTCGCCGTGCTCGATCCGGAATCGTTGCCCGGAATGGGCCTGCTCAGCTACATCCGTCACCTGAAAGAGAACGGTCTCGATGCGCGCGCGTACGAGACGGCGTTCTGGGCACGCATCGCCCGCACGGTGGCGGTCGCAATCATCGTCGTGCTGGCCGTGCCGTTTGCGTTCGGACCGATGCGCTCGACCGGCACCGGCGCGCGCACGGTCGTTGGCATCATGATCGGCGTCGTGTTCTTCCTGATGGCGAAGATGCTGGAGAGCGGCGGCGCTGTATTCGAGCTGCCGCCGATCGCCATCGCCTGGCTGCCGACAGCGCTGCTCGCACTGATCACCGCCATCGCGGTCAGACGGGTGCGATGACTGCGAGCGCCGGAGTTCTGCGCCGGTTCGGCGCGATGCTGTACGACACGTTGCTGCTCGTGCTGGCGGTGTTGCCGATCACGACCGCGATCTTTCTCCTGTTCACGCACGAGGCGATCACGCCCGGCGGCTCGGGCTTCGTGGAACGCATCTACCAGGTCGCACTGCTGCTCGTGATCGTGCTGTTCTTCAGCGTGTTCTGGACGTGGAGCGGCCAGACAGTGGGCATGCTCGCGTGGCGCTTGCGCGTGGAGCGCAACGATGGGGCGCTGTTGACGTGGCGCGACGCGCTGCTGCGTTTGGCCTGCGCGTGCGTGTCGCTCGCGCCGGCTGGCCTCGGCTATTTCTGGATCTGGATCGATCGCGACAAGCTCGCGTGGCACGATCGCTGGAGCGGCACGCGGGTGGTGGTGCTGCCGAAGAAGAAGTGACGCAGTGACGTCACTCCGTCACTTGCTCCCTACGAGCTGGTCGACGGGCTTGAAGAGGCTCTCGTACTTGTAGTCGGGGATCTCGTAGACCCAGCCGGTCACTTTGTCGGCCACTTTCTTCACGTCGTCGGCGACGTTCGGTGCGGCCGGCGGGGGCGGCGTCTCTTTCTTCTCGTCTTTCTTCTCGTCTTTCTTCGCGTCCTTCTTCTCTTCCGCGGGCGCAGTCGCGACCTTGAAGCGCTCGGCTTGCGCCGCGTCGAATGATGGATGCAGCGCGACGAAGTGCTTCTGATCCTGCACCCAGCCGTCGACGTCGACGACCAGTCCATCGAAAGTTTTGAACTGCGCGCGAGCGGCCGGCGGCGTGGACTGGAACGCGCTCGCGGGCTTCACATCCGAGAGGCTGAGGGCGGTGAGCGCCATCGCGACGCTGTTCGCTGCAGTCGGCGCACTCAGCGATTTGCCCTTGGGCAATCCGGTCACGGTGAAATTCTGCTCGGCGCGTGCGCTCTTCGCAGCCGAGTAGGGCTTGGCATCTTTCGTGGTCACGGTTGCGGACTGCATGCGATCCGCCGAGACATCGATGATGTCCTTGCGCAGCCAGGCGTCCGGTGCGGGGGACGTATCGATCGTCTTGTCGATGAGCCAGCTCTGCGGCTCGCCCGCGCGGCGCACGTAGTTCGACCGCGCGCCGACGGCCTGCTTGCCGACGATCAGATCGACCGCCTTCGGCATGCCGGCGAGCTCGATGCGCACGCTCTTCGCAGCCGTGCCCTTCGTGTCTTCGACGCCGAGCGTCGCATAGTGCTGCGGGTCCGAAGTCTTCTGCTCGGCGATCTTCGCGTCGGCCATCTCGATGAGAAGCTTGCGCACCTTGCCATCGTCCGCCGGGTAGCTGTCGCGGTCGCTCACCTTCCACACGTCGTCCTTGCGGACCAGCTCGACGACGCGCGCGTCGCCGGCTTTGTAGAGGTGAACGGCGTTGACGGCATTCAGCTGCGCTTTCAGCTCGGGATAGAGCGCGCCGCTGGGCGCGCTGGTGCCCGACGAGCCCTCGCGGCCGGCGAGCCACACGCCCGCAACGGCGATCAGGATGGCGGCGATACCGAGGATCAGCAGTCTTCGCGATGTCATGACGTTCAACCCGTGTGTGCCGCTGCGCGTCCCGCACGCAGCCGGCGGCGGCGCGCGAATGCCAGCGCGATTGCGCCGATCGCCAGTAGCAGCGGCACCAGCGCGATGTTCAGAAACTTGAGCTTCGCGCCGAGCTGCTCGATCTCGACGTCGAGACTGCGCCGCACGTCGCGCAGCTCCTTGCGGATGCGCAAGCGCTCCTGCTGGAAGCGCGTGAGCTCGGCCTGCTGCTCGGGCGTCATGACCAGCGAGCCGGCGGAATTGCGCCCGGCCTCCAACTGCGTCAGCCGCTGCTCGGTGTCCTTCAGCTCCTTGTCGAGCTCCTTCTCCTTGGCGTTCAGCTGCTCGCCGGCGTGCTGGCGCAGCTGGTCGACCTTGGTGAACGGGCGGAAGAAGCTCTGCCGGCCGCGGATGCTGATCAGGTCGCTGCTGCCGGCGAGGTTGTCGACGGCGTTCGCGAGGAAGTCGCCGTTGTTTGCGACGGCCATCATCACGCGCTGCCCGAACACGTTCTGGCTGCGCACCCACATCAGGTCGGCCAGGATGTCGCTGTCGGCGACGATGATCAGGTCGGCATCGCCGGCCGACTCGGTCTTGTGCTCGCCGGCGGCGGCGGGCTTGGCGTCGCCCTCGGCGGGCGGCGCGCCGTTCGGATACGCGGACTTCAGCTTGCCATGCACGCGCGCAGCGATCGTGTAGCGCTCGCCGCTCGGCTTGAAGCCCTCCAGCAGCGACTGCGGGTCGGCCATGAACGAGAAGCGCATGACCGGCAGGAGTTCCGCGTCGCTGCTCGATTGCAGGAGCGGTGAGAACTGGATCGTGGCGCCGTCCTTTTTCTTCAGCGCACCGGCCGACCAGACGTTGATCGAGTTGAGCGCCGAGGTCACGACGTCCTTCGCGTCCATGCTCTCGCGGTTCAGGCCGACGATGCCGATGTGCTGCGACGGCTGCTCGTCCTGGCGCAGCTGCACCGTGAGACCGAGGCCGCGGTCGCCGACCACTTTGCCGGGGTCGTAGGCGACGCCCCAGGCGTCGAGCAGCGGGCCGAGCGAAGAGGAGCGCGGCGCCATCGCCATCGGGCCGCCCTGCTGTGCGGCCGGATCGTTCTCGGACTGCGGGTCGACGAACGCGATGAGCTTGCCGCCGCGCATGACGAACTGATCGATCGCGTACAGCGTCTTCGGTTGCAGGTCCTTCGGATGGATGAGCACCAGCAGATCGACGTCCGCATCGATCTTCGCGATGTCCGGCGACAGCGTGCGCAGCTGCACCAGCTCGCCCAGCTGCGCGATGCTCGCCCAACCTTCCAGCATGCGGCCGGAGTTCTGGTCGAACGACGCGTCGACCGGCAGCGTGGAGAGAACGCCGACGGTCGGCTTCTTCGGATTGCTCAGCCGGTAGATCAGGCTGGTGATGTCGTACTCGAGAAACTGCTCCTTCTCTTCGGCGAACAGCGGGAGGGTTTCGCGTCCGTCGGTGGAGTTCGTGCCGGCGAGACCGAAGTACACGGATTCGCCGTACGGGCCGGCGGGCGCCGCGGTCAGGCCGAACTCGGCCGCGCGATCTTCGTCTTCGGAGAACGGCGCCGGGTCGATGACGTTGAGCTTGAGCTTGCCCTTCGAGCGCCGCGCCATTTCCTCCAGCAGTTCGCGCACGCGTTGCGCGTAGGCGCGCAGCGGCGGCGACTGGCTGGTCGCCTCCTGCGAGAAGAAGAAGTAGAGGTTGATCGGCTCCTTGAGCGAGCTGACGATGTTCTGGGTGCCGGGCGCGATCGTGTACAGCCGGCTCTCGGTGAAATCGAAGCGCGCGCCGCGCAGCACGAAGGCGATGATGATCGTCAGTCCGATGAACAGCACTGCGATCGCGAGCAGCGCGCCGGCGCCGTAGGTCTTGCGCACGACATTTACGTTACGGGTCATGATCAGTCCGCCTTCTTGATGTCGAGCACGATCGCGTTCGCCGCGAGCCAGGCCGCCACCAGCGTGACGAAGTACAGCAGGTCGCGCAGATCGATCACGCCCTTGCGGATCGAAATGGCGTGGGTCCACAGCGACAGCGAGGCGATCGCGTCCGCGATCGGCTGCGGCAGCCACGCCGGCAGGAAATCCAGCATGATCAGGCCCGACACCAGGAACAGAAAACAGACGACCACGCTCAGGATGAATGCGATCACCTGGTTGCGCGTCACCGCCGAGATGCACGCGCCGATCGCCAGCATGCAGCCCGCGACGAACAGGCTCCCGAGATAGCCGGCGAAGATCACGCCGTTATCCGGATTGCCGAGGTAGTTCACGGTGATCCAGATCGGGAACGTCAGCGCGAGCGCGAGTCCGGCCACCGCCCACGCTGCGAGGTACTTGCCGACGACGGCCTGCCAGGGCGAGATCGGCAGCGTCATCAGCAGCTCGATCGTTCCGGACCGGCGCTCTTCCGCCCACAGCCGCATCGACAACGCGGGCATCAGGATCAGGTACAGCCAGGGATGCCAGTAGAAGAACGAGCTCAAGTCCGCCTGGCTGCTCTCGTAGAACTTGCCGAAGCTGAACGTGAGCGCCGCGGCCATGACCAGGAAGATCACGATGAACACCAGCGCCAGCGGCGTGGCGAAGTAGCTGGCGAACTCGCGGCGGAAGATGATCCATACATTCCGGATTTGACCATTACGCATTGACGGCCTCCCGTGCACTGGGCCCCTGGCCGAGCGTGATCTGGCGGAAGACGTCGTCGAGCCGGCCGGTGGGCACGCGTTTCGCCAGCGCCTGTGGCGTCTCGTCGGCGAGGATGCGGCCGGCGGCGATGATGATCGCGCGGCTGCACACCGCGTCGACCTCTTCGAGGATGTGCGTCGAGATCACGATGATCTTGTCCTTGCTCATCGCGCTGATCAGCTCGCGCACCTCGTGTTTCTGATTCGGGTCGAGGCCGTCGGTCGGCTCGTCGAGGATCAGCACCTGCGGATCGTGCACCAGCGCCTGCGCCAGGCCGAGGCGGCGCTTGTAGCCCTTCGACAGCGTTTCGATCATCTGCTCGAGCACGCCGCTGAGGCCGAGCCGCGCGATGACATCGTCGAGCCGCGAGCGCCGGCGCTCGCCGGTCAGCTCGCGGATGTCTGCAATGAATTCCAGGAAGCCGCGCACCGACATTTCGCCGTAGCACGGCGCGCCCTCGGGCAGGTAGCCCATGCATGCTTTCGCAGCGAGCGGCGCGCTCTCTACATCGTGACCGCAGACGCGGATGCTGCCGTTCGTCGGCGAGAGGAAGCCGGTGATCAGCTTCATCGTGGTCGACTTGCCGGCGCCGTTCGGGCCGAGAAAGCCGAGCACCTCACCGGGCTCGACGTTGAAGGAGATGTCGTCCACGGCAGTGAGCTGGCCGTAGCGCTTCGACAAATGGCTGATCTCGATCATGGTGTTCCTGGCATGTTGATCGTCCCGAGCAAAAGCGGTCCTTGAGACTGCGCCGCGCGAGCGCGGTTCCGGTTGGTTTTGTCAACGAATTCCGCGCGGTGCTTCGGTCTCAGACCGGCGCAGAAGGGCGGCGATTCTCGTTCAGCGAAGTTTTCCTTTTCAAGCCGCGACGCCTGCGGATGCGTCCAGGTGAACAACTTTTAATTGCCCGACACAGCGTGCGGCAGTTCCGTCGCAGGCTGCGAGCACGATCCGCCACTCATCGCTACCGGTGATCGGCTCATTACAATTTCTTAGCAAAAATCCGCGATTTGGCAACGTTTCTGTAATGCTGCTGCAGAGCAGCATCTGGTATCTTTGGCGTCGCAAAATCGGTGCGATGAAGCGGTCCCCATGAGCCGCCGATTTTTGAACCGTTTGCTGTTCGTCACGCTCTTAGCGTGGCGAAACCTCGAATCCCCCTGACTGGCCGGGCGACTGCGAAGTCCCCGGCCTCCTTTTTTCTAGCCCAGATCTAGCCTCGGGCGGCTGCCTTCTCGATCTCCGCGCGATTTGCGCGCAGCACCTTGCGGATCTCGGCCGCAGAGGGGCGCTCGGCGATGCGCTCGATCAGCTCCGCGAGCTCGTGCCACGACTTGCCCCACTTCAGCAGGCGAATCGCGTCCGCAATGATCTTGCCGCGCAGGTCCGCGGACGCGCCCACGCTCTTCGCAGCGGCAGCGGGACGAGCCGGGGCTGCAGGTGCAGCTCGCGCAGGCGCCTTCGCGCCGTCGGTGCGTTTCGCAGGCGCTGGTGCGGGCTGCGGGGGCGCTGCGCGAGCGGGGGCGGGCGCGGTCGCTTTGATTCGAGGCATCTCGCGCGTCGTGTCATCGCCAGAGGGTCGCGGCTTCTGCGCGGGCGCCGTGCGCGGCGGCTGTACGACCTCGACGGTGGCGGTCGTCGACGAGACCGGCTCGGTTCGCGAAGGATCGGCGAGCGGCACGAAGCGCTGGATGTGCTGGATGCCGACGAGGTTCGCGAGGAACACCATCAGCTCCAGCGACTCGGAGAACTTGCCGTCGCCCATCGCCTGGCGCGTCTCGCACTGCGCCTTCAGCTCGAGGATCTTCTGGCGCGCGACCTCCAGCACCCAGCGCGTCGGACGGTCGTGCTTCGGCCACGCCTGCACCCGCGCGTAGGCGGGATCGCTCAGCTCGACGTACTTCAGATGGAGGTCGATGCTCGAGAGCCATTTATCGATCAGCTCGGTGACGCGTCGATCGGCAGGTGTCATGCCAGGCGGGCTCCCTTTGCAGTGCGCGCATTATGCACACGCCGCGGGCGGCCTGCGGATCGTTGCGGGGCGGCGTTAAGAATCCGCAGCGCCGCGGAACGCAGCGGGCGATCTGCTAACCTCTGCTGCCGGACGGCGCCCGTCAGCGCGCCGGCAGCAGGGGGAACCGGTCATGAACGCGAACGTGTCGAAGGCCGTGCGGATGTCTGTGCTCGCGGGTGCGCTGGCGGTGTGCTGCGGCTTGCAGGCTGCTCCCAACAACTGGTCACCGCCGCGAACGGCTGACGGACGGCCCGTACTGGGCGGAGTCTGGACCAACGCTTCCGTCACGAACCTGACGCGCCCGCCCGGCGTGACGAAGCTCATCGTCAACCGCGAAGAGGCCGAGGCGCTGGTCAAGGCGAATCCGTTCCAGCGGCTGATCGAAGCCGACAACGGTCCCTCCGATCTGAACGACAACCTGCTCGAAGACAAGAACGCCGACCGCGGTTACAACGCGTTCTGGGTCGACCCCGGCAACTTCCTCGCGAGCGTCAACGGCGAGTACCGCACGTCGTGGATCGTCGAGCCCGCCAGCGGACAGATGCCGCTGTCCGACGCCGGCCGCCAGCTGGTGAAGCAGGCGCGCGCCGATCGCGAGGCGACGTTGTACCAGGGTCCCGAGGCGCTGCCGCTGCCCGAGCGCTGCCTCATCGCATTCAGCGGCGCGAGCGGCCCCGGCATGCTGAACCCGATGTACAACAACAATTACCAGATCGTGCAGACGCCGACGTCGATCCTGATCCTGGTCGAGATGGTGCACGACGCGCGCATCATTCCGATCCTGAA
The DNA here is from genome assembly GCA_036004505.1 of Steroidobacteraceae bacterium. Taxonomy (GTDB): domain Bacteria; phylum Pseudomonadota; class Gammaproteobacteria; order Steroidobacterales; family Steroidobacteraceae; genus Steroidobacter. Next base: position 59,770 of record DASYRK010000089.1, read on the forward strand.
GGACCAGGCGACCGCGCAGGCTGCGCATCACCCGGCCGCTCTCAACCAGTGGTTCGGCGATCCGGTCGCCTGGTGGGAAGGCGATACGCTGATCGTCGAGACGACCCACGTGCGTCGTGAGCAGGCGAGCCAGGGCCCGATCTATCTCTCCGACCAGGGCAAGGTGACCGAGCGCTTCAGCCGCGCCTCGCCCGATCAGCTCAACTACGAATTCACCGTCGAGGACCCGGCGTACTACTCGCAGCCGTGGCGCGCGGAGATGAGCTTCAACGCGCGCAAGGAAAACATGTACGAGTACGCGTGCCACGAGGGCAACTACGCGATGGAAGGCATCCTGCGCGGCGCCCGCAACCAGGAAGCGCAGGGCATCAAGCCGTCGCAGGGCCCTGGCATCTTCGGCACGCCGATTCCGGAGAAGAAGAAAGGCGGGCTGTAATTTGCAGCGGCGGCGTGCGCTCGCCTGTTCGGCTGCGCTCGCCGCCTTGCTGATCGGCGCGTGCACCGGGAAGGACACGCCGCAGAATCTGCTCCAGCAGGCCGAAGCCAAGCTCGCAGCAAACGATCCCGCGGGCGCGGAGCAGCTGCTGCGCGAAGCTCTGGCCGACGCACCCAACGATCCCCATCTGCGCATCGTGCTCGCCCGCGCAGAGCTGGCGACCGGTAATCCTGCAGCGGCCGAGGGCTCGCTCGACCGGGCGATGAAGCTCGGCGCATCCAAGGAAGAAGTCGCAGGCGACCTCGCACGCGCGCTGCTGGCGGAAGGCGAGCAGCAGCGCGTGATCGATCTGGTCGGCGATCTCGGTCAATGGCCGCAACCGCGCCGGTTGTCGCTCGCACTGAGCAGGGCCGAAGCAGCGCTCGCGCTGCCTGCCTATGAGCCGCGCGATCTCACCAAAAGTTTCTTGAACGTCTTCCGGCTGCGATCGACCGCGCCGGCGGACGGTGCGATTGCGGACCTGCCGTGGCTCGATCGGCATCTCTCCGAGCTGCGCGCGAAGAATCCTGCGGTGGCAGGCGGCTATCAGCACTTCGCGTGCGAGCGCGAGCCGCCGGCGCTCGCGCCTTCGAACGGCGGGACGCCGACCGGTCGTCGCGTGCTCAAGGTCGGCCCCGATCAACAGCTGCGGCGGCCGAGCGACGCAGCGCGCGTCGCGCAGGACAACGACATCATCGAGATCGAGAGCGGCCGCTATGTCGGCGACGTCGCGCTGTGGAAGCAGAGCGGCTTGCTGCTGCGGGGCGTGAACGGCCGACCGCATCTGGATTCGCAGGGACACACCGCGCAGGAGCAGGGCATCTGGGTGTTCCGCGGCAACGACATCGTCGTCGAGAACATCGAGTTCTCCGGCGCGCGGGCGCGCACGCGCAACGGCTCGGGCATCCGCTTCTTCGGTCGCAACCTCACGGTGCGCGACAGCTACTTCCATCACAACGAGGACGGCGTGCTCACGTGGACTGCGCCCGACGGCGAAGTCCTGATCGAGCGCTCGGTGTTCGCGCACAACGGCGCCGGCGACGGGTTCTCCCACAACATCTACGTCGGCCACGTGCGCACCTTCACGCTGCGCTTCAGCTACTCGCACGACTCCGTGCGCGGTCACGAAGTGAAGAGCCGCGCGAGCATCAACCGCATCGAGTACAACCGCCTCACCGACGAGGACAACGGCAACTCGAGCTATCTCATCGATCTGCCCGAAGGCGGTTACGGCTACGTGCTCGGCAACGTGCTCGAGAAGGGCGAGCGGACCGAGAATCCCAACGCGATCGCCTTTGCCTCCGAGGTGCCCGGCGTGAAGGAGGGTGGCCTTTGGGTGGTCAACAACAGCTTCTACAACCGGCGCGTCGACGCGAGCCTCGTCGCCAACCGCAGCAAGCTGCCGGCGATCGTCGTCAACAACGTGCTGGCCGGCTTTCCGGCGGTGCTGCTCGACGGCCCCGGCGAGGATCGCAACAACTTCCGCCAGGCCCGGGCCGGCCTGGTCGATCCCGGCGCCTATGACTTCCGGCTCACCGCGCAGTCGCCGCTGATCGATGCGGGCCAGGATCCCGGCGCCGCGGGCTCGTTCGCACTGTGGCCGCAGTTCGAGTACGTGCACCCGGCGTCCGGCCGCGCGCGGCAGCGGGTCGGAGCACTCGACGCAGGGGCGTACGAGTTCTGCGGATGGTGAAAAGAAATGGCGCTCCCACGGGGATTCGAACCCCGGTTTAAGCCTTGAGAGGGCTCCGTCCTAGGCCTCTAGACGATGGGAGCGCACGGCCAGCCCAATGGATTGAAGTGGGCTGGTTGAGGGACGCGGTATTATACGGACCGCCCTTTCTGGCTCAAGCGGCATGCGCTATTGAACGATACTAATCAGGCTTCCACCCAGTCGGCCGGCGGTCCGCGGGTGGTCGCGCGCAACGACCATCCGATTTCGCGCGCGAACATTTCCTCCAACGCACTGAAGGTGCTCTACCGGCTCCGGGACGCCGGCTTTCAGGCCTTTCTGGTCGGCGGCGCCGTGCGCGACCTGCTGCTCGACCTGCATCCGAAGGATTTCGACATCGCCACGAATGCGCACCCCGACCAGGTGAAGCAGCTGTTCCGCAACTGCCGGCTGATCGGCCGCCGTTTTCATCTGGCGCACGTGCGCTTCGGCTACGAGATCATCGAGGTGGCGACCTTCCGCGCGGCGCACACGTCGATCGACGAGGACAATAGCGTCGACGAAGGCGGACACCGGGTGCTCGACGAGCGCGGCCGCATCCTGCGCGACAACCTGTACGGCACGATCGAAGAAGACGTCTGGCGCCGCGATTTCACCGCCAACGCGCTGTACTACAACATCGAGGACTTCTCGGTGTGGGATTACGTCGGCGGCGTCGAGGACGCGCGTAACCGCATCCTGCGCATGATCGGCGATCCCGAGACGCGCTATCGCGAAGATCCGGTCCGCATGCTGCGCGCAGTGCGTTTCGCGGCGAAGCTCAGCTTCACGATTCACAGAGACACGGCAGCGCCGATCCCGCAGCTCGCGTGGATGCTCGACGGCGTGCCGCCGGCGCGTCTGTTCGACGAAGTGAACAAGATTTTCCTCGCCGGCAGCGCGCAGCCCGCGTTCGCGCTGCTCGAACAGTTGCAGCTGCTCGAGCACCTGTTTCCGGATCTCTCGAGCGCGTTGCAGGACGCGCCATCGGGGAGCGCGGCGCGCGAGCTGGTGCGAATCGGGCTGCAAGGCACCGACGAGCGAGTGCGCTCCGAGAAGTCCGTTGCGCCGACCTTCCTGTTCGCGATCCTGATGTGGCCAGCCGTGCAGCGCGCATATGCGAAGCTCGGGCACGCGAGCGACGGCGATCCGCAACATCTGCTCGCGGCGTGCGACCAGGTGACGGCGCGCCAGCAGCAGCGCGTCGCGATCCCGAAGCGGTTCACGCTGCCGTTGCGCGAGCTGGTCGGATTGCAGCCGCGCTTCGAGCGACGCGAAGGTCGGCGTGCGTTGCGCTTGCTGAATCATCCGCGGTTCCGCGCCGCCTACGATTTCCTGGTGCTGCGCGCCGAAGCAGGCGAAGCCGATCCGGAGCTGGCGAAATGGTGGACCGACATTCAGTCGGCATCCGCCGAAGAGAGAGTCGCGCGCGTCGAAAGCACGGCGCCCGGTGAGCAGCCGGCAGCCAGCGGCCCGCGCCGCCGTCGCCGTCGACGCCGCCGCAGACCGCCCGCCGCCTCGTGAGCGCACAAGTGTGGATGCCGGCGTACGTCGCGCTCGGCAGCAATCTCGACGATCCTCCGCGACAGATCGCCGCCGCGTTCGAGCGGCTTGCGGCGCTCGAGGGTTGCCGACTCGTCGCGCGCTCGCGTCTGTATCGAACCGCGCCGCTCGGTCCGCAGGATCAGCCCGAGTTCGTCAATGCCGCAGCCGGATTGCTCACCGTGCTCGGTCCCCGCGAGTTGCTGGGTGCGTTGAAGCGCATCGAGGCGGAGTTGGGTCGCGCGCAACCGATCGTGCGCTGGGGCCCGCGACGGATCGATCTCGACCTGCTGCTGCTCGACGACGTGCGCATGGCGGAGCCGGATCTGGCGATTCCGCATCCCGGCCTGACTCGACGCAATTTCGTCCTGTATCCTCTGCAGGACATCGCGCCCGAGCTGCTCGTCCCCGGAGAGGGGCGGGTCAGCGTCCTCGCGGCGCGCGTGGGGTCCGCGGGCCTCGCACCTCTCGACTGACTCGCTGCTGAAGACGCCGACCACAACGTGACAGACAAAGTCGCCACTGCTCCCCATCGTTTCATCGTCGTCGAAGGGCCGATCGGCGTCGGCAAGACCAGCCTCGCCCGACGGCTCGCGCGCAGCTTCGGCAGCGAGCTGATCCTCGAGCAGGCGGACGAGAATCCGTTCCTCGAGCGCTTCTACCGCAACCCGCGCGCGGCTGCGTTGCAGACGCAGCTGTTCTTCCTGTTCCAGCGCACGCGCCAGCTCGAAGACATTCGCCAGCACGATCTGTTCGAGACCGTGCGCGTCGCCGACTACCTGCTGGACAAGGACCGGCTGTTCGCGCAGCTCACGCTGGACGAAGAGGAGCTCGCGCTGTACGAGCAGGTGTATGCGCGGCTCGCCGTCGACGCGCCGGCGCCGGACCTGGTGATCTATCTGCAGGCGCCGATCGACGTGCTGCTGGAGCGCATCGAGCGCCGGGGGATCCGCTACGAGCAGCAGATCGAGCGGCAGTACCTCGAGAAGCTGCAGGAGGCGTATGCCCGCTTTTTCCACGACTATCACGCCGCGCCGCTGCTCATCGTGAACGCTGCGCAGGCGGATTTCGTGAGCAACGAGGGCGACTACAACGAGCTGCTGGAACAGGTCCGGCGCATCCGTCGCGGCCGCCAGTACTACAACCCGCTCAAGAGCGCAGTCTGATATTCTCAGCGCCCGCGCCGGCAATCCTGCCCAAGTCATGTACAAGCACCTGCAAGAGCGTTACGCGCCGCGCCCGCCGGTCAACGTCTCGAGCCTGATGAAGATGAAGGCGGACGGCGAGAAGATCGCCGCCATCACCGCCTACGACGCCAGCTTCGCGACGCTGGTCGACGATGCCGGCATCGACCTGGTGCTGGTCGGCGACTCGCTCGGTATGGTGATCCAGGGTCACGACACCACCGTGCCGGTCACGCTCCAGGACATCATTTATCACTGCCGCGCCGTGGCGAAGGGCTTGTATCGCCCGTTCCTCATGGCCGACATGCCGTTCATGACGTACGCCTCGCGCGAGCAGGCGCTCGAAAACGCCGTGCGGCTGATGCAGGAGGGCGGCGCCAAGATGGTCAAGCTCGAAGGCGGCGGCAGCCAGGTCGAGATCGTCGAGTTTCTTGCGGGCCACGACATCGCCGTGTGCGCGCATCTCGGATTGAAGCCTCAGTCCGTGCACAAGGTTGGCGGCTTTCGCGTGCAGGGACGCGAGGAAGCGGCGGCCGAACAGATGACGCGCGACGCAATAGCTCTGCAGAACGCCGGCGCCGACATCGTGCTGCTCGAATGCATCCCTGCGGCGCTCGGCGCATCGATCACGCACGAGCTGCGCGTGCCGGTCATCGGCATCGGCGCGGGGCCGGACACCGACGGCCAGATCCTGGTGCTGTACGACGTGCTCGACATCACCGCCGGCCGCAAGCCGAAATTCTCGAAGAACTTCCTGGCCGGGCACGACAGCGCGCTCGAAGCCGTGAAGGCCTACACGCAGGCCGTGAAGTCGCGGGAGTATCCAGCCCCCGAGCATTGCTTTTAGAAAATGCAGACTGTCGCCCGACCGAGTGAATTGCGAGCTCTCGTGTCCGCCTGGCGGCGCGCGGGCGAGCGCGTCGCTTTCGTGCCGACGATGGGCAATCTGCACGCCGGGCACGGCAGCCTCGTCGGCCGCGCGTCCGAGCTCGCCGATCGCGTGATCGTCAGCATCTTCGTCAATCCGTTGCAGTTCGGTCCGAACGAGGATTTCGCCGCGTATCCGCGTACGCCCGACGAAGACCGGCGCAGGCTGGAGTCGCTGCGCGTCGACCTGCTGTTCGCGCCGGAAGTCGACGACATCTATCCGCGCGGGCAGGAATCGACTGCGCGCGTGCACGTTCCGGTGATCGAAGACATTCTCTGCGGCGCGTTCCGGCCCGGTCACTTCATGGGCGTCGCCACGGTGGTCACGAAGCTGCTCAACATCGTGCAGCCGGACGTCGCGGTGTTCGGCGAGAAGGACTACCAGCAGCTGCTCATCATTCGCCGCGCGACGCTCGATCTGTGCATGCCTGTGGAGATCGTCGGTGTGCGCACGACGCGCGAGCCCGATGGTCTCGCGATGAGCTCGCGCAATCGTTATCTCACTGCTGAGCAGCGCGCGGCGGCGCCGGCGATCTTCGCCGAGCTCGAGCATGCGCGTGCCGCGATCGAATCGGGTGCGACGGACCTCGCGGCAATCGCACGACGCGGCAGCGAAGCCTTGCAGCAGGCAGGATTTCGTCCGGACTACTTCGAGATTCGCGACGCAGCCACGCTCGAGGAGCCGAACGCGCAGTCGCGCGAGCTCGTCGTGCTGACCGCCGCGCGCATCGGCCGCGCCCGCCTCATCGACAATGTGAGAGCAAGTCGGAAGGGTCAGGCCAAAGCCTGACCCACACCCCGATGGCAGGTCGGGCTTCAGCCCGACTTCTTCTGCTGCTCTTCCAGCGCCCACTCCACGTGCTCGCGCACCAGCGCCGACGGATGATCCCGCCGCGCGGCCAGCGCCTGCACGATTTCAGCGCTCCTCGGCGCATTCCCCAGCGCAACGGCGATGTTCCGCAACCAGCACTCATGACCGATGCGCCGGATCGCGCTGCCTGCGGTGCGCGTCAGAAACTCCGCTTCGCTCCACGCGAACAGCTCCACCAGTCGCGCTTCGTCCAGCGCGTGGCGCGGCGTGAAGTCGCGCTCCTGCGAGAAGCGCGCGAACTTGTTCCACGGGCACGCCAGCTGACAATCGTCGCAGCCATACACGCGATTGCCGATGGCCTTGCGGAACTCTTCGGGTATCGCGGTGCGCAGCTCGATCGTGAGATAGGAGATGCAGCGCGTCGCGTCGAGCTCGTAGGGTGCGACGATGGCGCCGGTCGGGCAAACATCGATGCACGCGCGGCACGTGCCGCAGTGATTGGTCGCCGGCTCATCGACCGGCAGCGGCAGGTCGGTGAGGATCTCGCCGAGGAAGAACCACGAGCCGGCTTTGGCGTGCAGCAGGTTCGTGTGCTTGCCGATCCAGCCGAGCCCGGCGTCGCGCGCGAAAGCTTTCTCGAGAATGGGGCCGCTGTCGACGAACACGCGATGCGACCGCGACGCGCTGTGCGCGCGGATCTTGTCTGCGAGCTGCGCGAGCCGCGCGCGCAACACTTTGTGATAGTCGCGTCCGAGCGCATAGCGCGACACGTAGCCCCGCTCGGGATCGCCGAGCACTTCGTCAGCGTCGCGCGCTTGCGGCGGCAGGTAATCCATGCGCGCCGCGATGACGCGCAGCGTTCCGGGAATCAGCTCCTGCGGCCGCGCGCGCCTGCGGCCATGGCGCTGCATGTAGTCCATCTCGCCATGTCGGCCTCGTTCCAGCCAGCGCATCAGGCGCTCTTCGTCCGCTGCGATATCGATGCCCGCGATCCCGACCTGCTGGAAGCCGAGCTCGCGACCCCATTCGCGGATCGAGCTCGCCAGTTCCCCGAGCGGGGCGTTCGCGGCGGGCGGCAGTTCGTCGCTCATGCGCGCCGCAGTATACGTTTTGGTAGGCTTCGGGCATGAGCAGTCTGCCCGTCGCCGTTCACACAGCCGACCAGGTGCGCGCGCTGGACCGGCACGCGATCGACGACCTACAGATTCCGTCCTACACGCTGATGACTCGCGCCGGAGAAGCGGCGCTCGGTGCATTGCGCAGTTGCTGGCCGTCCGCGCAACGCCTCGCGGTCGTCTGCGGGCCTGGGAACAACGGCGGCGACGGTTACGTACTCGCGCAACTCGCTCGTGCGCGCCGGCTGGAGGTCGTCGCTGTCGGCTTGCACGAGTCCGGAAGATTGCAGGGCGACGCGCGTCGGGCCCACGACGAATTCGTTGCAGCGGGTGGGACGGTGGTCGACTGGCAGCCGGATTGCCTGCGCGGCGCCAACGTCATCGTCGATGCGATCTTCGGCGTCGGATTGTCGCGCCCGGTTGCAGGTGTCGCGGCGCAAGCCATCGCAGCGATCAATGAGAGCGACCAGCCCGTGCTGGCGCTCGACATCCCGAGCGGCTTGCACGCCGACACCGGCGAGGTGCTCGGCGTCGCAGTGCGGGCTGCGCGCACGCTCGCGTTCCTCGGGCTCAAGCTCGGCTTCTATCTCGGCGAAGGTCCGAACTGCACGGGCGTCGTCATGTTCGATCCGCTCGAACTGCCGGCGCAGGCGCTGTCGCACGTCGATGCTGCGGCGACGCTCATCGATGAACCCGCCGTGGCGGAGCTGCTGCCGCCGCGTCGACGTACCGCGCACAAGGGTCAGCAGGGCAGCGTGCTCGTGATCGGCGGCAACATCGGCATGGCCGGCGCGGCACGGATGGCGGGCGAGGCTGCATTGCGCGCCGGCGCGGGCCTCGTGACCGTGGCGACGCGTAACGAGAACGTTTCCGCGATCGTCGGCGCGCGACCCGAGCTGATGTGTCGCGGTGTTGCGAGTGCCGAGGAGGTGGCGGCACTGATCGGGCGCGCTGATGTCATCGCGCTCGGCCCCGGGCTCGGGCAGGACGAATGGGCGAAAACGATGTTCGACACTGTGCTGCGCAGCGAGCGGCGCACGGTCATCGACGCGGACGCCCTGAATCTGCTGGCGCACTCGCCGCGCACGAACCCGCACTGGATTCTCACGCCGCACCCGGGCGAAGCGGGGCGCTTGCTCGGGAAGACAGCGGCGGAGGTTCAGCGCGATCGTCTCGGTGCGGCGCGCGCGATCGCTGTGCGCTACGGCTGCACTGTGGTGCTCAAGGGCGCGGGCACGCTCGTCGTGACCGACAAGGTGCGCCCTGCGATCTGCGATCGCGGCAACCCCGGCATGGCATCGGCCGGTATGGGAGACGTGCTCACTGGAGTGATTGCAGGAATCCTGGCGCAAAGCCCGGATCTCGCAGCTGCCGCGCGCGTCGGCGTGCTCGTTCATGCGCTCGCGGGTGACATGGCGGCGCGCCGCGGCGAGCGCGGACTGCTCGCGACTGATCTGCTCACTTATCTGCCGACGTGCGTCAATCCATCTCAGCGCTCGTGAACGTCGCGACCGCCGACGACATGCGCGCGCTCGGGCGTGCGCTCGGCGGCGCGTTGCGCGTGGCCCGCGGCGGTGCGCTCGTGATCGGCATCGAGGGCGAGCTCGGCGCGGGCAAGACGACGCTCGTCGGTGGCGTCCTCGCGGGTATCGGCATCGGCGGCGCGATTCGCAGTCCGACCTACACGCTGATCGAACCGTACGAAGAGGCCGGGCTGCAGCTGTATCACATCGATCTCTATCGGCTGAGCGGCGCGCGCGAGGTCGAAGCGCTCGGCATTCGCGACCTGCTCGATGAGCGCGCGGTGCTGCTCATCGAGTGGCCGTCGCGCGCTGCCGGCGCGCTGCCGACCGACGATCTGAGCATTTCGATCGAGTATCAGGGGAGCGGGGCGCAGCGCAGATTGCTCAGGGCGCAGGCCCATTCGTCCGCGGGGGACAAACTGCTGGAGCACATCCTTGCAGCGACCTCCTAATAAAGATCGCTATCTCCATAATTTTAATTGAAATCTTCGGCCTCGCCGCGGTAGATTACCGGGCACCATGCAGCGGCTGCCGTCACGTGCCCTCATCCTGGTCCTCGGTTGGGCCTCGCTACTGCTCACATCGCTGACGAGCGCCGCGCCCGCCACCACTGTCAAAGACGTCCGGCTGTGGGCCGGTCCGGATGCAACGCGTCTCGTGTTCGATCTCTCCGCGCCGGTCGAGCACACCATCCTGACGCTGCAGAATCCGGATCGCGTCGTCATCGACATCACCGGTGCACGCATCGATAGCGCGCGCGCGATGCCGGAGGGCCAGGGCTTCGTGAAGCAGCTGCGCGTCGGTCCGCAGGGTAAAGGCGGCCTGCGCTTCGTGATCGATCTTTCCTCGCCGGCATTGCCGCGCAGTTTCACCGTCGCGCCCGCCGCGAGCTACGGTCACCGGCTCGTCGTCGATCTCAGCCCGCGTGCGTCGAACGCTCCGCCCGTGGTCGTGAAATCCGCGGACGATGCGCATGGCCGCGACGTGATCGTCGCGATCGATGCCGGCCACGGCGGCGTCGATCCCGGCTCGATCGGCAAGGCCGGCACGCGCGAGAAGAACGTCACGCTCGCGATCGCGCGACGCCTGAAGGAGCGCATCGACAAAGAGCCGGGCATGCGCGCGGTGCTCACGCGCGACACCGATCACTTCGTCGAGCACCGCGAGCGCATCGCGCGTGCGCGGCGACAGCAGGCCGACATGTTCGTTTCCGTGCACGCCGATTCGTATCGCGACCGTTCCGTCGTCGGCTCGTCGGTGTACGTGCTGTCCGCGCGCGGCGCCACCGACGAATCCGCGCGCTGGCTGGCGGACCGTGAGAATGCCGCGGACCTGGTCGGCGGCGTCTCGCTCGACGACAAGGACAGCGTGCTGGCGTCGGTGCTGCTCGATCTCTCGCAGGGCGCGAGCATGAGCGCGAGCTTCGACGCCGCGCAGAAAGTCATGGACGAGCTGGATCGCATCGGCAACGTCACGCGCCGCGGCGTCAAGAGCGCCGGCTTCCTGGTGCTGAAGTCGCCGGACATCCCGTCGATCCTGGTCGAGACCGCTTTCATCTCCAATCCGACGGAGGAATCGCGGCTCGGCAGCGCGCGCCATCAGCAGCGCCTCGCCGAAGCGATCTTCCAGGGCGTGCGCGGCTACTTCTACGAAAATCCGCCGCCGGGCACGCTGGTTTCCCAGCTGCGCTCGCAGTCGCGCGATTCCACGGTCGTGGCGAGCGCGAAGCCGGGCGAGCCCGACACCTCGGGCACGGGCCAGTAGCCGGCAAAAGTCACGCCTTTTGCCGGGCGCGCGCCGCAAGGGCCTCGGCCGCTTTCGGCCGGACGAAACAGCTCGGTCTGCTATTCTGCGCGCGGCTTTTCCTCCCGCCGCGCTTATGCCGATCCGCGTCCTGCCCGAACAACTCATTCATCAGATCGCTGCGGGCGAGGTGATCGAGCGCCCGGCGTCCGTGCTCAAGGAGCTGATCGAGAACAGCATCGACGCGGGCGCGCGCCGGGTCGAAGTCGAGATCGAAGAGGGCGGCGTGCGCCTGTGCCGCGTGCGCGACGATGGCGCGGGCATCGAGCGCGACGAGCTGCTGCTGGCGCTCGCCCGGCACGCGACCAGCAAGATCACGACGATCGATGACCTCGAGCGCGTCGGCACGCTCGGCTTTCGCGGCGAAGCGTTGCCGAGCATCGCGTCCGTGTCGCGCATCAAGCTGACCTCGCGCAAGTCCGGCGTCGCGCACGCGTATTCGATCTCTGCCGACAATGGCGAGGTGAGCCCGCCCGAGCCGGCCGCGCACCCGGTCGGCACGACCGTCGAGGTTCGCGACCTGTTCTTCAATGTGCCGGCGCGCCGCAAATTCCTGCGCGCGGAGCGCACCGAGACTCAGCACATCGCGCGCATGGTCGAGCGGCTCGCGCTGTCTCGCTTCGAGATCGCGTTCTCGCTCACGGCAGGACGGCGCTCGCTCGCCGACTATCCGGCTGCAGCCACGCGGATCGAGCGCGAGCGCCGCGTCGCGCAGGTCGTCGGCGACGAGTTCATCGCGAATGCGCTGTACGTCGAGCACGAGTCGGCGGGTTGCCGCATGAACGGTTGGCTGTGTCAGCCCACGTACGCGCGGGCGCAGCCCGATCTCCAGCATTTCTATCTGAACGGTCGCATGCTGCGCGACCGGCTGGTGGCGAGCGCGATCCGTTTGGGCTATCGCGACGTCATGTTTCACGGTCGCCAGCCGGCGTTCGTGCTGTTCATGGAGATCGATCCGTCGCAGGTCGACGTGAATGCGCATCCGGCAAAGCTCGAAGTGCGGTTTCGCGACGGGCGGCACGTGCACGATTTCCTGTTTCGCTCCGTCGAGCGCGCGCTGCGCGACACATATGCCGGCGCGCCGGGCGCGGCGCCGCCGCCCACCGACGCCGATTCGCTGCTGCCGCCCGTGACGCAGGGCTCGATTCCAATGTGGCCCGCAAGAGGTCACGCGTCGTTCGGACTGCGCGTGTCCGAACCGCCGCCGCCGGCGTACGTCGCGGTTGCACGTGAGGCGGGCGCATCGGTGTCGATGCCGGTCGATACGCAGGCGCCGCCGCTCGGCTTTGCGCTGGCGCAGCTGCACGGGATCTACATCCTGTCGCAGGCGCCGGACGGACTGATCCTGGTCGACATGCACGCCGCTCACGAACGTACGACCTATGAGCGCATGAAGGCCGCGCTCGGCGCCGGGCCGATCGCGAGCCAACCTCTGCTCGTGCCCATATCGATTGCCGTGACGGCGGCGGAGGCCGATCTGTTCGAGGAGCACGCGCCTACGCTGGCGCGCGCCGGGCTCGAAGTCGTGCGCTCCGGTCCCACGAGCGTGCAGGTGCGCGCAGTGCCCGCATTTCTCGCGCCGATGGATCTCGCAGAGCTGATTCGCAGAATCGGCGCGGACCTGGCGGCCGACGGCGCGACGCGCGGCATCGAGGAAGCCCTCAACGAGGTGCTGGGCACGATGGCCTGTCACGGCGCGGTGCGCGCGCATCGCAACCTCACCGTGCCGGAAATGAATGCGTTGTTGCGCGAGATGGAGCGAACCGTGCGCAGCGACCAGTGCAATCACGGCCGTCCGACGTGGACGTACGTGAGCCTCGGCGATCTCGACCGGATGTTCCTGCGCGGGCGATGAGCGCTGCGAACCCGCGCCGCACTCCGCCGGTCCCGCTGATCCTCGGGCCGACCGGCGCCGGCAAGACGGATCTGGCGCTGCGTCTCGCGGAGCGTCACAACCTGGAGATCGTCAGCGTCGATTCCGCGATGGTCTATCGCGGCATGGACATCGGCACCGGCAAGCCGCCGCCGGACGTGTTGCAACGTCATCCGCATCACCTGGTCGACATTCTCGATCCGCTGCAGGCGTACTCGGCCGGTCAGTTCGTGCGTGACGCCCGGCGGGCGATCGATGACATCCGTGCGCGGGGCAAGCTGCCGCTGCTGGTCGGCGGCACGATGCTCTATTTCCGTGCATTGCGCCGTGGACTCGCGGATATGCCGGCGGCGGACCCGGCGGTGCGTGCTGCGATCGACGCCGATGCGGCGCTGCGCGGCTGGCCGGCGCTGCATGCCGAGCTCGCCGCGCTCGATCCGCTCGCCGCGCGCCGCATCCAGCCCAATGACGCGCAACGTATTCAGCGCGCGCTCGAAGTGCATCGACTGACGGGAAAAACGCTGAGCGAGCTGCACGCCGCGCAGCCGACGAATGCCGATCTCACGTTCGCCGCCTATGCGTGGGTGCCGGGCGATCGCGAGCGGTTGTACGTGGCGATCGAGAGCCGCTTCCACGCGATGATGCGCGCCGGTCTGCTCGAGGAAGTGCGCAAGCTCCACGCGCGCGGCGACTTGCACGCCGATCTTCCCGCGATACGCTCCGTGGGGTACCGGCAGCTGTGGGAACATTTGAGCGGCCGCGACGCTTTGGACTCTGCAACGCAGCGGGCAATTTTCGCGACGCGTCAACTGGCCCGGCGGCAACTGATCTGGTTGCGCGCCGAGTCTGAAATACACTGGCTCGACTCTCTTGAATCCGACGCCGGTGGCACAATGGAGCACGCGATAGCGCAACTGCAGTAGCGATTAAACAATGCAGAGAGTGGGCTCCGTATTAAACGAAAGGCGGCTTCGACCGAACATCGCTGTGATAGACTGCGGCACTGCAACGAGGCGCCGGAGCCGGTGCGTCCGCTTGCCGGTACGCATGGAAGCAGCGAGCCGGCAGCGCTCAACCAAGAATTCAAAGTGATAACAAGGAGATAAATGATGGCCAGAGGGCAATCATTACAGGATCCGTTCCTGAATACCCTGCGCAAGGAGCGTGTACCTGTCTCCATTTACCTGGTGAACGGCATCAAGCTGCAGGGCCAGATCGATTCGTTCGACCAGTTCGTGGTCCTGCTGAAGAACAGTGTCAGCCAGATGGTCTACAAGCACGCGATTTCCACTGTCGTTCCGGCGCGCGCAATTCGCCTGCCGACCGAGGAAGAGGGCGCGGAGTCGGCCGTCGCTACGGAATGATCGACGACTCCATGAACGACGGAATGCCCCGCGTTGTTTGAACGTCCACGCAGCGGCGAACGTGCGCTCCTGGTACGCATCGGACTCGGAGGTCCTCCCGAGCAGGACGAGCTGAGCGAGTTCGAAGCGCTGGCGCGTTCCGCGGGTGCGGACGTTCTGCGCGTGGTCACCGGCACGCGGCGCGCGCCGGATCCGCGTCTGTTCATCGGCAGTGGCAAGGCGGAAGAGATCAGCGCGCTCGTCGCCGCGACGGGTGCCGATCTGGTGCTGTTCGATCACGCGCTGTCGCCGAGCCAGGAGCGCAATCTCGAAGCGCTGCTCAAGTGCCGCGTGCTCGATCGCACCGGTCTCATTCTCGACATCTTCGCGCAACGCGCGCGCAGCTTCGAAGGCCAGCTGCAGGTCGAGCTCGCGCAGCTGAAGCATCTCGCCACGCGCCTGGTGCGCGGGTGGACGCACCTTGAACGCCAGAAGGGCGGTATCGGCCTGCGCGGTCCCGGCGAAACGCAGCTGGAAACCGACCGCCGGCTGCTCGCCAATCGCATCAAGACCCTCAACGCGCGCCTCGACAAGGTCGTCACGCAGCGCGAGACGACGCGTCGCGAGCGCAAGCGCGCCGAGATTCCGACGGTCGCGCTGGTCGGCTACACGAACGCCGGCAAATCGACGTTGTTCAATCGACTCACCGGCGCCGGCGCATATGCCGCCGATCAGTTGTTCGCAACGCTGGATCCGACGGTGCGCCGCCTGGAGTTGCCGGACGCGCGGTTCGCATTGCTCGCCGACACGGTCGGGTTCGTGCGCGACTTGCCGCACGAGCTGGTGGCTGCGTTCCGTTCGACGTTGCAGGAAGCGCGCGAGGCGAGCGTGCTGCTGCACGTCATCGACGCCGCGGATCCAAATCGAAGCGAGCGCATCGCGCAGGTCAACAGCGTGCTCAGCGAGGTGGGCGCGGGCTCGCTGCCGCAGATCGAAGTGTTCAACAAGACCGATCTGGTCGGCGAGCAGCCGCGCGTCGAGACCGGCGAGCTCGGCAACGTGCGGCGGGTGTGGCTTTCGGCCCAGACCGGGGCGGGCACGCAGCTGCTGGTCGATGCGATCGGCGAATTCCTCGGGCCCGAGCTGGTGCATCGGCACATCGTGCTGAGGCCGGAGGAAGGGCGGGCGCGCGCGCGGTTCTTCGCCGCAGGCGCCGTGCTCGCAGAGCAGGCGCTGCCCGGCGGCAGCGTTGACCTCGAGGTCTCGATGCCGCGCCAGGCCTTCGAGGCCCTGTGCCGCAGCGAGCGGTTGGCGCCCGATCTCGCCCCGTCCGCCGCGAAAGCTTGTGCCCACTCCGAGGCATTCCTAGAATCGCGCGGCCCCGCGTCGCTGGCGTCCTGAGCCTGAGCGGGCCCCAGGCCCTACCACTTGTCAGAGCAACCGATCGAACATGGCGTGGAACGAACCCGGCGGTAATCCCGGCAAGCGCAACCCCTGGGGCAGCAACAAGCCGGAGCAGGGTCCGCCCGATTTGGACGAGGTGATCCGCAACCTGCAGCGCCGGCTGAGCGCGCTGTTCGGCGGCGGCACCGGCGGCCGTCCCACGGGCGGCGGCTCGTCCGGCCGCGGCTTCGGCGCCGGCACCATCCTGCTCGCGCTCGCAACGATCTGGGCGTTCACCGGCCTGTACCAGGTCGACCAGGCGGAGCGCGGCATCATCCTGCGCTTCGGCCGCCACGTGGACACCACGCTGCCCGGCCTGCACTGGCACATGCCTTGGCCGATCGAGACCAAGCAGCTCATCAACACGGCGGCCATCGACAGCTTCACCGAGCAGACGCGCATGCTGACCTCCGACGAGAACCTCGTCGACATCAACATGGAAGTGCAGTACCGGCGCGCCAACGCGCTCGACTACGCCTTCAACGTCTTCAAGCCGGTGGACACGCTCAAGGAAGTGAGCGAGAGCGCGATCCGCGAAGTGATCGGCCGCAGCAAGCTCGACAGCGTGCTCGAGTCCGGCCGGCAGGACATCGTGGTGCGCACCCAGGAGCTGATCCAGCGCACGCTCGATGCCTACAAGATCGGCCTCGAAGTCACCGCGGTCAATCTGCAGGACGTGCGCGTGCCGAACGAAGTCGCCCCCGCGCAGGCGGATGCGATCAAGGCGCGCGAAGACCGCGACCGCTTGTCGCTGGCGGCGCAGGCGTACGCGAACGACCTCATCCCACGCGCCCGCGGCAACGCCGTGCGGCAGGTGCAGGATGCGCAGGCGTACAAGGCCCAGACGGTCGCCAACGCCGAAGGCGAGGCCGAGCGCTTCCTGAAGCTCCTGACCGAATACGAGCGCTCGCCGGGCGTCACGCGCGAGCGCCTCTATCTGCAAACGGTCGAGACCGTGCTGAAGTCCAGCCGCAAGGTGATCCTCGACACGAGCGGCGGCGGCAATCTCGTGTACCTGCCGATCGACAAGCTCCTGGAGCAGGGGCGGCGCGTGCAGCGCGCCGAGCCCGAGACGAGCGTGACGATCGAGGGCACGACCAGCACGCCGACCCCGGACGTCGAGCGGCGCCCGCGGGGGACACGCTGATGGCCAACCGTGGATTCCTGTCGATCGTCGGGCTGATCGTCCTGCTGCTGCTGACCGCGATGTCGACGTTCACCGTCGGCGAGACCGAGCTGGCGATGAAGCTGCGCTTCGGCGAGATCGTGCGCGCCGACTACAAGCCCGGGCTGCAGTTCAAGATGCCGTTCTACAACAAGGTGGAGAAGTTCGAGCGCCGCATCACCACGCGCAACTACCCGTCGGAGCAGTTCCTGACGAGCGAAGGCAAGATCCTGCGCATCGACTTCTACATCAAGTGGCGCATCGCGGACGTCTCGAAGTACTACATCGCGACCGGCGGCAGCGAGGACATCGCGGCCGTGCGCCTCGGTTCCATCGTCAAGGACGGCATCAAGGGCGTGATCGCACGCCGCACGATCCAGCAGGTGGTCGCCGCCGAGCGCACCGAGTTCACCGGCGAGATCCTCAAGACCGCTGAGTCGAAGACCGCCGAGCTCGGCGTGCAGCTGGTCGACGTGCGCGTCAAGAAGATCGACCTGCCCGAGGAAGTGAGCGACTCGGTGTTCCTGCGCATGCGCCAGGACTTCGACCGGCAGGCGAAGCAGCTGCGCGCCGAAGGCGACGAGAACGCCGAGAAGCTGAAGGCCGAAGCGGACCGCCAGCGCACCGAGCTGCTGTCGCAGGCGTATCGCGAGGCGCAGATCATCCGCGGCGAGGGCGATGCGCGCTCGGCCGAGATCTACGCGCGCGCCTACGCGCGCAACGCGGAGTTCTATTCGTTCTATCGGAGCCTGCAGGCGTACCGCGAATCGATCGGCACCGACAGCGACGTGCTGGTGATCTCGCCCGACGGCGAGTTCTTCAAGTACCTAAAGCGTTCGGAGCGCCGCTGAGCCCAGCAACGGGTGCGGCGCGATGAGCTGGGCGCACCTGTTCGCGGCGTTGGCGCTCTATCTGGTGCTGGAAGGCATCCTGCCGTTTCTCAATCCCCAGGCGATGAAGCGCGTGATGACGACGATGGCGACTCTTCCCGATCGGCAGCTGCGGCTGTGGGGACTGGCGAGCATGGCCGCCGGCGCGCTGCTGCTGTTCCTGGTTCGCACCTGTGTGAGTGTGCAATGAGCTCCAAAGCGGCGGGCAACGTGGTCGTGATCGGCGCCCAGTGGGGCGACGAAGGCAAAGGCAAGATCGTCGACCTGCTGACCGATCGCGTCGCGGGCGTGGTGCGCTTCCAGGGCGGCCACAATGCCGGCCACACGCTGGTGATCAACGGCAAGAAGACCGTTCTGCGCCTGATCCCGTCGGGGATCCTGCACGAGAGCGTCACGTGCTTCATCGGCAACGGCGTGGTGCTTTCGCCGAGAGCGCTGTTCGAGGAAATGGCGGAGCTCGAGCGCGCCGGCATCGAGGTGCCGCGTCGCCTGCGGATCTCCGAGGCGTGTCCGCTGATCCTGCCGCACCACATCGCCCTCGATCGCGCGCGCGAAGCGGCGATGGGCGAAGCGAAGATCGGCACGACCGGCCGCGGTATCGGCCCGGCGTATGAAGACAAAGTCGCGCGCCGCGCGATCCGCGTGCAGGACTTGTTCGCGCGCGAGCGGTTCGCAGCCAAGCTCGGCGAAGTGCTCGACTATCACAACTTCGTGCTGCGTCACTACTTCAAGGCGCCGGCGATCGACTTCCAGGAGACGCTCGACGAAGCGCTCGCGCTCGGCGAGCGACTGCAGCCGATGACCGCGGACGTCTCCGCCGAGCTGAACGCGATGATCCGCGCCGGCAAGCGCTTGCTGTTCGAAGGCGCGCAGGCTGCACTGCTCGACATCGATCACGGCACGTATCCGTTCGTCACCTCGAGTAACTGCGTGGCGGGGCAGGCGTCGGTGGGCGCGGGCGTCGGCCCGCAACAGCTGCATTACGTGCTTGGCGTCGCGAAAGCGTATGCGACCCGCGTCGGCAGCGGTCCGTTTCCGACGGAGCTCGACGACGAAGTCGGCGACCGGCTGCGCGTGCGCGGCAACGAATACGGCTCAGTGACCGGCCGGCCGCGTCGCTGCGGCTGGTTCGACGCAGCGGGACTGCGGCGCGTAGTCGACATCAACGGCATCACGGGGCTGTGCATCACCAAGCTCGACGTGCTCGACGGTCTCGATACCGTGCGCATCGCTGTCGGTTACAAGGTGCGCGGCGAGCGGAGTGACGTGCTGCCGGTCGGCGCCGATGCGCTGTCGATCTGCGCGCCGATCTACGAAGAGCTGCCGGGCTGGCAGGAGAGCACCGAGGGCGTGAAGTCGTTCGACGAGCTGCCGAAGAACGCGCAAGCGTATCTGCGACGTCTCGAAGTGCTCGTGGGCGCGCCGATCGCGATCATCTCCACCGGGCCGGAGCGCCTGGAGACGATCATCCTGCGCAATCCGTTCGACCAAGTCTGACCGATCAGCGCTTTCGCGCCAGCGTCAACCCATCGCCCACGGGCAGCAGGCTCAGATCGATCCGCTCGTCGCGGTGGAGCTTGTCATTGAGCGCGCGCAGCGCGACCGTGTTCGGATCGCGGTCGTTCGGGTTGGCGACGTGGCCGGACCACAGCGTGTTGTCGAGCGCGATCAAGCCACCCGGCCGCAACAGCTGCAGCAGCAACTCGTAGTACGTGTCGTACGCGGGTTTGTCTGCATCGATGAAGGCGAAGTCATAGCGCCCGGCCTCACCTGCGGCGAGCAGCTGTTCGAGCGTGCGCGTCGCCGGCTGCAGCTTCAGCTCGATCTTGTGGTCGACGCCCGCTTCGCGCCAGAAGCGCCGCGCGATCGCGGTCCATTCCTCGCTCACGTCACACGCGAGAATGCGGCCGTCCTGCGGCAGCGCGAGCGCGACAGCGAGGCTCGAATAGCCGGTGAACACGCCGATCTCGATGCAACGCTTCGCGCCGGCGAGCCTCGCGAGCAGCGCCATCAGCTGGCCTTGCTCCGGCCCGATCTGCATCTGCGCCTGCGGAAGCGAGGCGGTCGCAGCGCGCAGCCGCGCCAGCACCTCGGGCTCGCGCACGGAGTGTTCGACCAGATAGCGATGGATCTCGTCGGTGATCTGCAGGCGGCGGTCGGTCATGGATCAGGCCTGCGGCAGTCGCACCAGGGATTTGAAGCCGCCGTAAATCATGCGGCGCCCGTCGAACGGCATCGACTTGTCATCCATCATCTGCGCGACGCGCGGATCCGCGATCACCTTGGCGTTGACGCGGTCGCGGTGCGCGCGCGACTTGAACACGATCCAGGAGAACAGCACGGTCTCGCCGGACTTCAGCTTCACGCTCTGCGGGAAGGACGTGACCTTGCCGGGCTTCACGTCGTCGGCGACGCATTCCCAGTAGTCCACGGCGCCGTGCTCGCGCCAGATCTTGCCGGCCGCGGTCGCGATGCGGCGATAGGCCTTCAGGTTGCGCTTGGGCACCGGCACCACGAAGCCATCCACGTACGGCATGCGACCCTCCTTCGAAAGCGAGGGGCGGATTCTACGCCTGCGGCGGATCCGCAGTGTCGCTCTGCTCGTCGCTCTCGCTCTTCGTGTCGGGCGGCGGCGGGTCGTTCTCGTCGGCCGCCGGCGGCGGCGTCTGGCGGCGGGCCGGGTCCGATTCGCGAGCCTGCTGCTCGCACTTCGTCCGTTCCTCGCCGGTCAACTCCCGACAGGGGCGCTGCTGCGGCGGCGGCTCCGCGGCGGCCGCCGACAGGACGACAGCACCGACCAGCGCGGCGAGCGCGCTCACGAGGAAGCAGTGCCTGCGGACGATCATGACAACTCAACGGCAGCGGGCCGCGCCGGTTCCGCACGCCCCGATCGTCGCCAGTGGCGACGAGAGGAAATCCCGCGGGAAAGCCCATTGCGGGATATGTCAAAGGACGTGGCTTCGAGCCCACGCGGCTCTGGCGGCGCTTGCGGAGATGCTCGCCCGACCCGGTCCACTGTCCGAACAGGCTCTTCCCGAGCGCGCAGTAATCGACTACAACTCCATCCAGTTTTCATCCCATCTTTCTGGCCGGTGCCCCCAGTGGAACTGCTCGAACGCGAACAGTGCTTCGCCGATCTGCACGATTGGCTGACGGGCTCCGTGCAGCAGGGCGGGTGCGTTACCCTCGTCCACGGCGAGGCCGGTATCGGCAAAACGGCTCTTTTGCAGGAGTTCTCCCGCCAGCAGCGCGTGGTGCCGCGCGTGCTGTGGGGCGCCTGCGACGCCCTGTTCACGCCGCGGCCGCTCGCGCCGCTGCACGACATTGCGCGCCAGACCCAGGGCAAGCTCCTCACCGCCGTCAACGCCGAGACCAGCCGCGATGCGATCTTCAGCGCGGCGCTCGACGAGCTCGAGCAAGGGCCGCCGGCGCTGGTCGTGTTCGAGGACTGCCACTGGGCCGACGAAGCGACGTTCGACCTGCTCAAGTTCATCGGCCGGCGCATGCAGCGCACGCGCTCGATGCTGGTTATGACCTATCGCACCGACGAGGTCGGCTCGCGTCATCCGTGCCGCTTCGTGATTGGCGACCTCCCTTGCTCGATCGTACGGCGCCTGCCGCTGCAGCCGCTCTCGGAGCTGGCGGTTGCGAAGCTGGCGAAGCAGGCGGGGCGCTCGTCGCAAGGGCTGTACAGCACGACAGGCGGCAATCCGTTCTTCGTCACCGAGGTGCTGGCGACCGGCGCCGAGTCGATTCCGTCGAACGCGCGCGACGTCGTGCTCGCGCGTCTTGCGAAGCTGCCGCCGAGTGCACGCGCGATCGCCGAGCTCGTCAGCATCGTGCCGGGCAAAGCGGAACCCTGGCTGCTCGAGCAGGCGGGTGTGCACGATGAGACGGGCATCGAAAGTTGCCTGGGCATCGGCATGGTCCGCGACGACGCGGGCTCGCTGGCCTTCCGCCACGACCTCGCGCGGCGCGCGCTGGAGGATTCGCTCTCGCAGGCCCAGCAGCAGAGCCTGCACGCCAAGGTCCTCGCGATTCTCGGAACGCGGCCCGGCATCCCGCCCGCGCGACTCGCACACCACGCAGACGGCGCGAGGAACGTCGCCGAAGTCTTGCGGTTCGCTCCCGCAGCCGCGGCGTATGCGGCGAACGTCGGGGCGCACCGCGAGTCGGTCTCGCACTATCAGGCCGCGCTGCGCTATGCGGACAACCTGCCGCCCGCCGACCGGGCGCAGCTGCTCGAGCACTTGTCGTACGAGTGCTATCTCATCGATCAGAACCAGCGTTCGATCGACGCGCGTCGCTCGGCGCTCGAGATCTGGCGTGCGCAGGGAGCCCGCAAGCAGGAAGGCGATACGTTGCGCTGGCTGTCGCGGCTGAGCTGGCTCGAAGGCCGGCGAACCGAAGCGGACGAGTACGCCGCGGCCGCCGTCGCTGTGCTCGAATCGCTGCCTCCGGGTCCCGAGCTGGCGATGGCCTACAGCAATCGCGCGCAGCTCGACATGCTGGCTGCCGATGCAAACGCGGCGGTGCTCTGGGCAGAGCGCACGCTGCAGCTCGCCGAACCCGCGGGTTACGACGAGATCTGCTGCCACGCGCTGAACAATCTCGGCACGGCGCGGTTGATCGCCGGCATCGACACGGGCTGGGACGACTTGAATCGCAGCCTGACGCTGGCGCTGGCGCAGGGATTTCAGGAGCACGCAGCCCGCGCGTACACGAACCTCGCGGCGATGTCCGTGCAGCGCAAGCAGTACAACGCCGCATCGCGATACCTGAGCGAGGGTCTGACGTATTGCGAGCGGCACGACCTCGACTCGTGGCGCTTCTACATGATGGCGTGGCGCGGTCGCGCGCGCTTCGAGCAGGGCGACTGGCTCGGCGCAGCGGAAGATGCTCAGGCAGTCGTCGCGGAGGCGGGCACCGCGCCGATCGCGCGCATCCCGGCGCTCACGATTCTGGCGCACCTGCGCATCCTGCGCGGCGATCCGGATGTAGCGACCCCGCTCAACGAGGCGCGCGACCTGGCAGCGCGCACCAGCGAAATGCAGCGGCTCAGCGGCGTCGCGCTGGCCGGCGCAAGTGCGGCGTGGATCGCTGGCGACCGCCAGCTCATCGCACAGGAAGTGCAGCCGATCTACGACCTCGCCAGCACGCGGCGCGACTTGTGGATGAAGGGCGAGCTCGCGCTGTGGCTGTGGCGCGCGGGCGCGTTCGAGCAAGCGCCCACAGACGTCGCCGAGCCGTATGCGCTGGAGATCAACGGAGATTGGCGCGGTGCTGCCGGGGCGTGGCACGCGCTCGGTTGTCCGTACGAGGAAGCGAATGCGCTGGCGTCCGGCGGCGAACAGGAGCAGCTCGAAGCGCTGACGATTCTGGAGAAGCTCGGCGCGACCGCAGCGGCTGCCGCGCTGCGCCGGCGCATGCGCGAGCAGGGTCTGCGCCGCATTCCGCGCGGCTCACGCAGCTCGACGCGCACGAATTCGCACGGGCTCACCAAGCGCGAGGCGGAGATCTTCGAGCTGCTGGCGCAGGGGTTGCGCAATTCGGCGATCGCCAAGCGGCTGTTCGTCACCACCAAGACGGTCGATCATCACGTCTCGGCGATCTTCACCAAGCTGGGCGTGTCCTCGCGCGCCGAGGCGATCGCGCTGGCGAGCAAGAAGCCCGCCGACGGCGCCTAGCGGCGCGGTGACGGAGTGACGAGGCAGCGTGGCTTCGTCACTCCATCACTTTCGTCACTCTCACTTCGGCAGCAGCGTGACCGGCACTTCCATGACGCTGTCGACCGGCAGGCCGTTGAGCTCGGCCGCTTTGCGCACCGCGGCCTCGCTCGGACCTTCGTAGACGCAAAAGGTCTTGGTCTTCGCAGCGTTCGCGTACGACTGCACCCAGCGCACGCCGACCGTCGCGTTGTTGCTGTTGACCTTCGCCTTGGTCGCGGCGTCGAGGCCTTCCAGCGCGCCGGCGGGGAACGTCCGCTCGATCAGGTAGCGATGCATCGTGTGCGCCGGCTGCGCGACGTCGGCCGTCTTGGCCGGCTCGGCCGCGAAGGCGCTCGCCGCAAAAATCAGCGGGGTCAGGATTGAAATCAGGGTTTTCATCTTCATCTCCGTCAAATCACGATTGGTTTCTGACCGCGCGCGCTTCATACGAAGAAGAAGTACGGATCGAGCACCCGCACCTCGGTGATGTGCGTGACCGGCAGCTTGTTGCACGCTGCGGCCCGCCGGATCGCCTCGGGATTGGGTGCGTCGTAAACGCAGAAGGTGCGCTTGCGATCGGTTGTCGCATAGGAATGGACCCAGGTGACTCCGTACTCGGCATTGCGCTCGACCACCTTGCGGCACGCGTCGGCGCCGACCTCGTTCATGGGAATGTCGAGGCCGTCGGGAAAATCGCGTTCGACGAGATAGCGAGGCATGTGCCTGTCTCCGGAAGAGTCGCCCGGGTCATTCCGAGCGGGGACCATCGTGCCAGCGCACCTGGGTGCGCCGTATCGGAAGGGCTACCCAATTTATGGCGGGAGCGTACCTAAATTGGTGGCGGGCGGGCGGACGGGCATACTGCGCCGCGCCCCAAGTCGTGGACTCAGGGCTCGAAGGGCAGGGAGTGGTGCCCAGGAGAGGACTCGAACCTCCACGGATCGCTCCACTGGTACCTGAAACCAGCGCGTCTACCAATTCCGCCACCTGGGCAAGGATGGGAATCCCCGGGACCGGGGGTCCCGACGAGGCGCGCAATCTACCGGTGGTGTTCCGGGGTGTCAACAAACGGCAGAGAGAGATGAAGTCGACCAAGAAAACCAAGAAATCACAGCGAATCGGCGGGCATTCGCCCGCTGCCCGCGCAGCGCAATCGCAGTCGCCGCCGGCCGCGAGCCGCGTCGTCGCGACGCTGCGTGAGGCCGGGAGGCCGCTCAATTTTGACGAGCTGGCCGCGCGGATCGGCCGCGACGGCAAGGCGGCGCGCCGCCGTCTGCAGGAGCAGCTGGACGAGTTGCTGCACGCGGCCGAGATCATTCGCAATCGCCGCGACGAGTACTGCCTGCGCGAGCGGCTGCCGCTCGTCGTCGGCACCGTCAACGGGCATCGCGATGGCCACGGCTTCGTGCTGCCGGACGATCGCTCCGCCCCGGTGTTTCTGGCGCCGCGCCAGATGCTCGAGACCATGCACGGCGACCGCGTCGCAGTGCGCATCAGCGGCCAGGACAATCGCGGCCGGCCGCAGGGCGCGATCGTCGAAGTGCTCGAGCGCAACACTCGCGAGATCGTCGGGCGCCTGTACGAGGAATCCGGCATCAGCTTCGTGGTGCCCGATAACCCGCGCATCGGCCATCGCGTGTTCGTTCCCCGCGGCCATCTGAGCGGCGCCAGCGCCGGCCAAGTCGTGCTCGTGCGCTTGGTCGAGCAGCCGACGCGCACCGCGCAGGCGCTCGGTCACGTGACCCGCGTGCTCGGCGAGCACGCCGCGCCGGGCATGGAGACCGAGATCGCGATTCATTCGCACGGTCTGCCGTTCGAGTTTCCACGCGACGCAGTTGCCGAGGCCGAAGCGTTCGGTCGCAGCGTGTCCGCCGCCGCCAAGCGCGGACGCGAAGATCTGCGCGAGCTGCCGCTGGTCACGATCGACGGCGAAGACGCCCGCGACTTCGACGACGCCGTGTACTGCGAGGAAGTGCGCGGCGGCTGGCGGCTCGTCGTCGCAATCGCCGACGTGGCGACGTACGTCAGCCAGGATTCCGCGCTCGACAAGGAAGCGCAGAACCGCGGCACGTCCGTCTACTTTCCGAACCGCGTCCTGCCGATGCTGCCCGAGGCGCTGTCGAATGGGCTGTGCTCGCTGAATCCGCAGGTCGATCGGCTCTGCATGGTCTGCGAGATGCGCGTCAGCCCGCAGGGCAAAGTGACGCGCGCACGTTTCTTCGAGGGCGTGATGTGCTCGGCCGCGCGCCTGACCTACACCAAGGTCGCGGCGTATCTCGCCAATCCGGCTGCGGGACACGAAGCGGAAGTCGTCGCTGTCGGTCCGCAGCTCATGCAGCTCTATTCAGTCTTCAAAGCACTCTTGCAAGCGCGCACCCAGCGCGGCGCGCTGGACTTCGACGCGCCGGAGCTGAAGGTGCGCTTCGACGCCGCAGGAAAGATCGCCGCATTCGTGGAGTCGACGCGCAACGATGCGCACCGGCTGATCGAGGAATGCATGATCGCCGCGAACGTCGAAGCGGCGCGCTTCCTCAAGAAGCATCACCTGCCGACGTTGTACCGCGTGCACGGCAAGCCCGAGGACGAGCGGCTCGAAACGCTGCGCACGTTCCTGCGCGGGTTCGGCATCCAGCTACCGACGGATCGCGATCTGACGCCGCAGGACCTGAGCGCCGTGCTGCAGCAGGTCGTCGGCGGCGAAGAAGCGCATCTGATCCAGACGGTGGTCGTGCGCTCGATGCCGCAGGCGGTGTATCAGCCGGAGAACGTCGGTCACTTCGGTCTTGCGTTGCCGGAGTACGCGCACTTCACGTCGCCGATCCGCCGCTATCCGGATCTCATGGTCCATCGCGGCATCCGCCACATTCTTCGCGGCGGCACCGCCGAGACATTCCCGTGGTCGGCGGGCGCGATGGCCGCGCTCGGTCAGCAGTGCTCGTTCAAGGAGCGGCGCGCCGACGAAGCGACGCGCGATGCGCTGTCGTGGCTCAAGTGCGAATACATGCGCGACAAGCTCGGCGAGGAATTCGATGCGCTGGTCACGGGCGTCGTCGACTTCGGCCTGTTCGTGCAGGTGAAAGGCGTGCAGGTCGACGGACTGGTGCACGTCAGCGCGCTCGGCACCGACTATTTCTCGCGCGACAGCTCCGGCTATCGCATGGTCGGCGGGCGCAGCGGCCGCGTGTTCCGGCTCGGCGATCACCTGCGCGTGCGGCTCATCAACGTCATCATCGACGAGCGCAAGATCGACTTCGAGCTCGCCGACAGCGCGGGCCGTGCGATCCGCGGCCCGTGGCAGCGTCGTAAGGATCGCCGCCGATGACCGAGACGACGGTCGTCTTCGGGTTGCACGCGGTTCGCACGCTGTTACAGCAGCATCCCGAGCGCGCTTCGTTGCTGGTCCTGCAGAAGGGCCGCGAGGACGCGCGCTCGATCGAGTTGCAGCGCCTCGCGCAAGCAGCAGGCGTGCGCACCGAATCGCGCGACGCTCGCGAGCTCGATCGACTCGCGGGCAACGAGCGGCATCAGGGCGCGTGCCTGCAGATTCGCGCGCTCGGTCCGCAGGGCGAAGGCGCGCTCGACGAGCTGCTCGACCGCGCGACGGCGCCGCCGCTGCTGCTCGTGCTCGATGGCGTGCAGGACCCGCACAATCTCGGCGCATGCCTGCGCACGGCAGACGCCGCCGGCGCGAGCGCGGTCATCGTGCCGCGGGACCGGGCCGCCGGCCTCACGCCGACGGTGCGCAAGGTCGCATCCGGCGCCGCAGAGACGATGCCGCTGATCCAGGTCGTGAACCTCGCGCGCACCCTGCGCTGGCTGAAGGAGCGCGAGATCTGGGTCATCGGCGCCGACGACCAGGCGCCGCAATCGCTGTTCGAGAGCAAGCTGACCGGGCCCCTGGCGCTGGTGCTGGGCGCCGAGGGGGCGGGCTTGCGCCGCCTGACCCGGGAGAACTGCGACGCCCTGGTCGGCATCCCGATGGCCGGCGCCGTGGAAAGCCTGAACGTGTCGGTGGCGGCCGGGGTGCTGCTGTTCGAAGCGGCGCGGCAGCGGCGGTAAGTCGCGGATCCGCTGGCCTCGCGGGCCTTCTTCCGGTACGATTCGCGCCCCCGTTGAGCACCCGCTCGGCGGTAACTCCTTGCCTCACCGCAGATTCTCGCTGACGGGAGGCACATCCACGAGGAGCAGCAATGCGACATTACGAGATCGTTTTCCTGGTCCATCCCGACCAGAGTGAACAGGTTCCGGCGATGCTGGAGCGCTACAAGGGCATGATCGCGGCCGGCCATGGCACCGTGCATCGCCTCGAGGATTGGGGCCGGCGCCAGCTGGCGTTCCCGATCGCGAAGGTCCACAAGGCCCACTACGTTCTGATGAACATCGAGAGCGACAGCAAGACGCTGAGCGAGCTGACCGGCGCGTTCCGGTTCAGCGACGCGGTGCTGCGCCACCTCGTGATCAAGATGGACGCCGCGGTCACCGAGCCTTCGCCGATGGCCAAGGGCGACGACGAGACGCGCGACGAGCGCTTCGCGGACGACGGCGACGACGATTCGCCGCGCGCCGACGCCTGATAACGCCCCGCACTCTTTCGGAGACCTCTCATGGCCCGTTTTTTCCGCCGCCGCAAGTTCTGCCGCTTCACTGCCGAAGGCATCGAGCAGATCGACTACAAGGATCTCGGCATCCTGAAGAGCTACATCACGGAGACCGGCAAGATCGTTCCGAGCCGGATCACCGGGACGAAGTCGCACTATCAGCGTCAGCTCGCCGTCGCCGTGAAGCGCGCGCGTTACCTGGCGCTGTTGCCGTACACCGATCAGCACTGAGCTGTCGTAGCGAGGTGCGTGTCGCGCTTCATGCGCGGCGCGCGTGACCATGCATCGTGCAATAGCCGCCTGGCTGACAGAGCACCCGTGGCGCCCGATCGTCGCGATCGCGTTCTGCGGCGCGCTGGCGCAGATGTTGCTGCCGTTCACGCTGCTTGCGTGCGCGATTCCCGTTCTGACCGTGCTGCGCTTCGATGCGAAGCTCGGTCTCGCCGCCGCTGCCGTCGGCGCTGGCGTGCAGTGTGGGATCGTGTTCTCGCTGGCGCCGACAGTCATGGCGGGTACATACCCCGGCATCCTGCTGGCGTTCTTCAGTCCGCTGGCGCTCGCGGTGCTGCTGAAGCGCACTGGCTCGCTGAATCTGTGCTTCCAGGTCGCTGTGCTTGCCGTCGCGGTGTTGCTAGCTGTCGTGGATGTCGCGCTGACAGATCCGATCGGCGCGTGGAAAGGGCCGCTGACGCAGCTGGTGGACGCGATGCAGGCGCCGGAGCTCAAGCAGGCCGATCGCGATGCGATCGTCGCGGCGTTCGCGCCGCCGATGTGGGGCGCGCTCGGCGCAATCGCGCTGGCGATGGTGTTCGGCGTGCTGCTGCTGGGTCGTTGGTGGGATTCGCTGCTGGGCCCGGAGGCCGGCGCGTTCGGCGCCGAGTATCAGCGGCTGCGCCTCGGTGTCGCGCTCGGCGTCGCTGTGACCGTGCTGTTCGTGCTCGCGATGATCACCGACTTCGTGCTGATCTCGTGGCTCACCTCGGTCGCGCTCATCGCGCTGACCTTCCAGGGGCTGGCTGCGGCGCATCGCAGCCGCGCCGGGGGTCGGTTCAAGCTCGGCTGGCTGGCGGCGATCTACGTACTCCTGGTCGTGCCGGTGTCGAACATCGTGACCATGTTCGTCCTGGCGAGCTGGGGGTTCATCGATAATTGGCTGCGGCCGAGCCGGCCGGCGAGCCTGTAGACCCAACGTGTAAACTGGTTTTGTGACTCGGTGTAGGGGTTCTCATGGAAATCATTCTGCTGCAAAAGGTCGCCAACCTCGGCAACATCGGCGACCGCGTCAAGGTGAAGCCCGGCTACGGCCGTAATTTCCTGTTGCCGCAAGGTAAGGCGACGCTCGCCACGGCGGACAACATCGCCAAGTTCGAAGCGCGTCGCCATGAGCTGGAGAAGGCGGCGGGTGACGAGCTGTCGAAGGCGCAGGCGCGCGCAGCCAAGTTCGCGGGCTTCAAGCTGTCGCTGACGGCGAAGGCCGGCGGCGAAGGCAAGCTGTTCGGCTCGGTCGGCACGTCCGACATCGCCGAAGCCACCAGCAAGGCCGGCTTCGAGGTCGAGCGCTCCGAAGTGCGTCTGCCGCACGGCCCGATCCGCCAGGCCGGCGAGCACGTCGTGCAGCTGCACCTGCACACCGACGTCACCGTCGATCTGCCGGTCACGATCGTCGCCGAAGAGTAGGTCGGGCTTCAGGCCATGGCCGAGCCTGAATCCAAAGTCGCAGTCGTCGGGCCGCGCCGCGCGCGCGACAAGGCTGCGGTCGACGAGATCCGCGTACCGCCGCATTCGATCGAAGCCGAGCAGGCGGTGCTCGGCGCGCTCATGCTCGACAACCGCGCCTGGGACACGATCGCCGACCGGCTGGTCGCCGACGACTTCTACCGCCGCGATCATCAGCTGATCTTCGAAGCGATCGCCGAGCTCGCAGGCCGCGGCGAGCCGTCCGATGCGGTGACGCTGTCGGAGTGGCTGGAGCGCAAAGGAAGCGGCGAGCAGACCGGCGGGCTGGTTTATCTCGCCGGTCTGGTGCGTGATACGCCGAGCGCCGCCAACGTGCGCGCTTACGCGGACGCGGTGCGTGAGCGTTCGACGCTGCGTCGCCTGATTACAGTGGGCGGCGAGATTGCCTCCAGCGCCTTCGACCCCGAAGGCCGCGCTGCCAGCGAGATCGTGGACGAGGCCGAGCGGCGCGTGTTCGAAATCGCCGAGGCCGGCAACAAGACCGGCTCGGGGTTCATCGCGCTGAAAGAAGAGCTCGGCGCGGTGATCGACCGCCTGGACCTGCTGCACCAGTCGAGCGGCGCGCTGACCGGCGTCAGCACCGGCTTCAACAAGCTCGACGAGATGACCGCAGGCCTGCAGAAGGGCGACCTGATCGTCGTCGCCGGCCGGCCCTCGATGGGCAAGACCACCTTCGCGCTGAACATCGCGGAGAACGCCGCGTTCGGCCCCGCCAAGGCCAAAGTCGGCATCTTCAGCATGGAAATGTCGCGCGAGCAGCTCGCCTTCCGCATGATCTCCTCGCTCGGCCGCGTCGACCAGGGGCACCTGCGCACCGGCAACTTCGGCGACGAGGAATGGTCGCGCATCAATACCGCGATCAACATGATGAAGTCGGCGCAGATCTTCATCGACGACACCGGCGCGCTGACGCCGACCGACGTGCGCGCGCGTGCGCGCCGCCTGAAGCGCGAGCATGGCCTGGACCTGATCGTGCTCGACTACCTGCAGCTGATGCAGGTGCAGGGCACGAAGGAAAACCGCGCGACCGAGATCTCCGAGATCTCGCGCTCGCTCAAGGCGCTCGCCAAGGAGCTCAAGGTGCCGGTGATCGCGCTGTCGCAGCTCAACCGCAGCGTCGAGCAGCGCACCGACAAGAAGCCGGTGATGTCCGACCTGCGCGAGTCGGGCGCCATCGAGCAGGACGCGGACCTGATCGTCATGATCTACCGCGACGAGGTCTACGACCCGAACACCACACGCAAGGGCATCGCCGACATCATCATCGCCAAGCAGCGTAACGGGCCGATCGGCGACGTGCAGCTGACGTTCCTCGGCAGGTACACGAAGTTCGAGAACTTCGCCCCCGAATACGCCTACGGGGACGCGTGAGCAGCGCTCCGGTCGTCACCGTCGACGCCGCCGCCCTGCGCAACAATCTCGCGGTCGTCCGCCGCTTCGCTCCGGGCGCACGGGTCATCGCCGCCGTCAAAGCCAACGCGTACGGTCATGGTCTCGAGTACGCAGCACGCGCACTCGCTGCTGCGGATGCATTCGCCGTCGCACGCGTCGAGGAAGCGCTTGCGCTGCGGGAGGCGGGCATCTCACATCCGATCGTCGTGCTGGAAGGAGTGTTCGCCGCCGATCAGCTCGACGCTGCGGCCAATCACGATCTGCAGCTCGTCGTGCATTCGCTCGAGCAGATCGCGATGCTGGAGCAGTACGCCGGAACGCATCGGTTCGCGGTCTGGCTGAAGGTCGACAGCGGCATGAATCGCCTCGGCTTCAAAACGGAGGAGTTCGCTGCCGCGCACACGCGGCTCGCCAGCTGCCCTGCGGTGGGGACGCTGCGCCTGCTGACGCATCTGGCCAGCGCAGAAAACGCGGGCGGTCTCGAAACCCGGCTACAGCTCGATCGCTTTCGCGCGCTGAGCGCACCGTTGCGGCTGGAGCGCAGCATCGCCAACTCCGCGGGCATCATCGCGTGGCCGGATGCGCACGGCGAGTGGGTCCGGCCCGGCCTGATGCTCTACGGCGCTTCGCCCTTCGCCGAACGCAGCGCCGCCGATCTCGGCCTGCTGCCCGCGATGACGTTCACGACTCAGGTCATCGCCGTGCGCAACGTCGCGGCGGGCGAGGCCATCGGCTACAACGGCGTCTGGCGCGCCAAGCGGCGCACGCGCATCGCTGTCGCCGCAGTCGGTTACGGTGATGGCTATCCCCGCTGCATGCATGCCGGCGCTCCGGCGTTGATCAACGGCCGCGAGGTGTCGGTCGTCGGCCGCGTGTCGATGGATATGACGATGCTGGACGCGACGGAGCTGCCGGGTGTCGCAGTGGGCGACGAAGTCACGCTGTGGGGAAAGGGATTGCCGGCGGAGCGCGTCGCGTCGTTCGCGGACACGATCGCGTATGAGTTGTTCTGCCGGATCGCAGAGAGAGTGCGGAGAGAAGAGGGGTAGGTGGCAGGGAGCTTCCTGCGCGTCGTCCGGCCGGCGCATCCTGCGCCGTCGTTCATCCGGTCTCACCCCTCAAAGAATCCCATCTTCACGCCGGCGAGCAGGATCACGTCGTTGTCCTGCAACCTGCGCGCTTGTTCGCCGATGCCGCTGCCGTTGACGTGCGGATAGTCGTTCGGCTTGCCGCTGTCGACGTGCACGATGAAGAAGCCGTCGGCGCGGCGCGTGATGGCCGCGACCTGCACGCCCGGACGGCCGAGCGTCGTCAGCGCCTTGTTGAGCTCGAGCTCGCGTCCCGCGAATGCGCCGCTCAGCACTTGCAGCTTTGCCTTCGGCAACGCGACCGGATGTTCGCCCGTGGCGCTGGAGCTCGACGGCACCGCGCGGATCGCCGTCGCGGTAGTACCGGAAGCTTTCGGAGCCGGCGGCGGCGGCGCGATCGCCGATGCTTTCTTGGCCGCGGCCGCAGCGACTGCCGAGCCCGGCGTGATCACCATCGTCTTCTCGAACTCGTCCGGCTCGTTGTCCGAGCTCTGCGTGTCGACGAAGCGCAGCTGGTGATGACCGACAGTGACGACGTCGCCGTGCTGGAGCGCGTGCTTCTTGATCAGCTTGCCGTTGACGTAGGTGCCGTTGGTGCTGTTGAGATCTTCGAGGAACGAATCGTTGAGAATGTTGATGATCAGCGAGTGATGACCGCTCACGGCAGGGTTGTCGATGCGGATGTCGTTGTCCGGCAGCCGACCGATCGTGTAACGCTCCTTGTTCATGTTGTATTCGGCCATGACCGAACCATCGAGGCTAAGGATCAACCGTGCCATGTAAGGTCCTCGAAACTCCCGACTGACCAACGTGAAGCCCCGCAGGGCATGCGGATGCTAGCCGAACCACCGCAAGATTCTGTCAACTACCCCAGTCTTCGCTGCGAACGAGTCCACAACTTGAGCAAGGATGATGGACACATTGTCGCGTCCGCCGTTGTCGTTCGATAGCTGAATCAATTGCTTAGCGACCGTTTCAAGACTAGCACTAAAGGTGCTCATAGTTAAGTGGATATCGTCGTCCTCGACCATGTCGGACAGCCCGTCCGAGCACAGGACGAAGAAATCCCCCTTCTGCACCGGCTGCTCGTGCACCTCGACCTCGACCGTCGGCTCGACGCCGAGCGCGCGTGTGACGTAGTTCTTGTTGGTCGCCCGCTGCGCCTCGGCCTGCGAGTAGAAACCCCGGTCCACCAGCTCCTGCAGCAGCGAATGGTCCATCGTCATCTGCTCGAAGCGATTCGCCCGCAGCCGGTACAGGCGGGAATCGCCGACGTGGGCGATCGCCACGCGATTGTCGAAGAACAGACAGGAGACGATCGTCGTGCCCATGCCTTCGCATTGCGGCTGGGTCTTGGCGGTCTGGTAGATGATCTTGTTGGCCCGGGCGATCGCGTCGCGCAGCACGATGCTCGGGCGCGCGAGTCCGCTCTCCGGATCGGCCGAGCTCATGTCCTGGTGCTCGACCGCTTCCTTGACCAGGCTCATGACGGTCTTGACCGCGATGCCGCTCGCGACTTCGCCGGCGTTGTAGCCGCCCATGCCGTCGGCGAGGACGAACAGGCCGATGTCGGCGTCGACGCCGATCGTGTCCTCGTTGTGCTCGCGCACGCGGCCGACGTCCGTCAGGCCGACCGAGCGGATCTTGCCGCGCACTACTGGGCCTCCCGGTGCGCGCTCACGGGATCAGCCACTCGTGCTTGGGCTCCGGAGCCTGCAGCGCATCTGCCGGGCCGGCGCAGGCCCGCAACGCGCTCGCGAACTCGCCGCAGTGTGGGTAGCGGTCGTCAGCGGACTTCGACAGCACATGCGCGATGATCGGATCGATGCACTCGGGCAACTCGGGACGCACCAGGCGGACGGCGGCGTGCGGCTCGGTCGCGATCTTCTGCATCAGGCGGGGCATCGACTCGGCGCGAAACGGCAGCTGTCCGCAGAGCAATTGATACAGGCTGACACCGAGGGCGAACTGGTCGGAGCGTCCGTCGAGCGGTCGACCTTCCAGCTGTTCCGGCGACATGAATGAGGGTGTGCCCAGGACGATTCCCGTTTTGGTTCGGCTTGTATCGGTGAGGCGTGCGATACCGAAATCGGTGATCTTCAACTCATCCGTGTCGGGATTGAACATTATATTAGCCGGTTTGATATCGCGGTGGACCACGTTTTGGCGGTGCGCATAGTAGAGGGCGTCCGCCAGCCGCGCGACCAACAGCATCGTATTTTTGAAAGGAAGGATGCGCGCAGCTTCTGTAAAAGTGCTGAGGTGCGTGCCGCGCAGGTATTCCATCGCGATGTAGGCCAGGCCCTGGTCCTCGCCTGCATCATAGACCGTCACGATCGACGGATGGTTGAGCCGGCCGGCCATCTCGGCCTCGCGGAAGAAGCGCGCGCGCGCCTCCTGCAGATCGTTCTCCTCGAATTCTTCGGCGAGCGGAATCGCCTTGATCGCGACCACGCGATTGATCTTCGGATCGCGCCCGAGATAGACGGTGCCCATCGCGCCCTTGCCGAGCTCGCGCTCGATCTCGTAGCGGCCGAGCGTGCGCGTCGCGCGCGCGTGGCGCGGCGCCGGATATGCCATATCGGGATCGGACGGCTGCGTCTCGAGCTCCGGCGCAGTGTGCGGCGGCGGTGTAGGCGTCGGCGGGACATTGCGCGTCTGCGGTTGCTCTTTCAGGCGTGCGCGTCGCGCGCGCAGATCGCGATAGTTCGGGTCGCGCGCCGCGATGTAGCTGTAGACGTTGGAAGCCTTCTGCGCCTGTCGCCGCTTCTCGAAGTCGTTGCCCAGCAGGTACAGCAGCTCCATCGTCGCGGCGTCCAGCGGGCAGCGCCGGTAGGTTTCGAACGCCAGGTCGAGCTGTCCCTGGCGCTGGAAGGTCTGGCCCAGATTGCGCAGGCTCGCGGCGGACGCATTCTTCGCGTCCTCGTTGCGGCCGGTCGCGCGCCGCATCAGCTCGCCCGGCAGGAACAGCCCGTAGCCGACGAGCGTCGCCAGACACGGCAGCACCAGTCGCACCCACACCAGCGATGAGCTGAGCAGGCCGATCTCGGCGACGATGAGGATCGCGATCAGCAGCACGGCGCCGAGCGCGCCGAAACCGATTCCGGCGAACGGCAACGCGAAGGCAGCGAATGCGATCACCGCGAGTGCGACCACCCACTCGAGCGCGACCGCGAACGAGGGCCGCGAGTAGACCTTGCCGGTACTCAGGCTCGTCACGCTGCTCGCGATCGTCAGTACAGCTGGCGACGCGCTGCTCACAGGCGTTGTGACCGTGCCCGGCGCAGCGAGGGCCGAGTCCGCGAAGCCGATGATCACGATCTTGTCGCGCAGTTGCTCGGCGGGAATCGCGCCGGACATCGCCTGCCAGTACGGGTACTGCTTGAACGGCGCCGGCTGTGCGGAGAAGTAGTGCGGGCGAATCGTCAGCTGGGGTCCGAGCGGCCGCACCTGGTCGCCGAGATGCAGTGCATCGCCTGAACCGAACGTCAGGTCCGCCGGCGCGACGCCGAACGCGCGCGTCGCGACTGCCGTCGCCAGCGACGGCACCATCGTATCCTCGCTGACGCGCAACGCGGCCGCATCGGCGCGCACGGTTCCGTCGCCGTCGGCGATCGTCTGAGTGTGACCGACTGCTGCGACCGCGCGCGCCAGCACCGGGCCGGGCGCGGCGACGATGTTGGCCGGCCGCGCGGCTCGCAGCGCTGCGGCCTCGCCTGCCGGGAAAAGACGTGCGGGCAATTCGGGTTTTCCACCGGCGCTATCGGCGAGGCGGACGTCGACCGGCAGCACGACGTTGCCGTGCGCGGCCATCGCCTGCGCCAGGTGCGCATCCGGATCGCGGCCGGCGCTCGACTCGCCGAGCAGCCGGCGCAGCGACTGCGCCTGCTCGGAGCCGCCGAGGTCCGAGGATTCAAGCAGCGCGAGCGCGG
This sequence comes from Steroidobacteraceae bacterium, assembly GCA_036004505.1. Lineage (GTDB taxonomy): Bacteria > Pseudomonadota > Gammaproteobacteria > Steroidobacterales > Steroidobacteraceae > Steroidobacter. Next base: position 96,030 of record DASYRK010000089.1, read on the forward strand.
CGCGCAGGCGCTCCGCTTCGCTGGTCCGCGGCGAGGTGTCGATGGGCACCGTGAAGGCCACGACGCGCACGCCGGCGGAGTTGAGGTGGTCGATCAGGCTGGCGTGGACGTCGCGCGGCCAGGGCCACGCGCCGAGGCGGGCAATGCTGGCGTCGTCGATGGCGATGACCACGACGTCGGACGCGGGCGTCGCCGGCGTGGCGCGCATCACGCGGTCGTACAGCATCAGCTCGACCGGCGCGTACGTCGTAGAGGAGATCAGGCGCCCGACCACGATGACGAAGGCTGCTGCCAGCCCCCCGGGAAGCCAGGAAAATCGCGCCAGTCTTGCCGCCACCCAGCACCTCGAGCGAAAACCGGCGCGAGTATAGACGAATGGCCCGCCGGCAAATCGCAGGAAAGCGTCACAGCCCGCGTCGACTGCGGCACCTGTCCGACAGCGCCATGCGCTACTGTAGGAATGCCGATCACGTCCTTGTCTCGACCGAACGGAGAACCATGGCGAAATCCCGCGAAGTGTTCGTCTGCGACCAGTGCGGCAACGAAAGCCTGCAATGGCAGGGCCTGTGCCCGATGTGCGGCGCCGGCGACTCGCTGCGGCGCGTTGCGGTGGCCCGCGGCAAGCCGGAGCGGCGCGCGCTGGCCGCGACCAGCGGCGAGCCGCAGCGGTTGTCGCAGGTCGCTGAGCGCGACGAGCCGCGCGTGCCGACCGGGCTCGAGGAGCTCGATCGCGTCCTGGGCGGCGGCCTGGTGCTGGGCTCCGTGGCGCTGCTGGGCGGCGACCCCGGTATTGGAAAGTCAACGATGCTGCTGCAGGCCGGCGACGCCCTGAGCCGCGCGACGCCGACGCTGTACGTCACCGGCGAGGAATCGCTGCGCCAGGTCAGTCTGCGCGCGCGGCGCCTCGGGTTGACCGGCGACACGCTGCAACTGCTCGCGGAAACGTCGGTCGACACGATCATCGAGCACGCGCGCGGCGCCGGCTCGCGGGTGCTCGTCATCGACTCGATCCAGACGATGTTCGCGAGCGAAGTCGAGTCCTCGCCGGGATCGGCCTCGCAGGTGCGCGAGTCCGCCGCCGCGCTGGTGCGCTTCGCGAAAGCCACCGGCGTGTCGGTGCTGATCATCGGTCACGTGACGAAGGAGGGCGTGATCGCGGGCCCGCGCATCCTCGAGCACATGGTCGACACCGTGCTGTATTTCGAGAGCGATGCCGGCAGTCGCTTCCGCCTGGTGCGCGCGGTCAAGAACCGTTTCGGCGCCGCCAACGAAGTCGGCGTGTTCGCGATGACCGAGCAGGGCCTGCGGGAAGTGAAGAATCCGTCGGCGATCTTCCTTTCGCACCACGCACAGCCCGTCAGCGGCAGCGCAGTGATGGTGGCGCGTGAAGGCAGCCGGCCGATGCTGATCGAAGTGCAGGCGCTCACCGACGATGCTCAAGGCATGAACCCACGCCGCGTTGCAGTCGGTCTCGAAGCGAACCGGCTCGCGCTGCTGCTCGCGGTGCTGCACCGGCACGGCGGCGTCGCGACTTCCGGGCGCGACGTTTTCGTCAACGTCGTCGGCGGCGTGCGCATTTCGGAAACGGCGGCCGATCTGCCCGCCGTGCTCGCGACTGTCTCGAGCGCGCGTGACGAGCCGCTGGCCGGGCGTCTCGTATGCTTCGGCGAGCTGGGACTGGCGGGAGAAATCCGTCCCGTGCCGTACGGCGAGGAGCGCCTGCGCGAGGCGGCCAAGCACGGCTTCGAGCGCGCGATCGTGCCGGAGGCGAACAAGCCGCGGCGCGCGATCGAAGGGTTGCAGGTGATCGGCGTCGAGCGCCTCGCGGACGCGTTACGCAGCGCCTTTTGAGCGCTCGTCGAGCGTCGTTGCGGGCGCCGGCCGGATGCGCGCAGTCTTCACGCTGTTGTCGACCGTCTGCAGGATCTCGATCGTCAGATCGCCGAGGCGCAGCACTGTGCCTGCCTGCGGCAACGTCTCCAGGTATTCGACGATCAGGCCGTTGAGCGTGCGCGGACCGTTGGTCGGCAGGTTCCAGCCGAGCGTACGGTTCAGCACGCGCGCGTTGATCGCGCCGTTCACGACGTAGCTGCCGTCCGGATCGCGATGAATGTCCTTGTGCAGCGTCGCGGGCGCGCTGGTGAATTCGCCGACGACTTCCTCGAGGATGTCCTCGAGCGTCACCAGTCCCTGGATGTCGCCGTATTCGTCCACGACCAGCGCGATACGGCGGCGGTCGCGCTTGAAGTTCAGCAGCTGCACGTCGAGCGTCGTGCCTTCGGGGACGAAATACGCTTCGCGCTCGCGCGCCAGGTCCAGCAGATGATCGCGATCGAAGTCGCCGCGCACGACTGCACGCGCAACCTTCTTCATGTGCAGGATGCCGACGATGTTGTCGAGGTTGCCCTGGCAGACCGGCAGCCGCGTGTGCGGCGTGGAGCGCAGCACGTCGAGGATCGTGTCCCAGTCGTCGCTGACGTCCACGAAAGCGATCTCGCCGCGCGGGATCATGATGTCCTCGACGCTGATCGCATCGAGCCCGAGCATCTTGTCGGCGAGCTGCGAGCGATCGGCCGCTGCCGCGGGCTCACTCGGAGTGATCGGCCGCTGCGCGCGACGCGTGCGGGCGCGCCGCGCGCCGAGCATGAAGCCCGCGAACGCGCCACAGAGCGCGGTCGCGATGGCGATCACGAACAGAGTCGATGCTGACAGCGTGAGAAAGTACACGGCCCGTAGTTTGCGAGCGCTAGCCCCAGTGCCGGCCGAGGATGGATTCGAGCACGATCTTCGAGCCGAAGTACGCCAGCCCCAGCAGTGCGAATCCGCTCAGCGCCCAGTTCGCCGCCGTGCGTCCGCGCCAGCCGAAGCGCCAGCGGCCGAACAGCAGCACGGCGAACACGACCCATGCGAGGCACGACAACACCGTCTTGTGAACGAGATGCTGCGCGAACAGGTTGTCGACGAACACGAAGCCGCTGAACAGCGCGAGCGTTAGCACCGCGAATCCGGCAGCGAGCGCCTGGAACGCGGCGGACTCGAGCGCTTCGACGGACGGCAGCGTCGTCAGCCAACCGAGCGGCCGGCGGCTGCGCAAGCGCGCATCGAGCATGCGCAATGCGATCGTCAGCGCGACGGAGATCGTCAGCAATGCATACGCGAGGGTGGACAACACGATGTGCGCGCCGATCTCCCAGTTGGGCCGCTCCAGTGCGTACACAGCCACGCCTTCGTCGGTCGTGCCGGCGACGACGCCGGCAATCACGGTGAGCACTGCCCCGATGCCAGCGAAGCGCGGCCGCAGCCACGACGCGGCGATTGCGATCAGACCGATCGGCCAGCCGATCAGCGAAGCGGTCTCGGCGATGGTGAAAGACAGGACCGGCCGCGAGAACAGCCCGTGCCACAGCAGGATCGCGTGCAGCACCAGCGCGATGACGCCGAGGGCCAGGCCCGCGACGCGGCGGCCGTGGGCGGCATGCTCGCCGGCGCGATAAACGCTGGACGCGAGCCACGCGGCGCACGCCAGATAGCACGCAAGAACGACGACGGAGAGCACGAGGGTCGGTGGGGCGGATGAGGTGGCCGGCGATGGGGTACTCTAAACTAGCCGCTACTGCTTAAGCCAACCGCTCCCGACTTCCACCCATGTTCGACAAACTGACCGAGCGCCTGCAGGGCGTCATCGAAAGCCTGCGCGGCCGCGGGCGCCTGACCGACGAGAACATCGCTGAGACGCTGCGCCAGGTGCGCATGGCGCTGCTCGAGGCCGATGTGGCGCTGCCGGTGGTCAAGACTTTCATCGACGCCGTGCGCGGCAAGGTCGTCGGCCTGGAGCTCGAAAAGAGCCTGACGCCCGGCCAGACGCTGGTCCGCATCATCAACGACGAGCTGATCGCGCTGATGGGCGAGGGCGTGCGGCCGCTCAACCTGCGCGCGCAGCCGCCCGTCGTGATCCTGCTGGCGGGCCTGCAGGGCGCCGGCAAGACGACTTCGGCGGCCAAGCTCGCCAAGTGGCTCAAGGAGAGCGAGCGCAAGAAAGTGCTGCTCGCGAGCACCGACGTCTATCGCCCCGCCGCCATCCTGCAGCTGGAGCGTCTCGCGGCCCAGCTGGACATCGGCTTCTATCCGTCCGACCCGCAGAAACCGGCGGTCTCGCTGGCGCGCGAAGCGCTCGACGAGGCGCGGCGCTCGCTGTTCGACGTGCTCATCGTCGACACCGCGGGTCGCCTGCACGTCGACGACGAGATGATGGTCGAGATCCGCGACATCAGCGCGGCGGTCACGCCGACCGAAACGCTGTTCGTCGTGGACAGCATGGCCGGCCAGGACGCGGTCAACGCCGCGCGCGCGTTCGGCGAGGCGCTGAATCTGACCGGCGTGGTGCTGACCAAGACCGATGGCGATGCGCGCGGCGGCGCAGCGCTTTCGGTGCGGCACATCACCGGCAAGCCGATCCTGTTCATGGGCACGGGCGAGAAGACCGAAGCGCTCGAGGTGTTCCAGGCGGATCGCGTCGCCTCGCGCATCCTCGGCATGGGCGACGTGCTGGCGCTGGTCGAGAACGTCACCAAGACGGTCGATCGCGAGCAGGCCGAGAAGCTGGCCCGCAAGCTCAAGAAGGGCAAGGACTTCGACCTCGAGGACCTGCACGACCAGCTGCAGCAGGTCGAGAAGATGGGCGGCCTGAGCGCGCTCGTGGACAAGCTGCCGGCGCAGCTGGCGGGCAAGGCGGCCCAGGCGCCGCAGGCCAACGACAAGGAGATCAAGCGCCAGATCGCTGTCATCCGTTCGATGACACCCGGCGAGCGGCGCTATCCCAAGACCATCGACGCCTCCCGGAAACGCCGGATCGCCGCCGGGTCCGGGGTCCATGTCTCGGAGGTCAACCGGCTCCTGAAGAATTACCTGCAGATGCAGAAGATGATGAAGGCCATGTCGAAGGGCGGCGGGCTGCGGCGCCTGATGGGGGCCTTCGGCGGCGGCCGGTTCCCGCCGGGTTGAACGGCCCCGTTCTTGTAGCCATAACCCTTTGCCTCGGGTAACATTCGCGCCCTTTTACCGGGAGGGACCTCCCGGCTGAACCGCCAGTCTTCCTTAAGATTCCCAGAGGCTTTTGCAGCAATGGTCACGATCCGGCTTACCCGCCGCGGGGCGAAGAAGCAGCCCTTCTACCACGTCGTCGTCACGGACAGCCGCATCCGCCAGGGCGGCACGACCCTGGAGCAGGTGGGCTACTTCAACCCGATTCCGGCCGGCAAGCAGCGCCGCCTGGAGCTGAACCTGGAGCGCATCGACTACTGGGTCGGCAAAGGCGCGAAGCCCTCGGAGCGCGTTGCGGAGCTGGTCAAGAAGCATCGCAAGCAGGCCGTCGCGGCCTGACCTGACGCCATTACGAACGTGCCCCGGCGCGTCGTTCTCGGCCAGGTCGGCGGAGCGTTCGGAGTCCAGGGCTGGGTCAGGATTCAGTCGTTCACGGATCCGCCCGGCAACATTCTCGACTACGGCCGCTGGCAGCTCGGACGGTCGGGTCAGTGGCGCGAGGTCGAAGTCGAAGACGGCAAGGTGACGGCGAAGGGCGTGCTCGCCAAGCTGGCCGGCGTTGCAACGCCGGAGGAAGCACGCCTGGTCACGGGATCGGAGATTGCAGTCGGGCGCGAGCAGCTGCCCGAGCCGGCGCCCGGCGAGTACTACTGGAGCGACCTCGAGGGACTGGCCGCGTTCGGGCGCGACGATCAGCCGCTCGGACGCATCGAGGAATTCCGGACGACGCCGGCGGGCCCGGTGGTCGTCATCCGGGGCGAACGGCAGCATTGGGTGCCCTTCGTCCGGGAGCGGATCGTGAAGGTCGATCTCGACGCCGGGCGTGTCGTGTTCGACTGGGCCGCCGACTGGTCGTGAACTGAACGCGAGCGGACATGCGCATCGAAGTGGTGACGCTGTTCCCGGAGTTCGTCGCGCAGGCGGTGCGCGTCGGTGTGCTGGGCCGCGCGATCGAAGCTGGCCGCGTCGCGGTGCAGGCGACGACGCCGCGCGAATTTGCGACGGACGTCCATCGCACGGTCGACGATCGACCGTACGGCGGCGGGCCGGGAATGGTGCTGAAGGTCGAGCCGGCGCGCACGGCGATCCGTGCGGCGAAGGCGCGATTGCCGGCGGGGAGCCGCAGCATCTATCTGGCCGCGGACGGCGAGCGACTGACGCACGCGCTGGCGAGCGAGCTGGCGCAGCTGCCGGGATTGATGTTGCTCGCGGGCCGCTACGAGGGCGTCGACGAGCGACTGATCGAGTCGGAGATCGATGCGAGCGTGTCGATCGGCGACTACGTGCTCTCGGGCGGCGAGCTGCCGGCGCTGGTGCTGATCGATGCCGTGGTGCGCTTGCTGCCCGGCGTGCTTGGCGACGACGAATCGGCTTTGCAGGATTCGTTTGCGACGGGGCTGCTGGATTGGCCGCACTACACGCGGCCGGAAGTGTTCGAAGGACGTGCGGTGCCGGAAGTGCTCGCGAGCGGTAACCACGCTGCGATCCGGCGCTGGCGTACGAAACAGGCGCTGGGCCGAACGTGGCTGCGGCGGCCGGAGCTGATCGAGAAGCTGACGCTCAGCGACGAAGAGCGGCGTCTGCTGGATGAATTCAAGACTGAACGGCCAAAGACCGAAATGTAGGTAGCAACATGAGCAACATCATTGCCCGCCTCGAGAGCGAAGGCCTCGACAAGAAGATTCCGGATTTCTCGCCGGGCGACACCGTGGTCGTCGAGGTGAAGGTCAAGGAAGGCGATCGTGAGCGCGTGCAGGCTTACGAGGGCATCGTCATCGCGCGCCGCAACCGCGGCTTCAACTCGTCCTTCACGGTGCGCAAGATTTCCCACGGCGAAGGCGTCGAGCGCGTGTTCCAGACGTACAGCCCGTCGATCGGCGCGATCACGGTGAAGCGTCGCGGCAACGTGCGCCGCGCCAAGCTCTACTACCTGCGCGACCTGACCGGCAAAGCGGCTCGCATCGAAGAAAAGGTGTAACGGGCATCGGGCTGAAGCCCGACCTACAAGGTACACTGCACGCGCGGAGGAATTGCTCAATGCGCGTGACTCACGGATTGCTTTGCATGGCGCTGACGCTCGCCGCGGCTGCTGCGAGCGCCAGCCCGAAGACCGACAAAGTCCTCGAGAACGTCCGTCTGCCGACGGGCTTCAAGCTCGAGGTCTACACCGACCAGGTTCCCGGCGCGCGCTCCATGGCGCTCGGCCAGCGCGGCACGCTGTTCGTCGGCACTCGCGCACGCGGCGGCAAAGTTTACGCGGTCAGCGGCGCACCCGGCGCCGCGGGCACGCCGGCCGTCCACGTCATCGCCAACAATCTCAACACGCCGAACGGCGTCGCATTCCGCGACGGCGCGTTGTACGTCGCCGAGATCAGCCGGCTGCTGCGCTACGACGACATCGAGAACGCGCTCGACAATCCGCCGCAGCCGAAAGTCGTGCGCGACGACTTTCCGAAAGACGGGCATCACGGCTGGCGCTACATCGCTTTCGGTCCCGACGGCAAGCTCTACTTTCCGATCGGCGCGCCGTGCAACGTGTGCAATGAGCCGAAGTACGGCGTGATCACGCGCATGAACGCCGACGGCTCCGGCCAGGAAGTATTCGCGCGCGGCATCCGCAACACCGTCGGCTTCACCTGGCATCCGGTCTCGAAGCAACTGTGGTTCACCGACAACGGCCGCGACTGGCTCGGCGACGACGCGCCGCCGTGCGAGCTGAACGTCGCGCCGCGCGCCGGGCTCGACTTCGGCTTCCCGTATTGCCACGGCACTGGCATCAAGGATCCGGATGCGCAGCTCGCCAAACTTGGCGAGTGCAGCAAGATGACGCCGCCGGTGCAGGCGCTCGGCGCGCACGTCGCGCCGCTCGGCGTGAAGTTCTACACCGCCGGCAAATTCCCGGAAGGCTACCGCGGCGACGTGTTCATCGCCGAGCACGGCTCGTGGAACCGCAAAGAGAAGAACGGCTACCGCATCACGCACGTGAAGCTGGACGGCAACAAGGCCGTCAAGTACGAGCCGTTCGCGACCGGCTTCAACCGCGGCGACGACGTGTTCGGCCGCCCGGTCGATCTGCTGATGCTCGAGGACGGCTCGATGCTGGTCTCCGACGACACTTCCGACGCGATCTACCGCATTACCTACGCCACGCCATGAAACCCATCGTCAATTTCTTCACCTTCGTGTGGCGTGCGCTGGACACGCTGCGCAAGGTGATGCACCTGATCGTGCTGCTGGTGACGTTCCTGCTCATCTTCGCAGCACTGTCGCCGAGTATTCCGCTCGTGCCCCACAAGGCCGCGCTGGTGATCGCGCCGCAGGGTACGCTCGTCGAGCAGCTCGCCGGCGATCCGTTCGATCGCGCGATTGCCGAGCTGTACGGTCAGCAGCGCGCCGAAACGCTGGTGCGCGATCTCACCGACGCAATCGAGGCGGCGAAGACCGACAAGCGCATCGAGGTGCTGGTGCTCGATCTCGGCCACATGTCCGGCGGCGGCGTCGCGAAGCTCGAGGAAGTGTCCGCGGCGATCCGCGACTTCCGCACCAGCGGCAAGAAAGTCATTGCCTTCGGCGAAGGCTACGACCAGGCGCAGTACTACCTCGCGGCGCAGGCCGACGAGGTGTATCTCGATCCGCAGGGCCTCGTGCTGATCGACGGCTTCGGCTACTACCGCACGTTCCTCAAAGGCGTGATCGACAAGCTGCAGGTCGACGTCAACGTGTTCCGCGCCGGCAAGTTCAAGTCGTACACCGACCAGTTCAGCCGCAGCGACATGTCCGAGCAGGAAGAAGAGGAAAGCCTCCTGTGGCTGAACGCGCTGTGGGCGCAATACCAGGCCGGCATCGTCAAGGCGCGCAAGCTCGATCAGACCGCCGTCGCCGACTACGCGAACAACTTTGCCGCGTCCGCCAAGGAGCAGCGCGGCGATCTCGCCGCAGTCGCGCTCGACAAGAAGCTGGTGACGGACCTGAAATCGCGCCGCGAGTTCGAGGAAGAGCTGAAAGCGATCGTGGGCGAAGACGAGAAAGAGCACACGTATCGCGGCATCCCGCACTGGGACTATCTCTCCGCGGTGCGTCCGACGCGCGCGCTGCAGTTGGACGGCGCTCGCATCGGCGTCGTCGTCGCTTCCGGCGAGATTCTCGACGGCGAGCAGCCGCCCGGCACGGTCGGCTCGGATTCGCTCGTGCGCTTGCTGCGGGACGCGTTACACAACGACGCCATCAAGGCCGTCGTGCTGCGCATCGACAGTCCCGGCGGCAGCATGTTCGCGTCTGAAGTGATTCGCCGCGAGATCGACGCGCTGCGCGACGCCGGCAAGCCGGTCGTTGCTTCGATGAGCAGCGTCGCGGCGTCCGGTGGCTACTACATCGCGATGGATGCGAACGAGATCTGGGCGAGCCCGGCGACCTTGACCGGCTCGATCGGCGTGTTCGCGGTGTTTCCGACGGTGGAGCGCACGCTCGGCAAGTTCGGCATCACGATCGACGGCGTCGGCACGACGCCGCTGGCGGACTCGCTGCGGCTGGATCGCACGCTGCACGATCAGGCGAAGGAAATCCTGCAGACGTCGGTCGAGCACGCGTACAGCGTCTTCGTCGACAACGTCGCGACGGCGCGCAAGAAGTCGTTCGACGACATCGACGCGGTCGCGCAGGGCCGCGTCTGGGCCGGCATCGATGCCAGCCAGCGCGGACTGGTGGATCATCTGGGCTCGTACAAGGACGCGCTGAACGCGGCGGCGAAGCTCGCCAAGCTCGGCGACGACTACAAGGTGGAGTACATCGAGCCGCCGCTCGGCTGGCGCCAGGCGATTGCGTTGCAGTCGCAGGCGATGGCGGCGCGCTTCGGGCGCGCGGTGGCGCCGGAGCGTCAACTGATCGAAGGTGCACGGCGCTGGTTCGCGCCGCTGGAAGAAGAGCTCGCGCGGCTGTCGCGGTTCACGGATCCGAAGCAGGTGTACTACTACTGCCCGTGCAGCGTGAACTAGCTCGACCTACGCCTTCTCCCAGTCCATCACCACTTTGCCCGACTGCCCTTTGCCCATGATCTCGAACGCGTGCTGGTATTGCGTGTAGGGCAGGCGGTGCGTGATGACGGGACGGATGTTCAGGCCGCTCTGCAACAGCGCGGCCATCTTGTACCAGGTCTCGAACATCTGCCGGCCGTAGATGCCCTTGATCGTCAGGCCCTTGAGGATCACTTCGTTCCAGTCGATCGCGACTTCCGTCGGCGGGATGCCGAGCATCGCGATGCTGCCGCCGTGATGCATCGTGCGCAGCATGTCGCGCAGCGCGGCGGCGTTGCCTGACATCTCCAGCCCGACGTCGAAGCCTTCCTGCATGCCGAGCTGCTTCATCGCGTCTTCGAGCTTGTCGCGCGTGACGTTGAGCGCGAGCGTCGCCCCCATCTTGCGCGCCAGGTCCAGCCGGTAGTCGTTGACGTCCGTGATCACGACGTTGCGCGCGCCGATGAAGCGCACGATCGCCGCCGCCATGATGCCGATCGGCCCGGCGCCGGTGATCAGCACGTCTTCGCCGACGACGTCGAACGCGAGCGCGGTGTGGACGGCGTTGCCGAGCGGATCGAGGATCGCGGCGATCTCGTCGTCGATCGCGGCCGTCAGCTTGAACGCGTTGAACGCGGGAATGACCACATATTCGGCAAACGCCCCGGGCCGATTCACGCCAACGCCGACGGTGTTGCGGCACAGGTGACGCCGGCCGGCGCGGCAGTTGCGGCAGTAGCCGCAGGTAATGTGCCCTTCGCCGGAGACGCGGTCGCCGACCTTGAAGCCGGAGACTTCGCTGCCGACTTCGACGACCTCGCCGCAGTACTCATGGCCAACGGCCATCGGCACCGGGATGGTCTTCTGCGCCCATGCATCCCAGTTGTAGATGTGCATGTCGGTGCCGCAGATGGCGGCGCGCTTGACGCGGATCAGGATGTCGTTCGGACCGGGCGCCGGCTTGGCGATCTCCTGCAGATCGATGCCGGGGGCTGAGCGGGCTTTGACCAGTGCGTGCATAGGGGCGCGATTTTAGACTACGCCCAGCGCTTTGCCGACCTTGCTGAACGCGGCGAGCGCGTGGTCGAGTTGCTCGCGCGTGTGCGCGGCCGACATCTGCGTGCGGATCCGCGCCTTGCCCTGGGGCACGACCGGGTAGGAGAAGCCGATGACGTACACGCCCTCGTCGAGCAACCGGCGCGCGAACTCGGAAGCAACCTTCGCGTCGCCGAGCATCACCGGGATGATCGGATGCTCGCCGGGTACAAGGTTGAAGCCTGCCGTGGCCAAGCCAGCCCGAAAGTGCGCGGCGTTCTCCCACAGGCGGGCGCGCAGCGCTGTGTCCGCTTCCAGCATGTCGAGCACGCGCAGGGTCGCCGCCGCGATAAACGGCGGAATGCTGTTCGAGAACAGGTACGGCCGCGAGCGTTGCCGCAGCCAGGCGATGATTTCCTTGCGACCTGACGTGTAACCGCCGCTCGCGCCGCCGAGCGCCTTGCCGAGCGTGCCGGTGAGAATGTCGACGCGATCGATCACGCCGCGCAGCTCGTGCGTGCCGCGGCCGCGCGCGCCGACGAAACCGGTCGCGTGCGAGTCGTCGACCATCACCAGCGCGTCATGGCGGTCGGCCAGGTCGCAGATGTCCTGCAGGCGCGCGATCACGCCGTCCATCGAGAACACGCCGTCGGTCGCGATCAGCCGGACCCGGCACTTGCTCGCTTCTTTCAGGCGCGTTTCCAGCTCGTCGAGGTCGTTGTTGGCGTAGCGCAGCCGCTGCGCTTTGCACAGGCGCACGCCGTCGATGATGCTCGCGTGGTTCAGCGCATCGCTGATCACGGCGTCCTGCTCGTCGAGCAGCGTCTCGAACAGACCGCCGTTCGCATCGAAGCACGACGAATACAGAATCGTGTCCTCGGCGCCGAGGAAGCGGCTCAGCCGCGCCTCCAGGTCCTTGTGGATCTCCTGCGTGCCGCAGATGAAGCGCACCGACGCCATGCCGTAGCCGTAGCGGTCGAGCGCGCGCTGCGCGGCCTCGCGCACGGACGGGTCGTTGGCGAGACCAAGGTAGTTGTTCGCGCAGAGGTTCACGACTTCTGCGCCGCCGCCAACACGGACGACGGAGCTTTGCGCGGACGACAGCACCCGCTCGGGTTTGAACAGGCCCTGCGCTTTGAGCTGCTCGGTCTCGCGGCTCAGCCGCTGCAACAGTTCTGCCTTCACGAACGTGTCCTCGATGCGCATGAAAGGGGCGAATTGTGCCATCGCGCGGAACCGGGCAGCGATCCGCAGGGTGGCATCCGTACTGGATCTCCTAATTCGATCGTGAAGGAACGTTCAGGGTACTTGTGCACTGCATACCCATTTTTCTACTATCGGTATGAGTGCCAAGCACTGGCCCGGTCTGTGGACACAAGAACTCGGGTGACCGGTGGGGCGGGCAAGGGGGGTATCGACATGATGTCGAGCAAGCGCTGCAGGTGTGGGGCCGCCCGCTTCGCGAGAATTCCGCAGCGACCTTCGTCGGCGAGTCGCGCACTAAGTTTGTGCGCGACGGGTCGCTTGCGACGCCATGCAGTCGCTTCGATTCGTGACGCGATCAACCGCCGCGCGCGAGAACCCGACGACTCTTTTTCGATGCCGCAGTTGGCATGGCGCTCGCCGGCACCTGCCGGCATTCAGGTTTTCGCTGAAGCATCCGGATTCCGTCGTGCGGGACAATTTCGTGTATTGCTGTTCCGCACAGGAGTTCTTACCATCGAACGTGACCGCAGAGCGATCGTCGATTCTGCACACAAATATTGTTCGGGCTCTCATCGCTCGGCCCGAGTGGGGGTTGCAAATGTTGAAGTCGAAACAGCGAACGCTGCTGTCGTGCGCGATCAGCAGTGTGTTGGGCCTTGGCGTGGGCGCAGCAGCGCTCGCTCAGGAAACGTCACGGACATCGGTCCTCGAAGAAGTGATCGTCACCGCCGAAAAGCGGTCGGTCAACATTCAGGACGTACCGGTTGCCGTATCGGCGTACACGAGCGAGACGCGCACTCTGCTCGGCGTCAACACCGTGGAAGATCTGGCGCGCTTCACACCGAGCGTTGCCTATCGTAACGACGATCGTCTCGCGATCCGCGGCGTCGGACGTCTGACGAACGCGGTCGGCACCGATCCGGCGGTTGCGTTGTACTCGGACGGCATCTTCTCGACTTCGATGGCGGACACATCCACGCCGGCGCTGTTCATCGAGCGCACCGAAATTCTGCGCGGCCCGCAGGGCACGCTGTACGGACGCAACTCCGTCGGCGGCGCGATCAACGTGATCTCGAAACGCCCGACCGACAAGTTCGAGGGCGAGGTGCGGCTGCAAGGCGGCAACTACAGCTTCTATCACGCCGACGCGCTGATCCGCGGCCCGATCACCGACAACTTCCGCTACCTGCTCGGCGCCTACAAAGAGAATCGCGACGACGGCTTCATCAAGAACCAGGGCCCCGCGAAAGATGGCGCCACCAGCGATCGTTGGATGGTCGAGGCGCAGCTCGAAGCGGATCTCGGCGAGAACGCCGTCGCCCGTCTGCGGTACTCGAAGTTCGAGTGGGACGACACGTACGGCGTCGGCAACACGCTGCTGTCGGGCATCTCGCCGTTCGATAACGTGACGCCGTACAACGGCGGTCTGTATTACAACCCGACGTTCGGTTACACCGGCGTGAATCCGGCGACCTCCGATCCGTACACGGCCAACACGAATCGCACCGTGGTCGGCACGCTCGAAGATCACAACCGCATCCATCTGGACTTCACGTGGGACCTGGGCGGCGCGACGCTGAAGTACTTCGCCGGCTACCAGGAATACCTGTATCACACGGGTTCGGACAGCGACGAAACGCCGCAGACCGCTCCGATCAACATTGCCGTGCCGGCGGGCGGCGTCAATCCGTTGGTGGACGTGTTCATCGCCCCGACGATGTCGGTCGACTTCGATGGCGCGGGACCGCTCACGCCGTTCACGTTCAATCGCCCGGGCTACACGGCGACGAACATCACGACCGATCGCGAAGGCTGGTACGAGGAGAGTCAGCGCTGGTGGTCGAACGAGGTCAACCTCTCGTCGAACGGCGACGGCGCGGTGCAGTGGATCGTCGGTCTGTATCAATACAACACGACGTGGGACAACCCGCAGCACACGACGGCGCACGGCGACGACACGTTGCTGGTTCCCGCCGACGGCTCGCGCGCGAATCCGGACGGCTGGAACGGCGCGATCAACGGTCACCTGGAAGGCGAGTCGTATGCCGGCTTCGGCCAGATCGACTGGTCGTTTGCGGACAACTGGACGTTCACGATCGGCGCGCGCTACACCAAAGATAAGAAGGAAGGCTTCGACGAAGCCTGGTACGTCGGGCGCATGCCCAGCACGGCCGTCGGCGCAGCGCAGGCGAACTTCGAGAATGCGATCCGCGCGCAGCTGCCGAATTTCGGCGTGCCTGCGAACATCGACGACGCAACGCTCATGGCCCTGCTGCAGGGCCCGCTCTCCGGGCTGGTGCAACCGGTCGCTGCGGGTGTGCTGGGCGTGACGCAGGGCATCTCTCTGGATGTCACTCAAGCCGCAACGGGATGCGTCGGCTGCGTGCCTAGCCCGAACGGCGGCCTGCGCCGCAACCTGAAGGGCGACTGGGATGGAACGACCGGTACGCTCGGTTTGCAATGGCGTCCGAGCGAAGAGACGAACCTGTATCTGCGTTATGCGCGCGGCTACAAGGCGGGCGGCTTCATCGCTTCGGCGAACATGGCACCCGGCGTGTACGCCGATCCCGAGTACCTCAACTCGTACGAGCTCGGCTGGAAGCAGCAGATCGGCGGCCGCTTCCAGTTGAACACGGCGGTGTTCTTCTACGACTACAAGGACTTCCAGGCGCCGTTGTCGGTGCAGCTGCCCAGCACGAGCGGCGCGACGGTATTCGCGACGCAGTTCGTCAACCTCGACGCCGAATCGAAGGGCGTCGAAGTGGAAATGCAGTGGTCACCGGTCGATCCGGTGCGCCTGTTCGTGAACGCCTCGTACGTCGATTCCGAGATCACGCGCGGCTGCTGCTTCCAGGACACGGCGGATCCGCTCGGCGTGGCGCGCGGCGCGAAAGTCGTGGGCGCCGGCGGCTCGCAGACGCTGGAGGGCAATTCGCTGCCGAACGCGCCCGAAGTGAAGTACACGATCGGCGCGAACTACACCTTCAACATGACGCCGGGCTCGCTGACGTTCGGCGGCACGTATTCGTACACGGACGACCTGCAGTCGAACGTGTTCTCGAATCCGGTCGCCACCGCGCCGTCGAACGAGATCGCCGACTTCCGCGTGCTGTGGAACGACGCGCAGAACCGTTACACGATCATCGGATTCGTGAAGAACGCGTTCGACGAGGTCGGATACATCCGCTCGAGCGGCTCGTCGTTCACCGGCGTGGGCTCGCGTCGGACCGTCGGCCTGATCTACCCGCGGACCTACGGTGCGGAGGTGCAGTTCCGCTTCTGATGCAGATGTCCCTGGGGTGAAACCACGAGGCCGGCCGCTGCAAATCGGCCGGCCTTGTTCTTTTCAGCGGGCGCGGCCTTCCTTCCACGCCTGCAGGAGCTTGTCGTAAGCGATCGTCTCGCCCTTCGGCTTCTCGTTCGCCAGCTTCGCCCACGGCGCCGCGTTCGCCGACAGCCACGCCGCGGGATCCTTCTTCTCGTTGAGCTTCGGCGGGCAGTTCTTCATGCCGGCGCGCTCCAGTCGCGCGAGGATGCGATCCATCTGGTCGGCGAGGTCGTCCATCGCGGCCTGCGGCGTCTTCTCGCCGGTCACGGCGGTCGCGACGTTCTGCCACCACAGCTGCGCGAGCTTCGGGTAGTCGGGCACGTTCGTGCCGGTCGGCGTCCACGCGATGCGCGCCGGGCTGCGGTAGAACTCGATCAGGCCGCCGTACTTCGCCGCATTCTTCGTGAAGTACTCGTGGCGGATGTCGCTGTCGCGGATGAACGTGAGGCCGGTGATCGATTTCTTCAGTGACACCGATTTCGAGGTGACGAACTGCGCGTATAGCCACGCGGCCGACATGCGCTGCGGATCGACGCCGCGCAGGAACGTCCACGAGCCGACGTCCTGGTAGCCGTTCTGCATGCCGTCCTTCCAGTACGGTCCGTGCGGGGAAGGCGCCATGCGCCACTTCGGCGTGCCGTCCGCGTTGACGACGGGCAGTCCGGGCTTGGTCATGTCGGCAGTGAACGCCGTGTACCAGAAGATCTGCTGCGCGACTTCGCCCTGCGCCGGCACCGGACCCGACTCCGAGAACGTCATGCCCATCGCCTGCGGCGGCGCGTATTTCTTCATCCAGTCGATGTACTTGGTGAGCGCGAACACGGCGGCCGGCGAGTTGGTCGCGCCGCCGCGCGTCACCGACGCGCCGACGGGCGTGCACTTGTCGGCCGCGACGCGGATGCCCCATTCGTCGACCGGCATGCCGTTCGGAATGCCCTTGTCCGCCGAGCCGGCCATCGACAACCACGCGTCCGTGAAGCGCCAGCCGAGCGACGGATCCTTCTTGCCGTAGTCCATGTGGCCGTAGACGCGCTTGCCGTCGAGCTGCTTCACGTCGTTGCTGAAGAACGCGGCGATGTCCTCGTACGCGCTCCAGTTGAGCGGCACGCCGAGCTCGTAGCCGTACTTCTTTTTGAACTGCTCCTGCAGGTCCTGGCGCGCGAACCAGTCGGCGCGGAACCAGTAGAGATTCGCGAACTGCTGGTCCGGCAGCTGGTACAGCTTGCCGTCCGGCGCGGTGACGAACTTCGCGCCGATGAAGTCCTTCAGGTCGAGACCGGGATTCGTGTACGCCTTGCCGGCGCCGGCCATGAAGTCGGAGAGCGGCAGCACCGCGCCGTAGCGGTAATGCGTGCCGATCAGGTCGGAGTCGGTGATCCAGCCGTCGTAGATCGAGCGGCCCGACTGCATCGAGGTCTGCAGCTTCTCGACGACGTCGCCTTCCTGGATCAGGTCGTGCTTGACCCTGATGCCGGTGATCTCGCCGAACGCGCGCGCCAGCGTCTTCGCCTCGTACTCGTGCGTGGTGATCGTTTCCGACACGACGCTGATCTCGGCGACACCCTGTGCCTTGAGCTGCGCGGCGGCGGTGATGAACCATTTCAGCTCGGCCAGCTGCTGCTCCTTCGAGAGCGTCGAGGGCTGAAACTCCTGATCGATCCAGCGCCGGGCGGCGGCTTCGTCGCCGAGCGCCGGCGTCGCGATCAGCACCAGCAGCGAAATCAGCAGCGTTCTCATCATTTCCCCCTTGTAGACCGACTGCCTCACCCGTAGCGCATGATCGCAACGAGCGCTACCGCGCTCAAGCCTGCGCCCCACCATTGCGGCAGATCTGTCAGCCCGGCCCACGCGAGATTCACGTAGGCGGCGGTGAGGAGGCCGATGAACAGCCGATCGCCTCGCGTGGTCACGAGCGGCAGCAGCCCCCTGCGGGCGAGCGTCGGCGAGCGCAATTCCCACACGGTCATGCCGATCAGCAGCAGGCCGATGCACACGAAGAAAATCGCGACCGGCAGCGTCCACGCCATCCACGACAGCAGCGACATCACACTCTCCCCATCGCGAAGCCTTTCGCGATGTAGTGACGGACGAACCAGATCACCAGCGCGCCGGGCACGATAGTCAGCACGCCGGCAGCGGCCAGCGTTCCCCAGTCCATGCCGGCGGCCGAGACGGTCCGCGTCATCGTCGCCGCGATCGGCTTTGCGTCGACCGACGTCAGCGTGCGCGCGAGCAGCAGCTCGACCCACGAGAACATGAAGCAGAAGAACGCGGTCACGCCGATGCCGGCCTTGATCAGCGGCAGGAACAGCTTCACGAAGAAGCGCGGGAACGAATAGCCGTCGATGTACGCCGTCTCGTCGATCTCGCGCGGCACGGCCGACATGAACCCTTCGAGGATCCACACGGCGAGCGGCACGTTGAACACCATGTGCGCGAGCGCGACCGCGAGGTGCGTGTCCATCAGGCCGATCGCGGTGTAGAGCTGGAAGAACGGCAGCAGGAACACCGCGGGCGGCGTCATGCGGTTGGTGAGCAACCAGAAGAACAGATGCTTGTCGCCGAGAAACGAGTAGCGCGAGAACGCGTACGCCGCGGGCAGCGCGACGCAGACCGAGAGGACCGTGTTGAGCACGACGTAGATGATCGAGTTCACGTAACCGCCGTACCACGCCGGGTCGGTGAAGATCGTCGCATAGTTCGCGAGCGATAAGGATTCCGGCAGCCACGCGAAGGTGCTGGTGATCGCGAGGTTGTTGCGCAGGCTCATGTGCACCATCCAGTAGATGGGCGCGAGCGTGAAGGCGAGATACAGCACGAGCAGCAGCGCGCGACCCGGGAACTTCTTTGCCTGCATGACGCTCATGGTTGCCCGCCGCGCGCGCCGGCGTCGGCCTCCTTCATGAAGTTGTACAGCACGAAACACAGCAGCAGGATGATCAGGAAGTACACCAGCGAGAACGCCGCGGCGGGGCCGAGGTCGAACTGGCCGACGGCCTTCTGCGTGAGGTATTGCGAGAGAAACGTCGTTGCGGTGCCCGGTCCGCCGCCGGTGAGCACGAACGGCTCGGTGTAGATCATGAAGCTGTCCATGACGCGCAGGAGCAGCGCGATCGTCAGCACGCCGCGCATCTTCGGCAGCTCGATGTAGCGAAACACCGCCCAGCGCGATGCGCCGTCGATGCGGGCGGCCTGATAGAACGGTTCGGGAATCGCGCGCAGCGCTGCGTACGAAAGCAGCGCGACCAGCGGCGTCCAGTGCCACACGTCCATCACCAGCACCGTCACCCATGCGTCCATCGGGTGCTGCGAGTAGTTGTAGTCGACCCCGAGTTGCGTGAGCACGTAGCCGAGCAGGCCGATGTCGCCGCGCGCGAAGATCTGCCAGATCGTTCCGACGACGTTCCATGGAATCAGCAAGGGCATCGCGAGCAGGACGAGCACGAGCGAAGCGCGCCAGCCGCGCTCCGGGATCGCCAGCGCCAGCGCGATGCCGAGGGGAATTTCGATGAACAGCGCGGCGGCCGTGAAGACCAGCTGGCGATAGAGCGCGCCGTGCAGGTCGGGATCGCGCAGGATTTCCTGGTACCACTCCATGCCGACGAACACCGCCTGGTCCGGGCCGAGAATGTCCTGCACGGAATAGTTGACGATCGTCATCAGCGGAATGAGCGCGGAGAACGCCACGCTGATCAGCACGGGCAGCACGAACCACCACGCGCGCTGATTGACCGGCTTCGCAGAGCTCACGGCACTCTCCGCTCGCCCGCGTAGAGCGCGCAGCGTGTGGGCGGCAGGCATGCGAAAGCGTTGCCCGTTGCAGGCGTCGCGGTGGTGGTCCGCAGTTTCGCCCACGCGAACGATGCGCCCACTTCGAGTCGCACCATCGTGTGGACGCCCTGGTCCTGGATCGCAGCGACGCGCACCGGCACGCGATTCGGTCCCGGCGTCGACGCGAGCTCGAGGTATTCGGGCCGCACGCCGATCGCCAGAGGCTCGCCGCCTGACGGCGCCTGGGTGCTGCTCGTCTCCACGCGCACGTCCGCGACCGTCGCCGCGCCGGCGCGCCACTCGCAGGCAAGGAAGTTCATGCCGGGCGAGCCGATGAAGTGTCCGACGAAGCGATGCGCCGGCGTTTCGAACAGCTGCTCGGGCGTGCCGATCTGCACGATCTCGCCCTGGCTCATCACCACGACCTGGTCGGCGAACGTCAGCGCTTCGGTCTGGTCGTGCGTGACGTACAGCAGCGAGAGTTTGAGCTGCTGGTGGATCTGCTTGAGCTTGCGGCGCAGCAGCCACTTGAGATGCGGATCGATCACCGTGAGCGGCTCGTCGAACAGCACCGCGGCGACATCGGGCCGCACCAGTCCGCGGCCGAGCGAAATCTTCTGCTTCTGATCTGCCGACAACGCGCGCGCGCGGCGCGAGAGGTCGGCGCGCAATTCGAGGATGTCCGCGACTTCTTCGACGCGCTGGCGCAGCTGCGCAGCGCTCCAGCCGCGATTGCGCAGCGGGAAGGCGAGATTGTCGAACACCGTCATCGTGTCGTAGACGACTGGGAACTGGAACACCTGTGCGATGTTGCGCGCCTCGGGCGCGAGCGCAGTGACGTCGCGGCCGTCGAACGACACCTTGCCGCGGGTCGGCGCGATCAAGCCGGAGATGATGTTGAGCAGCGTGGTCTTGCCGCAGCCCGACGGACCGAGCAGCGCGTAAGCGCCGCCATCGTTCCACGTCATCGTCATCGGGCGCAGCGCCCAGGCATCCGCCGCGCCCGAGTAGCGATGGCCGACGTCTTCGAGATCGATGCGCGCCACGCTCAGCTCTCCGGCGCGAACAACAGGCGGCCGCTGCCGTCGAAGCCGTACAGGCTGGCGATGCGCACATACAACGTGCAGGGCTCGTTGAGCGCGAGATTGTGGACGCCGGGAACCTGCGCCACGAGGCGCCCATCGTCGCGCGCCAGGTGAATGAACGTTTCGGAGCCGCTGATCTCGGCGAGCTCGACGCGTCCGCTGAGCGCGGCGTGTCGGCAGTCGCCCGCGAGCGAGAGCTCGTGCGCGCGAATCCCCAGCAGGATCTCGCTTTGGGCCGCCTGCGCGATGGGCAACTGCCAACTGTCACCGAGGGCACGCGCCGGGATCACATTCAACGGCGGATCGCTGAACGCGCGGGCGGCCGCAAGCGTCGTCGGGCGGCGGAACACCTGCATCGTCGGTCCCGATTGCAGGACGCGCCCCTCGGCGAGCAGCGTCGTGTGACCGCCGAGCTGCAGCGCTTCGAGCGGCTCCGTCGTTGCGTACACGACCGTCGTTCGTCCGTCGGCGAAGAGTTGTGCGAGCTCCGCGCGCAGTTCCTCGCGGAGCTTGTAATCGAGGTTGATGAGCGGCTCGTCGAGCAACAGCAGCTCGGCGCCCTTCGCGAGCGCACGAGCCAGCGCCGTGCGCTGCTGCTGACCACCCGACAGCTCGGCGGGATAGCGCGAGAGAAACGGACCGAGTCGCAACGTCTGCGCGAGCGCCTGCACGCGCGACTCGATCTCGGCTGCGCTTTTACGCGCGACCCGCAGCGGCGACGCGATGTTCTCGTAGACGGTCAGCGACGGATAGTTGATGAACTGCTGATAGACCATCGCGACGTTGCGCCGGCGGACCGGCACGCCGGTGAGGTCGGTGTCGCCCTGGAGCAGTTGTCCGGACGTTGGCCGATCGAGGCCGGCCATGATCCGCAGCAGCGTCGTCTTGCCCGCAAGCGTCGCGCCGAGCAGCACGTTGATTCCGCCCGCGGCCAGCGACAGGTCGATGTCCTGCAGCCATTGCTCGGACCCGACGCGGTAGTTGATACCGCTCAAGCGCAAGGGGTCGACCTCGCGCTGAGCGCTGCCGCGAACCGGCTGCGCTCGGCCTCGGACATGTGCAATCCCAGCTTGCCCCGACGCCACAGGATGTCCTCGTCGGTCATGGCCCATTCGTTGCGTACGAGATAGTCGACTTCGGCGGCGGTGAGGCCCGCGCCGTAGTGCTCGCCGAGATCGGCGAAAGATTTAGCGCCGCCGATGATCGTCTCGACGCGCGTGCCGTACGCTCTGGCCAGGCGCCGTGCGACCGTGATCGGCAGGAAGCGCCAGCGCCTGCGCACATCGATGACGAAGCGCCGGAAGTGCCGGCCCGGCAAGTCTCCGCCCGGAAGCGGTGCGCGATGCGTCCAGCAGCGCGGGCTGACGCCGAGCGGCCCCTGCAATTTCTCGAGCACGGTCTCGGCGAGCCGGCGATAGGTCGTGAGCTTGCCGCCGAAGATCGACAGTAGCGGCGGCTGGTCATGCGAATGCGACAGCTCGATCCGATAGTCGCGCGTGACGCGCGAGGCGCTTGCCGCCGCGTCGTCCCACAGCGGCCGCACGCCCGCGTAGCTCCAGCAGACGTCGCTCGGTGCGATCTGACGCCGGAAGTAGCTGTTGATCGTGTTGCACAGGTACTGGACTTCCTCGTCCGCGATTCGCACTTGTGCGGGATCGCCGGAGTAGGGCACGTCGGTCGTGCCGACCAGCGTCCACTTCTGCTCGTACGGAATCGCGAACACGATGCGTCCGTCCGGGTTCTGCAGCATGAATGCGTGCTTGCCCGCGAACAGCCGCGGCACGACGACGTGACTGCCCTTCACGAGCCGCACGCTGCCCTCGATCTGCGCGGTCGGGAAGGATCTCAGCACCTGTTCCACCCATGGCCCCGCCGCGTTCACGATCGCCCGGGCGCGGATCTCGAGCGGTTCGCTGCCGTCCTGTCGCGTGCAGCGCGCGCGCCAGAGGCCGTTCTCGGCTGTCGCCGAGACGAACTGCGTGCGCGTGTGAATCGACGCGCCGCGTTGCGCGGCGTCCATCGCATTGAGCACGACCAGGCGGCTGTCGTCGACCCAGCAATCCGAATACGAGAAGGCGTGATCGATGCCGGGACGCAGCGCGCCGTAGCTGCCCGAGCCGACGCGCACGCTGCGCGAGGGCGCCAGCGTGCGTCGCCCGCTGAAGTAGTCGTAGAAGAACAGCCCGAAGCGGATCTGCCAGCGCGGCCGCAGCCCCGGCACGTGCGGCAGGATGAACTGCATCGGCCGCACGATGTGCGGAGCGATGCGCAGCAGGCGCTCGCGCTCGATCAGCGACTCGCGCACCAGGCGGAACTCGAAGAATTCCAGGTAGCGCAGGCCGCCGTGAATCAGCTTCGTGGCTTTCGACGAGGTGCCTGAGGCGAGATCCGCCTGCTCGACGAGCGCGACCTGCAGGCCGCGTCCCGCGGCATCGCGCGCAATGCCGGCGCCGTTGATGCCGCCGCCCACGATGAGAAGATCGACGCAGTCGCTGGCCGCCACGCCAACCTCTTGAATGGTGCGATGAACGAGCGCTGCAATGATACAAGGTTGGACGGCGTAGACTCATCTGATGGAAGAGCAGCAGACGCAGGATGGGCTGCGCATCGACAAATGGCTGTGGTGCGCGCGTTTCTTCAAGAGCCGATCGCAGGCGACCACGGCCGTCGCCGGCGGTCTCGTGCACGTCAACGGCGAGCGCGTCAAGCCCTCGCGTGAGGTGCACGTGGACGACCGGATCGAGATCACGCGCGACGAACTGCGGTTCGAGGTCGTGATCCGCGGCCTGCCCGTGCGGCGCGGCCCGGCGCCCGAAGCGCGGACTCATTACGTCGAGACTGAAGCGAGCGTCGCGGCGCGCGAACAGCAGCGCGAGCGCTCGCGGCTTGCCCCGCCGGCGCCCGACGGCCGCCCGGACAAACACGCTCGCCGGCTGCTGCGCAACCTGCGTCGCGGCTAGTCGGCTGGAGCCTGAGCCACCCAGGCGGCTGCAGGTCGGCCGCTCCAGCGCATCCTGCGCCCGCGGCATTCGCGCATCCCTGCGCAGCAGGCTTCAGCCCGACTGCGCAAAGGCGCAGAATGCTGCCCACCACGACGACAAGCTCCCAGGGGATCCTTATGCAGATCACGCTCGATGTGAACGGCGAGTCACGCACCGCCGACGTGGACGAGGACACGCCTCTGCTGTGGGTGCTGCGGGAGTCCCTCGGCCTGACCGGGACCAAATTCGGCTGCGGTATCGCCGCGTGCGGCGCATGCACCGTGCACGTCGACGGTACCGCCGTGCGCTCGTGCTCCGTGCCCGCATCGGCGATGCAGGGGGTGAAGATCACGACCATCGAGGGGCTCGCTCCCAAGGAGCAGCCGCATCCGTTGCAGGCTGCGTGGATCGAGCACCAGGTTCCACAATGCGGCTACTGTCAGTCGGGAATGATCATGGCCGCCGCCGCGCTCGTAGCGCGCAACCCGCACCCGAGCGACGAGGAAATCTCCGCCGAGGTGACCAACATCTGCCGCTGCGGGACGTACGAGCGCGTGCGCCGCGCGATCCATTCCGTCGGGCAGGCGAAGACGGAAGGGAGCGCGCCATGAACAAGTGGACACGCCGCACCGTCCTTGCGACCGGCGGCCTGATCGGTGGCGGTCTCGCGCTCGGCGT
>DASYRK010000090.1:0-17061 GCA_036004505.1 Steroidobacteraceae bacterium
AGAAACGCGTCGACCGTGCGCGCACCGAGCCCGACGCTCGGTCGTGCAGCGATCGCCTGCCACGACGGCGAGGACGCGACATCGCCCGCGATCGGAAACTCCAGCGGCGCGGCCAGATTGACGATGTACTCGTACTCGCGCGTCCGCAGCGCTCGCATCGGGTAGTACTGCTGAACCTCATGGAAGTTGTGCGAGGCGAACACGCGATCCCAACCGGACGGATCCGTCTGCTCCAGGATCGGCAGGATCGTCCGGCCGGCCAGCTGCGTGCGCGGCGGCGCAGCTCGCGCCCAATCCAGAATCGTCGGCGTGATGTCGACCCAGCTGACCATCGCGTTGTTACGCACGCCTCGCTTGCTCTGCGCGGGTGACGAGACGATCAGCGGCAAGTGGATGCCTTCGTCGTAGAGCGTGGTCTTGGCGCCGGGAAACGCACGGCCGTTGTCGCTCAGATAGATCACGAGCGTGTCGGCCTCGTGCTTCGTGTCGCGAAGGACGCCGAGCAGCAAGCCGATACCGCTGTCGAGCCGGCTGACTGATTCGTAGTACTGCGCCAGGTCGCCGCGCACTTCGGGCAAGTCCGGCAGATGCGCCGGCACGATCACCTGCGCGGGATCGTAGGTCGCTCGCGCGACGCGCGGCCACGTTCGCGTGTTGCCGAAGTTCTGCGGCGCGCGATGCGGATCGCTGTAGCCGACGATCAGCAGAAACGGCTTGCTCTCGCTCCTCGAGATGAACTTGCGCGCTTCGTCGGCCATGAACGCGACGTCGCGGTTGCCGGGCAGCTCCGGCGCCAACTCTTCATCGAACGGCAGCGCGGATTCGGGAAGGATGTGCTTCTTGCCGACGAGTCCCGTGCGATAGCCCGCGGCCTCGAGGAACTGCGGCAACGTGCGCACAGTGGATAGCAGATGCTGGTTGTGAACGTCGTGCGCCAGCCCGTACATGCCGTTCGAATGCGAATACAAGCCGGTGTAGATCACCGAGCGACTGGGACTGCACGAGGACACCGTCGCGAATGCGTTCGTGAACAGCGTGCCGCGCGCAGCGAGCCGATCGAGGTTCGGCGTGCGCAGCACTGGATTGCCATAGACGCCGAGGTCGCGGCCCTGGTCATCCGCGATGATCAGTAGAACGTTGCGCGTGTCGCCGAACGCAGCCGAACTCGATCCGAGCAGGATCGCCAACACAACGAAGGTCAGGAGTCGAGAGATACTTTCGAGCATCTCACTACCATGACGCTGAGTAGTCCTTTAGGGCAAGTCGCATTCTTTTCACGCCTTTTTCACGTCGCGCTCGCCGCTGCGCTCACGGGATGCGGGGAAACTGCCAGCCTACAAGCTATTGCATTCCCTTTCGGCCCCTATTGAACTGGAGATTGAGAAATGAACAAGACATTTGTCCTCGCCGCCACCGCGCTGCTGGCCGGCTCCCTGATCAGCACCGCCCACGCCACGACGACTGTCCGTCGCGGCAACGTGCAGCAGCAGGTCGTGAGCTACGCCGACCTCAACCTGGACATCGAGGCGGACGCCGCCACCCTGATGAGCCGCATCGAGTCCGCTGCCCGCAAGGTCTGCGGCCTGAATCGCGTCGGCATCCTGCCGCTGGCGATGCAGTACGAGCTGCAGGTTTGCGCGAACGAGGCGACTGCTCGCGCCGTCAACGACGTCAACGCGCCGCTGCTGACGCGTCGCCAGATCGTCGTTCGCAACGACGAGTAACGATCCCCCGCATGCGGTGCGCGGCAGGATGGCTGCGCACCGCTCTTTCTGAGGATTCGAAATGAAGACGCTTGCTTTAGCCCTTGCCGCGATGACGGTCGGCGGTGCCGCCATGACGGCGCACGCCACTGCTCCGGTGCGGGTAATGGTCCAGGAGCCCGTTGGCTACCACGACCTGAACCTCGAGACAGAGCTCGGCGCCGAAACGTTGCTCACCCGGATCCAGTCTGCCGCCCGCAAGGTCTGCATTCTGGCGAATCCAGACCTGATGCGGCCGACCATCAGGGATGAACGTCAGAGCTGCACCGAGGCCGCGACTGCACGAGCCGTTGCCTCAATCAACGCGCCTGCGCTGACGCGTCGTGCCATCAGCCTCGGCGTGATCGATGCCTGGAAAGACCGCGCATCGCCCTTGTCTCTGGTCGATCAGGCCGCCAGCTTCAACGTCGGACGGAGCCCGGCGCGAGCGGCGAGCCGCACGAGCAGATCCAAGCTGAACTGATTGATCTTGCCGCGGCGGATATCGGAGATCCGCGCCTGCGTGACGCCGAGAACCTTTGCAGCCTCGGTTTGAGTCATTTCGGATGCCGACAGCCAACGCTCGAGACCGATGAGCAGAACCGAGCGGATCTCGAGTTCTGCCGCTTCCGCCTTGGGAAACAGGTCGTGAAAGACACTGCGACCCGCTGGCGTGACGTGCCGCGGACCGTCGACGCTGCGTTTCGGCTGAGCTCTCTTCTTCATACTCCCTCCCGACGATGCGGTATCGCCTGGAGCCGACGTCGTGCCAAATCCAGATCCGACTTCGCTGTCTTGCGTGTCTTCTTCTGGAAGCAATGCAGAACGTAGATGCTCTCGGGCCGCTTCGCCAAGTACAAGACCCGGAACGCACCGGATGGGTCATGGACGCGGATTTCACACACACCCGGGCCGATAGAACTCATGGGCTTCATGCATACTATGCTAGATCTGGCATGGCAATGCAAGATCTCGCATAAGTCTGCAGATGCAGACTCTGGTGCTGTGGCCGCTCTGAACCACTGGTGTATTCTCAACGCATGCCCCAGTCGTGAGGCCCGCATGCGTCTATCGACCTGCACCGTCCTTCTGGCGCTCAGCTGCACAGCCGACGCCACCGATCGGCCATACTCACCACCGCGACTCGACAACGGCCAGCCGGACATGCAGGGCGTGTGGATTGCCTCGAACTCCACTCCGTTGCAACGTCCACCCGGTTTCGACACGCTGGTGATCGACGAGGCGCAAGCCGCGAAGCTGCTCGCCGCGCTGGATGCGCGTGCGGAAGACCGCAGCACCCCCACCGAGCCCACGGAATACTTTGACGCATTGAGTATCGAGCGAATCCGCGGCGAGCTGCGCAGCTCGATCATCGTCGATCCGCCGAACGGCCTGATTCCCGGCAACGAGCTCTACCAGCAGCAGCTCGCGCAGGCCACGGCGGCCGTGCTCACGGCGATGGAAGGTCCCGAGCAACGACCCGCTCCGGAGCGCTGCCTGGCGTCGCAAACCGTGCAGCCGCCCATTCTTTCGATACGCGCCGGCGTCAACCTGCATCAGATCGTGCAGACCGCGGATTTCTTCGTCTTCACCTCGGAGTTCGTCAACTCGGCGCGCATCGTTCGACTGAGCGCGAGACGCATGCCTGCAGCCATCACTACGTGGCTCGGCGACTCGATCGGCCAGTGGGCAGGCGACGTGCTGGTCGTGGAGACCCGCGGCTTCACGCCGGCGGATCATCTGCGCCTCGGCCCCGCCGGGTACTTCCTGGTCTCTCCCCGAACGGTCGTCACCGAGCGCTTCGCCCGCGTTGCCGAGGACAGAATCGACTACACGTTCACGGTCGAAGACCCGACCTACTACACGCAGCCGTGGACCGGCGAATCGCATTTCCTGCGTCGCGACGAGCCGGTCCTCGAGTTCGCCTGCCACGAGGCGAACTACTCGTTGACCCACATTCTCGAAGGTGCGCGCGAGCGGGAACGCCGCGCGCAGCAGTGATCAGCCCGGCGCGTCCATCGCGCACCGAAATCCAACATCATCCGTGCGATTGTCCGGCGACGCCTGATACCGACGCGATCCGCCAATTCGCTCGACGGGCTCGTGCCAGCCGCTGCCGCGTATCACTTTCTTCTCGCCGGTCGGCGGGCCTTGCGGATTGCGGACGTCATCGACCGAGAAGGTTTCGGTGAACCAGTCGCTGACCCATTCCGACGCGTTGCCTTCCAGGTCGTAAACGCCCTCGCGACTGCGACCCGCCTCGAGCGTGCCGACGCGTTCGAGGCCGCCGCCGTACGCGGACTCCGCTCTGTGACCATACACCGCGCGACCTGCGCCGGGCTCTTCATTCCCCCACGGATACTTGCGCTGATCGCCGTCGCGCGCCGCCCTCTCCCACTCCGCTTCGGTTGGCAGACGCTTGCCCGCCCACTGACAGTAAGCCTGCGCGTCGTTCCATGAAACGCCAACGACCGGCAACTGTCCGTGCTTCTTCAGATCGACGCTGTCCCATTCATCCGGCGGCGCGAGCGAGCCGTTCGCGGCGAGGAACTTCGCGTAGCGTTCCGTCGTAACCTCGACGCCATCTATATAGAACGGGTTGACGTACACCTCGCGCATCGGGAAGAACTCGTCATCGCCCATCGTGAACACGCCGCCTTCGATGCGCACGAGCGGTGCGCCGTCCTTCGACGAAACGGCGGCGCGCTGCACGAGCCAGTACGACGCCGCTGCAACCGGGATGAGAATTGCAACCGCCCAAGTTGCGAGCTTGCGCACGCGCCGGCGGTTGTAAATCTGCGCCAGTATATGCACCGCGTCCGAGACGCTCGCTGTGACGTTGCCGACCGGCGTCAGGCACGTCACGGACCGCAGGTAGGCGGGAATGTCCTGGCGCGGCACGTCCGCAAGAATCACAGGCAATACGCGCCCGTCGGCCAGCGGCCACCGGCGCTCCGCGACGGCCAGCTCGTTCAATGTGTAGCTGCCGGCATCGACGGTGTGCGGCGTCAGGAAGCAGACGAACAGGTCGCAGCGTTCGATGGCCGCGCGGATCTTCGTATCGAAAGCCTCTCCGGGCTTCAGATCCTCGCGATCGTAAAAGACGTCGTGGCCCTGCTCCCCCAGCGCGTATCGGATCGGCTCGATGCGAGGCCGGTCTTCGGACGCATAGCTGAGGAATATTCTCATTGAGGGCGCAGCGTAGCGTGATAACGTCAGATTTCAAGATGAACGGAAGGCGGCAATGAGCTATCCGACCCGCACGCGCGATCAGCACCTGGCCAACGACGGGAAGCCCAAGCGCATCCTGGCGCTCGACGGCGGCGGCCTGCGCGGCATCCTGAGTCTCGGCCTGCTGCAGACCCTCGAGAACATCCTGCGCGAGCGCTCCCAGGCCGGCGATGACTTCCGCCTGAGTCACTACTTCGACCTCATCGCCGGCACTTCGACGGGCGCGATCATCGCGGCCACGCTGGCGCTCGGCTGGAAGGTCGAGGAGATCCGCGGCCGCTACATGATGCTCGGTGAGCGCGTCTTCACGCGCTCGTTGCTGCGGCAGGGCGTGCTGCGTGCGAAGTACGACGACGCGACCCTGATCTCCGAGCTCAAGAAGGTGTATGGAGCGAAGACCACGCTCGGCGGGCCCGAGTTGCAGACCGGACTGCTGGTGATGACCAAGCGCCTCGACACGGGCAGCCCCTGGCCGATCTCCAACAATCCCAAAGGCGCATACTTCGCGGCGCGTCCGAACGCAGTGGTCGGCGACGCCGACTATCCGCTCTGGCAGGTCGTGCGCGCCTCGACCGCAGCGCCGGCGTATTTCGATTCGCAGCAGATCACGATCGCGCGTGCCGCGGCGGGCGCGAAGGCGGTGACGGGTGAGTTCGTCGATGGCGGCGTCAGTCCGTTCAACAACCCGGCGCTGATGGCGATGATGTACGCGACGATGATCGGCTATCGGATCAACTGGCCGACCGGCGAGGACAAGCTGCTGGTGGTGTCGATCGGCACCGGCGCCGCCGATCCCACGGTGACGCACGCGAGCCTCGCGGCGAAACAGGCGGTCGATGCGCTGCTGTCGCTCATGAACGATGCGGCGACGCTGCAGGAAATGCTGCTGCAGTGGTTGTCGGACGGAGCGACCGCCCGCCGCATCAATCGCGAAGTCGGCGACCTGGAGGGCGATGTGCTGAACGGCGTGGCTGCCCTCACCTATCGCCGCTACAACGTCGACTTGCGCGCGTCCTGCGTGCGGGAGCTCGAGCCCGCCTTGCAGGATCCGAAGCTGATCGAGTCGCTGAGCGCCATGGACTCGCCTGCCAACATGACGATCCTGCATCGCCTCGGCGCGCTCGCCGCGCAACGCGACATCAAGGCCGAGCATTTTCCGGCGGCGTTCGATCTCGAGTGATCGTCACGCGCGAGCTTCCGGCCGACGCGCTGCCCTGGAAGGATCGGGAACGCGGCGCGTACACGGACTGCTACACGACCGACGTTCCGCTGCAAGTCTCGCACGCTCGGTACGTCGAGGCGTTCTACACGTCGTGGGCCTTCAAGCTCGAACGATTGCTCGGCTTCCACAAGCCGTACTCGCGCGTCCTGCTCGGGGCCGCCGCGGCAAAAATTACAAGGTCCGGATAGCCCACCGCCTCGCCTGCAACCGCCGCGGAACCCCGCCCGTATCCGCAACATTAGTACAAGCAATTACTACAGGGCGGCTTTCCGCGATGTTGCGCGCTTTTCGTCTGCTGGCAATCGTGCTGGTCGTAGCCATCGCATTGTTCGCGATCATCGGCTTCGCGAACGACCGCGCGCTCGGCGGCGGCGGGTTCTACGCCGGGCTCGATGAATTGCTGAAGCGCGCCCGCGCGGTTCGCGAGGCAGCCAGTCCTGACTACCAGCGCGAAGCGCTGGCGTCGCTGCCGGCCAATCCCATGACCGGCCCGGTCATGCGCCTGGACGATCACATGAGCGAAGCGAAGATCGTCGAGGAGCCGGTCAGCAACGACGCTTATGCCGGCTTCGAGAACGTCTTCACCTACGAGTTCGATGCGCCCGGCGAGCTCGAATCGGCCGGCGGCCACCTGCAGCCTGCAGTGAACAAGGGCGTGCTGACAGTCGAGCACGTACGCGACGACTATCTGAAGAACGCGCGCCCGATCAGGATCGTCACGGATGATGTCGGAGAAATCGTCGTGCGCGCGCGCGCCACGCAGGGCAAGCACTTCTCGCTGGGCTGGAGCGCGCTAGAGAAGCCGGACATGCCGTGGCGCTGGCGGGTCGAGATCCCGCTGATCGCCGACGGTGAGTTTCACAACTATTCGATCAACGCGCGCACCGCCCTGCGACGCGGGCTCGACGAAGGCCGCGAGCTGCACTTCCTCGCGCTGCAGCCATCCGATGTCCCCGGCGACCGCGTCGATGTGGATTTCATCCGCTTCCTCTCCACGCACAGCAAATACCTGCGGCGGCCGCGCGATCTCGCGTACGAGTCGATCGGGGACGAGATGCGGCCGGTGATGTCGATGCTGCCGCGTCAGACGCTGGAGTTCAGCGCACGCATTCCCGATCAGGACCCGCGGCTCAGCTTCGGCACCGCAGTCGTCGGCAAGCACTCGCGCATCCGCTTCGCCGTGCAGGTCGTGAGCGGCACAAGGACAACAGACCTTCACAACGAGACGATCGACAAGGCCGACGCCTGGCACGACGCCAGCTACGATCTGCAGCCATGGGCCGGCCAGGATGTCGCCTTGCGCCTCACCGTCGACGGCGAGCCTGGCAGCGTCGGGTTGTGGAGCAGTCCCGTCGTCTACGGTCGTCCCGCCAAGCCGCTACGCGTGATGATCGTGCTCGAAGACGCGCTGCGCGCCGATCACCTTTCAGTGTACGGGTACGAACGAAAGACATCGCCGTTCAAGGAAGAGCTGCTGAAGTCGCAGG
This sequence comes from Steroidobacteraceae bacterium, assembly GCA_036004505.1. Classification (GTDB taxonomy): domain Bacteria; phylum Pseudomonadota; class Gammaproteobacteria; order Steroidobacterales; family Steroidobacteraceae; genus Steroidobacter. The sequence continues at coordinate 7,683 of DASYRK010000090.1, forward strand.
GCGCCGTTTTCGTGCGTGCGCGCTCGCAGGACACCGTCACCCGAACCTCGCTCCCATCGATGATGACCTCGATGCTGCCGAGCGTCACCGGCGTGTGGGGCTTCGCGGACATGTTGCGCCCCGAGTTCCTCACGCTCGCCGAGGTGCTGCGTCAGCAAGGCTTCGCGACGGGCTCGTTCGTGCAGAACGGTAACGCAGGCCCCGCGGCGGGGTTGAATCAGGGGTTCGACGTCACTGCGGACCAGAGTATGTACGGACCCACGCAGGCGCTGCTGGAAAGCGAGCAGCTGTGGAATTGGCTGCGCGCCAACAAGGACCGCAACAGCTTCGCGTATCTGCACATCGTCGATCCGCACGGTCCGTACGAACCGCCGGCGCCGTATGACGAGCACTACCGCCAGCTCAAAGACGATGACAAGTCTGCTGCGCTCGAGCGGGACGATTCCCTCGACGCCGAGTACGTCAAGTCGCCGACGGCCGAGACCCGCAAGGCGCTCTATGACGGCGAGATCCGCCACAACGACGAGTTGCTGCGCAAGTTCTTCGCGCAGCTGCAGGCCGAAGGGCTGTTCGACGACACGCTGCTCATCTTCACGGCGGACCATGGCGAGCACTTCGGCGAGCACGGCGTGTTTGCGCACAATCCGCCCGGTCACGTACAGGTCACCGGCGTGCCGCTCATCCTGTTCCACAAAGCAAGGATTCCGCAGCAGCTGCGCGTCGAAGAACCGGTGCAGCTGCTCGACGTGATGCCGACGATCCTCAACTACGCCGGCGTCGACACGAGCGGTCTCGTGATGCAGGGCGACTCGCTCGTCGACCTGATCGAGGGCCGCAATCCCGACTACTGGAAGTCGCGCGTAATTGCTTCCGAAGAAGTCACCGTGCGCGACCGCGTGAACAACTCGCGCAATCGCGGCCTGCGCGTCTTCGGCTCGCTGTACTACGGCAACTGGCATTTCATCTCGTCGCGCCTGTTCTGGCCGAAGCGCGGCTACGTGCCGGAGTCGCTGCGACTGAAGGTCTTCAACCAGGCCGAGGATCCGCAGGAGCTCAGCTCGCTCCAGCGCTTCTTCCCGGACGCGTACCTGCGCTACCGCTACACGTCCGGACTGAATCAGCTGCAGACGATCGGCGAGGACGCGCAAAGCCGCTTCCGCAGCACGGCGCAGACGGACTACGAGTTCGATCCCGACACGCTGGAGCATCTCAAAGCACTCGGATACGTCGAATGAGCCTGTTCGCGAATCTCCGCCGTCGCCTGCGGTTCGGACCGGCCGTGATCGTCGTCACCGGCCTGCCCCGCTCCGGGACTTCGATGGTGATGCGCATGCTGGAAGCCGGCGGCGTACAGGTGACGAGCGACGGCGAACGACAGGCCGACGAAGACAACCCGCTGGGCTACTTCGAGGTCGAGCGCGTCAAGCGGCTCGCGCAGGAGCAGGACAAGTCGTGGCTGAGCCAGTCGCGCGGCAAGGCGATCAAGGTGATCTCGCACCTGCTGCAAGCGCTGCCTGCCGACAACTACTACAAGGTGATTCTCTGCGAGCGCGACCTCGGCGAAGTGCTGCGGTCGCAGAACGTGATGTTGCAACGGCGGGAGCAGCCCAACCCCATCGACGACGACGAGGCCCGCGCGCACTACGAGCGGCACCTCGCCCACATCAGGATCTTCATGAAAGTCAAACGCAACATGGAATTTCTCCCGGTGCGCTACGACGAGGCGATCCGCGATCCGCGCGCGTTCGCCGGGCACCTCAACGAGTACCTCGGCGGGCATCTGAACGTGGAGCGCATGGTCGCGGTCGTGGACTGCAAGCTGTATCGCAATCGCAAGGAGCCCGCACGGTCTGCGGAGCTCTCACTCTCGATCGTCGTGCTCGCGGTCGCGCTTGGCGCAGGACTGTTGGCTGCGCCTGAGACCGCGCACGCCTACGTCGGACCCGGCGCCGGGTTCGCACTCGTCGGCTCCTTCCTCGCACTGCTCGCCGCGATTGCTTCGAGCATCGTGTCGATGTTGCTGTGGCCGATCCGCTTCGTGATCCGCTGGCGGCGGCGACGCCAGGCGCTCAGCCGCGCCAGCGCGCGACGTGTCGTCGTGCTCGGGCTCGACGGTCTCGATCCGACGCTCGCGGAGCGCTGGATGGCCGAGGGACACCTGCCGAATCTCTCCGCGCTCGCGAAGAACGGCAGTTTCACGCGGCTCGGCACCACTTACCCGGCTATCTCGCCCGTGGCCTGGTCGTCGTTCATGACCGGCGTGGACCCGGCGCGGCACAACATCTTCGACTTCCTCGATCGCGACGTGCGCACGTACAAGCCGCGGCTGTCGAGCTCGGACATTCGCCCCGCGTCGCGCACGATCAGAGTCGGCGAGTGGCTGATCCCCGTGGGCCGGCCGACGATCAACAACATGCGCAAGAGCAAGGCGTTCTGGCGCATCCTCGGCGAGCACGGCATCCCGTCGAATGTGCTGCGCGTGCCGCTGACGTTTCCGCCGGAGAAGTTCGCCGGTGCGTTGCTGAGCGCGATGTGCGTGCCGGATTTGCGGGGGACCCAGGGATCGTTCACCTACTACACGACCAGCACTGCCAAGCCCGAAGCCGCCGATGCCGCTCCCGAGCAGACCGGCGGCGAGCGACGCCACATCGTGATCGATCAAGGCGTCATTCGCACCAGCCTCACTGGCCCGGACAATCCGCTGCGCGCCGCTGCGGAGCCGCTGGAGATCCCGTTCGAGATCAGCGCGATCGATCCCGCGAAGAAGACCTGCACCCTGACGATCGGCCGCAAGAAGTACGCGCTGCGCGAGCGCGAGTACAGCCCGTGGATCCGGCTCGACTTCAAGGCGGGCCTGGGCGTCGCCGTGCGCGGCATCGCGCGCTTCTACGTCACGTCCATGCAGACGGACTTCAACCTCTACGTCACGCCGATCAACATCGATCCCGGCAAGCCGGCGCTGCCGATCTCCTGGCCGCGGATCTACTCGATCTACCTCGCGAAGCTGCTGGGCGAGTTTGCGACGCTGGGCCTCGCCGAGGACACGTGGGCGCTCAACGAAGGCGTGATCGACGAACAGGCGTTCCTGCAGCAGGCGCTCGATCATCATGAAGAGCGTGAGCGCATGTTCTTCAACGCGCTCGAGAAGTCGCGCGACGGTGCAGTCGTCTGTGTGTTCGACGGCACGGATCGCCTGCAGCACATGTTCTTCCGCTACCTCGACAGCAAACATCCCGCGAACCGCGGCCGCGACACCGAGCGCTATCGCGACACGATTCTGCAGATGTACCAGCGCGCCGACGAAATGGTCGGACGCGTGCAACGCCAGCTCGGACCACGCGATCACTTCATGGTGATCTCCGATCACGGCTTCCAGAGCTTCCGGCGTGGCATCAACCTGAACACGTGGCTGCAACAGCAGGGATTGCTGGTCCTCGATCCGACCAAGCCGGCGGGAGGCGACTGGTTCGCGAACGTCGATTGGAGTCGCACGAAGGCGTATGCGCTCGGCTTGAGCGGCCTGTTCATCAATCAGCGCGGTCGCGAAGCGCACGGCATCGTGGGGCCAGGCGAAGAGACGGCAGCGCTGAAGCGGCAGATCATCGAAGGCCTTACCGGCCTGCACGACGCGCAAGCGGACGAGGCTTCGATCAACGACGTGTTCGATCCGGCGAAAGTGCACTCGCAGGGTCCGTATGGCGGCAACGGCCCGGATCTGATCATCGGCTACAACCGCGGCTACCGCGCATCCTGGGAAGGCGCGGTCGGGCGCGTGACGGACGAAGTATTCATCGACAACACCAAGGCGTGGAGCGGCGATCACTGCATCGATCCGCGGCTCGTGCCCGGCGTGCTGTTCTCGAACTGGCGGATGCCCGACGGCGAACCGCAGATCCAGGACCTGGCGCCGACGATTCTCGCGCTGTTCGGCATCGGCAAGCCGGAGCACATGACCGGGCGAGTTCTGCCAGTGCAGGCGCCGGCGGCAACATGAGATCACGCCTGCGCGGCGCTCTGCCCCTGCTCGCTGCATTGTTCTACACATGCAGCGCGTGGGCCGGTGCGCACGCGCCGGCGCGCATGGTCATCCTCGGTGTCGACGGAATGGATCCGAAGCTGCTCGCGCAGTACATGCAGGAAGGCGTCGTGCCGAACCTGTCGCGGCTTGCGTCGACCGGCGGCTTCATGCCGCTGCAAACGTCGACGCCGCCGCAGAGCCCGGTCGCATGGTCGACGTTCATCACCGGCATGGATGCCGGCAGTCACGGCATCTTCGATTTCCTGCACCTCGATCGCGCCACCCTCACGCCGTACATGTCGACGACTCGCATCCAGGGCACGTCGCTCGCGATGCCGATAGGGCGCTGGCGCATTCCGCTGAAGTCGCCGCGCACCGAGTTGCTTCGTCACGGCACGGCATTCTGGGAGCTGCTCGAGCGCAATGGCGTGCATACGCGGCTGTTCCAGATCCCGGCGAACTATCCGCCGGTCGAAACTTCGGGCGCAGCGATCTCGGGCATGGGTACGCCGGATCTGCAGGGCACGTCCGGAACATTCACTCTGTACACGACCGACCCGCACTGGCAGGCCGGTCCCGTCTCCGGCGGGCTCATCGAGCGGGTCACGCTGAGCGACGGAGTCGGGCGCGGTCACATCACGGGTCCGCCGAACGCGTTGCTGAAGTCGAGCCCGAGCGCGACGGCCGACCTCGAAGTGGTCGTCGATCCCGCAAATCCGGTCGCGCTGCTGAAAGTCGGTGAGGGCCGGCTGCTGTTGCAACAAGGCGAGTGGAGCGAGTGGCAGCCCGTCCGCTTCGATCTGATGCCGCATGTTTCCAGCGTCACCGGCATGGTGCGGTTCTACCTGAAAGAAGTGCGGCCGCGGCTGATGCTCTACATGACGCCGGTGAACATCGACCCGCGCAATCCGGCGCAGACGATTGCGGCCCCCGCGAAGTATGCGCACGAGCTCGCGGAAGCCGCGGGCCCCTTCTACACCGAGGAGATGCCCGAGGACACGAAAGCGTTGCGCGCCGGCGTGCTCACGCCGCGTGAGTTCGTAGCACAGACGCAGCTCGTGCTCGATGAGCGCAAGCGCCTGCTCGATGCCGAGTTGCAGCACTTCGCGAACGAGCCCGAGCGCGCGCTGATGTTCTTCTACTTCAGCAGCATCGATCAGCGGCATCACATGCTCTATCGCGAAGCGGATCTGACCGACCCGTTGCGCTCGCCGCAGACGCCGCCTGATATTACCAACGCCATGCGCGACACTTACCGGCAAATCGACGAACAGGTCGGCCGGGTGATGGGCGCGGTCGGTGAGAACACTGCGATCGTCGTCATGTCCGACCACGGATTCTCGTCGTTCCGCAAGCAGGTGCATCTGAATCGCTGGCTGGAGCTGCACGGCTACCTGCGTCTGACCGACAGCTTCAATCGCGACAAGTACGAGTGGCTCCAGGGCATCGACTGGTCGGCGACCCGCGCGTTCGCGATCGGCCTGAACTCGCTGTACCTGAATGTCCGCGGCCGTGAGAAGCACGGCATCGTTTCGCCGCAGCAGCGCGCGGCGCTTGCGCAGCAGCTCGCGCAGGAGCTCGGCGGCTGGGTCGACGAAGAGACCGGCCAGAAGGTCGCGACGCAAGTGACGTTGCGCGAAGAGGCATATCACGGACCGTTCGTCGACGCGGCGCCCGACATCATCGTCGGTTACGCGCCCGGCTACCGCGCGTCGTGGGATACGACGACCGGCAAGGTGCCGCTACCGCTCATCGAGCCCAACATCGACGAATGGGATGGCGACCATTGCATCGATTCCCGCGCAGTGCCCGGCGTGCTGCTCAGCAATCGTCCGCTGCGCGCGAGCTCCGGCGGCCTCGCGGACCTGACCGTCTCGGTGCTCGCGTACTTCGGCGTCGCGCCCGCGGCCGGGATGAACGGCAAGCCGATGCTCTGAATCTTCAGGAGACCCACGCAGATGTTCGGCGACAAGAAGATCAGTCTCGACAAGGATCTGTGGGAGCGCGTCAAGCGGTTCGCGGCGCTCGCCGGCTATTCGAGCCCCGACGAATTCGTCGCGCACTTACTGGAAAAGGAGCTCGCCGGGCTGCAGGCGACGGACAGCGACGAAAACATCCGCAAGAAGCTCAAGGGCCTCGGCTACATCGAGTAACGGGATCGTGACGATGTGGGCTGTCGTGAGCACGGTGGTCAACGCACCATTCAATGCGCTGTTCTGGCTCGTGCAGTGGCTGCCGCCGGTGTGGCAGGTCGTCGTGCTCGCTTTGCCGGGCGCGCTGTTCGCGCTCTGGATCTACAAGCTGGTTTCGAACCAGGAAGCCATCCGCGACGCCAAGGACAAGATCGTCGCGCACCTGCTCGAGCTCAGGCTGTTTCGCGATGACCTGCGCGTGCTGCTGCGCGCCGAGGGTCGCGTGTTCCTCAACATCGGCCGGTATCTGGGCCACTCGCTGTCGCCCATGGCGTTGCTGCTGCCGGTGTTCCTGCTGATGCTGATCCAGATCGAGTCGCGCTTTGCGTTTCGCGGTCTCGCACCGGACGAGCAGGCGCTCGTCACTGTCGGCGTCGTGTCCGATCGACCGGTCTCGCACCTCCCGGTCCGCCTCGATGCCGGCGACGGGCTGACGGTCGCGACGCCCGCGTTGCGCGACGACGCCAGCAGCGAGGTCTACTGGCGAATCCGCGCGGTGAAGGCAGGTATCCACGATCTCAAGCTGCACGTCGCCGGCGAGCAGGCCGACCGCGTCGTGCGAGCGGACGCCGCCGGCGGCGCGATGACGATGGCCTATCGCGCCAACGACATGCGCACTCTTCTATATCCGCGCGTGGCCGCCCTGCCCTCCGGCGGACCGGTCGCCTCGCTGGCGATCGACTACCCGCGGGCACGCGGCGAGTTCGCAGGTCTCTCCTCGACCTCGTGGATCTACTTCGGGATGGTGATGCTGTTCGCCTTCGCTCTACGGCGGTTCTTCGACGTCAGCTTCTGAGCTCGCGGTAACGCCGCGGCGTAATGCCAAGCAGGCGCACGAACGCGCGCCTCATCACATCCACGTTGCCGAATCCCGCCGCCGCCGCGACGTGCTTGAGGCTGCCGTTCGCGCGTTCGAGTTGCCGCCGCGCTGCCTCGACACGCACCTGCAGGAGATATTGCGATGGCGTCGTGCCCACCTCGCGCGTGAATACGCGCTCGAAGTTACGCACGCTCATCGACATGCGCTCCGCCAGATCCTCCACGGACAGCTTCGCCTGCAGATGCTCGGCGATCCAGATCTGCAGCTCACGAATCGACGCGATCGCCGAGGCCTGCGACGCGAGCGAGACACTGACCTGCGGCTGTCCGCCCGGCCTGCGCAGGAACAACACCAACTCGCGCGCGGCTTCGTGCGCCAGCGCCGCGCCGCAGTCTTCCTCTACCCACGCGAGCGCGAGATCGATGCTCGCCGACACACCGGCCGATGTATAGATGTTGCCGTCTCTGACCCACAACGGCTCGTGCTCGACGCGAACGCCCGGGTACCGCGCTGCGAACTCGCTACCGAACTTCCAGTGTGTGGTCGCACGCCGCCCGTTCAGCAGTCCGGCTTCCGCGAACAGAAAGGACCCGACGCACACCGCGCCGAGCCTGCGGACCTCGCCAGCCGTCTTCTTGAGCCACGCCGATAGCGCCGCATCGCGCACGGTGCGCGTGCCCAGTCCGCAAACGAGCAGTACCGAATCGCACTCGCCTTTGACCTTGCTGAAGTGCTGGCGGGCCATGAACGTGATGATGCCGCCCTCGCCCGCGATCTTCAGGCCGCTCGACGTCGTCGTGACCTCGATCGTGTAGAGGGTTCGCCCGGCCAGCCGGTTGACGGAGTTGAACACCTGCATCGGCCCGACGAGATCGAGCTCGTCGACCGGCGGGACGGCGACGACGACGATGCGACGGCTGCGGTTCGGTGCAGAGGCCATGCGTGCGCAAACTATGGCAGATCCGGACGGATCTGTGTCGCAAACAGACGTATCGCTCTCCCCTACGATCGTCCCATGCGCACTTGTCTTGCAATACTCGGCAGCCTGCTCCTCGTTGGCCCTGCAATGGGCGCGGATAGTCAGCGCGATTCGTACGCGCGCATCGCCGTGCTGCGTCCTCACGACGGCGATACAGTCGACTTCGAGGCCGGCTATATCCGGCATCTCGACTGGCATCGGCAGGCCGGCGACAAGTGGGTGTGGTATGGCTGGACCATCACGTACGGCGATCGACAGCGCTGGTTCGTGTACGCATCGTTCGGACACGCCGCTGCGGACTTTGACAATCCGGTGTCCCCCGCTGACGACGAGCGCGACAACATTCTCAACGTCACGCCGCACGCCCAGTTTGTCGGCAACGCGCTGTATGAGTTCCTGGCGGACTCTTCACGCGGCACCGGCGAGCCGCAGCCGACGGCGCGGCTCGAATTCACAACAGTTGAACTTGCACCAGGCGGAGGAGCGGCGTTCGAGAAGGCACTGCGAGCCGAACAATCGACGCTGCAACGTGAGACGCTCTGGTATCGGATGATCGCCGGTGGAGGAACGCCGCGTTACGTCCGACTCCGCCCGCACGCTTCGTACGCAACGACGATCGCCGCTGCAGACGAACAGGCACTTGCGGAAAAAACGAACGGCCTCGTCGCGAAGACGACCGTCGAGATCCTGACGCTGCGCCCGACCCTGAGCTACGGGCTCGCCCCGACGCGTCCGTGACGACACTTTCGCCGCGCATCGCCGCGTGCCTCGCGGCGACGTGGTTCATCTGGGGCTCGACGTACCTTGGGATCAAGTTCGCGCTGCTGAGCTTCCCGCCGTTCCTGCAGAATGGCTCGCGCTTTCTGCTCGCCGGCTCGCTGCTGCTGCTGTGGGCCCGATGGCGCCGACAAGCGATGCCGACACTCATGGAGTGGCGCAATGCCTTGGTTGTCGGGTCCTTGATGCTCGCGGCCAACGTCGGTGGCGTCGCGTACGCCGAGCAAACCCTCGCGTCGGGGCTCGTGGTCGCGTTCATTGCGATAGTGCCGGCGCTGATCACGCTCGCCAGCCTTCCGTTCGGCATTCGCCCGACGCGCCTGGAAGTGCTCGGCATCGCGCTCGGATTCTTCGGCGTGCTGCTGCTCGTGCGTGGTGAAGCGTTCACGAGCTCACCCATCGGTGTGCTGGCGATCGTCACCGCGGCCTTGGGCTGGTCGAGCGGCAGCGTCCTCAGTCAGCACGTCCTGCGTCTCGCACCCGCGTCGGCTGGATTCGCGAGCGCGATGCTTTGCGCCGGGGGCGTCCTGACGACGCTCTCGCTTCTGACCGGCGAGACCTTCTCGTGGCCGCCACGGCCATTGGCCGTCGGC
>DASYRK010000091.1:0-34201 GCA_036004505.1 Steroidobacteraceae bacterium
GCAAACGCAGCTCCGCGATCAACCCGCCCTCAGGACGATTGCGCAGCGTCAGGCTGCCGCCGTGCGCCTGCGCGACGTCGCGGGCGATCGAGAGGCCGAGACCGGCGCCGCCGGTGTCGCGACTGCGCGAGGACTCGAGCCGGTAGAACGGCTCGAACACGCGTTCCAGCATTTCCTCCGGGATGCCGGGGCCGTCGTCCGCGACACGAATCGCGAGCGTCTCGCCGTCCTCGACCTGGATCGCCGCCTGCCTGCCGAACTTCAGTGCGTTGTCGACGAGATTCCCAAGACAGCGCTTGAGCGCGCGCGGTTTGGCCTGCAACGCCTCCTGCGCCTTGCCTTCGATTGCAATGGGCTTGCCGAGCTCCGCATATTCCACGGCGAACGTAGCCAGCAGCGCGTTCACGTCCACGGCCTCGAACTTCTCGTCGTCGTCGAGCCCTTTGAACAGCGCAAGCGCGCTCCACACCAGCGCCTCCATCTCATCGAGGTCCGAGCTGAAGCGCGCATGCAATCGTTCGTCGGCTACGGCTTCGACGCGCAGTCGCAGCCGCGTGAGCGGCGTGCGCAGATCGTGCGACATCGCAGCGAGTACGCTGGTCCGGCTGTCGAGATAACGCAGCAGCCGATCCTGCATTGTGTTGAACGCGCGCGTGGCGTCACGGATTTCGCGCACGCCCTCCTCCACGAGCGGCGGATGTCGCACGCTCTTCCCCACTGCGTCGGCAGCGAGTGCGAGCTTCGAAAGCGGCCGCGTGATGCTGCGTGTCACGAGGAACAGCACGGCGGCGAGCACAACGGTCAACACGCCGATCTGGATGAAGAGCGCCCACGGCAACGGCGGATCGGGCAGCGGCGCGGCGACGCGAAAGACCACCGAATCGCCGTCGGGCATGGCCACCGTAACGTCGAGCGCGTTCGTGCCAGAAGCACGCCGTCGCTCCGGCACCAGATGGATGAAGTCCGCGTTCGGGCGGCTGCGCCAGATGCGATCGAGCGTGATCTTGTAGCTGTCGCCGAGGCGATCCCTGAGCTCGGCCACGAACGCCCGCCCGATCGCGGCCACCTCGTGGCGGTTCAATGTTCTGTTGGGATAGCGATCCGGCTCGACTTGCAACGAGACATCGGCGCTCAGGCGTTTGCGTTCCGCGGCACGCGCATCGCCATGGAGCGCTGCCAACTCGCGCGTGAGGTACGCGATGCGATGCGAGCTGTCGCCGACGCCACCGACGCGCATGCTGAGCTCGGCACGGTCACGCATGATGAGCGCGACCATCACGGCCAGCATGATTCCGACCACGAGCACGAGCGACGCCGCAAGGCGTCCGAACATCGTCGACGGCAGCAGCCGCTTCATCGAGGCTCGACCGGAACGCCGATCACGTAGCCTTCGCCGTAGACCGTCTTGATGATGCGCGGCGAGCGGGCGTCGTCCCGCAGAATCTGCCGCAGGCGGCTCACGCGCTGATCGATGCTGCGATCGAACGGATCGGCATCGCGTCCGCGCAACAGGTCCATCAGCTGCTGGCGCGACAAGATCTGGCCGGCGTGCGCGAGCAGCACTGCGAGCAGACGAAACTCCGCGCCGGATAGCGATATCTCAGTGCTGTCCTCGTTCGTCAGCGAGCGTGCTGTCGTATCGAGCCGCCAGCCCGCAAAGCGATAGCCCAGCACGTCCGACGGCAACGGCTCGCGCACCAGGTGCGAAGTGCGGCGCAGGACCGCCGTTATGCGCGCGAGCAGCTCGCGGGGCTTGAACGGCTTCGGCACATAGTCGTCGGCGCCGAGCTCGAGTCCGAGGATCCGGTCTACGTCCTCGTTGCGCGCCGTGAGCATGATGATCGGCACCTGGGAGCTTGCACGCAGCGCGCGGCACAAAGCGAGTCCATCATCGCCCGGCAGCATGACGTCGAGCACGATCAGGTCCACGTGCGCGCGGCCGAGCACGCGGCGCATCTCCTTGCCGTCCCGCGCCACGCTCACGCGCAGTCCGTTCTTCTCGAGATATTCCGCGAGCAGCGTGCGGATCTCGTGGTCGTCATCCACGACGACGATGTGGGCGGGCGAGCTCATCCGGCGGGATTGTACGCCGCCGCGCGCTCGCGCCACTTCGCCTCGTCGAGGCCGACAACGAGCAGCCACAGAGTCATCGACTGCTCGCCGATGAAGGTCACCCACTCGATATAAGGGATCGGCAGCGCGAGGAACAACCGGAAGGCATTGATCCAGTATGTGACGCCGGCGACGACCAGCAGCACACCGAGGATCCTGGGGAAGAACCCGGACCGAAAGACGAGGGTCCCGATCAGCGCACAGTACACGCCGAAGAACGTCAGGCTGACGCTGAAGGCGTAGCTCCACATTCTGATCGTCCCGCGCGCGAGCGCCTGGACTCCGTCCGCCGCCAACAGCGGCTCGATGTAGTTGAACAGATTCACGGCCTCGAGCGTGGCCGCGGCGGTGATGAAGAGCAGCGCGAGCAGCGCGAGGCGTGCGTTCACCACTTTGAGCAGCTCGCACAGAATGAATCCCATCGGCAGGTTGCAGATGACCACGATGAGCGCGGCCGCGAAGCCGAAGCGATAGAGCTGCTCATGTGCGACGAGGTTAGCCGCGGTCTGCGCCATGTCATCGCCATTGATCACCTGGCCCCGCACATACAGATAGGAGAACAAGGCGCACGCGGTGACGATCAGGTAGAACACGCCCGCAATGCGCGCCATCAGGCGCGGGTGCTCGAATGTTGTCGTGCTCATCGCTGGCCTCACAGAGAAAGAAGCGGAGCCCAGTTGCGAAAGAACGTGTAGATCGTCCCGATTCCGGTCACGACGGTCAGCACGACGAGGCACGCGGCCATCGCGTACTGGGCGGACGGCGAAGCGGTTTTGGCGCGCATGTAGAGCTCGTAGACCGCCAGCGGCAGGAGGTACGCAGCAAACGACCAGTAGCTGAAGAATCTCTCCGCGCCGAACGCTCCGCCGGTCAGCACCATCCAGGCACGGAAACCGACGCGCATGAACCACGTTCCATTGACGACGAGGAACAGGCGCATAGCCCAGACGCGATGGGCAGCGATGTCGCGACTACGAATGGCGCCCCACGCAAGCCCCGCGAATGAAAGTATCAGCACGGCATTGAGCGTGACGCCGAACGCCGAAGGCAAACCGGTCGGCGAACGTATGCCCGTGCCGCGCACCCACTCGAGATACAGGCCGGCCAGCGCCGCGCCGATCGCCGCGATCATGAAGAGCCGTCCGTTCCATCGATGGAACGCGATGGCGCGCGCGCGGATCTGCGGCACGAGCTGCAGTGTGCCGGCGAAGGTCAGTACTGCAGCGGCGAGGACGTGGGCGAGGAAGAAGACGTTCCCGGCCGCGTCGCCTGCGACGTAGCCGTCAGTCATGTTCGTGTTGTGATCCCACGCCGCGTAGTCGCCGGTGACTGCAGTCGGGCCGTAGAACGCGGAGATGTAATAGACGAACAGCCACTGCCCGGCGACGGCCGTGAGGAACCACATCGACGCGGCGCGTTGCAACGTGCCATTGGCGACTGCGCTCATGATGACCTCCCGCGCTTTTGGTCGCAGGAGGCTAGGCGCAGCGCGCGGCGAGCACCGTGAGCAATCGTGACGAAATGTAGAGGGCGAGCGACCGGTGCGCGCTGCTATCCTCGATGGATGGATCGAGGAGCGCAGCGCGACATCGCCGAAGTCACCCTCGTCGTCGCGACGATCGGCCTGTTCCTGTGGTTCGGGCGAGCAGCGTTTCCAGGCGTGGACCTGACATTTGCCGGGGCGGTGCTGGCCCTCCTCGCGTATTCACATTGGCGGGCGGGCGAAGGCTGGCGCGAGCTCGGTTTCCGCTGGGACACGTTCTGGGCGGCTAGCCGGTTGCTGCTCCCTGCCGTATTCGTCGTCGGCGTGTTGACCTGGTGCGCGTCGATCGTGCTGAGCAAACTCGGCTCTCCCCCGCCCGGCAAGTTGCCCAGGCCGAGCGCTGTATTCGTGGCGTTCGGGATCGCACAGCAATACATCCTGCTCGGCTTCATCTTCAAGCGCATTGAGCGAGTCGCCGGAGCTCGGCTCGCTCCGGCACTGACGGCGTTTCTCTTCGCGCTGCTGCATCTGCCGAACATCTTCCTGACGGCCGTGACGTTCGTGTGGGGAATTGTCGCGTGCCGAGTGTATCGACGTGCGCCGAACCTGTGGGCCAACGGCCTGGCCCACAGCCTGCTGTCCTCGCTCCTCTGGTCCATGCTGCCCCGCTCTGTGACGCACGAACTGCGGGTCGGGATGGAATACGTCGGCTTGTCATAAGGTGTGAAGCTGCTCACATCCCGTTCAGCCGGTCGCCGCTAACTTTGGCGCATCTCAAGGTCGCAGGACCGCACGCATGCGCACGTTTCCTTCCCGACTCGTATTCACGGCCGCCATCCTGGCCGCCACCGCTGCACTTTCCGGCTGCAATTCGATGAGCGCACAGGAATGCCTCGCCACCGATTGGCGAACGGTCGGCTACGAAGACGGCGTGAATGGTTATTCCGGCGATCGCATCGGACGCTATCGCAACGCCTGCAGCGAGCACGGCGTCACGCCGAACCTCGCCGAGTACCAGCAGGGTCGCGATCAAGGGTTGAATGAGTTCTGCAAACCTGCCAACGGCTTCCGCGTCGGCGCGCACGGCGGCGGCTACAGCGGCGTCTGCCCGGCCGAGCTGGATCCGCAGTTCGTCGAGGCGTACCACACGGGACGTCAGCTCTATTCGCTGCGCTCGCGAGTCGGGTCGACGCAGGACGCGATCTACTCCATGCGCAACGAGATGGAGCAGATCGAGCGCAATCTCATCAGCGTCGGCGCGCAGATCATCGATCCGACGACGACGAACGAGCAGCGCGCCCAGCTGGTCGTCGACAGCAAGCACATGGCCGAGCGCAAGGGCGAAATCAAGGCGCGGATCCCGCAGCTGGAAGCGGACCTCGTCATGTACCAGCGCGAGCTCGAAGACTATCGCGCGACGCTGAACTACCCCGAAAGTTGAGTCCGAATGCCTGGTGCACGCGGGCGTCGACAGTGCGAGCAAGGCTGTCGGCGTCCGCCGCAGGGATCGAGCGATAGATCTGCTTGGCGAGCTCGATGATTTCTGTTGAGACCGGCAACGCAGGATCGGGAAGCGGAAACTCGCTCACGTACTGAGTGATGAATCGCCGGCGGTGAGCGTACAGCCGGTTGTTGAAGCGGTGATCGTAGAACTCCAGCGCGAACTGCGAATTGCCGACGGCGAGCGCGAGCCAGAGCAGGTCTTCGTCACGGCCGGGCTCGAGCGTGAGCCAATAGCAGTCGCCATTGACGATCGAGCCGGTCTGATCGATCCAGAACACGGGCTCGGCGGAGATGTCGGGGAAGACGAGCTTCGGACCGGACCACGCTGCCGGATCTTGCGGAACCCAGATTTCGTACCACTGTCGGCCGGCATCGATGACGTAGCGCCGCCGTTCGAGCTGCCCGCGATGGCTTTCCAGATAGGCGCTGGTGCGCGGGTACTGGGCGAGATCGATCGCGGAACGACGGCCGTTGCGTGACTCGTGCGTGTACAGAATCTGCCTTGAATCGTCGTCGAGCGCGCGATAACGGCGAGCGAGGTGATGAGTCGTCAGCGGGCGCAACACTTCGGGTTGCATGCCTGCCGCGAGCTGGCTCCAGTCGTCCCGGATGAAGACGCCGTCGGCAGTGGTCTTGACGCCAACTCTGATCTTGCCGAGATCGCCGAAGCGCGCGAACGTGCGGCTCTGCACGAGCGCAAGCCACTCGTCTTTCTCGGCGGTCGCCATGCGCCAGACCCCGGTCGAGTCGAGCGATCCTTGAACGACGTCGAAACGGCGGCCGTCGCCGGTGGTCACGACGCCATCGAGATCCAGCGCTTCGATCGGCGAACGCGCTGCGTGTGAAGACTCCTTCGTCGTCGCGTAGATGCTCGTGAAGCGTGTACTTTGGTCAGACGCGCTTTTCGTCCTTGCGAGAAGGACAGCGGGAAGCACAGCGGCATCGAACAGCTTCGTATCTCCAAGATCCCAGACGTGGATCAGGTCGTAGAGCTCGTGCAGCGTCTGGCGGACGGACTGCCCCGATCGCGTGGTCATGAAGCGGTTCGAGACGATGATTCCCAGCGTTGCGTTGGGTGCGAGCACGCGATTGATCGCGAGCAGAAACGCGTAGTAGAGATCGACGCGGCCGGTCAGTCCGTAACGCTGAGCGAGCTGCTGCGCTCGCGCGGCGCCGAGCACCTGCGTCCGCACGTAAGGTGGATTCGCGATCACGGCATCGAAGCGTTCCGCGCCGTGCGCGTCGTCCAGGAAGTCGCGTTGCTCGAGCGACGGCGTGAGATCGGGAAATTCGCGGGCGAAGCGCTCGCGAGCCTGGTCGAGAGCAGCCGGATTCGTATCGAAGCCGCTGACGGCAATCCTGCTGTGTCCACGCTCGCGCAGAGCACGGACGAGACTCGTGAGCAGGACGCCATCGCCCACCGCGGGATCCAGGATTCGCAGCGTCGTGTCCTGCGGCGCCGGGACCGCAGATGCCAGTTGCTTCGCGACGAAATCCGCGAGCACGGCCGGCGTATAGGTCGCGCCATGAGCCTTCTCATGCGAGACGGCGGCGTAGCGATGTCGCGGCCTCAGGCTCAAGGCTGCTGGTCGAGCGTTCCAAAGATTTTCTGCGCCATCGCTCCGGCCGCCTTCATGGGATCGGCGCGAATCGCCCGCTCCTCCTGGGCGATCATCTTGTAAACGCCATCGAGCGCGGAGCGCGCCACGTAGCTGTCGATGCTTGCGTCTTCGGGTTTGATCAGACCGAGCTGCAGCCCTTTGCCCGCGAGCTGGTTGTAGCTCTGCGCCAGGCCGACACCGGCCGTGTACTTCTGCACGATCGGCAGAAACTTGCGGGTCAGCGAGTCCGCGGTCTTCGCTTTGAAAAAGCGGGTCACCGAATCGTCGCCGCCGGTGAGGATGTCCTTGGCGTCCTGCACGCTCATCGACTTCACCGCATTCAGCAGCAAAGGCTTCGCTTCGGGCACGGCGGCCTCGGCCGCGCGATTCATCGCTGTGACCAGCTCGTCGGCCTGCGAGCCCATGCCGGCCATGCGCAGCATCTTCTCCGCCTTCGCGAGGCGCGGCGGCAACGGGATCTTCACTTGCGGATTGCCAAGAAAGCCGTCGGGCTTGCCCAGCGTGCCGACCGCTTGCGTCGCACCCTGCGTCAACGCCTGCCGCAAGCCGGTGGCGGCATCCTTGTTCGAAAAGTCGCTCAGCGATAGAGACCACGCGCTGGTCGACACCAGCAGTAGCGCCGCGCACTTGCCGATTGTGTTCATTGCTGCACCTGTGCAACGCATGGCTGGGAACTGTGCCGCCCCAGGCCGGTTTGCGCAACCACCTGCATCTGCGAATGGGTCAACTGCCCTTTGGTTGGCTTGGTAATCGGCAGCCACGGGCGTACAACCGGCGCGTCACCAGAAAGGGAGCGACTGCCGTGGCAACCCGAAAAAAGGCAGCAGCAGCAGCAGCGCCAGTCAGTCCAATGGGCAATGATCCGTGGCCCAACACCGTGGCCGCGAAAGTCATTGCGAGCTACATCCATCTCAAGTTCGACCTCTCGGCCGCCGACCTCATGTTCTTCAATCCGCCGATGGGCGCGATGCCGTTCTTCAACAACAGCGCATCGAAGGAGATCAGGCACGCCGAGCTGGCGCTGGTCGCCGGCAAGATGCTGCGATTCCTCACAGACCTCAGGATTCCGTTGGAAGCCGGCAAGACAGCGGCGCAGGCGCACGCGGCGCTGCTGGCGGCGATGGAGGAGGAAACCGGTCTCTCCTCCGAGATGGCCGTCGCCGTGGACGAGCACTATCGGTTCGTGGACGAAGAAGATGCGTAGCACCACCAGGTTCGTGGCCTGCGCGCTCGCACTGCTTGGCTGCGGCGCTGCGTGGTCTGCAGAGCCGAGCTCCGGAACCGCACTCTCAGCGCAGGAACAGGCCACCCTGAAGAAGTACCTCGCTGCGCTGATCTCTGCGCGCTCGCAGGTGCTCGATCTGAAGTACATCGAGCCGGATGCGAACGGCGACAATGCCGGCTGGGGCGTCAACTACAAGTGGAATGCAAGCAAGGACGATGCCGACCTCGCCGAGGATCAGCGCAGTCACCACTTCGTCCTGAAGAAGCTGAGCTATGACTTCAACGTTCAGGGCAGCTATGCATTCGCCGACACCTCCAACAATGCGGATCTGTCGACGATCAAAGCCGCGGTGCGGCTGGAGCGGGGAGATTTCGGCAAGCTCGACCCTCAGGAAGCCATGGGATTGGCGATTCAGCAATGTGTTCGTTTCATTGCTCCGCCGACGGCAAGCGCCGAACAACGCCGCGAGTTCGACCGTCAGCTGCAAAAATGCGAAGTCGACAGCGGCGTGGATGCGCTGGTCAGGAACGAAGACAGCGCTTCGTACTACTGGGTCGACTTCCACGGCGGAGTGGAAGGCAACCAGGACTACTCCGACTCGCGGACGCTGTTCGGTTTGAGCGGCGCGTATGCGTTTCAGCCGAGTCGCGGTCTGGAGCAGTACAACGTGCTCGACTTCCCGTTCCGGCTGCTGCGCAACGCGTTTTCCACCGCGCAGAGTGGGTACACCGCGCCGTTTCCGTCAGTGCTGCTGTCGGTCGAGCGGCTGGACGCGAGCGATGACGACGTTCGCAATGCACTCACGACGAAGGATACGTACACGCGCGCCAACGCCGAGATCGCCTTCAACACGATCGTCGCCACGATCAATCAGCA
This sequence comes from Steroidobacteraceae bacterium, assembly GCA_036004505.1. Lineage (GTDB taxonomy): Bacteria > Pseudomonadota > Gammaproteobacteria > Steroidobacterales > Steroidobacteraceae > Steroidobacter. The sequence goes on from DASYRK010000091.1 coordinate 8,822, forward strand.
GGTCGTGCGCTTCACCGTTTCGTATCGTTACTTCCACGAGTTCTCCGCGCCGCAGGCCATCAAGGATGCGGACCTGGACCACTTCGACTACCTGAACGCGACGCTGCGATTCCCGGCGAAGATGCTGCCGCTCGTGGAGTCGGACGATTTCGAGCTGTACGTCGCCTACACGACCGGGCAGCTGCCGTTCGATCAGCGCTCGGACAAGGCGTTCGAGGTCGGGTTCTCGACGAACTTCAAGTGGATCGCGGACGTGCTGGCGCAATAGGCGGCGGGTGTTAGTCTGGCGGTGTGAGTCGCGCAAGCCACCGCCTGAAGAAGATCGCAAAGATCCTGGCCGGAATCGTCGCCCTCCTCGCCATCGCCGGCTACGGCGTCTTGCAGCTCCCTGCATTCGGCGGCCGCTTCGATGGGCCGCGACTCGCCCGCATGCAGAAGTCGCCCCAGTGGATCGAGGGTCGATTCCAGAACACGCCGCCGCAGCGGACGGGGGGTTCGATCTGGGAAACACTCCGCCTGTATCGCCAGGGTCAGATCCGCGAGCCGCAGTTCGAAATTCCGGTGATTGCGCTGTCGCCTGCAACGCTGCGCGCGCCGGCGTCGCCGGGCCTGCGCGCGATCTGGTTCGGTCACTCCAGCGTGCTGGTGGAGATCGACGGCGTGAGGATCATGACGGATCCCGTGCTGTCCGACGTCGTCTCGCCCGTGCCGTTCGGGCCGAAGCGCATGCATCGGCCGCCGATCGAACTCGCGGACCTCGCGGGGATCGATGCCGTGCTGATCTCGCACGATCACTACGATCACCTCGACATGAAGACCATTCAGCACCTCGCGTCGCAGGGCACGCAGTTCTATGTGGGGCTCGGTGTCGGCGCGCATCTCGAACGGTGGAAGGTCCCGGCCGCGCAGATTCACGAGATGGACTGGTGGCAGTCGCTCGAGCTCAGCAAGGTGCGGATCCATTGCGCGCCGGCACGGCACTACTCCGGGCGCAAGCGGCAGGACAACTCGACGCTGTGGACGTCATGGCTCGTCGAAAGCGCGCACCACTCTTTCTACTACAGCGGCGACACGGGGTATTCCGACCTCTTTCGCTCCATCAACACCCGCTTCGGACCGACGGATCTCAACCTGATCAAGATCGGCGCGTACGGCACGCCGCCGAGCTGGATCGACATTCACATGGATCCGGAGTCCGCGGTGCGTGCGAATCAGGATCTCGGCGGCGGCATCCTGCTGCCGGTGCATTGGGCGACGTTCAACCTGTCGTATCACGCGTGGGATGAGCCGATTCTGCGGACGCTGGGCGCGGCGGAGGCCGAGCACGTGCAGGTCGTTACGCCGAGAGTCGGCGAAGTCGTCGAGATCGGGCAGCCCTTCACCAACGTCGAGTGGTACAAAGCTGCGCGGTGAGCGTCAACCCCTGAGCGCCACCGCGAAGAACATGATGGCCATCACGACGCCGGCGATCTGGATGAGCCGAGCAAGCTGAGACATGGAACAGTCCTTTGGAAGCCGTACAACGACGCGGGTGACTGTACGGTGCAGCATCGAGGAGACCAATCCGGCCCGGAGAATCAGACTGAGGAATACAGGTCATCAATCGCAGCAGACGGCCTGCAATCCGGTAGAATCCCGGCCCCCATGCCTACCGACCTCCCTGCAGCGCCTGCATCCCCGACGTTCCGCGACCTCGAACTGAACGAAGCCCTGGTCCGCGCGCTCGCCGACGTGGGATACGAGTCTCCGTCGCCGATCCAGGCAGCGACGATTCCCCACATGCTCGGCGGTGCGGACGTCGTCGGCCAGGCGCAAACCGGCACCGGCAAAACGGCAGCCTTCGCGTTACCGATTCTGTCCCGCATCGATGTGCAGCAGCGCTCGCCGCAGGCGCTCGTGCTCGTGCCGACCCGCGAGCTGGCGATCCAGGTTGCCGAGGCGTTTCAGCGCTACGCGGCGCACATCGCGGGCTTTCATGTCGTCCCGATTTACGGCGGGCAGAGCTACACGCCGCAGCTTCATAGTCTGCGTCGTGGCGTGCACGTAGTGGTCGGCACACCCGGCCGCGTGATGGATCACATCAAGCGGGACACGCTGCAGCTCGCGACGCTCAGGTATTTCGTGCTGGACGAGGCCGACGAGATGCTGCGCATGGGTTTCATCGACGACGTCGAATGGATCCTGGAACAAGCGCCGAAGCAACGGCAGATCGCGCTGTTCTCCGCCACCATGCCGGCCGCCATCCGGCGGATCGCGCAGAACCATCTGCGCAACCCCGCCGAAGTCACGATCAAGAGCAAGACCAGTACTGCGAGCAAGATCCGGCAGCGCTACTGGGTCGTCAGCGGCATGCACAAGCTCGATGCGCTGACGCGCATCCTCGAAGCGGAATCGTTCGACGGAATGCTGGTGTTCACGCGCACCAAGATCTCGACCGAGGAACTCGCCGAGCGTCTGGAAGCGCGAGGCTTCGCGGTCGAGGCGCTCAACGGCGACATCGCCCAGCCGCAGCGCGAGCGTACGATCGCTCGCCTCAAGTCCGGACAGATCGACATCGTCGTCGCGACCGATGTCGCCGCGCGCGGCCTGGATGTCGAGCGCGTGAGCCACGTCGTCAACTACGACGTGCCCTACGACCCGGAAGCCTACGTGCACCGCATCGGCCGCACGGGTCGCGCCGGACGCAGCGGCGAAGCGATCCTTTTCATCGCGCCTCGCGAGCGCAACATGCTGCGCGTGATCGAGCGCGCGACGCGGCAAACCATCGCGCAGATGGAGTTGCCGAGCATCCAGGACGTGAACGATCAGCGCGTCGCTCGCTTCAACGATCGCATCAGCGCGGCGCTTGCCGCGGGCGAAGGCGATGCGTTTCGCACGCTCATCGAGCGATTTGAGAGCGAGCACAACGTTCCGGCCGTCGAGATCGCCGCGGCGCTGGCGAGCCTGGTGCAGGGCAAGAAGCCGCTGTTGATGGATACGCAGAGCAGCCGACGCGAGCCGCGCGAAGAGGACGTGGAGCGCAAAGAGCACGAGCGGCGCAAAGAGCCCGAGCGGCACCAGCAGCGAGCGCGACCCGAATCGTCGCGAGCGGCTGCGGACGCGGAGATGGAGACGTACCGCATCGAAGTCGGCCGCGAACACGGGGTCGAGCCCGGCAACATCATGGGCGCGATCGCCAATGAAGCCGGTCTCGAAGGCAAGTTCATCGGCCGGATCGTGATTCGCGAGGATCACAGCTTCGTCGATCTGCCGTCCGGGATGCCGAAGGAGATTTTCCGGGAGCTGCAGAAGGTTCGCGTCGCCGGCCAGAAGCTGCAGATCAGTCGCGCGCTGAAGACGCAGGCGGAGCGGCTGCGCAACGAGCGCCCGGATCGACACAAGGGTCCGCACAAGGAACCCCACAAGGGCAAGGCGCCGCGGCGCTGAAGTGAGAATGCAGATCTGGGTCGATGCCGATGCGTGTCCGGCCGCGATCAAGGAGATCCTGTATCGCGCCGCAAATCGCGCCCGCGTGCGGGTAACGCTGGTCGCGAATCAACCGCTGCGGATTCCCGTGTCGCCCTACATCCGTTGCACGCAGGTTCCTGCCGGTCTCGACGTGGCCGATCGGCGCATCGTCGAGCTGCTCGACGCGGGCGATCTGGTCGTGACCGCCGACATTCCATTGGCGGCTGCGGTGATCGAGAAAGGTGCGCACGCGCTGAACCCGCGCGGCGAGCTGTACACCACTGACAACATCCGCGAGCGGTTGTCGATGCGCAATTTTATGGATGAGCTGCGCGGCAGCGGCGTGCAGACCGGCGGCCCGGCGCAGTTGAATCAGCGCGACCGTCAGGCATTCGCCAACGCACTGGATTCGTTTCTCGCGAAGTGATCTCTCACACGCTCCCGAGCGTGGGCTCGATTCGCTTCGACCCGGCGCTGTGCTGACTGCAGGCGGCCAAGAGAACCGCGCCGGCCCGCGTCAACCGATAGCCGTCCTCGCCGTCGCCCGCGCCGAAGGTCCGTTCGACGAGGCTCAGTTTCCTGAGCGCCCCCAAGGCTCGCTCCACATCCGCCAGGCGCATCCCGAGAGTGTTCGCAATGTCGGCCGGCGTCAGCAGATGACCGGGCGGCAACGCGGCGTGATGCTGCAAGATCTCGAGCTGGACCCCGCTGAGCGCAGGCAGCTCGGAAACTTCCGGTTGCGTCAGGCGTGCCTGTCGCTCGAGCGCGTAGGATCGAAACGCAAGGCGCACTCGCCGCGCGACGACTCGCACAGCGCGCTGCAACTCTTCATACAGACGCATGATGAATGCAGTCAGCGCACGGTCCAGGTCGCGAATGAATCGCCAGATCGCGACCAGCAACGCGATCGCGACGAGCCAGATCACCGCGGAAACGAGTCCGGAGACGACGCGGCCGTGGCTGGCGAAGTAGAGCCCGGGAAAGTTCGCAAGGAGCTGATCGCCTGGCACGAAGAAGCCGCGATACAGCCACAGAACGATATCGATCAGTGCGCTCTGCAGGTCGGCGCTCATCACTGGTGACCCCGCTGTCGTAGACCGTTGTCCGTAGACCGGAAGCTTTGCGTCGCCACCTTTCGGTGGGTTTGCCCTTGTCAGCACAGACGACTGTGGACCTGCCAGCTGTGAAAGACAACGGGGACTTAACAGTAACGAGCGATCGTCAGCCGTGCAGTTCGACGATGTCACCGTCGGCAACGACGTGACCCGGTCCGACCTGCTGACCTTCGAAGCCGGAGGCTCCCCACACCCGTGCGTGCTTGAGGGACCGTGCGAGATCCTTGTGGACCAGGCGTGCAACGTCCGCCACCGTTTGTCCGCGACGCAGCGTGTACGGTCGTGAGCGCTCTGCAGCTTTGCCCGGCGCCTTGGTGTAGACACGGACGACGCCGAGATGCTCGAAGAGCCAGGCGCCCATTTCATCCAGTCCCTGACCGCTGATTGCGGAGACCGCCAGCGCGGGGTAGTGAAGGCTCACGAGCTCGACCAGGGTGCGCAGCTCTGTTGCTGCGTCCACAACTGCGTCTGCCTTGTTCGCGAGCAGCAGCGTGCGAAGCGACAGCGCGAACGGATCGTCATCCGCGGCGTCTGCACTCGCCGCTTCCACACCTTCCCAGTGCTCGGCGAGCGTGACACCGCGCTCGCGCATCATGTCGTGCACGGTCTCGATCTCTCCGACACAGTCGGGATCGCTCAGGTCCACCACCAGCAGACATGCATCGGCAGTCTGCAGCGCGCTCGCGAGCCATGGCGTCGGATGCTGGGGCGAAACAGCCGGCAGATCGACGAGCTGAAAGTGCACGTCCTCGTGCGGCACCATTCCCGGCTCCGGGAACTGTGTCGTGAATGGGTAGGCGGCGGCGTGCGCGTTCGAGCCCGTCAATCGGGCGTGCAACGTCGACTTGCCGGCGTTCGGCGGACCGAGCAATGCAATCTGCGCAGCGCCCTCCGGCCGGACCACCAGCGACGGGCCGCCGCGCGCTCCCCCCTTCTTCGGTCGCTCGAGCTCCTCGACGAGTTCGTGAATACGTCGCTTGATGTCGGCCTGAAGATGATCGGTTCCCTTGTGCTTGGGAATCACCCGCAACATCTCGCGCAGGCAGTGCAGACGCTCGTTGGGATCGCGCGCCTGCCGCAGCGCCGCCTGTGCAGCCTTGTATTCCGGGGACAGGTTCGCGGGCATGTGCAGCTAGCCCTGATTTCCCATCGGATCGCCTCAAGAGCATCATTGTGCGCCCCAGAACTCCGTGCAACGGAGGACGCATCATGAGCATCGCAGCAATGGTCCAGACTCGTCTGTCAGAGGCGGGCGTCCCCTACGACATCATCGAACATCCGCGCACGTCGAACAGCTCACATACCGCACAGGCCGCTCATGTGCCCGGTGAAAGGCTTGCAAAGAGTGTCGTGCTCGAGGATGGCGACAGGTACCTCATGGCAGTGGTGCCAGCCACTCTCAGCGTCGACCTCGGGGCACTGCACCGGCGGTGGGGTCGTGAGCTCGGGCTCGCGACGGAAGAGGAAGTGGCCAAGCTCTTCGCAGATTGCGAGCCCGGTGCGGTGCCGCCGCTCGGCCAGCTCTATGGGATCGAGACGATTCTCGACGAGGCATTCGTCGATGCCGAGGACGTCTATTTCGAGGGCGGCGATCACCGCGCGCTCGTGCACGTGAACGGCAGCGATTTTCTGAAGCTCATGGGCGACGTGCCGCGAGCCAGGATCGGCTTGCATCACTGACGGCGAACGCAAGCGGGCCGGGGATGTCCCCGGCCCGGGTTGCGTGCCCGATCGAGACCCGTCGTGAGCGTCAGGTCTTCGTCGGCTCGGGCTGCGTGAGCACCAGCTGGCCGTCCTGCACCGGGATGCGCTCCCCCGGGTGGTGGTCCATCTTCACCGAGTTCTCGACATCGCCCAGGCGATAACGCACGTCGTAACCGACCTGCTTCTGGTGCGTGTCGTAAACCGTTTGGCAGTGCTGCTCGGTCTCCGTATAGGTATTGCCCTGCTGCATCCTGTTCTGAATGCGATTGCCGGCGTAGCCGCCTGCCGCAGCGCCCGCCACTGTGGCGATCTTGCGGCCGTCGCCGTGACCGACTTGATTGCCGAGCACGCCGCCGACGACTGCACCGATGACGGTGCCCGCGATTTTTTTCTGATCCTTCGCTTCACGAGTGCGCGTGACCGCAACGTCCTCGCACACCTGACGGGGCGTCTTCTCCGTCTTCATGATGGGCTGCACGTCCAGCACTTGCGCGAACCGCGGTTCGGTCATGGCTTTGTAGCCGGCGAATACGCCGCCGGCGGTTGCCACCGCCGCGCCCGCAATGAGTCCCGTCAACAACGATGTCTTCATCCAGTTTTCCTCATGCGGCTCGAAGAGCCACCGTCGCTAATTTTCGGTGGAGGGGTCGGTAAGAGCCAACTGCCGCCGGTTGGCGACAGGAAATTGGACATAAGCAGGTTAGTGCCGCGGTGCGGCCCAGGCACTCCAGCACGCCTCTCCCGCACGGGACGGGTTCCGCTGCCTGCGAGCGGAACCCGCGTGCAGCACGCGCTACTTCGGGACCGGGATGTAGAAGGACTGCGTCGAGTTGCCGATCGACCGACAGACACCTGACGTATCCCACGAGAACGTAATGAACGAGTAGTCGTCCTGATCGCCGATCGATGCAATCAGCGCCGGGTTCTCGGTGTTGCAGAAGCCGACCACTCCGGCGGTAGTGCTCGCCTGACAGAAGCCGAACACGATGGTGCCCCCGCCGGACTCGATCCGGCGCACACCGCAGCCGATGTACTCGACGTCGTTCTTGGAAAATCTTGCCGCGCTCATGCTGCCGAGTGCGGAACCCGAAGCGTCCGGATTCAGGGTGACGCTCACCGGCGTGATAGTCACCAATCCGGCCAGCGCCGCCGACGAGGTCAGGACGAGGGCTCCGATCGCTGTCACTTGTCTCATTCTCATGGCTGACTCCCCGTTGTTATGCTTGAAGACAACAGCTCATAACCGGCCTTTGATCTCTCCCGAATTCAAAGCCCGGATCAACTTGCTCATCATCTGTTTGCGACTCGCCTCGTCGAGCTGCGCGATGTCGGTCTGCAGCTCCTGCATTTGTGCATCGGTGATCGTGCCGGCGCCTCTATAGGCCTCGATCTGCTGCGCGACTGCTTCGCGCTGATGTACGTCCACGGACGGATTGCGCGGCTGCGCTTCCACGGAGGACGACGCATTGCCCTGCGCACTCGATTGCAGCCGCGCGAGCTCTTCTCTGACGATGGCGCGCAGCCGCTCTTCGCCGACGCTCGACGCGGCGTCGCTTGATGGAGCGGAACTGGCAGACGAGAGTGGCGGCGCGTATGAGCTCGCCGGACGCTGCTCAGGCGCAGCCGGCTCCTTCGTGCCGAACGCATGAACAACGAGCGCGGCAATTCCAACCGTCTGCAGGACGCTGAGTATTGTTAGTGTTCTCATGCGAACGACGAACCCGCCCGGCGCCGTCCGTGCACGAGCCTTGCCGCCAATGTTCTGCCACCAGTTCAGCGGCGACAATGCACCAAAGGGTTACGGCAGCCTGGAGGCCGAAGGCGCGGAGGCGAGCCCCTGGCGCGATGCGTCGCGAAGTGGCTGTTTCAAATGGCGCCTGGCACGGCTTCGATTGATCGCGCGAGGGCACAGAGGCCGGTGCGAGCCCACTGCGCCGGCAAATCTAGGTCGCGGGAGCAAGCCGATCCCCACACGGGTATCTACTACAGCTATCACGCCCGCTAGGACACGGAATCGTTCCAGAACTGGCTGAACGAGCTGCTCGGCGAGCTGGGGATCGACTGACGCCCACCATGCTGCACAACAAGCTGATGATTCCCCTATACGACAAGCCGCGTTTTCAAAAGCTGGCGCACCTCCGGGGACAAGAGCGAAGAGTCGAGCACACCAGACTGATGAATGAGAAGCGTCGGCAGCAGCAATAGAAAGTTCATTACCGACAGCGGTCAGCTTGATTGACTTGGCAACATAGATGGAAACAGCGGCAGAGACCGCTTGGCTCAGGTGCGGGGTGTTGGGCACCGTCACCGAAGTGGCTCCGCCGCCGTGATCGTCAACCCGCGATCATCAACCCAGGGGTCCCGGCGCCCTGACGATCAGGATCGAAGCGCCCGGGTCCACGTACATGCCGGCAGACGGGAAGTCATGCAGGCAGTCGAGCTTGAAAGTTTTCGACGACGTCGTCGTGATCGCGGTCTGCAGCACGATCTCGGCCACTGACGGGCCCATCTCGCCGGTTGGACCGGGCGCCGCGTTGCCGACGAGCGTCGCGGCGGCATCGCGCTGCGTCCCGCCGACGAGAATGCGGCAGCGGACGTAGTCGGCAGGGCCGAAATTCACCGGGTTCGCCTTGGCAGTGACGACCCAGGTCCCCGCGGGGAGCGTCACCTGCTTGATGGTGACGGGCGATCCATCGCTGGAGAGGTTGATGCTGGCCGTCGTCGTTCGCAGGAAAACGTCGGCGGCACTGGATTCGGCCGAGTAGGCCGCAGAGAAGCCGGCCGCGATCAGCAGTGCGGCCGCGAGTGTGCTCTTCGTCATGATGAACTCCTGAGGTTTGCATGAGGCTTCACCACGGCGGTGAAGCTCTCCATGACGAACAGCGCAGTGGCGGGTGCTCAGGGATCACGCCGCCGACAATCAGCCCTTCGGTACGAGGGTCGGATCAGTCGCCGACGATGTGACACTTCTCGACCCATTGAGCGAGCTGCTGTTCACCGTCCAGCCGTCCCTCGTTGACGGCGAGCAGCGCGGCGATTCCGGCGTTCAACTGCGCGATGGGCACTGTGCCCTCCGGCATCTTCGGATTGGGCGGCGGAATGCAGGCGATGGGCGGCGCGCTGCGCAGGAAGGTTTGGCCATCCCGCGTGCCGGCAACGTGTGCGCCGAGATCGGCCACCTCCGCCAGCAGCGCCGTCGAACGCTCCAGGAATTCCTCCGGCGACAACGTGTCTTTGTAGCTGAACATCGTGATCGTCCCGGCACAGGCCGCTCCGGCCGTGAACGCCAGGACTGTCGTGATGAGAGTCTTCTTCACATTCGCATTCATGATCGCTCCCGATAGTGCAAGACGCCGTTACGTAGCGTCGCGTTTCGAATCAGGTACGGATGCTCATCGCTCAACTGCCGTGCGAACGCGCTCCGCGCAGCTTCGTGGGCGGCTCGCGCCGCCTCGCTGTCGCCGGCCCTGAGCTCCGCTTCGCCCAACAGGTCGAGCGCCAGGCCGGTCTCGATGGGCGAAGACTCCTTGTTGACCTCCCGATCGCGCAGCTCGCGCAGGATCGGCAATGCATCCGCGTGACGGCCGGCGCGCAACAGGAACTCGGCGTGGAGCCGCTTCGCGCGCAGCACCTCGAACGAATCCGGCGAACGCCCGGCGTCGATGAGCATGCGGCTCGCGGCGTCGATTTCCTGTAGTGCGGCGTCCGGCTGGCCGAGCAGCGACAGGGCTCGCGCGCGCGCCTGCCGCGCGTACGACACCTCATCGACCGAGCTTTCCGGAGGAATGGCGGCGATGGCCTGCTCGGCGCTGCGCAGCGCAGCTTCGCCGTCGCCGAGTTCCGCATAGACATTCGCAAGAATGCGCAGTTGGCGCGCGCGCTCGCCGGCGCCGTCGGTTCTGACTACGAGCGGCATCAGCCGATCGCGTGCCGCAGCGTAGTGGCCGAGATCGAGATCGATGACCGCCATCGTGCGTTCCATCGCGATGCGATCCGCCGCGCGCAGACGCAATCCGTCGGCGGCCGCAAGGGCCTTGCGCATAGCGGATTCCGCCTCGTTCAACTGACCGCCGTTGCGCGCGATGATCGCCAGACTCATGTGCGCCAGTGCGGTTTCTTCGTGTTTCAGGCCGAAGGCCAGCTCGGTGTCGCGTGCGCTGCCGCGCATCTCGCGCAATGCTGCCGCGTCATCGCCCGCGAACGAAGCCAGCTGGCTCAGCACGCTACTGGAGTAAGCGCGCGCCTTGCGGCAATCCACCCCGTTGCCGGTACAGCCGTCCCGCGCCGCGGTGGCCAGCGCGCGGATGCGCGGCACATCGTCGCTGGTTTGCAGCAGCGCACTGGCCAGGAACACGCGGCTCTTGTTGAGCGCCGGGTCGTCGGTCGCCGCGCGGCGCTCGAGCACGCGGATGGATTCCTCGAGCACAGGCACCGCGGATTCGGCCGCTTCCAGGCGCATGTACATGCGCCCAAGCTCGCTCAGCAGTTCGCCCTGCAGCTGCGGCTGCGCACCGAAGTCGCGCCGGGCCCGCGCCACGGCGCCGTCCAGCATCTGCTTGCCGGTCACCTCGCCCTCGTGGTCCTCGCTCGCTTCGGCGTCGTTGACGAGATCGAACATGAAATCGCGCACGGCCGCGGTGCGTTCGGCATGCGCTTGTGACTCGCGGTGCTGCAACCAAGCTACGCCGCTGGCGCTCATCACCAGGATAGCGCCGAGGGCGGCCACCGATGCCGCCAAGCGGTGACGCCGCAGCGCCAGGCGTGTGACGTACCACAAGCTCGGTCGGCGCGCGGCTACGGGTTGATGCTGAAGAAGCCTGCGCAGATCGTCGGCGAAATGCGCAACCGACGCATAGCGCGCGTCGGGCGTGGCTCGCAGCGACTTGCCGATCACCGTGTCGAGATCGCCGTTCAGCTCCGCTCGCAGCCGCGCGGCGGAAGCATGACCGCGCACGGACGCGGCCGCTTCGTCGATCGCAGAATGGCTGGCGCGTGGCAACTCGCCCCGCGACAACGCGCCGAGAATCTCGACCACCGTGGTCCGACTGCGAGCCGCGCTGTAAGGCAGCGTACCGGTGAGCAGTTCGTGCAGCACCACACCGAGCGAGAACACATCGGTCAGCGTGGAGATGCTCTCTGCGAGCAGCTGTTCGGGCGCAGCGTACAGCGGCGTCATGGCGGCGCCGGCGCGCTGCGTGAGTGCGGCCGCGGAGTCGGCTCCGCCCAGCAGTTTGGCGATGCCGAAGTCCAGCAGTTTCACCTGCCCTTCGGTGTCGACGAGAATGTTCGAGGGTTTGAGGTCGCGGTGCACGACCAGATGCTTGTGCGCGTGCTCGACGGCCGAGAGCACCTGCAGAAATAACTCGATGCGCGCACGCACGCCCAGCCGGCGAGCATCGCAGTAGTCCAACAGGTCGTCGCCGTTTACGTATTCGAGCGCGATGAACGGCTGGCCCGATTCGGTGACACCCGCATCGTAGAGACGCGCGATGTGTGGATGCGTCAGAGCAGCCAACGCGTCGCGCTCGCGCGCGAACCGTTCTGCGTCCGGGCCCAGCATCGAGAACAACGGCATCTTCAGGGCAACCTGGCGCTTGACCACGCCGTCGGCGCGCTCGGCCAGCCAGACCACCGACATGCCGCCTTGCCCCAGCTCGCGCTTCAGACGGTATCCGGCGAGCACATCGCCGGACGCCAGCGAACGCGTCGTGCCCAGCACACGCGCAAAGCCGGCCAGGACTGGCGCGGCGATCAGGCGCGTATCGGGCGACAAGGCGCCCGACAGCATGCGTGCGAGACGCGCATGCAACTCTGGATTGCTCGTTGCCAGCGATTGCATCGCGGCGCCGCGCGCGACTTCGTCCGCCGACAGCAGACGATCGAGCCAGTCCAGCGCCTCGACGTCGCTCACGGCGCGACTTCGAGCGCGTCGTGCAGGAAGGCCCTGGCGCGTTGCCAATCGCGTTTCACGGTCGGTTCGGAGACACCGAGCGCATCGGCGATCTCGCTGACCTGCATGCCCATGACCACACGCAGTTCCGCCACTTGCATGAGTCGCGGTTCGGCCGCGCCGAGCCTCGCCAGCGCATCGTCCAGCGCGATCAGTTGTTCCGGTGTGCCGGCGAGATCGGGCGCCGCGACGCCCAGAGTGAGCGGGATCAGGTCCGCGAAGCGCTTCTGCGCCAGCCGCTCGCGCGCCATGTCCACCAGCAGCGAGCGCATCGCGCGGCTGGCATAGGCCATGAACTCGGCGGCGCTCGCGAACTTCAGGTTCTCGCGGTCGCAAAGGTTCAGGTACAGCTCGTGCGCCAGCGTCACCGTCGAGATCGGCGATTGTTCGCGGGACAGCCGTGCCCGGGCGAGCCGCAGAATGTCCGGGTAGTTCGCCTGGAATCGAGTTTCGAACCCTTCGGCCAATGCCCCTCCCCCAGGCACAAGTCGACGGCCGATTCTTCGTCAGGAGTCTGCGGGCCACCATTGTCCTTAAGAGCGGAATCGAGGGCCGCGCGGGATCACGTGATCTGCGGCGCGCGGAGTTTCCGCTTGATCCCCCGAGTAGCAACCTATGAGGGGATCGCGATGAACACGAAGGTCTGGGTCATTTTCACCGCGCTCGTCAGCGCGGCCATCGCGTTGCCGGCGGCAGCCGGCGACCGTGATTTCAAGTCCGAAACGTTTCCGCTCGAGAAGAACCTCGCGGTCGACATCGCAGCGCCTGGCGCGGTGCGTGCCGAGATCGGCATTTCCATCCCGAGCCTGCGCGAGGACTTGCGCTACGAGCTAGGCGTCGATCAGCAAGGTCAGCTTTCCGGCGGCATCTACCTCCCGCCCGGCGAATCGGCCTCGATCGAGGTTCGCGCCTTCGACGCGAGCGGCGAGGTGATCTACAAAGGTGCGGGCCCCGCCGAGATCGGCAAGGAGCTCACGAGCGAGTTCCGCGTGCCGCTCGAAGGCCGCGAGTCGCAGGAGCCGCTCTACTCACGCTTCGGCAGTCAGCTACTGACGGCAGGCATCGTGGGCGAGACCGACGAGCTTCTGCAGGTGGGGGTGACGCTGCTGGACCCGTACGGTCTGGTGGAATTCTCGCCCGAGGATCTCACGTGGAAGCTGCCGGACGGCTTTCCGGAGATCAAATACTCTTGCTTCAATGGTTCGCTGTGCATCCTCGAGTGGCGGCCGACGCGCGAGCAGGAAGCCATCGCCCTGTGCCTGAAGCTGAAACCTGAGCCTTGCTTCGAGGGCCCGCCGCCCGACCATCGCGGGCCCTACAAGTACGTCGCCGTGGGCCAGAATCACACCTGCGCGCTGACCGTCACCAACGAGATCCGCTGCTGGGGCGACAACTATGCAGGCCAGCTCGGAGCGCCGAGTCCGTCGTGCGGATTCAGAGATTGCAGCCTGGTGCCGATCGCCGTGCAGTGCCCGGCAGGCGAGGTCTGCAAATTCCGCTCGCTTGCCGCGGGTGGCGATCACAGCTGCGCGGTAGACACGAACGGCAAGGCCTGGTGTTGGGGTGAAGACGGCACGCTTGCGACAGGAGACTCCTCGCTCGGCGCGTTGCCGAAGCACACACATCGGCGGATTCCCGCGTTCACCGATCTCGGCGTCCCGGCAGATTTTGTGCAGATCGATACGGACTTCACGCACACGTGTGCCGCTTCCGCCGCACAGGACGTGTTCTGCTGGGGCGACAACTTCTTTGGTCAGCTCGGATCACCGCAGGCCATCCCGTCATCGACGCGTGCGCTGCTGATCCGCAGCGGCAATCGCTACAAGTCGATCGTTACGGGCATGTCGCATTCGTGCGCGGTCCAGGCCAGCAACGGCCTGGTGGATTGCTGGGGCGACAACTCGAAGTTTCAGCTCACGGGCAACGTCAATCCTGCCAAATTCATCACGATCAATTCGAAAGTGCCGCTCGCGAACCGAGGCCTGCAGTTCATGGCTGCGGGCGCAACCATTACCTGCGGGCAAGCGTCGAACGACGACACGGTCTGCTGGGGCAAGCCGTCGGCCAATTCTCCGATGAACAGTGCTTCGCCCGGCTTCGTCGCGCTGCGCGCTTCGTACGCTCGCAGCATCGCCACCGACGTTACTGACTGCAACGGCGGCTTTCAGAATTGCTCGCGCATCTGCATCGCCGACCTGGGCGGTGAGCTCTCCTGTGCGTATTGGCAGGCCGGCCTGCCTGCGCCGCAGCTGAGCCAGATCCCCGACCCGCAGGGCGTGCCGGTGATCTCCTGGACGCAAGTCGACACAGGCCCGAATCACGCATGCGCCGTGACGCAGCAGCGCGATGTGTGGTGCTTCGGCGATAACTCCTGGGGCCAGTTCGGCACGGGCGTGTGGTCGAACATGCGCACGGAGCAGCCGGTGACGGCTGCGAGTCGCTGAGGGTGAGCTAGCGCTGGAAAGCCCTTCCAGCGCTAGCTTGCGAGCGTCATTCCACGACTTTGCGGTACAGGTGCCACGTTGCGTGACCCAGTATCGGCAGCACGGCGGCCAGTCCCATCAGGAACAGGCTTGCTCCGACAGCCAGCGCTGCAACGACGATGAGTCCCCAGATCAGCATCACGATGAAGTTGCTCGTCACAGCGCGGATCGAAACGCTGACCGCCGTGATGGATGTCGTTGGCTTGTCCAGCAGCAGCGGAAAGGCAAAGACGGAGAATGCGAGCGCCGCGAAGGCGAACAGAGCTCCGACCCCTACACCGTAGAAGATCAGCGCCCCGCCCTGACGCGTCGTGGTGACCTCGGTGACGAAGGCCGCGAGCGATGCCGGCGGATCTGCACCGAACAAACCAACATAGATGAACTGCGCGAGGAACACCCATGCGGCATAGAGCAGCGTCATCACGACGGACAGCGCTGCAATCGGGGCGAATGAGCACGTGTGAATGAAGTCGAATGCCGAGCGCCAGCTGAGATCCAGTCCGCGCTCGCGACGCCGGCTCACCGAGAAGAGACCGACCGAGACGACAGGACCGAGAAAGGTCAGCCCCGCGAGCACCGGGAAAACCAGGCGATGCAGGTTCTGCCCAGCCACGAAAAAGCTCAGCAGCAGTGCGAACAGCGGATAGATGAAAGTGAGAAAGATGCCGAAGCTGGGTTTGGCGTTGAAGTCTTCGTAACCCTCCTTGAGAGACTCCCAGAGCTCTCTCACGCCGATCTTGCGGATGCCGATTTCGCTCGATGTGACTCGCAAGTCCTGGAAGAGTGTTTCGGGATGAGCCATGGCGAACGCTCCCGATGTGGCCACGAGGGGGATGTCGTAAACGGCGACATTATAGGCCCGCCGCGGTCCGCCCGGCCGGGCGCGTATGATGCGCAGCACATTGGCTGTCCGGCCGCCGAAACGTGACCGAGGAACCCATGAGAGTGCAGATACTTACCGCCTGCGCCTGTCTCGTCGCGCTCGCGCTGGCCCCGCACGCACGCGCCGACAACCCAGCGCTGTCCGGTGCCTATGTCAACGATCAGCAGAACGGCGCTGCGATCGGCACCGCGATCGACGCGGCGATCGCGAAGATGAATTTCATCAAGAGGCCGATCGCGCGCAGCCGGCTGAAGAAGACCAACGCCGCGCATCATCGCGTCACGATCGGCCTGACGGCGCAGGAGATCAGCGTGGCATTCGACGGCAACCAGCCCGTGCGCATGCCCGCCGACGGCCGCACAGCCAAGTGGACGCGAGAGGACGGCGAGGTCTTCGATGTCGCAGCACGCTGGACGAACGACCGGCTCGTACAGAGCTTCAAGGCGGCTGACGGCGAGCGCACCAACACGTTCACACTCGGTCCCGACGGCCGGGCGCTCGACGTGCAGGTCGAAGTGAAGAGTCCGCAGTTGCCCGAGCCAGTCAGGTACACACTCACGTTCGGGCGTCAGTCGGGCCCGTAGTGACTGGGAAGGCGGCGCGCAGACCGGTCGAGCAGCTTCAGCATGAGGGCCGCAAAGCACGCGATGGCGGCGACGATCGTAAAGAACGTTGCGGGCGTCAACCGGCTCCACAGCGACCCCACGGCGCCGCCGAGCAAGTTGCCGGCTGACAAAGCCAGGAACCAGGCTGCGATCGACGTGGCAGTCCGATTTCCCGGCGCGAGCCGACCGAACAGCGCGAGTCCGATCGGCAGAATGTAGAGCTCGCCGATCGTCAAGACGACGAAGAACGCCGCCGCCCACGGCCCGATTCGCAGGCAGAGGTACGGCTTGTCCGGCGAGGCGTCGACGACATCTCCGTGCGCCGGTAGCGTCACGGACACGGCCAGGTAGTGGAGCGGATCGTAGACAAAGGTCACGATGAGTCCGCCGACGATCGGCGAGTTCAGGAACGGACGCGGCGCGTTCTACAGCAAGGAAACACTGAACGGTCGCGTCATCCTGGTGCGCTTCCTGATCGACCCGGTCACACCCGACTCGTGCCGCTTCGAGCAAGCGTTCTGCGATGACGGCGGCAAGACCTGGGAAAGTGAACTGGGTCGCGAGTGATACGCGTGTGCCGGATTCGTAAATCTCATACACCGACACCGAACGGGCTGCACCAGCGCCGCCCATCCAGTGAGCAGTGGGCGCAAGACTCGGACCTCCGCAACGTTTCTCAGTCGCGCGAGTCGTCGTCTCCTTCGAGGTCACCGAGCCTCGGTCGGAAAAAGAACGCGGTCCAGTCGGCAACGAGTTCGCCCATCATGGCGCCCGTTTCGACGGAATTCCGAAAGTGCATGCCACCGTACACGCGCGCATTGATGATTTCAGCTCGAAGATCCTCCGTCCTCTCGAAGACGCGGGTCGTCCCGGTCACCGCGCTATCGAGTGCGAAATGAACCAGGTCCGTACCGTTGAAGAGCTCGAGAATTCTCGCCGTCGCACTCGTCCAACACCCGTGTGCCGCGGGATACTCAGGGTGTGCAGGCGTGATGGCCAGCCCGATCCATTCAGGGTCGGGTGCCGTAGCGGGGTTTCCATCGGTGTCGCCAGCCCGAATCGCGGTCACCGGTCGCCAGAAGTTATAGTGAAATTTGGCGTCCCAACACGCGATCTGAGAGTCGAGGATCGCCGTGTTTGCCATCGCAAAGAAGCGGGCGGTCTGCGGAACACCCAGTTCGCTTTCGATCGCATAGCGCCGAAACGCGCGGCTGTACTGGGCCACAGCGTGCTCGGTGTAAAAACGCCCAATCTCGGTTTGCTCGTCCGTGCGAAGCGATCCGGTCGCCACTCCGAAGTCTTTCACCTCGTTGTAGTCCCGTGTCCATACACTGCTCGAAAGGGCAGGTGGCGGACCAGGCCGAAACTGGGATGCGCTGGTGAGCGCAAACGGCGTGACCTGCGCAAACCCGGGAAGCAGCGCATTCGCGAACGCAGGCGGGGTCGGCTGCCACACACCCGGACCCACACCGGGCGTGTAGGAGACGGTCGGGATCACCCCATCGTGAATCTCGAGCAGGCGGGAGGCCACTTCCTCGCCGATCGCAATGCCATTTTCCTTCTTGACTCCGTCAGCGATCGACTTCAGCGAGTTCTCGCGCGCCGCATCGAGGGCCGCCTGCTGGCCCGGGAGCAGCCTGACGAGAATTCCGTGGGCCGCCGCGATCGCAGCAGCATCGCGGGATGCCGGTCGCAGGTGGGCCGGCGTCACCTTGAATTGTTCGTAGTCGCGACTGATCGACGTGACGGCGTCGTAGATGGCGACGTGAACGAGCGTCATCCAGAGCTGCGAACGCTGAATCGGCTGGGCACCGATGGTGACGATGGTGTTTTGCGCGATCGCGTTCCACTCGGTAACGACATTGCCGTCAGATCCTCCCTCAGCTTGTCCCGTCACCTGGGCGACGGGCATCAGCAAGGTGCAGCACGCAACCATGAACGAGCGAATCCACGCGTGTCCAATGTCTCCAATGGCGCTCATAACGCCTCCCGAGGGCTTTGAAGCCCCCCTGTTGCACTGCGCATTCTGGGCGGTCGCCGGTAAGGAGGCTGCCCAAGGGTCGCGCCGATCAGCTGCCGTGCTCTTTGATACTTTCATAAGGACCTCCCGCCGCGTTGCCACATGCGATCTGCATCGCTGTCTGGCGCGACTTCGGTGGGCGTAACATTCATTCACGGCCGCAGGGATTGCGGCCATGGGGCAGGATCTGCAACTGACGCTCAAGAATCCTGCGGATCGCCATCAAGTTTTCTCAATGGCGCGACGAAAACGATGGACACGGGCACGACGTCCCTCGTCTATGAGTTCGGCGAGTTTCACGTCGACGCCGTGCGCCGCGTTCTGCGCTCGCGTACGGATGCGCGCCCCATCGACCTGCCGCCGCGAGCGTTCGACACGCTCCTGTATCTCGTGGAGCACGCGGGCGACCTCGTCGAGAAGCACGTGCTCATGGACGCTGTGTGGTCGAACGTGGTCGTCGAGGAGGGCAACCTCACCCAGACGATCTACCTGCTGCGGCGCGCCCTTGGCGAGCACCCCGACGAGCATCAATTCATCGTCACGGTGCCGAAGCATGGCTATAAGTTTGTCGGCCACGTGAGAAACGTCGGGGTCCGCGCACCAGGCGGTGTCGAGGCAGCGGCGGCGCCGATCACGATGCCGCCACCGGCAGTCGACAACGCACGCCGGGGTTTCGCAAGGCGCGCGGGAGCTTGGGCGGCGGTCGTACCGGTCTTGCTGCTCGGTGGCGGGGCGTTCTGGTACCACCAGCGCGCCAGTGAAGCCGCAAAGGATGCAACCCCCACCGCAAATACAGCGCAACCGGCTGCGTCACCCGCGGTCTCCGATGCACGCCCATCCATCGCGGTGCTCCCGTTCGATAACCGTAGCCACGAGGCTGACGACGCCTTCTTCGTCGATGGCATTCACGACGACATCCTCACCCAGCTCTCGAAGGTGAGTGCGCTCAAGGTGATCTCGCGCACGTCCGTCGAACAGTTTCGGGATACGAAGCTGCCCACGAAGGCGATAGCCGATCAACTGGGAGTGACCAGGATTCTCGAAGGGGACGTCCAGCGCGCGGGCGACCGAGTGCGCATTCATGTGCAGCTCATCGACGCTGGCTCCGATACGCACCTGTGGGCGGAGTCCTATGATCGGCAGCTCACGGCCGCAAATATCTTCGCGATTCAGAGCGAAGTAGCAGCGGCAATTGCCCGTGCGCTGCAGGCAACGCTAACACCGAATGAACGCAGGCACATGAGCGAGATCCCCACTCAGGACCTGGCGTCTTGGGAGGCATATCAGATTGGCCGTCAACGCATGGCTCGGCGGACTACGGGCGCGCTGGCGGACGCAGCGAGGTTCTTCCAGCGCTCGATCGACCGTGACCCGAACTTCGCACTGGCTTATACCGGGCTTGCCGACACACTGCTGCTGCAGGAGCAGTACGGCGGTATCGACTACGACGCAGCCATCGCGCGCGCAAGTCGCCTCGTGACCCAGACCGTCGCGCTCGATCCGAGCCTCGCCGAGGCGGCCGTGAGTTCCGGGATGCTCGCCTGGACGCTGCACGACTACTCGAAGGCTGAGGTCGAGTTCCGCCGCGCCATCGACCTGAACCCGAACTCTGCCGAGGCTCACCAGTGGTACAGCGGAGTGCTCCTCGAGGTCGGGCGCATCGACGAAGCGCTGGTGCATGCGCAACGTGCAGCCCGGCTGGATCCATTATCGGCAATCGTCAGATTCCATCTCGGCGCGACACTGACGGACTTGGGGCGGTATGCAGAGGCCATTCAAGAACTCAACAAGGCTCTCGAAATCGATCCGTCACATCCCAACCCGTACGCGATGATCGGCGAGATCAGGGGCTATGCATTCGGTCGCCTCGACGAAGCGGTGGCCTGGAGCTTGCGCGCGGCGGAACTGGATCCTGCGAATGCAGGGGCAGCAGCAAGATTGACGCGGATGTATTTCGACCTGGGCGACGATGCGGCGGCTCTGCAATGCCTTACTCAATCCGAGAGGCTCGATACAGGCGAGGAACTGACAAGGTTCATGGCCGCCATCGCCGCGCTCTATCGCGGTCAGCCGAATCTTGCGATTGAGCACGCAAACCGGGCCATGAAGGTCGTGTCGACGGCGCCCGAAATGATGGCAGCAGCGCTGGCAGTCCTGCGCAACGCGGATCTGCAAGCCGGCAACTACGACACCGCGCGAGAGAGATATGCTCATTTGTTTCCAGAGCTGTTCGCTTCCCCGTCTCCCAAGGTCGACCTGAGCAACTACCGCGCAGCAATTGACCTGGCACTGGTACTGCAACGAAGCGGCCAGACCGCTGCGGCGCGTCGGCTGCTGGAACTGAGCGAAGTAACAATTCGTAATCACATCCGGCTGGGCGTATGGGGCTCCGGTATCGCAGACGTCCAGATCCAGGCCCTGCGTGGCGAAAAGCGCAACGCCCTGGGGACTTTGCGGGCGGTGGCACAAGACGGTTGGCGAGGTCCTCAATGGCGCTATTACCGCGACCACGATCCCAACCTCGCCTCCATCCGCAACGAACCCGAGTTCAAAGCCGTCTTCGCGGACATCGAGCGCGACATGGCGGAGCAGCGCGCCGAACTTGCCGCACGCCCCAAGGACGCGCCGCTCGACGTCGCGCCTGCTCAATGAGCCACTCGGTCAAGTGCCTACTCGCCACGTACGATGCGGCCGCGCGACATTGCGCCAGATACTTGCCACCTGCGCCTGTCTCGTCGCGCTCGCGATGGCCCCGCACGCACGCGCCGACAACCCAACGCCCGGTCGATCATGCGTTGGCCGTGCTGGCGCAGAATTGCCGAGTCGGCGAACCCGCCGAGCAGAGCCGCACGAACGAAGGCGGCGATCTCACGCGCGTGGTCGTCGGTCACATCGATGCTGTCACCGCCGCGAACATTCCGCAGCTCGTCGCGATCGCCCAGCGCGGCGTGACGCTGGAGTTCGATCTGTTCGGCACGCCCTACACCTTGTCCGATCCGAGACTGGATGCGCGCCCGATGGCGGATGCCATCGTGGCATTGGTGCAGGCCGGTTACGCCGACAGACTCCTGATGTCCCACGACGTTTGCACGAAGCTGCAGCAGCAGGCCTACGGCGGCAAAGGCTTCGATTACCTGCTGACGCAGGTCGTACCCTATCTGCAGCAGCGCGGGCTTTCCGCCGGGCAGGTGCGCACGATCATGGTGGACAACCCGCGTCGCGTGCTGGCTTTCGTGGCGCCCCGGTAAGAACCGAGCGACAGCGCCTCATCGCGCTCAGACGCAATCCTTCGGGAACATCTGATTTACACGCTCGCCCATCGTGGCCACAAAGGCGCCTGACCACCTCCGCGGGAGAGCGCCATGAACGATCACGTCTACAAGACTATCGAGATCACCGGCTCATCGCCCACGAGCCCCGAGCATGCTATTCGTGTCGCGATCGAGAAGGCGTCGCTGACGTTGAAGAATCTACGCTGGTTCAGGGTGGTCGAGACGCGCGGCAACATAGATGCCGGCAAGATCTCGTACTGGCAGGTGACCATCCACGTGGGGTTCACGCTCGAGTAACGAAGTCATCAATTCAGCGGCCGCCTTCGAAGCCGAAGGAATCCACCAGGTGCGCCGCGAGCCGCGTCGCCTGTGGGGGCACGACGCACCGCTGCGCGATGTCCTTCGTGAAGGTCTTGAAAGCGGGCAACTCCGTGACCGGCGCGCCTTCGTCCGCCTTCAGGTTCAGGAACACGTGAATGAAGTCGTTGCCGTCGCGCAGCAGCGCATAAGCTACGTCGCTGGGTGGAGCGCCGCGGAGCTGAGCGAACACGGCGCGTGAGAGCGCTTCGTTCTCGGCGGCGTGTTCGGGCTTGGTCGTGTAGCGAACCAGTGTCACTCTCTGCATCGTCTGTCTCCTGCGGGCAAGGCTCGCACGCTGCGCGCCTCTCGATCACAAGGACGACGGCTGCGGGCCGAAGGATGCGGCGCAGATCATTTTTTCGTGGCCGCATCCTTTGAGGCTCTGGAAACGTCCTGGTGAAGGTGGCGCGAGGAACCTGAATGGCGAGCGAGAGACTGGGACGCGAGGAGCTGAATCTGCTGATGACGCAGATCCGGCCGCGCCTGCATCGGTACTGCGCCCGGATGGTCGGTTCGGTCTTCGATGGCGAAGACATCGTGCAGGAGGCGCTGGCGAAGGCAGCCGAGGCCCTGCCCTCCGCCGGCACCATCGAGAAGGCGGAACGGTGGTTGTTCACCATCGCGCACAACACGGCGCTCGATGCGCTGCGTCGGCGCAAGAGAAAAGCCGAAGTGCCGCTCGAAGGCGACTCTCCCCTGGGGCCCGAACAGCCCGCTGAAGCGGACTCGTGGATAGCAGCGTCCGCGAGCCTTGCGACGATCATGCAGCTGCCGATCATTCAGCGATCCACAGTCGTGCTGATGGATGTACTCGGGTATTCGCTCGCCGAGACCGTCGACATTCTCGGCACGACGCTCCCCGCCGTGAAGGCAGCGCTGCATCGTGGTCGGGTGCGCTTGAAGGCGATGTCGGGAACGGCAAGCGCCGAGACCCAGCAACCGGAGCTCGCTGCTGACGAAAGGAGCCGCTTGCGATCCTATGCGGACAGCTTCAACGCGCGTGATTTCGACACACTCCGCAATTTGCTCGCTGAGGATGTGAAGCTCGAAGTCGTGAATCGAATCCGCCTGGCCGGTCGCAAGGACGTTTCTGTGTACTTCACGCGCTACAGCGAAACTTCGGACTGGAGGTTTGCAGTGGGGATAGCGGAAGGACGTCCGGCTTTGCTCGTCAGCGATCCTCAGGGCGCTTCGGATGCGGTGGTCTACGTGGTGCTGTTGGAGTGGGCGGACGGCCGCATCGCCGGCATCCGCGACTTCCGGCATGCCAAGTACGTTGCGGATGGGCTTGCGGTTACGCGGCTCTGATCAAGGCCGCGTGACACTTGGCGAACGATCGCCTCACGTGCGCGTCTCGCTCAGCAACTCGCGCCCGGACGCAATGAACGCGAGCCCGAAGAGCACCCCGGCGAGCGTCAAGAGCCAGGGCGCCTGGCTTGCTGCTGCCGCGATCATCGCGACCAGAGCTGCGAGCCAGCCGATCGAGGACCCGAGGCGCAGTGCGCCGAGGCGCAGTTGGGCGGCGCCGAGCGTGCCGAGCCCGAGCACCAGAACGCCGCCGCCGAGGAGATACATCTGCACTCCGGCGAGCTCGCCGTCCGGGCCGACGATCGAGGCAGCACCACACAGCGCCAGCAGGAATCCCACGAAGCCTGCGATACCCAGCTGCGCGTGACGGCTCAGATAAGCGCCCGGGATTGCAAGCACGAACCCGATGTCGATCACGAGGTAGAGCAGCTCCGCAGCGGTGGTGCCGAGCCGTGCACCCAGAAAGCTCGAGCCGACGCGCAGCACGCCGGCGACTATCGCCGCCGCCGCTGAGAATCTGATCAGTGTTGTCGCCTGCATCTCGGCCAGACTCCTCATATTTCCTGTAGTCCGCCCTGCCCGTGTCATATCGGAAGGAGCGGAAAGAATCGGACACGGGGTTGACTCAAGCGGGGTTTCTCTACTTCCCAGGGATGAGGCCGGGTCGCTTCGACGCTCGCCAGGACACTACGTCGTCAATCAGATGCTGCGCTTCGGCAATGCAGTGCTCCGCGGTCGATTCATCGATGTCATCACCACTGTAGCTATTGACGTTCCTTTGCCGCCGCAACGCATCCAGCACAATCACGCGCCTTTTGTCGATCTCGACCGTAAGCGGAAGGCTCTGGATGGCTGTCATGTGATGGCCCGACTGATTTGTGTCAGGCCGGTAGCCATGCATCATCAGTGCGGCGAGCGAGCTTTGCATGATCGACTTATAGGCAGCGTCAAATCGGGTTTCAGCGCTGATACTCGTGACGCGAGCATCAGCGAGGTTGCGGCGCGCCGCCACGAGTAGCTGCTCGATCTCCCGAGCATCGGGCGGATGCGCCTTAAGCCGCCCTATCTTCAGCAAGTTTTCCAAGCTCACCTGCATCGCCAATCAGGAAGATCTTGGGTTCTTTCAGCACTCGCGAAACGAAGCGGTCGCGGTCCTTTTGCTTCGCTTGGAATGCAGCCTTGGACATGACGACCGGGTTTACCTCTCTTCCGAGCCTCTCTTGCCCGAGATGGCACGCTTCAACCACGGCGGGGAATGACACTGACCCCACGACCAGCAGGTCGATGTCGCTCGTCAACTTTGCCTTGCCCTGCGCGATCGAGCCGAATATGAAAGCGAGAGAGATCTTGCTCGACAGCGGCGACAACAGATCGCGCAGCACGTCGGCGAGCCCGGCTGTCTTTCTGAAAATGGCAGCAAGCTCTTCGTAGATTGGGCATTCACGGGAGGCCTGGTAGCGAACCTGATTGCCAGCCGCCGTGCGCAGGAGGAGCCCAGCTTCCGTGAGCGCCTTCAGCTCGCGATGGAGCGACCCTGCAGGCACATCGGTCAGTCGGCTGATCTCGCGCACGTAGAAGCTCTCATCCGGCCGGAGGAGCAAAAGGGAGAGCACTTGCCGCCGGTAGGCACCGAAAAGCAGTTCGACCAACTGCGGAATGCGCTTCGATCTCATAATGAGAACGATCGTAGCGTATTTGAGAACAGTAGCCAAGTTGTGCTCCTGCGGAAGGCTACGAGGGATCCTCGGCCGCCGCTCCGCCCTCGCGCTCATCTGTGATCGCAGTGCGAAGCTGTACGGCGTCCAACTTGTCGAGAACGCCCTCGAGAAGCGCAGCGACCACGTTTGCAACCTCGGCGTACACCACAGCATCCTCTCCGTCTGCGTACAGCAGGGCCTCGTATAAGCACCGTTGCACGGCGTGTGCGCTGACGAGCTTCGCTCGCTGCACATTGATCGCCTGTTCAAGAGCGCTCTGCGCTCCCTTATGATCTGACGTAGCCATGTCATCCTCCTCTAAAGGGTGGCTGGTCAGGCGTTCGGCGGTGTTACCAGCACCGTCGGACGCCGCTTCCTCACAGTTGTCAGGATCTCAAGTTCTTTCTCCTCGCCTCAATTCGGCCTCAACTGTACATACATTCAGGCTGTCGTTGGCGACGACGTTTCTAGGCGAAATCGGCAGTTTCTCAAACGCACTTCTCACGCGACCGGCGGTTCAGTCGATGGCCTGAAGA
>DASYRK010000092.1:0-16042 GCA_036004505.1 Steroidobacteraceae bacterium
GGTCTTAGCCCGACTCTCCTTCCTCTTCTCCGTCCGGCTCGCTCATCAGCTTCTCCCATTCGCTGATGATCTCCCGCGCGATCTCCACATCCTCATCCGCCACCGCCACGCCGACGAGATTGCCCAGCGGCAATTCGCCCGCGCCGCTCTGCAGATACTCGCCTTGCACGAGCGCATGCACGCCCGCTTGCTCGAGGACGTGCATGACCATGTGGGCCTGGATGTGGTTCGCTGCCTGGAAGACTCGTCGCATGCCGCTAGAGTAGCTCAGTCGCGCCCATGAGGTAGCGGTCGCATTCGCGCGCCGCGCCGCGGCCTTCGTTGATCGCCCACACGACGAGGCTCTGCCCGCGCCGGCAATCGCCGGCGGCGAACACGCCCGGGATGGTGGTCGCGAACTTACCGTGGTCGGCTTTCACGTTCGTGCGTGTGTCGGTCTCGACGGCGAGATCCTTGAGCAGCACCTGCTCAGGGCCGAGGAAGCCCATCGCCAACAGTACGAGCTGCGCCGGATGCGTGCGCTCCGTGTCCGGCACTTCGACCGGCACGAACTGACCTTTCTCGTTCTTCTGCCACTCGATCTGCACGGTGACGAGCTCCCTGAGCGCGCCCCTTGCATCGCCGACGAAGCGCTTGACCGTCGTCAGGTACGTGCGCGGATCGGCGCCGAACTTCGCCGCCGCTTCCTCCTGGCCGTAGTCGAGCTTGTAGACCTTCGGCCACTCCGGCCACGGATTGTCGTCAGCGCGATCGATCGGCGGCTGCTGCATGATCTCGAGCTGCGTGAGGCTGCGGCAACCCTGGCGCATCGCCGTCGCCACGCAGTCGGTGCCGGTGTCGCCGCCGCCGATCACGATCACGTCTTTGTCGCGTGCGTGGATCGGCGTGTGGTCCGGGCCGCCGTTCATGAGCGCCTTCGTGCTCTCGGTCAGATAGTCCATCGCGAAATGCACGCCCGGGAGGTTGCGGCCCTCGACGGGCAAATCGCGCGGCAAGGTCGCGCCCGTGCAGAGCACGATCGCGTCGAAGTCTTTGCGCAGCAGCTGCGCTTCGACGTTCTCGCCGACGTTGGCGTTGCAGATGAACTTGACGCCTTCGCGCTCCAACATCTTCAGGCGCCGCTCGACTACCTCGCGCTTGTCGAGCTTCATGTTGGGAATGCCGTACATCAGCAGTCCGCCGGGTCGATCGGCGCGCTCCAGCACCGAGACTGCATGGCCCGCGCGATTGAGCTGCGCGGCGGCCGCCAGTCCGGCCGGACCGGAACCGATCACGGCGACCCGCTTGCCGGTGCGCTGCTGCGGCGGCTCCGGCACGACCCAGCCTTCGTCCCAGCCGCGATCGACGATCGCGTTCTCGATCGTCTTGATCGTCACCGGCGGATTGGTGATGCCGAGCACGCACGAGCCTTCGCACGGCGCCGGGCACACGCGCCCGGTGAACTCCGGGAAGTTGTTGGTCATGTGCAGGCGCTCGAGCGCCTCGCGCCACAAGCCGCGGTACACCAGGTCATTCCATTCCGGGATCACGTTGTTGACCGGGCAGCCCGAGGCCATGCCGCTGATCAGCGTGCCGGTGTGGCAGAACGGCACGCCGCAGTCCATGCAGCGCGCGGCCTGGTGCCGCAGGCGCCGGTCTTCCATGTGGTGATGGAACTCTTTCCAGTCGCGCACGCGCTCCTGCGGCGTGCGGTCGACGGGCAGCTCGCGCAGATACTCGATGAAACCGGTGGGCTTGCCCATCAGTTGCCCCCGACCCGCGCCAGGTCTTTCGCGTTCTCTTCGAACGCGACCATGATCGCGTCGTCGCCGGAGAGACCCTGCTCATGCGCGCGCGCGATGCACTGGAGCATGCGGTGATAGTCGCGCGGCATGACGCGCACGAAGCGCGCCACCATGCGCTCCCAGTTGTCGAGCACCTGCCGCGCGCGGCCGCTCTTCGTGTAGCCGTAGTGACGCTCGATCATCGCGCCGACCGCGGCGATCTCTTCCGGCTCCTGCAGCGGCCCGACGTCCACCATTTCCTTGTTGACGCTCGCGGCGAACGTGCCGTTCTCGTCGAGCACGTACGCGACGCCGCCGGACATGCCGGCGCCGAAGTTGCGCCCGGCCGGGCCGAGCACGATGACGCGTCCGCCGGTCATGTATTCGCAGCCATGATCGCCCACTGCCTCGACGACGGCGTGCACGCCGCTGTTACGAACGCAGAAGCGCTCGCCGGCCATGCCGCCGATGTACGCCTCGCCGCTGGTCGCGCCGTACAGCGCGACGTTGCCGATGATGATGTTCTCGTACGACACGAACGTCGAGCCGGCCGGCGGCGCGATGATCAGCTTGCCGCCCGACAGACCTTTGCCGACGTAATCGTTGGCGTCGCCTTCGAGGAAGAACGTCATGCCGCGCGGCATGAACGCGCCGAAGCTCTGACCCGCCGAGCCTTTGAAGCGGATGCGGATCGTGTCCTCGGGCAAGCCCGCCGCGCCGTACTTGCGCGTGATCTCGCTGCCCGTGATCGTGCCGACGACGCGATGCACGTTGCGGATCGGCAGCTCGGCGCTGACGCGCTCGCCGCGCTCGATCGCCGGCTTGCACAGATCCAGCAGCTGCGTGAGGTCGAGCGACTTCTCCAGCCCGTGATCCTGCGCCCGCTGGCAAAACCGGCCCGTGTCCGAGCCGACGTCGGGCTGGTACAGCAGGTTGCTGAAGTCGAGCCCCTTCGCCTTCCAGTGATCGATCGCCTTGCGGCCTTCGAGCCGGTCGACGCGGCCGACCATCTCCTCGACGGTGCGGAAGCCGAGCTGCGCCATGATCTCGCGCACCTCCATGGCGATGAAGCGCATGAAGTTGACGACGTGCTCGGGCTTGCCGGCGAACTTCTCGCGCAGCCGCGGATCCTGCGTCGCGATGCCGGCGGGGCACGTGTTCAGATGGCAGACGCGCATCATGATGCAGCCCGTGGCGACCAGCGGCGCCGTCGCGAAGCCGAATTCTTCGGCGCCGAGCAGCGCGGCCACGACGACGTCGCGTCCCGTCTTCAGCTGGCCGTCCGCTTCGACCGCGATGCGGCTGCGCAGATTGTTCAGCACGAGCGTCTGGTGCGTCTCCGCGACGCCGAGCTCCCACGGCAGGCCGGCATGAGCGATCGAAGTCTGCGGCGAGGCGCCGGTGCCGCCGTCATGACCGCTGATCAGCACGACATCCGCGTGCGCCTTCGCGACGCCCGCGGCGACCGTGCCGACGCCCACTTCCGCGACCAGCTTGACGCTGATGCGCGCGCGCCGGTTCGCGTTCTTCAGATCGTGGATCAGCTCCGCCAGATCTTCGATCGAATAGATGTCGTGATGCGGCGGCGGCGAGATGAGTCCGACGCCTGCCGTGGTGTGCCGCGTCTTCGCGATCCACGGATACACCTTCGCACCGGGCAGCTGGCCGCCTTCGCCGGGCTTCGCGCCCTGTGCCATCTTGATCTGGATCTCGCTCGCGCTGGTCAGGTATTCGCTGGTGACGCCGAAGCGGCCCGACGCGACCTGCTTGATCGCCGAATTCTTCGAATCGCCGTTCGGCAGGCGCTCATAGCGGTCCGGATCCTCGCCGCCCTCGCCGGTGTTGCTCTTGCCGCCGATGCGGTTCATCGCAATGGCCAGCGTCTCGTGCGCTTCCTTGCTGATCGAGCCGTACGACATGGCGCCGGTCTTGAAGCGCTTCAGGATGCTCTCGAGCGGCTCGACTTCCTCCAGCGGCACGGGCTCGCCGCCTTTCAGATCGAGCAAACCGCGCAGCGTCGCGAGGTTCGTCGCCTGCTCGTTCACGAGCCGCGAGTACTCCTGGAATTGCCGGAAGTTGCCGTTGCGCACCGCCTTCTGCAGGCGGTGGATCGACTCCGGGTTGAACAGGTGGAACTCGCCTTCGGAACGCCACTGGTACTGGCCCCCGACCGGCAGCGAGTGATTCTCGACGCGCCGTTCCGGGAATGCAGCGCGATGGCGCACCAGCACTTCCTGCGCGATCACGTCCATGCCGATGCCGCCGACGCGCGATGGCGTCCAGGTGAAGTATTCGTCGATCACGTCCTGGCGCAGGCCGACCGCTTCGAACACCTGCGCGCCGCGATAGCTCTGGATCGCGGAGATGCCCATCTTCGCCATCACCTTGATGACGCCCTTGGTCGCGGCTTTCACCAGGTTCTTGCAGGCGGTCTTGTGATCGATGCTGGTGAGCCGCTCGTCGCGGATCATGCTGTCGATCGTCTCGAACGCGACGTACGGATTGATCGCGCTCACGCCGTAACCGATCAGCAGCGCGAAGTGATGCACCTCGCGCGCCTCGCCGGTTTCCAGCACGAGACTCACACGCGTGCGCAGACCTTCGCGGATCAGATAGTGATGCAGGCCCGCGATGGCGAGCAGCGCAGGAATCGGCGCGAACTCGCGATTCACGCCGCGGTCGCTGAGGATGAGGACGTTCACTTCCTCTTCCTCGATCATCCGCCGCGCCATCAGGCGGATTTCTTCCATCGACTTCACCAGGCCCCTCTCGCCGCGCGTTACGCGGAACAGCATCGGCAGCACGCCGACGCGCAGGCCGGGCAGATCCATGCGCCGCACTTTCGCGAACTCTTCGTTCATGAGGATCGGCCACTTCACTTCGAGGCGGCGGCAGTCTGCGGGCTGCGGATTGAGCAGGTTGCCTTCCGAACCCAGGCGCGTCTCCGCGGACGTGATGATCTCCTCGCGGATGCAGTCGATCGGCGGATTCGTCACCTGCGCGAACAGCTGCTTGAAATAGTCGTAGAGCAGCCGCGGCTTGTTCGACAGCACCGCGAGCGGTGTGTCGTTGCCCATCGAGCCGACCGCTTCGACGCCATGCTGCGCCATCGGCACCAGGATCAAACGCTCGTCTTCGAACGTGTAGCCGAACGCGATCTGCCGTTGCAGCAACGTGTCGTGATCGGGCTGCGGCACCTGCGGCGCGTCCGGCAGATCGTTGAGATGCACTTGGGTGTCGGTGATCCACTGGCGATACGGGCGCTCGTTGGCGATCGCGCGCTTGATCTCTTCGTCGTCGACGATGCGGCCTTCTTCCGTATCGACCAGGAACATGCGGCCCGGCTGCAGCCGGCCCTTCGTCTGGATGTCCGCGGCGGGAATCTCGAGCACGCCGGCCTCGGACGCCATCACGACCAGTCCGTCCTTGGTCACGTAGTAGCGCGACGGGCGCAAGCCATTGCGATCGAGCACGGCGCCGATGCGGCGGCCGTCGGTGAATGCGATCGATGCCGGGCCGTCCCACGGCTCCATCAGGCACGAGTGATATTGATAGAACGCGCGCTTCGCGTCGTCCATGCTCTGATGGTTCGACCACGGCTCGGGAATCATCATCATCATCGCGTGCGGCAGCGGGCGGCCCGCGAGCACCAGCAGCTCGAGCGTGTTGTCGAACATCGCCGAGTCCGAGCCGTTCGGATTGATGATCGGCAGGATCTTGCGCATGTCGTCGCCGAACGCAGCGCTCTGGAACAGCGCCTCGCGCGCGCGCATCCAGTTGGCGTTGCCGCGCACGGTGTTGATTTCGCCGTTGTGCGCGATGTAGCGATAGGGATGCGCGCGGTCCCAGCTCGGGAAGGTGTTGGTGCTGAAGCGCGAATGCACCAGCGCCAGCGCGGACTCCATCAGCGGATCGCTCAGGTCCGGGAAATACGGGGCGAGCTGCATCGTCGTCAGCATGCCTTTGTAGACCAGCGTCTTGTGCGACAGGCTGGAGATGTACCAGCTCGCCGCGCCTTCCAGCGTCGAAGTGCGGATCTCCGTGTAGGCACGCTTGCGTATCACGTAGAGCTTGCGCTCGAACGCGAGCTCGTCGGCGATCGCGGGATTGCGCCTGATGAACACCTGGCGCATGAACGGCTCGCACGACTTCGCCGTGTCGCCGAGCATCGAGTTGTTGCAGGGAACGGTGCGCCAGCCGAGCACGGACTGACCTTCGGACTGCACGATCTGCTCGAAGCGCTCTTCGATGCGCCTGCGCAGCGTGGGATTGCGCGGCAGGAAGACGATGCCGCAACCGTACAGGCCGGGTGCCGGCAACTCGATGCGCGCTTTCTTGCAGGCTTCGAGCAGGAAGCGGTGCGGCATCTGGATCAGCACGCCCGCGCCGTCGCCGCTGTCCTCTTCGGCGCCGCAGGCGCCGCGGTGGTCGAGATTCACGAGCACCTGCAGGCCCTGCTGCAGGATGCGATGGGACTTGCGGCCCTTGATGTCCACGACGAAGCCGACCCCACAGGCATCGTGCTCGAACGCCGGGTCGTACAGACCCTGCTTCGGTGGCAGACCCGTCCAGCGGGGCCGATCCCCTTCAGCGCTGCTGCTCAAGTTTTTCCCATCCCCTGTATTCAATTCTCGCTCCTCCCGCAAAGCCGCTGCGCCTGTGCCCGGTGGTGCTAAATGGTTGATTCAGCGGGATTCGATGGCGCGCGGGCGCCATCGACACATGCGTTGCGCGGAGCGCTGCGCCGGCCACTCGTTGAATACAACCCGGAGGATCGATCGCATATTACAGAGGTCGACACCTGCGTCAATGCGCGCGCCAGTCCGCGTAGCTGACTTTCCACTCTCCGTCCTCGCGTACCAGCACGACGTCGAAGTTGTAGAGGTCGGCGTTGAGGCTGGCGGCGCCCTCGCC
This sequence comes from Steroidobacteraceae bacterium, assembly GCA_036004505.1. GTDB lineage: Bacteria > Pseudomonadota > Gammaproteobacteria > Steroidobacterales > Steroidobacteraceae > Steroidobacter. The sequence continues at coordinate 6,678 of DASYRK010000092.1, forward strand.
GTCGCGGCCGGTCATGCCGACCTGCAGCTTGAGCCGCGCTTCGTCCGGTGCAGGGAATTCCAGACTCTCGATGCGCGTGAGCAGGTGAATCGACTGGTTCGTGACGAAGTAGCCGCGGACGTAGCGCGACGTTTCGGCGCGGTCCTGGCCGTCGGCGCTGCGATAGGCGGCGGAGACGTGCTCCATCAGATCGCCCACGTCGCGCGCTTCGGCGGCGAGCTCCATCGAGTCGATCACGGTGCGCACCTGCTGTTCCGGAGAGGCGTCGTCCGAGCAGCCGGCGAGCAAAACCAGTGTTACCAAGGCAAATCGCATGCTGTGAACCCTCTGCTTGACCGTCCCGGAAGGCCATGGTCAGATCCCCGCCGCTCGCCTATCGTACAAAAGCAAGCTGAGCTGGCCACCTCATCAGCACGTCGTCCCGGGGAGAAGAGTGATCATGAAAGCCATCGCACTGCGCGCCGCGATCGTTGCTGCGCTGCCGTTGATTTGCCTGTCCGCCGGCGCCGCCGAGGGCCCGCTGGCGCAGAAGAAGGGGCAGGGCGGGTCGGAGATCCAGGGCTCGGCCGGGCCGGGCGGATCGCAGGGCGACAATGGTCTCGAACACTGCGACAAGCCGATGGGCGCGATGGCGGTGGTCGAGCCGCAGGACTACGTCGCGCAATCCTTGTCGCGCTACAACCTGCAGTCGCCGACCGGACTGATCCGCATGATGGTGCAGCAGTCGAACTGCTTCATCGTCGTCGAGCGCGGCCTGGGCATGCAGAACATGATGCAGGAGCGTGCGCTGCAGGAGTCCGGTGAGCTGCGCCAGAACTCGAACATGGGCGGCGGCCAGATGGTCAGCGCCGATTTCGTCCTGACGCCTGCTGTCGTGTTCTCCGAGAACAATGCCGGCGGCGTCGGTGGCGCGCTCGGCGGATTGCTCGGCGGCCGGACCGGCAACGCGATCGGCGCGGTCGCCGGCGGACTGAAGTTCAAGGAAGCGCAGACCAGCATGCTGGTCACTGACTCCCGCTCGGGCGTGCAGGTCGCGGCTGCGGAAGGCAGCTCGAAGAAGGCGGATCTGCGGCTCGGCGTCGGCGTGTTCGGCGGCGGCGCGGCCGGCGGTCTCGGCGGCTATGCGAACACCAACGAAGGCAAGGTGATCGCCGCGAGCCTCATGGACAACTACAACAACATCGTCAAGTCGGTGCGCAGCCAGCCGAGCCTGCAGCGCGACGTCGGCTCGCTCGCCGATGAAGCGGGCAAGAAGGTCAAGAGCGGCGCGGTGTTCAACGAAGGCGACACGATCGTGCCGAAGATCGGCAACGTGAAGCTGTTCGCCTCGCCGGCCGACGGCGCCAAGACCGTCGCGACGCTCTCCAAGGGCGACGAGATGATCTTCATGGGCGAGGAGCAGAACGGCTTCCTGAAAGTCGAATCAGGCAGCGGCTCCGGCTGGGTGAAGAAGGTGCTCGTGTCGAAGTGAGCCCGGCCGCCGCTAGGCGGCCAGCCCCAGCTGCTTCAGCAACGGCTCGATCTGCGGCTTGCGGCCACGGAATTCCACGAACGCTTCCATCGCGTCGCGGCTGCCGCCCTGCTCGAGGATCGAGCCCAGGAAGCGGCGCGCGACGTCCGCGTTGAAGATGCCGTGCTCTTCGAATGCGCTGAACGCATCGGCCGCGAGCACTTCCGCCCACTTGTAGCTGTAGTACCCGGCCGCGTAGCCGCCGGAGAAGATGTGCTGGAAGCTGTGCGGAAAGCGGTTGAACGCAGGTGGCTGCACGACGGCGACGTGCGCGCGAACGTCCGCGAGTGTGGTCATGACCGCGGCGCTCGTCTGCGGCGCGTTCTCGCTGTGAATGCGCAGGTCGAATAATGCGAACTCCAGCTGCCGCACGGTCTGCATGCCCGCCTGGAACGTACGCGTCGCCAGCAATCGCTCCAGCTCGATCTGCGGCAGCGGCTCACCGGACTCGACGTGCCCTGAGATCAGCGGCAGCACTTCGGCGCGCCACGCGAAGTTCTCCATGAACTGGCTCGGCAGCTCGACCGCGTCCCACGCGACGCCGTTGATGCCCGCAATGCTCGGGTAGTCCACGCGCGTCAGCATGTGATGCAAACCGTGGCCGAACTCGTGGAAGATCGTGACGACTTCGGAGTGCGTCAGGAGCGACGGCCGCGCGCCGGCCGGCGGCATGAAGTTGCACACCAGGTAAGCGACCGGCAACGCCGAAGTGTCGGCGAGCCGCTTGCGGCCGATGCATTCGTCCATCCACGCGCCGCCGCGCTTCTTCGGCCGCGCGTACAGGTCGACGTAGAAGCCGCCGCGGCGTGAGCCGTCGGCGTTGAAGATGTCGTAGAAGCGCGCGTCGGGATGATAGACGTCGACACCGCTGCGCGCGACGATGCGCACGCCGTACAACTTCTCGGCAACCGCGAACATGCCGGCGAGCACGCGCGGCAGCGGGAAGTACGGGCGCAACTCTTCTTCGGAAAGCTGCAGGCGCTGACGCTTCAGCTGCTCGGCATGGAACGCGACGTCCCACGCGTTGAGCTTGCGGCCGGCGAATTGCGTCAGGTCCTCGTACTCGCGCTGCGCGACCGGGCGGCTCTGGCGCGCGAGCTGCTCGAGGAAAGCGCGCACCTCGTCGACCGACGAAGCCATCTTGGTTGCGAGCGAGTACTCCGCGTAGTTGGGATAGCCGACGAGCAAGGCGATCCGGTGCCGCAGCTCGAGGATCTGCGCCATCAGCTCGGTGTTGTCCCAGCGGCCGGCTCCGGGGCCTTCTTCCGAAGCGCGCGTCACCCAGCCCTGATAGAACTCGCGCCGCAGCGCTTCGTTCTCGGCGTGCATCATCACGGCCTGGTAGTTCGGCGCATCGAGCGTGAAGAACCAGCCTTCGAGTTGACGCGCCTGCGCCGCCGCGCGCGCACGCTCGACGATCGGCTGCGGCAGCCCCTGGATCTCGCTTTCCTCTGTGACGTGCCGCGACCACGCGTTCGTGGCGTCGAGCACGTTCTCATCGAACTTCGACTGCAGCGTCGCGAGCTGCTCGACCAGCGCCTTGAACTCGCTCTTCTGTTCGGCCGGCAACGCGACGCCTGCCAGCCGGAAGTCGCGCAGGGCGTTCTGCAGGAGCTTGCGCTGGCCGGCTGTCAGTCGATCGCCTTCGCTCGCGAGAATGGTCTCGTACGCGCGATACAACTGCTCGTTCTGCGCGAGTTCCGTATGCCACGACGTGAGTAGCGGCAGGCACGCGTTGTAAGCGGTGCGCAGCTCATCGCTGTTGACGACGCCATTCATGTGACCGACGGGCGACCACGTGCGCGCGAGGCGGTGATGCATTTCCTCGAGCGGCACGACGAGCGAATCCCAGGTCGGCCCGGGCGGGGCGAGCAGCGCTGCGAGCTGCATGCGATGCGCGTCGAGCAACTCCCGCAATACGGGCTCGATGTTCGCGATGCGGATCGCTGAGAACGCAGGCAAGTCGAAGTCGGCGGTTGTCATGGCGGGCGTTGAGGAATTGCGGCCCAAGCAGCGGGCGCGCGCCGATTTTAGTGTGCCGCAGCGCCCGCGTCGAAAATATCCTGTCGGTGCGGCGCGGTGGCGCTGTCCGGCGACAAGGAACATGCCGCCGGCCGGGTCCGTTTTTTCCATGACATCTCAATATCTCGCGGAGGCCACGCGTCCCATGCCCGATTCCATCGAGCCGGCGTCCTTGGCCAGCGAGGCGCTGTTCCTGCAGTTCGTGCAGACGGTCGCAGATCACGCGATCTTCGTGATGGACCCGCAGGAACGCATCGTCTACTGGAATGCCGGCGCCCAGCAGATCATGGGCTTCGACGCGAACGACGTGGTCGGCCGCGAGCTGCACGACATCTTCACCGAGGAGGATTGCGCAGCCGGAATTCCGCGCCTGGAGCTCGAGACCGCGCTGCGGGTCGGACGCGCGGCAGACGAGCGCTGGCACGTGCGTAAGGATGGCTCCCGGTTCTGGGGGCTGGGCGCGGTAACGCCGATCCGCGCCGCGGATGGCGCGTTGCTCGGCTTCGGCAAGATCGTCGCGGATCGCACCGATCTGAAAGAGCTGCAGGACACTCTGCAGAGCCGCAACCAGGCGCTGGCGCACGCGGACGAGCTCAAAAATCGCTTCCTCGCGACGCTCGCGCACGAGCTGCGCAACCCGCAGGCGGTGCTGGCCAATAGTGCCGGGGTCCTGCGCCGCCACGCGGCGAGCGCAGGCCAGCTGCAAACGGTCGCCGACATGATCGACCGGCAGGTCCATCACACGCAGCGACTGATCGAAGACCTCAGCGACCTGGCGCGCTCCGCTCGCGGCAGCATTCAGTTGCGGCTGGAGCGGCTGGACCTGCGCGACGTGGCGCGCATGGCCGAGGAGGCGGTGCAATCTGCGATGGCGGAGCGCCAGCATGCACTGACTTTCGCAGCTTCCGACCTGCCCGTGCCGGTCGACGCCGATGCGGATCGCCTGCAGCAAGTCATCATCAATCTATTGCTCAACGCTGCGCGCTACACGCCGCCGGGCGGACACATTTCCTTTACGGTGGCGGCGGAAGGCGCGGAGGGCGTCACGCGCATTCAGGACACCGGCGCAGGCATTCCGCCCGACCGGCTCGCCGACATCTTCGAGTTGTTTACGCAGGTCCACCCCGACAACGTCGAATCGCGCGCGGGCATGGGCATCGGGCTGGCGCTCGCCCGCGAGCTCGTCACGCTTCATGGCGGCACGATCCAGGCGCGCAGCGAAGGTCCCGGCAAGGGCAGCGAGTTCATCGTGCGATTGCCGTTGAAGACAGGGGAGGCGCGCGGCAAGATCGTGCCGTGAACATCCGAACCTACCGTACTTTCACGCCCGTGCTCGGCGCGCGGGTCTTCGTCGACCCCTCTGCGGTCGTCATCGGCCGCGTGAAGATCGGCGACGACTCATCCATCTGGCCCACTGCCGTCGTGCGCGGCGACGTGTTCAACATCGAGATCGGCGAGCGCACGAGCATCCAGGACGGCTCGGTGATCCACGTCACGCACGATGGGCCGTACGCCCCCGGCGGTCGCTCGACGATCGTCGGTTCCGACGTCACCGTCGGTCATCGCGTCACGCTGCATGCGTGCACGATCGGCAACAAGTGCCTCGTCGGCATGGGGTCGGTGGTGCTCGACAACGTCGTCACGGAGGAGCTCGTGATGATCGGCGCGGGCAGCGTCGTGCCGCCCAACCGGCGACTGGAGGCGCGCAGCCTCTACGTCGGGAGCCCGGCGCGCAAAGTGCGCGATCTGACGCAGCCGGAGATCGATTTCTTCACGTACTCAGCGGCGCACTACGTGCACCTCAAGGACGAGTATTTGACTTCACTGCAGCGATGACGGGAGCGGTGTCGGGCTTGACGCCGCGCCAGATGAGAAAGGACTCGGCCGCCTGCTCGACGAGCATCCCCCAGCCGGTTTCGGCGCGACCGGCGCCCGCGCTCTTCGACCAGCGCGTGAACGCTGTATCTCCCTTGCCGTACGCCATGTCGTAGCACAGCGTGGTCGGGCCGATCACCGCCGGCGGAATGGGCGGAATCGTGTCCTGCAGGCTCGCCGAGGTCGCGTTCAGCACGAGGTCGAACGTCGTGCTGGCGATGCTGTCGAAACCGCAGCCGTGCACGGTGCCGAGCGTCGAGAATTCGTGCGCCAGCTCCTTCGCACGATCCTCGTTGCGGTTCGCGATCTCGAGATATTCAGGATCGGCTTCCAGCAGCGGGCCAAGCACGCCGCGGGCCGCGCCGCCTGCGCCGAGCAGCAGCACGCGCGTGCCGCGCAGATCGAAAGAGAGATTGCGCGTCAGATCGGCGATGAGCCCAGCACCATCGGTGTTGTCGCCGAACAGCCCGCCGCTGCTCAACGCGAGCGTGTTCACCGCGCCAGCCATCTCCGCGCGCGGCGTGCGCTCGCGCGCGATCAAACATGCTGCCTGCTTGTGCGGCAGAGTGATATTCAAACCCTGACCGTCTGCGGCGAAGAACTCCACGACCCGATCGTTGAGCGCTTCGGGCGGGACTTCGAGGCGTGAGTAGGTGATCGCGTGGCCGGTCTGCTGCGCGAACAAGCCGTGGATGAACGGCGACCAGCTGTGGGCGACGGGGTAACCGACGACTGCGTATTTGTCTGGCGTGGGTGCCTGCGCTGGGGCTTGGCTGCTCATTGACTATTCATTGGCGGAAGTCGTTAGCGACGCTCCCTCAGCCAGGCGGCGGCGCGCTTCGCGTGATAGGTGAGAATCCCATCCGCGCCGGCGCGACGGATCGACATGAGCGATTCGAGGATGACGCTGCGGCCGTCGAGCCACTGGTTGCGGATTGCCGCTTCCAGCATCGCGTACTCGCCGCTGACCTGGTACACGAACGTCGGCACGCCGAAGGCGTCCTTCACGCGGCGCACGATGTCGAGGTACGGCAGGCCCGGCTTGATCATCACCATGTCCGCGCCTTCCTGCAGGTCGAGCGCGACTTCGCGCAGCGCCTCGTCGGAGTTCGCGGGGTCCATCTGGTAACTGTACTTGTTGCCCTTGCCGAGCGTGCCGGCCGAACCGACGGCCTCGCGGAACGGGCCGTAGAAACTGGAGGCGTACTTCGCGGCGTACGCGAGGATGCGCGTGTTGAGATGACCCGCCACTTCGAGCGCTTCGCGGATCGCGCCGATGCGGCCATCCATCATGTCGCTCGGCGCCACGATGTCCGCACCGGCTTCGGCATGCGACAGCGCTTGCTTGACCAGCGCATCGACGGTGACGTCGTTCACGACGTAGCCGGAGGCGTCGATGATGCCGTCCTGCCCGTGCGTCGTGTACGGGTCGAGCGCGACGTCGGTGATCACGCCGAGCTGCGGCACGGCCTGCTTGACCGCACGCACTGCCCGCTGCGCGAGCCCTTCGGGATTCCAGGCTTCGCTGCCGTCCAGGCTCTTGACGTCGCCCGGCGGCACCGGGAACAGCGCCAGCGCCGGGATGTCCAGCTCGGCGAGCGACTCGGCCTCGCGCACCAGCTCATCGATCGTGACCCGCTCGATCCCGGGCATGCTCTGGATCGGCTCGCGCCGCGCGCTGCCTTCGACGACGAACATCGGGTAGATGAAGTTGTCGGCGCTCAGCGAGCTCTCGCGCATCAAGCGGCGCGAGAACTCGTCGCGGCGCATGCGGCGCATGCGAGTGCGCGGGAATTCGCCTGTCTCTCGGTCGGACATAGGCATTAGACTACAGCTTTCCCGCTGCGCAGTCGCCCTCCGAGTCGATATGCCCGTCGCAAAACCCGTCGTTCGTTGTCCCTGGAGCGTCAAGGGCAATGACTTGTACGTCAGCTATCACGACACCGAGTGGGGCGTGCCCGCGTGGGACGACCGGACGCAGTTCGAGTTCCTGATCCTCGAAGGCGCGCAGGCCGGACTGTCCTGGTCGACGATCCTCAACAAGCGCGAGGGCTACCGCGAAGCGTTCGCCGGCTTCGACGCCGAGCGCATCGCGCGCTTCGGCAAGCGCGAGCTGGCGAAGCTCATGAAGAACCCGAACATCGTGCGCAACCGCCTCAAGATCGAGGCGACCGTCAGCAACGCGCGCGCTTACCTGGATTTCCAGTCGAAGCACGGCAGCTTCGCGCAGCACATGTGGACCTTCGTCGGCGGCAAGCCGATCCAGAATCGCTTCACGCAGCAGAAGCAGTTGCCGCCGGTGAGCGCGGAGTCCGACGCGCTCAGCAAGGACCTCAAGCAACGCGGGTTCCGCTTCGTCGGCAGCACGATCATCTACGCGCACATGCAGGCGACCGGCATGGTGAACGATCACATCACCGGCTGCTTCCGCTACAAGGAGTGCAAGGCGCTGGCCAAGAGGAAGTGACGGCGTCGGCGCGTCACTCGCCCACCAGCCATTGCACGCTCGATCCGCCGGCGTCGCTCAGCGCGGCGTGAGCTTCCGCGAGCGCGTCGGTGATCTCGCCAGCGAACTTCCACGGCGGATTCGCAATCACGAGGCCGGAGCCGTTCAACCCGATCGGCGAGTCCGCGGGCCGCACTGTCAGCTCGAGTCGCAAGAGCTTGCGCAACCCCGAACTGCGCAGCGCTGCGTTCAACCGCTGAGCCGGCGATCCCGCCTTGATCGGATACCAGAGTGCAAACACGCCGTTCGGCCAGCGCGACAGCCCGAGACGCAGTGCGCGCTCGGCGTCCGCGAACTCGGATTCGGCTTCGTAGGGCGGGTCGATCAACACCAGGCCGCGATTCTCACGCGGCGGCAGATAAGTCTTCAGCGCTGCGTAGCCGTCGCCGCACACGACTGCGACGTTGCGCTGGCCGAGAGCGGATTGTTTCAGCGCCTGCGCCTCGGCGGGCTGTTGCTCGATCAGCACCGCGCGATCTCCGGCGCGCAACGCCTCGAGCGCGAGCACCGGCGAGCCGGGATAGCGCGTCGGCGTGGCGCCGGCCGCGTGTGTCGCCTGCAGGTAACGTAACAAATCCGCCGACTGCGCCGGCCGGCTCGAAAGCCGGGCGATTCCCTCGCGCCATTCGCCGCCGCGCGTGGCATCCTCCGCGCGCAGGTCGTACCAGCCGCGCCCGGCATGCGTGTCGAGATAGAACAGCGGCTTGGGCTTCTGCTTCAGGCGCTCGAGCAGCGCGAGCAGCACGACGTGCTTGTGCACGTCCGCGAAGCTGCCGGCGTGGAAGGCGTGTCGATAGTTCACGACGGGGATGATTCATCATGAAGCGCGTTGCCGCCACTGCATTGCTTGCGATCGGCCTGCTGCACGGCCCGATCGCGGCGCCCCAGGCGGCTCGGAGCGCAGAGGGCGCGAAGGATCCGAGTGCCGCCGGCGCGGCAGTAGGCGAACAGGCGCGCGCCGAAGCTGCGCGTCAGCTGAAGGCCCAGCCGGGCGAATTCACCGTTGTGACGATCGAGCCGACGCAGTGGAGCGATTCGAGCCTCGGCTGCGGTAAGCCCGGCGTCAGGTCCGCCCAGGTGATGACCAAGGGCTACACCGTCGTGCTGGAGCGGCAGGGTCAGCGTCATCAGGTGAATGTCGCCGGCTCGCATGCAGTGATGTGTGACAGCGCCACGCGCATTACGGGCACTACGCGTCTGCCGACGTCAGCCCGCGGGCTAGATCGCGTGGCGATGCTGGCCCGGCAGGACCTCGCGCACCGGTTGCACCTCGACCCGGCGAACATCGGCGTCGCGAACGTCGAGCCGCGGCGCTGGACGGACGACGACATGAATTGCCACTCCGGCGGCGGCGCGCCGGCGACGGAGAACTCGCAAGGAACCGCCGGTTATCGCCTCGAACTGACTGCTTCGGGGCGTACGTACTCATATCACACGGATCTGCGCTCGGTG
>DASYRK010000093.1:0-76310 GCA_036004505.1 Steroidobacteraceae bacterium
TGCAGCGTGCCGTCGGCCATGTTGATGGCGACGACGCCGCGACACTCGCCGTTCTCCATGATCAGGTCGATCGCGAAGTACTCGACGAAGAATTGCGCCTCGTGCCGCAGTGCCTGCTGATACAGCGTGTGCAGCATCGCGTGGCCGGTGCGATCCGCGGCCGCGGCCGTGCGATGCGCCGGCGGGCCCTGGCCGAATTTCGTGGTCATGCCGCCGAACGGCCGCTGGTAGATACGTCCGTCGTCCGTGCGCGAGAACGGCAGGCCGTAGTGCTCGAGCTCGATCACCGCGTTCGGCGCTTCCTTGCACATGAACTCGATCGCGTCCTGGTCGCCGAGCCAGTCCGACCCTTTGACGGTGTCGTACATGTGCCAGCGCCAGTCGTCCTCGCCCATGTTGCCGAGCGCCGCGCTGATGCCGCCTTGCGCGGCGACAGTGTGGCTGCGCGTCGGGAAGACCTTGGTGATGCACGCCGTCGACAGGCCCGAGTGCGCCAGTCCGAACGTCGCGCGCAGGCCCGCGCCGCCGGCGCCGACCACGACGACGTCGTAGCTGTGATCGATGAACTTGTACTCGCTCATGCGCCACCGCCGAACGCGATGCGCAGCACCGCGAAAATCGCCAGCGCAGCGATCGCCACGTGCGCGAACGTGAGCACCATCATCGTCCCGATCTTCAGACCGTGATGATGCACGTAGTCCTCGACCACGACCTGCACGCCGAGCAGCGAGTGATAGACGAGTGTGCCGCTGAGCAGCAGCAGCAGCACCGCGTTCACCGGCATCGCGATCCACGCCGTCACGAGCTCATGACCGAAGCCCGGCATCCGCAGCAACGAAGCGATGAACCACATGCCGAGCAGCACCAGCGCAACGGACGTCACGCGCTGCGACCACCAGTGGCTGGCACCCTCTTTCGCCGTGCCGAGCCCCGTGACCCGACTGATCGGACTGCGCAGACTCATGCCGCACCTCCGTGACCGCGCAGGATCAGGAACCAGAACAGCGCGGTGCACGCGATCGCGCCGAGGAACACGATCCAGCCGCTCAGACGCGCCGACTTGCGCTCCAGGCCATGGCCAGTGTCCCAGGTCATGTGCCGCACGCCGTTGAGCAGGTGGTAGAAGAAGGCGAACGAGAAGGCGATCAGCACGATGCGGATCAGCGGGTGCACGAAGAAGGCGTGCGCGGTTTCGTAGGCCGCGCTGCCGCTCGCCGCGGCGACCAGCCAATAGACGAACAGCAGCAGGCCGACCGACAACGCACAGCCGGTCACGCGATGCAGGATCGAGAGGGCCATCGTGTACTGCCAGCGGTACACGGTGAGGAACGGCGACAGCGGCCGTCGACGCGTGCTCGTGCTATCCAAGCTCACCCCCGATCAGAATCGCGACTTCAGAAATCAATGCAGCGCCCGCTCTTTTCCCAGTCGCCATAGCGCGTGGGATCGAGACCGCCGCGTCCGCCGTGCTCGCGCGGAGCTTCGGCGCGTGGCTGCGCCGGCGCCGCGGTGCCGGGCGCTGGCGCGGCATGACCGGCCAACTCATTCGTATTTGTGGTCGGCAGCGATCCGGACGATGATTGCGTGCCATGCGACATACGGCGGGCCAAGTGTGCCAGAAGCACTTTTGAGGCGGAACCTCGGCTCGTTAGTTTGTCGCGAGGCTTGACTTCGGATTTCGCGAACGGATGGGTCCCCCGATCACTGCTACGCACCTCGGCACGCTGCGGGTCAGCGGCGCCGATGCCCGCTCCTTTCTGCAGGGTCAGCTGAGCGCCGACATCGACGCGCTCGCCCCCGCACGGGCGCTGCTGTCCGCGTGCAATTCCGCGCAAGGTCGGGTGCAGGCGGTGCTGTGGCTGGTCGAGCAAGGCGATGGTGTGGCACTGATCCTGCCCGCGTCGATGATCGAACGGACAGTGACGCGCCTGCGCAAATACGTGTTGCGCTCGAAGGTCGCGATTGCAGAAGTGACCGCACCCGGCGAATTGCCGGCGCCGCATGCGTATCGCGAGCCCGACTGGCGGCTCGCGGGCATCCGCGCCGGCCTGCCGCAGGTGTACCCGGAAACGTACGAGACGTTCGTCGCGCAGATGCTCAACCTCGATGTGCTCGGCGGCGTCAACTTCGAGAAGGGTTGCTACACGGGCCAGGAGATCATCGCGCGCACGCATTTCCGTGGAGCGATCAAGCGGCGCATGTTCCGCTTCGGCAGCGCGAGCGCGCCGCCCGCGCCGGGTACGCGCATCCTGGCTGGAGATCAGCACGCAGGTGATGTCGTCGATGCAGCGGCGACGAACGACGGCAGCGAGCTGCTGGCCGTGATCAATCTGACGCAGCAGGACGCAACGCTGGAGCTGGAGTCGAACCGCGGCGAGTCGTTGCGCAAACTCGCCCTGCCCTACCCGATCTAGCTCTCCGGCCGCATGTACGGGAACAGCAGCACATCCCGGATCGACGGCGAGTTCGTCAGCAGCATCACCAGCCGATCGATCCCGACGCCGAGCCCAGCCGCCGGCGGCATGCCGTACTCCAGCGCGCGAATGTAGTCGGCGTCGTACTGCATCGCTTCCAGGTCCCCGGCGTCCTTGCGCGCCAGCTGTTCCCTGAAGCGCGCCGCCTGATCCTCCGGATCGTTCAGCTCCGAGAAGCCGTTCGCCAGCTCGCGCCCGCCGACGAAGAACTCGAAGCGATCGGTCAGGAACGGATCGGAGTCGTTGCGTCGCGCGAGCGGCGACACTTCCGCCGGATACGCATAGACGAACGTCGGCTGCAGCAGCCTGTGCTCCGCCGTCTTCTCGAACATATCGAACTGCAGCTTGCCCGCGCCGTCACCCGGCAGGTACGCGATGCCCAGCTTGTCGCACCAGCCGTGCAGATATTCGACGTCGCGCAGCTGCGCGCGCTCGATGCCCGGATTGAAGTGCACGAGCAGGTCCTCGATCGTGACGCGGCGGAACGGCTGGCCGAAGTCGAATACTTCGCCCTGATACTCGATGCGCCGCGTGCCGAGCACCGTGTCGCACAAGCCCTGGCACATCCGCTCGACCAGGCTCATGAAGTCGCTGAAGTCGGCGTACGCCTGGTACAGCTCCAGCATCGTGAACTCGGGATTGTGCTTGGTCGAGACGCCTTCGTTGCGGAAGTTGCGGTTGATCTCGTAGACGCGCTCGAAGCCGCCGACCAGCAGGCGCTTCAGATACAGCTCGGGCGCGATGCGCAGGTACAGGTCCATGTCGAGCGCGTTGTGATGCGTGACGAACGGCCGCGCCACGGCGCCGCCGGCGATCGCCTGCATCATCGGCGTCTCGACCTCGAGGAAGTCCATCGCGTCGAGGAAGTCGCGCAGGTACTTGATGATGCGCGTGCGCGTCTTGAACACCTGCGCGCTGCCCGGGTTGACGATGAGGTCGACGTAGCGCTGCCGATAGCGGATCTCCTGGTCGGCGAGACCGTGCCACTTGTCCGGCAGCGGGCGCAGTGACTTCGTCAGCAGCCGCAGCTTCTCGGCGCGCACCGTGAGCTCGCCGGTCCTGGTCTTGAACAGCACACCTTCGACGCCGATCAGATCGCCGACGTCCCAGCCTTTGAACTCGTCGTAGCTCGCGCCGAGCCCTTCGCCCTGCGCGAACACCTGGAGCTGCCCGGTGCGGTCCGCGAACTTCGCGAAGCTGGCCTTGCCCATGACGCGCTTGGCGAGCATGCGGCCGCCGACCTTCACGCGGATCGCGTTCTGGTCGAACCACTCGGTCGGCCGGTCGCCGTACGCAGTCAGCAGCTGATCCGCCAGCGCGTCGCGCCGGAAGTCGTTCGGGAACACGGCTCCGCCACCGCTGACGGATCCCTCGCGCAGCTTGTCGAGCTTGGTGCGCCGCTCCGCGATCAATTTGTTCTCGTCGTCCGACATCACAACCCCTGCTTGAGACTCGCTTCGAGAAACGGATCGAGATCGCCGTCGAGCACCGCGGTGGTGTTGCCGACCTCGACGTTGGTGCGCAGATCCTTGATGCGCGACTGGTCCAGCACGTACGAGCGGATCTGGTTGCCCCAGCTCACGTCCGACTTGTTGTCCTCCAGCACCTTGGCGGCGGCGTTGCGCTTGTTGATCTCCAGCTCGTACAGCTTGGCCTTCAGCTGCTTCCACGCCTTGTCGCGGTTCTTGTGCTGGCTGCGTTCGGCCTGGCACGCGACCACGATGCCGCTCGGGACGTGCGTGAGGCGCACCGCCGATTCCGTCTTGTTGACGTGCTGGCCGCCGGCGCCGCTCGAGCGATACACGTCAGTGCGCACGTCCGCCGGATTGATCTGGATGTCGATGTCCTCGTCGATTTCCGGCGAGACGAACACGGACGCGAACGAGGTGTGCCGGCGCGCGTTCGAATCGAACGGGGACTTGCGCACGAGGCGATGCACGCCGGTCTCGGTCCGCAGCCAGCCGTACGCGTAGTCGCCCGTGAAGTTGACGCTCGCTCCCTTGATGCCGGCCACTTCGCCATCGCTGATATCGATCACTTCGGTCTTGAAACCGTGCTGCTCGCCCCAGCGCAGGTACATGCGCAGCAGCATCTGCGCCCAGTCCTGCGCTTCGGTGCCGCCCGCGCCGGCCTGGATGTCGAGGAACGCGCTGTGCGAGTCCATCTGGCCGGGGAACATGCGCTTGAATTCGAGCTGCTTGACGTCGCGATCCAGCGTCGCGAGATCGCGCTCGACGGACTGCGCGGTCGACTCGTCGTTCTCTTCGACGGCCAGCGCCAGCAGCTCGGCGGCGTCCTTCAGACCGTTGGTCACGCGGTCGAGCGTGCTCACGACCTGGTCCAGGCGGGCACGCTCGCGCCCCAGCTCCTGCGCCTTGTCCGGCGTGTTCCAGATCGCGGGGTCTTCGAGCTCCCGGCTTACCTCGGTGAGCCGCTCGCTCTTGAGGTCGTATTCAAAGGAACCTCCTCAGCGCCTCATTGCGCTCGGTAAGGTCTTCGAGTGAACGGCGGATCTGGTTGGTTTCCATGGCGGGCGCGTGGCAGTGAGCGGGCGCGCGATGGTAGCACGTGCAGGTCGGGCCGCTCCTGCGCATCCTGCGCCCGCGCCATTCGCGCATCCCTGCGCAGCAGCTTCAGCCCGACAATACCCGCAAATACTCCACCACCAGCTGCACCTTCTCCAGCCCGTTGTACTGGTTGACATCCAGGCGATACGCCAGCTCGACCCGCGAACCGGTGAGCACCTCGGGCACATCGGCGTCGTCGAAGTGCCGGAACGCGATCGCCTCGCACAGGCCGCCGTCGCCGTCCTGGAGATCCAGCTTGAGATGCCGCTCGCCGACGATGCGCGTGGCGCGCACCTGGAAACAGTCGTCGAACACCGGCTCGGGAAACGCCTGACCCCAGGGGCCGCCGGACTGCAGCAACCGCGCGACGTCGATCGTGCGCTCGCGACCGCTCAGCGGGCCGTCCGAGTGTACGATGCCGATCGCGTCCTCGATCGTCATCCAGCGGCGCACTTCGGCATCGAACGCGGCACGGAACGCGTCGAGCGCAGCGGCACGCAGCGTCAGACCTGCAGCCATCGCATGCCCGCCGAACTTCTCGACCAGATCCGGGTGCCTCACGGTGACAGCGTCGAGCACGTCGCGGATGTGCACGCCGTCGACAGAGCGCGCCGACCCTTTCAGCGTGTTCGCATCCGCGCGCGCGAGCGCGATCACCGGCCGGTGCACGCGATCCTTCACGCGCGAGGCCACGAGACCGACGACGCCCTGGTGCCAGGTCTCGTCGAACAGGCACAACCCGAGCGGCAGCGCCGGATCCTCGGCGCGCATGTCCTCGATGGCGACCATCGCCTCCTGCTGCATCTGCAGCTCGAGCTCGCGGCGATCCTGATTGAGCTGCGCCAGCCGCGCCGCCAGCAGCCGCGCCTCCACGATGTCGTCGGTGAGCAGGCACTGGATGCCGATCGACATGTCGTCGAGCCGGCCAGCTGCATTCAGGCGCGGCCCGACCTGATAGCCGAGATCGGATGCGAGCGCCGCTGCGGGCGCGCGGTTCGACGCCTCCAGCAATGCGCGCACTCCGGCGCAGCACCGGCCCGCGCGAATGCGACGCAGTCCCTGCTGCACGAGCACGCGGTTGTTGCGATCGAGCGGCACGAGATCTGCGACCGTCCCGAGCGCTACGAGGTCGAGCAGATCCGCGACCGGCGCGCCGCCCGCGTGCAGGCCGCGCGTCTGCATCTCGCGGGTCAATGCCGCCATCAGATAGAAAGCGACGCCGACGCCGGCGAGCGCCTTGCTCGGAAACGCATTGCCCGGCGCGTTGGGATTCACGAGCGCGGCCGCCGCGGGCAGCGTCGGCGGCGCGAGATGGTGATCGGTGATCAGCGTGTCGATGCCGAGCGAGCGCGCCTCATCGACGCCGGCGTGACTCGACACGCCATTGTCGACCGTGATGATCAGAGCCGGATGGCGCTGCGCCGCCAGACGCACGATCTCGGGCGTGAGACCGTAACCGTACTGAAAGCGGTTCGGCACCAGGAAGTCGATCGACGCGAATCCGAGCCGGCGCAACTGTCGCACGACGAGCGCCGTGCTGGTCGCACCGTCCGCGTCGAAGTCGCCGATCACGGCGATCGGGCTGCCCTTCTGGAAGTGCGTGCACAGGAGCTCGACTGCCGCGCTCACGCCATCGAGCTGGCCGATGGGAATCAGCTGGTTCAGCCCGAGGTCGAGCTCGCTGGAGAGACGCACGCCGCGAGCCGCGTACAAGCGTCGCAACAGCGGGTGCAGATCGCCCGCGAGCCCGTCGCTCTCGCTGCCATCGCGCCGCCGGATCGTGCGATTCATTGTGCGGCCCACTGCGCCGGCGGACGCGCGCTGCGCCAGAACTTCAACAGTGCGCGCCGTGTAACCATGACGCGCCAACGATCGACAACGATCTCCAGTCGCGCGATCGCACCGATCGTGAGCGCGCGCGTCAGCGGCGCGATCCACGCCGCCTCGAGCACGTCGACATCGTCGGTCGCCACCACGGCAACCGCGCGCGAACGCAGTCGCGCGAGCAACGTCTGGGCCTCGGTCGGTGTCGCTGTCACTTCGGCTTCGTTCAAACGATAGATTCCTCGCAAGTACAGATCGTCTCCGAAAGCCTGCGGCAAGGCGTAGCGCTGCAGGTCGCGGATCTCTCCCGCGCCATGAAACCACACTGCGTTGATTTCCGGCAGGCCTCGTCCCCCACGCGCCACGTTGACCGGATGCTCGTGCAAGAGCATCTGCAACTCCGTCATGAGCCGGCGCAACGCCGGAGCATCGCGTCCGTGAGGCATCGCCTGCTGCAACGAACCCGCGGCGCTTGCGGGGGTCGCAGTCTGCACGTCCAGTGCACGGTCGCTGTGCACGAGCCAGTCATCGTGCGAAGTCGTCACCAGTTGCATGTCTGCAGTCCGCAGGTGTGCCGCAATCGTCGGCTCCAGCTCCGCCAGCTCCGCACGCGTGACGTCGCTCGCACCGTGCAACTCGACCGCCGTCAGACGATCGAGCCCCGCCATGAAGTGCATCGGCTGCAGATGCAGCCAGAAACCGCGCACGGGTTCTCCGGCATCGCCCGTGCGCATGACCGCGGCGCTCGGATACTGGTCGTGATCGTGCACACCGAGCGTGTCGAGCAGCGCAACCTGCCACGTGCTCAGTCCCGCGAGCGGCGACGGCAACACGCAGATCGAGCCGCGGCCGGCGAGTCGCGCAAGGTGCGGCCAGCGAGCGCTGCGATCGGCAATCGCCCGATGCAATGCCGGCGCGATTCCAGGCGCGATCAGCGTGAGAGCCTTCGTCATTCGCGCTATCGTAAGTCAATGAGATTGACCGACGACAGAACCGGTAATGCGTTCCTGGTGCGCTCGTACGCACCCGGCGAGGTGCGCGTGGGCGATGCGGTGCTGCACCGAAGCTGCGTGATCAGCGCCGAGCGACTGATCGATGACTGGCGGCCGCAGACGCTCGAGGAGCTGAGCGCAGCGGATCTCGAAACGGTGTTCGCGTTGCAGCCGGAAATCGTCGTGCTCGGCTCGGGCGCGCGGCAACGCTTTCCCGATACGAAATTGCTCGCGGCAATTCTCGAGCGCGGCATCGGCTGTGAAGTGATGGACACGGGTGCTGCCTGCCGCACGTACAACGTGCTCGTGAGCGAGTCGCGTCGCGCGGTGGCTGCTTTGTTTCTCTGATCTCCCGGCAAGGCTGCCGGGAGAAGACGCGAGGGACTGAAGTTCGTTCGACCAACTCGTCCTGCGTGCTCTAAAAAGAGCCTCGCACGACGCAATATTCTTGTTGTTTTTGCTTTTGTTCTTCTTCGCGCTGTTTCCTCGAATCCCCCTCCGCCCCCGCGTCTTCTGCCGGTAACCCTGCGTGCGTCGCCAAGCGACGACATTGGGCGCGGATGTTAGACACACGATAGTGCGGAGCGCAACTACTGATCGGTAGCGCGACAGCGCGTGAGCATCCGGCAATGTTCGGGCCAGACTGAGTCTTGCTAATGGTTTCGACTAATCGGGCCGGCGCGGCAGGAACGTGAGCGGATTACTGGGCGTGCCGTTGATGCGGATCTCGAAGTACAGCAGCGCGTCGCCTTGCGGCCCGGTGCCCATCGTCGCGATCCGTTGGCCCGCCGCCACGGCATCGCCCTCGCGGACCGCGACGGACTGCGTGTGGCCGTACGCGCTGAGATAGGTTTCGTTGTGCTTGAGGATCACGAGCTGGCCGTAGCCGAGCAGTCCGGAGCCCGTATACACGACGCGGCCCGCGGCCGCGGCGTGAATCTCTTCGCCGAGCTGTCCGCTCACCGTGAGTCCCTGTCCGCCGTTCGGGCGCGATGTAAGCGTTGCAGTTCCGCCATTCACGGGCCATTGCCAGCGCACGGGAGCCGCGCTCGGCGCGCTGGCGCGCGCGGTCTGCCGTGCAGGAGATCCCATAGGAGCTGCGCGGCCGCGCGATGGATACAACTTCAGCACCTGGCCTGGATGAATCACATAATCGCGACCGATGCCGTTCCAGCGCGCGACGTCCTGCCAATCGAGTTTGTGACGCGAGGCGATGGCGGAGAGGGTGTCGCCGCGCTTTACGGTGTAGGTATCCCGACTCTCCGGCGTCGATGAGCACGACGCGAGCAAGACGGCACTCAGCAGCACGGCCAGGAGGCTGCTAGCACGCTGAAGGCATCTCACCATTCGGTATCCGCTATCCGCTTCTGCGCCTCACGTTGTGCCCTTGAGCAGCGGCACGAAACTGACCTGGCCGAGCGTTTCCTGCTGAAACTCATCGCCGCGACGCGTCACCCGCAGCAGCTGTTGCCGTCCTTCGGGGCCCACCGGCGCGATCAGCCGGCCGCCCGGCGCGAGCTGCTGGAACAGCACTTCCGGAATCGCCAGCGGCGCCGCGGCCATCAGGATGCCGTCGTACGGGCCGTGCGCCGGCCAGCCCTGGAAGCCGTCGCCATGACGCAAATGAACGTTGCGGATGCCGAGTTCCTTGAACCGCGCCCGCGCGCGGTCCAGCAGCGCGTTGATCCGCTCAACGCTGTAAATGAAGCGCACCAGCGGCGCGAGCACCGCGGTCTGATAGCCGCAGCCGGTGCCGATCTCCAGCACCTTGCCGGGCGTGCCGCCTTCGAGCAGCGCCGCGCTCATCTTCGCGACCACGAACGGCTGCGAGATCGTCTGGCCGTGGCCGATCGGCAGCGCCGTGTCTTCGTACGCGCGCGTCGCGAGCGCTTCGTCGACGAACAGGTGGCGCGGCACGTTGCGGATCTGGTCGAGCACCTGCGCGTTGCCGATGCCCTGCTCGCGCAAGCGTTGAATGAGGCGCTCGCGCGTACGCGCCGACGTCATGCCGATGCCGGCGCGATTGCCCGGGCTCACGTGTCCCTGCCCTGCAGCCACGCGCGCATGTCGTCCAGCATCGAGTGCCGCGTCAGGTCGATCTGCAGCGGGGTGACGGACACGTAGTGGTTCGCGACCGCGTGGAAGTCCGTACCCGGCTCGACATCCTGGCCGAGGCCCGCCGGACCGACCCAGTACACCGGGCGGCCGCGCGGATCCTCGGCCGCGACGATGCGCTCGGAGCGATGACGAAAGCCGAGCCGCGTCGCCTGGTAGCCCTTGAGCGCCTCGTACGGCACGTCCGGCACGTTGACGTTGAGAATGGTCGCCTGGTGGAGCGGCGAGCGCTGCACGCGCATGACGAGCTCGCTCGCGACGCGCGCCGCCGTCGCATAGTTCGGCTCCGCGGCGGACTGCACCAGCGACACCGCGATTGCAGGCAGCCCGAGAAAGCGGCCTTCGATCGCGGCCGCGACCGTGCCCGAGTACACCACGTCGTCGCCCAGGTTCGGACCGTCGTTGATGCCGGAGACGACCATGTCGTGCTCTTCTTCGAACAGGCCCGAGATGGCCAGGTGCACGCAGTCCGTCGGCGTGCCGTTGAGCACGTAATACTTGCGCTCGTCGAACGGCAGCACCCGCAGCGGCACGTCGAGCGTGAGCGAATTGCTCGCGCCGCTGCGGTTGCGGTCCGGCGCGACGACGGTGATCTGCGCCAGCTGCGCCAGTGCATTGCTCAGCGCAGTGATCCCCTCGGAGCGGTAGCCGTCGTCGTTGCTTATGAGAATTTTCACTGCGGGAAACTATACTTCAAAGGCCTTGACTCGTATTGCATGATCGTCCGCATGAGCGACACTGACGACGACGACCGCGCAGCGCGCGAATTTCGCGAAGCGATGCGGGACGTCCGCCGCCTGCCGCGCGCAGGCAAGACGGCGCGAGCAGTCCCGAAACCGCCGGCCAAGGCGCGCTTCACGCGCGCGGATCAGGTCGAGGTGCTGCGCGAGAGCCTGCTGCCGCCGGCAGACGAGGCGCTGCTCTCGACCGGCGACGAGTTGAGCTTTCGTCGCCCGCACGTTCCAGAAAGCGTCCTGACGCAGCTGCGGCGTGGCGCGTTCGTCGTCGACAGCGAAATCGATCTGCACGGGATGACTGGCGCGGAGGCCAAGGCCGCGCTGCGCGAGTTCGTCGCCGAATCCCTGGAACAGCGACGGCGCTGCGTGCGCGTCGTGCACGGCAAGGGGCGTCGCTCGGGCCCACGCGGCCCGGTGCTGAAGAACGTGGTCAACCACTGGCTGCAGCGCGCGGACGATGTGCTCGCATTCGGCTCGGCGCGGGCCGTCGACGGCGGCAGCGGCGCGATCTACGTGTTGCTGCGCGCGAAGTAACATTCGTCAGTCGTCCGCTTCCGGCGTCTGCGCCGTGAATGCATTCTCGATCAGCTCGTGCAGCACCGCCGTCGCGAACGCGCCTCGGTGCAAGCGAAACTTCAGCTGGATCACGTCACGCTCGATCGCCCACTCGAGCCCCTCTACGCTGATCCGCAGCGCGCGCCGCTCGGGCTCGAGCCGGTGCTCGCTCAAGCCGCGCGCGAGGACATCGTGCCGGGCAGCGACGTCCGCTTCGATCGCAGCGGCCGCGCCGCTGGCGGATGCGGGCCCGCTCCACAGCGGACCCGTCGGATGAACGTCGAGCCGCGCGCAACGCTCTTCGAGCGCCGCGTCGATCGCGTCCGCGACGAACACGCTGCCGCTGCCGTTGAGGTTCACGATCTCTCCCGGCAGCAATCTGTTCCACGTTCCGTCCTGCACCCGCCGCGCGATCACTGCATTGAAGATGGCGGAGCGCGCCGCCGACAGTGCGAAGCCGCGTTGCCAGCGGTCCTGCGGCGTGGCGCTGCCCGAGAACCACGCGAGCGCCGTGCGCAGATTGTTCGCGTCGCGACCGAAGCGCTGCGGACCGAAGTAGTTCGGCGCGCCAGCCGCCGCGACCGCCCGCAGTCGTTGCTCCAGGATCGTCGGGTCGCCGTCGTAACCCCGCAGCACGATCGTGAAATCGTTGCCCTTCAGCGCGCCGCGCTTGAGCTTGCGCCGGTGACGGACGGCCGCGACCACTTCGAACCCCTCGCCCGTGACGCCCGGCCACGCATCGCCGATCGCGGAGCGCGCCGGAACCGTGAACGATTGCTCGGCCACGGCGTCGCGGTCCTTGAGGCCGGCAAAGCCCACGTCGCGCGGATCGATCTTCGCGAGCCGCGCCAGCTGCTTCGCGACCCAGAGCGTATTCGCGCCGCGCTTGCGCACCTTCAACAGGAGATGATCGCCTGCGCCGTCGGCCTCCCAGCCGAGCCACTCGTGCACGACGAAATCCTCCGGCTCGGCGCGCAGCTGCGCACACCCCGCCGGACCGCCGTGCGCGCACGGCAGCATCGCCATCTCTTCAAGAACGGTCACGGAGTCTGTTTTCCCGTCGTCTGCTCGATCAGGACGACTGCCTGGCACGCTAACCCTTCGCCGCGCCCGACGAAGCCCAGGCCTTCGGTGGTCGTGGCCTTGACGTTGACCCGCGCGGCGTCCAGCGCCAGGTCGCTGCCGATGTTGGCACGCATCGCGTCCCGGTAGCGCCCGAGACGCGGGCGCTCGGCGATGACGGTCGCATCGACGTTCACGACACGATAGCCGCGATCCTGCAACAGCAGTCGCACCTGGCGCAGGAACGCGCGGCTGTCCGCACCGCGCCAGCGCGGATCGCTGTCCGGAAAGTGCATGCCGATGTCGCCGAGCCCCGCCGCGCCGAGCAGCGCGTCGCAGATGGCGTGCAGGAGCACGTCGCCGTCGGAGTGCGCGAGCACGCCGTGCGAATGCGGCACGCGCTCGCCGCCGAGCATCACGTGATCGCCGCTCGTGAACGCGTGGACGTCGTAACCCTGGCCGATGCGCAAGCCGGTGCTCATGCGGCGCTCCGTGATTTCAGCAGCCGCGCGGCGCGCTCGACGTCCTCGTGCAGCGTGATCTTGATGTTGTCGGGGTCGCCGGGCACCAGCCGCGGGTGCAGCCCCAGCGCCTCGACCGCCTGCGCCTCGTCGGTCGGCATCGAACGCGCGTCGTGCGCGGCGCGCAGAGCCCGATCAAGCACGGCGTAGCGGAACATCTGCGGCGTGAGCGCGCGCCAGAGCGACGCTCGCGAGACAGTCTCCTGCACGCGATCGCCGGCATCGCCGCGCTTCAGCGTGTCGACGACGGGCGCGGCGAGCAGCCCGCCAACGCTGTCGTCGCCCAGATCAGCGATCAATCGGTTCAGATCTGCAGCTCGCAGGCACGGCCGGGCAGCATCGTGGACCAGCACCCAGTCGCGCTCGGTCGCTAGCGATGCGAGCACGCGCAGGCCCGCTCGTACCGAATCGGCGCGCTCTGCGCCGCCCGTAGCGGTGAGGATCTTCGGATTGCGGGCGACCGACAGCTCCTGCCACTGGCGATCGTGCTCGGCGAGCACGACGACGACGCGTTCGCAGTCACTGCGGTCGAGGAACGGTGCGAGCGCCCATTCAATGACGGTGCGTCCGGCCAGCTGCAGATATTGTTTCGGCAGGGCGGCGCCGGCCATGCGGCGCGAGCTTCCTGCCGCCGGCACGACCGCCCAAAGCTTGACAGTCATGGGTATGGCTGGGTGGGAGCAGCGCTCGCGGGCGGCGGCGCATTCTGAGGCGACACGACTTGGTAGAACGTCTCGCTCTTGCCGACCATGCCCAGATCAGTGCGGGCGCGTTCTTCGATGGCCGTCGTGCCCTTCTTCAGGTCCTGCACTTCCGCGGCCAGCGTGCGGTTGCGTTCGCGCAGGCGGGCGTTCTGCTCCTCCTGCGCGTCGATCTGCGTCTGCAGCTGCGCAACCTCGCGCACGCTGCCGTCGCCGAACCAAAGGCGGTACTGCAACAGCACCAGCAGGGTCAGCAGTCCGGCGGCGGCGAACTTCATGGCGTCAGCACGATACCCCGGGCAGCGGCACGGGGAAAGCTTCGGCGCCCGCGTAACGCGCGTCGGCGCCCAGCTCCGCCTCGATGCGCAGCAGTTGGTTGTACTTGGCGATCCGGTCGGAGCGCGACATCGAGCCGGTCTTGATCTGCGTCGCGCTGGTCGCGACCGCGATGTCGGCGATGGTGGCGTCCTCGGTCTCGCCCGAGCGATGCGAGACGACGCAGGCGTAGCTGGCCTTCGTGGCCATGTCGATCGCCGCGAGCGTCTCGGTCAGCGTGCCGATCTGGTTGACCTTGATCAGGATCGCGTTCGCGATGTGCTTCTGGATGCCTTCCTGCAGGATCTTGGTGTTGGTCACGAACAGGTCGTCGCCGACCAGCTGCACGCGCTTGCCGAGCCGCTGCGTGAGCCCTGCCCAGCCGTCCCAGTCGTTCTCGCTCATGCCGTCCTCGATCGTCACGATCGGATAGCGTCCGACCAGGCCTTCGAGGTAGTCGGCGAACTGGGCCGAGGTGAACTTGCGATGCTCGGACTCCAGGTCGTAGATGCCGTCGGCGTAGAACTCGGTGCTCGCGACGTCCAGGCCGAGGAACACCTGCCGCCCGGCCTTGTAGCCGGCGCGATCGATCGCCTCGAGGATCGTCTCCAGCGCGGCCTCGTTCGACGGCAGGTCCGGCGCGAAGCCCCCCTCGTCGCCGACGGCGGTCGAGAGCTTGCGCTCGTGCAGAACCTTCTTGAGCGTATGGAAGATCTCCGCGCCGTAGCGCAGTGCTTCCGAGAGCGACGGTGCGCCGACCGGCAGGATCATGAACTCCTGGATGTCGACGCTGTTATCCGCGTGCGCGCCGCCGTTGATGATGTTCATCATCGGCACCGGCAGCGTCTTCGGCCCCGGACCGCCGAGGTAGCGATAGAGCGGCTGCTTCTGGTCACACGCAGCGGCGTGCGCCGCTGCGAGCGACACGGCGAGCAGCGCGTTCGCGCCCAGCCGGGCCTTGGTCTCGGTGCCGTCGAGGGCGATCATCGTCCGGTCGATGTCCTGCTGCGCCGTCGGGTCCTTGCCAAGCAGCGCCTTGCGGATCTCGTTGTTCACGTGACCGACGGCCTTGGTCACGCCTTTGCCCAGGTAGCGGTTCTTGTCGCCGTCGCGCAGCTCGACGGCTTCGCGCGCGCCGGTCGACGCACCGGACGGGACCGCCGCGCGGCCCATGCTGCCGGAGTCGAGGATCACGTCGGCCTCCACGGTCGGATTGCCGCGCGAGTCGATGATCTCGCGGCCGCGGATGTCGACGATCTTGCTCATAGCAGGCTTTCCTCGTACGGGCGGGACTTCACGGCGCGGTCGAGCTGCACGAGCGTCGTCAGCAACGGCTCCATGCGGGCGAGCGGCCAGGCGTTCGGTCCGTCCGACAGCGCCTTGTCCGGGTCGGGATGGGTTTCCATGAAGACGCCCGCGACACCGGCCGCGACCGCGGCGCGCGCCAGCACGGGCACGAACTCACGCTGACCGCCGGATGCGCTGCCCTTGCCGCCCGGCAGCTGCACCGAGTGAGTCGCGTCGAACACGACCGGGCACCCGGTCCCGCGCATCACGGACAGCGAGCGCATGTCTGAGACCAGGTTGTTGTAGCCGAAGCTGAAGCCGCGCTCGCACACCATGATCTGCTCGTTGCCGGTGGAGCGCGCCTTGTCGACGACGTTCTGCATTTCCCACGGCGACAGGAACTGGCCCTTCTTGATGTTCACGGGCCGCTGCTGCGAGCAGACATTCAGAATGAAGTTCGTCTGCCGCACCAGGAACGCCGGCGTCTGCAGCACGTCGACGACGGACGCGACCTCGCCGAGCGGCGTGTCTTCGTGCACGTCGGTCAGGACGGGCAAGCCGAGCTGGCGCTTGACTTCCGACAGGATGCGCAGCCCCTCTTCCATGCCGGGACCGCGAAAGCTCTTCTGCGAAGAGCGGTTCGCCTTGTCGAACGACGACTTGAAGATGAACGGCAGGCCGAGCCGCCCGGTCAGCTCCTTGAGCTTGCCGGCCACCTCGAGGACCAGCCCTTCGCTTTCGACGACGCAGGGCCCCGCGATGAGAAACAGCGGCTGGTCGGGCCCGACGGTGAAATTGATCAGCTTCACTTCAGGCGCCCAATCACGCGGATTGAGCGACGGGCATCTGCTCCTGCCGATACGCCCGCGCCGCCTTCACGAAACCGGTGAACAGCGGGTGGCCGTCGCGCGGCGTCGAGCGGAACTCCGGGTGGAACTGGCTGGCGACGAAGAACGGATGCGTCGGCAGCTCGATCATCTCCACCAGCCCGTCGCGCGAGAAGCCGGAGAAGCGCAGCCCGGCGTTCATCATCTTCTGCAGGTAGCGGTTGTTGAACTCGAACCGGTGGCGGTGCCGCTCCTGGATCAGGTCGCAGTCGTAGATCTGGTGCGCGCGCGAGCCGTGCGACAGCCGCACTTCCTGCGCGCCGAGCCGCATGGTGCCGCCCATGTCCGACTTCTCGTTGCGCTGCTCGGTCGTGCCCTTCTCGTCCTGCCACTCGGAGATCAGCGCGATCACCGGATGCGGCGCCGAGCGGTTGAACTCGGTCGAATGCGCGCCCTGCAGGTTGGCGACGTCGCGGGCGTACTCGATGATCGCCAGCTGCATGCCGAGGCAGATGCCGAGGTACGGGATGCTGTTCTCGCGCGCGTACCGGATCGCCTGGATCTTGCCCTCGATGCCGCGCTCGCCGAAGCCGCCGGGCACCAGGATCGCATCGACGCCGTCGAGGCAGCCGATGCCGTGCTTCTCGACGTCGGTGGCTTCCACGAACTGGATGTTGACCCGGGTGCGGGTGCGCACGCCGGCGTGGATCAACGCCTCCGACAGCGAAATGTAGGAGTCGCGCAGGTTCACGTACTTGCCGACCATCGCGATCGTCACGGCCGTGTCCGGGTTCGTCTTGGCCGCGACCACCTGGCGCCACTCGGACAGGTCCGCCGGCGGCACCTCGAGGCGCAGCTTGTCGACCACGATGTCGTCGAGGCCTTCCTCGTGCAGCAGCATCGGGATCTTGTACAGGTCGTCGGCGTCGACGGCGGAGATCACCGCGCGCTCCTCGACGTTCGTGAACAGCGCGATCTTGCGCCGCTGCTCGTCCGGCACCTTGTTCTGCGAGCGGCACAGCAGGACGTCCGGCTGGATGCCGATGGATCGCAGCTCCTTGACCGAGTGCTGCGTCGGCTTGGTCTTGATCTCGCCCGAGCTCGGGATGTACGGGATCAGGGTCAGGTGCATGTACAGCACGTTGTTGTGGCCGAGCTCGACGCCCATCTGGCGGATGGCCTCGAGGAACGGCAGCGACTCGATGTCGCCGACCGTGCCGCCAATCTCGACCATGCACACGTCGGCGTCGCCGGCGCCCATGCGGATGCAGTGCTTGATCTCGTCGGTGATGTGCGGGATGACCTGCACGGTCGCGCCGAGGTAGTCGCCGCGGCGCTCCTTCGCGATGACTCGCTCGTAAATGCGGCCGGTCGTGAAATTGCTGTTGCGCGAAGTGGTGGTGCGGACGAACCGCTCGTAGTGGCCGAGGTCCAGGTCGGTCTCGGTGCCGTCGGTGGTGACGAACACCTCGCCGTGCTGGAACGGACTCATCGTGCCTGGATCGACGTTGATGTACGGATCCAGCTTCACCATGCTGACTTTCAGGCCGCGGGCTTCGAGGATCGCGCCCAATGAGGCTGCCGCGATGCCTTTCCCGAGCGAGGAAACGACACCGCCGGTCACACAGATATAACGCGTCATCTTGAGCACCGTCGCTGAGAGAGTGGGGACAAATGGCGGTGCGCGCTGGCGCGTCGACACCGTCATCACGACGGGCCGACAGTCTATCGTAAGAAGCTGCCAGCGACCAGCAGTTCAGACGCTCGTCGCGACCAACTGTGGTCTCTCCTCCCACACGATGCGCAGCGCTGCCTCGCCGGCGCGCGCCGCGAACTCCTCCGCGATCCACAGGTCGCCAACCGCGACCAGGCGATCGGCGGCGTAAATCAGCGGCACGCGATCGCGCCACCACGGCAGCACGCGCGCGTCCTGCAGCAGCTTCTTGAGCTTGCGGTGATGCGCGTCACCCGCCGGCTGCAGCTCCTCGCCGCCGTGCCGGAAGTGAACCTGCAGCACGTCCGGCAGCCGTGCCGCCGCCAGTCCGGCGGTCGCATCGCGCTGCGCGCGCAGGCGTCCGAGCTGCGCAGGCAGTTCAAGTACTTGCGAGACATTCCAGGTCAGGGTGTCAGCCGGCTCGAACGGCGGCCGCTGGCGCATGCAGTAGAGCAGCCCGCGATGACGGCGCACCTGCACGCCGTCCCACTCGACGCACGGCAACCGATCCTCGCGCGCGATCAGCAGATCGCGCTCGATCGTGGCGAGCTTGCGGGTCGACGGCACGCGCAGGCCCTGCTGGCGGATCCAGTGGCGCAGTACGTTGCGCCGGCGCGCGGGGGCGAGATTCGCGAGCCGGGCCATGCCGAGACAGGAACCGATCGCGACGGTCTCGAGATCGGCGCCCGCGAGCACGTCGAGCAAGCGGCCCGCCTCGCGCAGATGCGCGGTCGAGCGAGTTGCGCTGTGAGCGGCGGCCGGCCAGCGCTCGCGCAGCAGCGGCAGCACGCGATGGCGCAGGAAATTGCGGTCGAAGCTCGTGTTGTCGTTCGAGGGATCGTTCAGCCACTGGAGCTTTTCGGCGCGCGCCCACTCCTCCAGCTCGGCGCGCCCGAAGTCCAGCAGCGGGCGCGCGAGCCAGCCGCCGCCGAAGATCTGGACCGAAGGCACGCCGCTCAGGCCGCGCAGCCCGGCGCCGCGCATCAGCGCCATCAGCATCGTTTCCAGCTGATCGTCGGCGTGGTGGGCGGTGAGCAGCACTTCGTTCGGCTTCAGGATTTCCCTGAGTGCGGCGTAGCGGACTTCACGCGCGGCCGCCTCGACACCGACGTCCGGGATTGCCGTGACGTTCACGACCAGCGGGACGAACTCGACCCGCAGCGACTGCGCGACGCGGCCGCACTGCTCGCGCCAGCTCGCGGAATCGGGATGCAGCTGATGATCGACGTGCGCGGCGCGCATGCGGTAGTGCGCGCGATCGGCGATGGCGCGGGCCAAAGCGTGCAACAACACGGTGGAGTCGAGTCCGCCGCTATACGCGACGCAGAGCTCGGCGCTGGTCCGCGGGACCAGGCTTTCGATCGAAGCGAGCAGAGCTGAGGGCGAGAACACTACCCCTCGCTGTAGACGCCGTACCCCCGCAGCCGCTGCTGACGGTTAGCCACCACCTGCTCCAGCGGCAGCGCCTGCAGCTCGCCGAGGTGCCGCAGCAGCGTGTCCTTGACGGCATCGGCCATCACCTGCGGATCGCGGTGCGCGCCGCCGAGCGGCTCCTTGATCACTTCGTCGACGATGCCGAGCTTGGCGATGCGCTCGGCGCTCACGCCCATGGCTTCGGCCGCGAGGTCTTTCTTGTCGGCGCTGCGCCAGAGAATGCCGGCGCAGCCTTCCGGGGAAATCACCGAGTAGATGCTGTACTGGAGCATCAGCAACCGGTCGGCGACGCCGATCGCGAGCGCGCCGCCCGAGCCGCCCTCGCCGATCACGATGCTGACGATGGGCGTGCGCAGGGTCGCCATCTCGAACAGGTTGCGGGCGATCGCTTCGCTCTGGCCGCGCTCTTCCGCGCCGACGCCGGGATAGGCGCCCGAGGTGTCGATGAACGTGATCAGCGGGATCTGGAAGCGCTCCGCCATGCGCATCAGGCGCAGCGCCTTGCGATAGCCCTCGGGCTTCGGCATGCCATAGTTGCGCCGCACGCGCTCCTTCGTGTCGCGCCCTTTCTGCTGGCCGATGACCATCACCGGCTTGCCGTCGAGGCGCGCCGGCCCGCCGACGATCGCGTGGTCGTCCGAATACATGCGGTCGCCGTGCAGCTCCTGGAAATCCGTGAAGATCGACCCGACGTAGTCGAGCGTGTACGGCCGCTGCGGATGCCGCGCCAGCTGCGCGATCTGCCACTGCGTCAGGTTCGAGAAGATGCTGGTCGTCAGCTGGCGGCTCTTGGCACGCAGGCGCGCGATCTCGTCGGCGATGTTCACCTCGGCATCGCTCGACACGAACTTCAACTCGTCGATCTTCGCCTCCAGCTCGGCGATCGGCGCTTCGAAGTCCAGGAAATTCATGGCCATAGTGGGTGCGGGTACCGGGTTGCGCGAAAGTGCGCCGAACATAGCGGGCGCGGCTGCGAAGGGCAAGGAGCGTTAATCTTCCGTCCCCATGCGTCCGCTATTCGAAATCCGCCGCGACCCCGCCGGCCGCGAGCCGTTCCTGGAGACTGCCCTCGCCGGCCGTGCGCTGCTGGAACAGCCCTTGCTGAACAAGGGCAGCGCGTTCACCGAGGCCGAGCGCCGCGAGTTCGGGCTCACCGGGCTGCTGCCGCCCGGCGTGTCCACGCCCGAAGTGCAGCTCGCCCGCATCTACGGCAACTATCTGCAGAAGACTTCCAACCTCGAGCGCTACATCCACCTGGTGTCGCTGCAGGATCGCAACGAGACGGCGTTCTACCGGCTGCTCAACGAGCACCTGGTGGAGATGATGCCGATCATCTACACGCCGGTCGTCGGCGAGGCGTGCCAGGCGTACAGCCGCATCTATCGGCGGCCGCGAGGGTTGTACATCGCCTATCCGCAGCGCGACTCGATCGACGCGGCGCTCGCCAATCTCGGCGATCAGGACGTCAGCATCGTCGTCGTCACGGACGGCGAGCGCATTCTCGGTCTCGGCGATCTCGGCATCGGCGGCATGGGCATCCCGATCGGCAAGCTGTCGCTGTACACGGTGTGCGCCGGTATTCATCCCGCTGCGACGCTGCCGGTGATCCTCGACGTCGGCACGAACAATCAAGAGCTGCTGAAAGATCCTCTGTACGTCGGCTGGCGCCACGAGCGTATCCGCGGCGCGGAGTACGACGCGTTCGTCGAAGCATTCGTGACCGCGATCATCAAGCGCTTCCCGCGCGTGCTGCTGCAGTGGGAAGACTTCGCGAGGCAGAACGCCGCGCGACTGCTCGAGAAGTATCGCGATCGCCTGTGCTCGTTCAACGACGACATCCAGGGCACTGGCGCGGTGACGCTCGCTGTCGCGACGGCTGGAGTCGCGGCCAGCGACAGCACGTTCGCCGATCAGCGCGTCGTGGTGCTCGGCGCGGGCTCTGCGGGGGCCGGGATCACGCGTCAACTCGTGACGGCAATGCGCAGCGCGGGACTGACAGAAGAGCAGGCGCGCGATCGTGTCTGGCTCGTCGACGCCAGCGGGCTCGTTCATTCGCGGCAAACCGACCTCGATGCCTTCAAACGCGAATTCGCGCGGCCGTTCGCCACGGTCGCCGCCTGGGCGGGCGCTCCGGAGAACATTCCGCTGCTCGAAGTCGTGAAGCACGCGCATCCGACGATGCTGATCGGCACGGCAGCGCAGCCGCAGGCGTTCACGGAAGAGATCGTGCGTGAGATGGCGCGACACGTCGCGCGGCCGATGATCTTCCCGCTGTCGAATCCGACGTCGCGGGCCGAGGCGCTGCCCGGCGACCTGATCGCATGGACCGAGGGTCGCGCACTGGTCGCCACCGGCAGTCCGTTCGACGACGTCAAATACGGCGGGCGGCGCATTCCCATCGGTCAGTGCAACAACGCCTATATTTTTCCCGGCGTCGGTCTCGGCGTGATCGCCGCGCAGGCGCGGCGCGTGACCGATGCGATGTTCATCGCCGCCGCGCGGACGCTCAGCGACCTCGCACCGGTGCGCCGCGACCCTTCGCTGGCGCTGGTGCCGCCGCTCATCGAAGTTCGCGACGTGGCAAAGCGCGTTGCTGTCGCCGTGGGAATGCAGGCGCAACGAGACGGCGTCGCCGATGCGCTGCCTGAGGAAGAGCTGCTGCTCCGGATCGAAGCGATGATGTGGACGCCTGACTACCTGCCCTACCGCCGCGTCCGTTAACCCTTCCGCGACCGGGGCTCCGTTCATAGCTGGTGGCAGACCCCGCCAGCACCAGGAGCCTCGATGCGCGCCGCTCGTCCGCTGTTCGCTGTGATTGTGACCCTCGTCTCCGCATTGGCTGCGGCCTCCGCGAGCGGCGGCACGCTCGCGGATCTGGAGATCTACGACCGCACCGCCGGACGGACGCTGCCGATCTACGAGCACGAGGGCCGGCTTTATGTCGCAGGCGAGCCGCGGCATCAGTACGAGCTGCGCGTGCGCAATTCGTCCGCAGCCCGGGTGCTCGCAGTCACGAGCGTCGATGGCGTGAATGTCATCACCGGCGAGACGGCGGCACAGCAGCAGAGCGGCTACGTGCTCGGCGCGTACGACTCGGTGAGCATCGAAGGCTGGCGCAAGAGCCTCGATGAGGTCGCGACGTTCTACTTCACGCGCCTGGCCGATTCATATGCCGCGCGCACCGGTCGGCCGAACGATGTCGGCGTGATCGGCGTTGCGCTGTATCGCGAGTATCGGGCGCAGTACCGGCCGTGCTGCACCCCGTGGCGCGATCGCAGTCCCAGCGCAGCCGCTCCGGAGGCGAGCGTCCAGGGAGATGACGACGAGCTCGCGAAAAGCGAGCGCAACGATTCCAGCGCGGATTCGCGCGCAGCGCAGCGGCGCAGCGAATCGAAGCTCGGCACGGGCCACGGCCAGCGCGAGTCTTCACCAGCGCAGTACGTCGACTTCAAGCGCGCTTCCGCGACTCCCGACGAAACGATCGTGATCTACTACGACTCGCGCCGGAACCTCGTCGCGCAGGGCGTGCTGCCGCAGCGCCCGGTGTTTGCAGACCGCCGCCCGGACCCTTTTCCGAACGGCTTCGTCCCGGATCCGTGAAGAAGGCTACTCGGGTTCCGCCGCGCCGCCGCCCATCTTCGCCAGGTCCTGCTGGTTGACCTTCTCGGTGTTGAAGCGCGACAGCCGCTCGCGCATGGTCTTCAGCACTTCCGGCAGCGGCGGCGGTGAGTCCTTGATCCAGCGCAGCGGATTGACGCGGGCGACGACGAAGTTGCGCAGGTACGGGCTCACCAGTCCGCGCTCTTTCAGCTTGGCGACGATCGCGGTCACCATCTCGTCGAGCTCGAACACCTGCTCCGCGTAACGCTCGTGCACCGCGAGCGCCTTCTGCAGCGAATCGGACGAGAACTCTTCCAGGCGCCGCAGGATCGAGTGATACGCGCCGCCCGGGAAGTTGCCCTTGCGCTCGTAGCACAGGCCGAGCGTCACCAGCGACGCTTCCTCGAGATAGAACGCGAAGTCGCTTTCCGGCCGCTTCGCATCTTCCCCGATCAGCCCTTTGTAGATGCGAATGACTTCGAGCGCGCGCTCGCGCAGGTTGTGCGCCTTCTCGGTGTTGAGCGCGAGGATCTGCCATGCGATCTCGCGCTTCGGCACCAGCAAGGCGATGATCGACTTCGCGCCGAGCCGCCGCATCGCTTCCAGGCGGTGCAGACCGTTCGGCGTCCAGAAGCCCTCGTTCGGCGCGGTGATCGCGATGATCGGATCGAGGAACAGTCCGGTCTTGTCGATCACGCCGGACAGCTTCTTGTGATGCGCGTCGGAGAGATCGCGCTGGAACGGCGTCGGCTGGACGCGATCGATCGGCAGCGCGGCGAGGAGCAGCGGACTGCGGCCGAGCGGCTCGCAGTAGCTGCCGATCACCAGCCCGCCCTCGCGCTCGACACGATCGGCCACTTCCTTCGCGTCCGGCGGCAGCTCGTCGAGCTTGCATTCCGTCGGCAGCACGCCGCGGGTGCGCGGAGCCGCTTTTTTTGGCGTGCGGCGCCGGACCGGCGCGCGCTGGCGTTTCGCAGTCGATTTCGTCTTCGTCGCCACTGCAGACCCTCCGGATCGTCCGATGCACCGCGATTATGCCTGCCGGAACCGGGTTCGCGCGCGAGGCGTTGCATCTGCGATGCGGGCGCGGATCTGCGCCCGCGGTATTCACCTGCCTAGGAGGGTCCGCATGAACAATGGCGCATTGCATTCACCCCTGAAGAATCTGCGCAAGGACCTGTACGCCGTTGCGCGGGACGCCGAGGCGCTGTGGAAGGCGACTGCCGAAGTCACCAACGATCGCGTGCAGGAAGTTCGCGAGCGCACCGAGAAGACGCTGCGTGCGGCGCTCGACCACCTGGATCAGGACCGGCTGCGCGCACAGGTGCGCCGGGTTGCCGCGTCGACGGACGACTACGTCCGCGAGCGGCCATGGGCGATGATCGGCGCCGCCGCAGGCGTCGGCCTGCTGATCGGTCTGCTGCTCCGACGCGATTGATGTGACAAATGGCTACGCACGAGCAACAGGTTGAGAACGCAATCGCGGATCCGACGCGCCGCTACGCTTCGCCGATGGACGTGGTTCACGACGACGAGCTGGATACGGACGAAAAGCGCCGCATCCTCGAATCGTGGAAGAAGGACGCCGAGCTGCTCTCGACCGCGCAGGACGAGAACATGGCCGGCGGCGAGCGGTCGCAGCTGCAGGACGTGAGCCTCGCGCTCAGCGAGCTCGAGAAGCTGCGCGCCTGATCAGCGCTCGAGGTTGAGCAGGTTCGCCGGCGAGTACTGATCCGTCAGCACCCGTGCCCGCGGATCCCAATCGCGCTCCTGCGTGAACAGCGGCAGGAGTTCAGCCGCGCTGAATCCGAAGGCGTCGAAGGCGTCCGCGAACTGCCGCGCCGTCGTGCGCAGTCGCGCCGCGTCCGGCAGCGCACCGAGCTGCGCGATGATGACGCGGTTATCCCGCTTCAGATTGAAGAACTTCCCGAACGCCGCCTCGTAGGTCACGGACTCGTGCTCGTACAGGCGGCTCGACGAGAACGTATTCGCCGCCAGCACGCCCTGCGGTGTCAGCAGCGACTTCGCTTCCTGCAGGAACTCGCGCGTCAGCAGATGCTCCGGGATGTATTCGTGATCGAACGCGTCGAGCATGATCAGGTCGTAGTGCTGACCCGTGCGTTGCGCGCGCTTGACGTAGACCCGCCCGTCGCTTTCGATCACGCGCGTCAGGTCGCTCGCCTTGAAATCGAAGTAACGATTCGCAACCTGCACCACCGCCGGATCGATCTCGACGACGTCGATGCGCGCTTTCGGCAGGACCTGCCGGAGCGCGCGGGGCAGCGTGCCGCCGCCGAGGCCGACGATGAGTATCGATTGCGGCGCCGGATTGACGAACAGCGCTCCCATCATCATCTGCGGGTAGCGCATGACCATGCGATTGGGATGGCGAGTGTCGATGCACGATTGGCGCCCGACGCGGCAATTGCGCGTGAAGCACATGCAGCGGGTGTCACCGTTCTCGTAGACGAACACTTCGCGATATAGCGAGCGCTCCGAGTGCACCAGCCGCAAATCCGCCCGCGCCGCATGCACCACGCCCAGCAGGGAAATCAGCAGAGAAACCAGCAGCAGCGATCGACTCATTGATCACTCTCGTTGCGGGGAGCGTGCACGAACCCGGCGCAAACGCCGATCGCGATCGAAATCAGCAGCAGGCCGAGCAGGATCTGGTTCACTTCCAGCAGGAGCACGAGATAAAACGAAGTCAGCAGCGTGCCAGCGGCGCTGCCGAACGTCGAGACGAAATACAGCTGCCCCGCATGACGTCCGGAGCTCTGGCGATCCTGCACCAGCAGCCGCACTGCGTACGGCGAGACCATGCCGGAAAAGAACGTCGGCACGAAAAACAGCGCCACCGCGCTGAGCAGCGAGCCGAAGCGCGGATCGGGCACGGCCTGCGACAGCGAATCCAGCATCGGCTCTGCGAACAGCAGCAGCGGCACGACCGTCAGCGCCGCGACTGCCAGGATCATGCCGAGTCGACGCACGCTCGGGGCTCTCATCGAGTAGCGGCCGCCGGCGAGATAGCCTAGCGACAGCGCGAGCATGAAGACCGTGATGATTGCGCCCCACACATAGATGCTGCTGCCGAAAGTCGGCGCGAGCAGGCGGCCGCCGAGCAGCTCCACGGCCATCACGAAGAATCCCGACCATCCCGCGATCACATACGCCAGCGCTGTCCGCACCCTCGACTCCTGTCTTGTCCGCAAGAACGTCTCGTCCACAACGGGCCCGTCCGGCCGACCTCCCGGGTCGACCCGCTGCGTTGCGGCAGCTTCGCACGGAACGCTTGCGCGTTCGAATTTCTGAGTCCAAAGTAGTCGCGTGAATACCCAGGAGCTGACTGAAATACACCAGGCTCTGCTAGCCGTGCACGACACGGTCGGTACGCTCACCTTCCCGCGCTGTGATCAAGAGGATGTGCTCGAGCTGATCGATCGGGTGGAAACGGAGCTCTCCGCTTCCCATCCGAACGTTCAGATCATCGACACGTTCCTCAATTCGATTGCGCGCAGTCTTCGTGCTCAGCCGGAAGCCCGCCAGGCTTGCCTGCGCATCGAAGACGTTCTCGAGCGCACCGGTCTGCCGAGCACCTGGCAAGCCGGTATCTGATCGGCGCCCGGCGCCGGTCCGATCCCCTCCGCCGCGGCCGCGCGGGCCGCGCGCACACGCGCACTCAACTACCTAGTCCTGCTTCTTCTCGACCGCCGGCTCGACCTCGCCGGTCGCTGCGATCAACTCGAACACATCCTGCACCGAGCCGCGCGCACGCGGCGCGTTGCCGTGCATCCAGATCGAGTCGACGAAGTCGCGCGCCTGGCGCGCCGGCACCGCGATCGCGATCCAGTGATCGTCCTGCCATAGCTTGACGCAGCCGCTTGGATCGACCGCGCCTGCGTAGCAATCGCGACGGATCACGCGAATCGTCACCGACTTCAAAGTCGAGTCGCTCGCGCTGTTGACGATGCGACCGCGCAGCTCGAACGGCGCGCCGCCTCCGGACAAGTGCAGGTCCTCCGCTGCAACCATCGAGAGCGGAATCGAGCTCGGTGCTGACGCCGGCGACGACGGCCGCCCACGTTGCTGCACGGCTGTTGTCGCCGTCGCGTCCTCGCCGCGCAATCGCTGCACCACGCCCCAACCGAGCATGGCGAGGAGCACGATGCAGCCCACGACGCCGAGCGGCCGCAGGCGCGGATTGGTGAGTGCGACGAGGATGAAGATCGCTGCGAGGATCCAGTACACGCCGCAAGCATAACCGCCCCGCCGCGGAACCTCACCGCAAGCGGGACGTTTTTCTTCGCGAGCCACGACATCAGGAGCACTGAAAGCCATGGGCACGACCCCACGCAACGAAGGCGAAGGCAACAAGTCGGCCGACCGCAACTATCGCGCAGCGACGCAGAAGTTCGTCGAGTCCGAGCGCGGCCGCAAGGAGATCGAGAAGGCCGGCGACGTCGACCGCCGCGAGCAGCAGGAGATCGAGCGCGCCGAGGAGGAAGCGAAGCGCCACGCCAAAAAGTAGGCACGAGGCGCTACTTCTGTATCATCGGAGGTCCTACCACGACGAATAAGTAGAAGTGACCTCCGCGGCCGCCGACAGCACACGCCAGCGCCTGCGCGCCGTCTTCGGCGGCTCGATCGGCAATCTGATCGAGTGGTACGACTGGTATACGTATTCCGCGTGCGCGATCTATTTCGCGCCGCTGTTCTTTCCTGACGACGATCCGACCAGCCAACTGCTGAACACCGCTGCGATCTACGCCGGCGGCTTCCTGATCCGGCCGCTCGGCGGCTGGGTGCTGGGCCGCTATGCGGATCGGCGCGGGCGCAAGGCCGCGCTGACGCTGTCGGTGATGCTGATGTGCCTCGGCTCGCTGCTGATCGCGTTCGCACCGGGATACGCGACCGCCGGAATTGCGGCGCCCGTGACGCTGATGCTCGCCCGCCTGTTGCAAGGTTTCAGCGTCGGCGGCGAGTACGGCACGAGCGCCACATACATGAGCGAAGTCACGCCCGCGCAGCAGCGCGGCTTCTACTCGGGCGTGCTGTACGTAACGCTCGTCATGGGTCAGTTGCTGTCGCTCGCGGTCCTGCTCCTGCTGCAGTGGGTCTTCCTCACCCACGATCAGCTCGAAGCCTGGGGCTGGCGCATTCCGTTCGTGATCGGCGCGCTGGCAGCGCTGGGCGGCCTGTACCTGCGCCGCAATCTGCCCGAGACGGCAACGTTCGAGAAACTGCGTGCGAGCGGCCAGCGCTCGGGCGAAATCGGTCTGTTGCTGCAATATCCGCGCGAGGTCGCGATCGTCATCGGCCTGACCGCGGGCGGCACGCTCTACTTCTACATCTTCACGACCTACATCCAGCAGTTCCTCGCGAACACGGTGGGCCTGTCGAAGACCGACGCGACGATCGTATCTTCGGCGTCGCTGTTCCTCTTCATGCTGATGCAGCCGCTGATGGGCGCACTGTCCGACCGCATCGGGCGGCGGCCGATGCTCATCGTCTTCGGCGTTCTTGCGCTGTTCACGACGGTGCCGCTGCTCACAACGCTCGCGCAAGCGCACAGCGCGTGGCTTGCTTTCGCCCTCGTGAGCATCGCGCTGCTCATCTCATCCTTTTACAGCTCGATCAGCGCCGTCGTGAAGGCCGAGCTCTTCCCAGTGGAGATCCGCGCGCTCGGCGTCGGCCTGCCCTACGCAGTCGCCGTCTCGCTGTTCGGCGGCAGTGCGCCGCTCGTCGGCCTGTGGTTCAAGTCGATCGGACACGAGTCGTGGTTCTACTGGTACGTGACCGTGTGCGTGTTCGGCTCGCTCCTGGTGTACATTTTCATGCGCGAGCCGCAACGCACCTCGCGCATCTGACAGGAACAACGTCCATGCCCCGACCCGAATCCGCAGGGCTGTCCGGCCCGGGCCTGCAGCACATCGACCGCTTCCTCCAGCAGAGATACCTGGACACCGGCAAGCTGCCGTGCGCGCTGACGCTGATCGAGCGCAACGGCCAGATCGCCCACTGCAGCGCGCTCGGGTCGATGGACGTCGAGCGCCAGCGCCCGCTGCAGGAAGACACGATCTTCCGCATCTACTCCATGACCAAGCCGCTGACGAGCGTCGCGCTGATGATGCTGGTCGAGGAAGGACGCGTTGCGCTCGACGATCCCGTGCATCGCTACATTCCGCAGTGGCGCGATCTCGGCGTCTACGAAGGCGGCTTCATCGGCGGGTTTCGCACGCGTCGCACGAGCGCGCCGATGCGCATCGTCGACCTGATGCGCCACACGTCCGGACTGACCTACGGCTTCCAGCAGCGCACGAACGTCGACGCTGCTTATCGCAAGCTCGCGCTCGGCGAGCTGCCCGGCGCGGTGCCGCTCGATCGCATGATCGAAGAGCTCGCAAAGGTGCCGCTGGAATTCTCGCCGGGCACGGCTTTCAACTACTCGGTGTCGACCGACATCGTCGGCTACCTGGTCGGCAAGATCTCCGGTCAGCCGTTCCAGCAGTTCCTGCGCACGCGGATTCTCGATCCGCTCGGCATGACCGACACGGATTTCATGGTGCCCGCTGCGAAAGCTGCGCGATTCGCGGCGTGCTATGCGGCCACGCCCGACGGACGCATGACATTGCAGGACGATCCGCAGACCAGCGGCTTCCTGAAACCGCCCGGCTTCGTCTCCGGCGGCGGCGGCCTGCTATCGACCGCGGCCGACTACCTGCGTTTCTGCAGGATGCTGCTCAACGGCGGCGCGCTCGATGGCGTGCGGCTCATCAGTCCGAAGACGCTGGAGCTGATGTCGATGAATCATCTGCCCGGCGGCAAGGATCTGCCGGATCTGTCGCTGTCGCTGTTCTCGGAGATGACCTATGCCGGCGTCGGCTTCGGCCTCGGCTTCGCAGTCTCGCTGAGCCCGGCCCGCGCGCTGCTGCCGGGATCGGCCGGCGATCTGTCGTGGGGCGGTCTCGCGAGCACGTACTTCTGGGTCGATCCGCGCGAGCAGCTGATCGTGATCTTCATGACGCAGCTGACGCCGTCGGCGACCTATCCGATCCGCCGCGAGCTGCGCACGCTCGTCTACTCCGCTTTCACCTGAAGGCCCGGGGAAAGCACACGCCCTCGGTGTCGAGCGCAGCCTGTGAAGGGTCCGCCCGTTGACTGAGCAATGAGTACTGACGTTGGTCGTACAGGCCGACGTTTCGTCGCAGGATGCCGACCGCGCGGTGCAACTGCTCGATCGCCGCCGCCTGCTGCGCGCGCCGGCTCGAGCTGTTCGCCAAGAATCCTGCCGCTTTGGCAAATAAACGCAAAGCCCGCACGACGTCCCGAAGCTGCTCCTAGAATACTCTGCAACGTTGCTTTGGGGGTCCCGCCATGTGGATTCGCAAGATCGAGCGCGATCTCAGGAAGGGCGTCGACTCGCCGCTTCCCACGCAGGCGGTGTCGAACGAGGAGTTCGTGCCGCGCCCGCAGAGCGAGCGCCAGAAACAGCTCGAAGGCCTGATCCGCGAAATGGGCGCAGCGCGCGCGCGCAAGCTCAACATGGACCGCCGCGCGTTCATGGCCAGCTCGATGGGCCTCGCGACCTGCTTCGCCGCCTCGAACCGCGTCTACGGCCAGGTGTTCGCCGTCGACGACGCCGAGACCTACGAGCTCGCGGCGATCGACGAAAAATATCCGAAGAGCGAGTACTTCATCGTCGACGTGCAGGCGCACTTCACCAACGGCATCGCGCTGAACTTCCGCAACAGCGAGACCGCCCGCAACATGGGCTTCAACCTCAAGGACGACGTCGAGTCCTACAGCTACCAGAACTTCGTCAAGGAGCTGTTCTTCGACTCCGACACGAACATGGTGGTGATCTCCGGCGTGCCGACGCGCGAGATCCAGCGCACGCCCGACGGCAAGGTGGCCGAAGGCGCGCAGCGCAATCCGCCGTTCGCGATCCTGCCGAGCTGGCTGATGGGCGAGAAGAAGCGCGAGATCAACGCAATGGCCGGCTCGCAGCGCGCGCTGTGCCAGGGCAACCTCGCGCCGAACCACTACTGGGACAAGGCGACCAACAGCATCGACAAGGCGGCGATGCTCGAGCAGATGGAGCGCGAGCTGCAGCTGTACAAGATCGACTCGTGGAAGTGGTACTGCCACACCGATCCGGCGCGCACCGGCAACGGCTTCCAGCTCGACGACGACAACGCGATGTGGTTCTACGAGCAGTCGCGCAAGCGCGGCATGAAGCTGGTGAGCGTGCACAAGGGCTACTCCTACCAGTCGCGCACGCTCGGCCACCTCGCGAATCCCAAGGACGTCGAGAAGGCGGCGCTCGCCAATCCCGATTTCAACTTCGTGATCTATCACTCGGCGATCAAGCACGGGCCGAACGAGCCGAACTATCTCGACAGCAACCGGTTCGATCCGCAGACCGGCGACTTCGAGTGGCACTCGGTGCTGATGGACATCAAGAAGCGCAATCCCGGGATCAACAACGTCTACCCGGAAGTCGGCAGCTTCTTCAACGCGCTGGTGGTCGCGGACCCGGTGCTGTGCATGCACGGCATGGGCAAGAACATCAAGCACTACGGCGCCGACCACGTCGTGTGGGGCACCGACTGCCTGTGGTGGGGCTCGCCGCAATGGGCGATCGAGGCGTTCAAGCGCTTCGACATCTCCGACGAGTTCGTGGAGAAGTTCGGCTACGCGAAGATCAGCAAGGCCGACAAGGCGAAGATCCTCGGCCTGAACGCCGCGAAGCTCTACAACATCGACGTGCAAGCGAAGCGCAACGCCCTCCCCGGCGACGGGCTCGAGAAGGCGAAGCTTGCGTACCTCGAATCCGGCGGCGCGCGCCAGAATGCCGCGTACGGATGGGTGCGCGCGAACGACTAGTGAAGACTGTCGTCATTCTGTCGCTGCTCGCCTGCACCGCGGCGCTCGCGCAGACGCCGCTGGCCGAGCAGACGCGCCCGCTCGCTCACTTCCATCACGTGCATCTCAACGCTAGCGATCCCGCCGCCGCGATCCTGTTCTATACGAGCAAGTTCAAGGCGCGCAAAGAATCCTTCGCGGGGCTCGGCGACGCGGTGTGGACCGGCGATTCGTGGCTGCTGTTCACGAAGGTGGACACGACGCCGCCGAGCGAGCTGTTGTCCGGCATCTGGCACATCGGCTGGGGCGCTGAGGACATGCAGTCGACCTATCAGCAGCAGCTCGCCAAGGGCACGCGCTTCGCCACGCCGCTCACCGACATTAGCGACCTGGTCGGCGGCAACCGCTCGTTCTTCTACGCGTACGTCGACGGCCCCGATCACGTCCTGATCGAGCTCAACACGGCGCGGCATCACAACTTCGGGCACGTGCACATGTTCAGCGCGGATCCGCCCGCTGCAGGCGCGTGGTACGCGAAGGAGCTCGGCCTGCGCAGCTTCCCGCAGACGGAGAAGCGCGTATACCGTGGAGTGCAGATCGCGCCGGCGGCGTTCGTCACGGCGGATCACGTCAGCATGATCATCTATCCCGTGGAATACCGTGGCGGCACGATCGTCTCGACCCGCGGCCGTGGGGTCGATCACCTCGGCTTCAGCGTCGACGATCTCGACGCTGCGCTCGCGCGCCTGCGCAACGACGGCGTCAAGGTCACGGCCGAGCCGCGCAGCAGCGCCGACGGCAAAGTCAGATTCGCTTTCATCGAAGGCCCGGACCAGGTCGCCATCGAGTTGCTCGAGGATTCGACGCCGCGACCGGCCCCCGTGGCAGACTGACGTGCAGCAGCCCGTGTGGAACTTCGAGCAGGATCCGACCGACGAGCGCATGGACGAGACCAGCTGCAACCTGCGCGCGTACTTCGATCGCATGGACGACGACAAGCTGCGCCAATACTCGCGCACCTGGAACGACCGGCAGCTGATGGACTGGGACGGCAATTTCAAGAGCGACGGCGACCTGCTGCTGCCCTGCTCCGAGCGCGACGTCGACGTCGCCGAGTACCGGCGCGTCATCGAGCAGTGCATCTCGTATCGCGACCGCGTACGCTCGCGAGCGTGAAACGCGACAGCAATTCTTCCATCGTTTACACCACTGGGATCGGCGAGCGCTGCCGGAATTGCCAGCGGCCTGTGGGGGAGTGCGTCTGCAAGCGCGGTACGCCTGGTAAAACATCCTTGGGTAAAACTTCCAGTGACGGCACGGTGCGCGTCAGCCGCGAGACCCAGGGTCGCAAGGGCAAGGGCGTCACGGTCATCACGGGTCTCGGGCTGCCGCCGAATGAACTGGCAGCGCTCGCGGCGGAACTCAAGAAACGTTGTGGTTCCGGCGGCGCGAGCGGCGAGGGCCGCATCGAGATCCAGGGCGATCACCGCGACCGCCTGGTCGAAGAACTGACCCGCCGCGGCTGGAAGGCCAAGCGCGCGGGCGGCTAATATTCGCGCTCGTATCACGCACGGAGTCACTCATGAAGATCAGGTCCGTCATCGCTGCAGCGGCCACTACGGCTATTTGGGTCGCAGGCAGCGCCACTGCAGCGCCCGTCAAGTACACGATCGACCCCGAGCACACTTACCCGAGCTTCGAGACCGACCATTTCGGCGGGCTGTCGACCTGGCGCGGCAAGTTCGACAAGAGCTCCGGCACGATCGTCTACGACAGGGAAGCCGGCAGCGGCACGCTCGACGTGTCGATCGACGCCGCGTCGATCGATACCGGGCATGACAAGCTCAACACGCACGTGAAGTCGAACGATGCCGGAATGCTCGACGTCGCGAAGTATCCGACCGCGAGCTACACCGGCAAGCTCGCGAAGTTCGTCAACGGCGCGCCGACCGAAGTGGACGGCACGCTGACGCTGCACGGCGTGAGCAAGCCGGTGACGCTGAAGATCGATCACTTCGGCTGCCGCCCGCATCCGATGAAGCAGGGCAAGAACGTCTGCGGCGCGAACGCGACCGCACAGCTCGATCGCTCCGCCTTCGGCGTCGACTGGGGCAAGACCTACGGCTTCAAGATGGACGTGAAGCTCGAGATTCAGGTCGAGGCGCTGGCGGAATAACCCCGCGCTCTTGCGGCCGCGCGCTCGCCGAGCATCGAGCAGGCGAGCGCCGCGACCACGAACACGCATCCGACCCAGGGCATGAAGCGCGGCTCGAGCGCGGTCCACGCGCTCGCGCCGATCGTCGCGCCGATCGCGCCGCCCAGATAAGTCATTGACGAATTCAGCGCGATGGTCGCCGCCGCCAGGAGCGGCGCGACCGCGACGAGCCGCGCCTGCTGCACGGCCGGGAACCCCGCGCTGCCGAGACTGTAGACGAACTGCGCGACGTAGATCGTCGCGGCCCAGCTGGCGACGAGCGGCCAGATCAACAGCATGATGGCCGAGCTGCCGTTGCACTTGTAGGCGACGTTCGTGGCGCCGAAGCGGCGGATGAGAGGTACGCTCAGCACGTTCCCCAGCAGTCCGCCGATACCCGAGACGAAGAACAACGCCGCGAGCGCGGGTCCGGTAATGCCCTGCACTGCCTTCACGATCGGCGCGATGTAGCTCAGCATGATGTTGCCGCCGACGTTCGTGAGCGC
The DNA here is from genome assembly GCA_036004505.1 of Steroidobacteraceae bacterium. Classification (GTDB taxonomy): domain Bacteria; phylum Pseudomonadota; class Gammaproteobacteria; order Steroidobacterales; family Steroidobacteraceae; genus Steroidobacter. The sequence goes on from DASYRK010000093.1 coordinate 34,291, forward strand.
GGTCGCGGCGGTCAGCCAGCGCAACGCCGGCGAGCGCAATACCTCGAACCAGCGATGCCAGTTGAGCGGCGGCACGTGCACGTTCGCCGGCACGGAGCGCCACACCAACAGCGAGACGACGGCGCTCGCGACGCCGATGAAAGCAAACGAGACGCGCCAGTCGGACAGCGACGCGATCATTACCGACAGCGGATTGCCGAGCACTGAGCCGACCGCCCAGCCGATCATCAGCTTCGCGAGCGTCGGGCCGCGCTCACTTTCGGGCACGAGCATGCTGACGGTCGCGGCGACCTGCGGTGTGTAGACCGCCGACGTAACCGCCGCGAGCACGCGCGCGAACATGAGCTGCTGGTAGTCGTGACTGAAAGCAGCGAGCACGTTCGCGAGCGCGCAGATCGCCATCGAGCCGGTCAGCAGCAAGCGGCGATCAATGCGCGAGCCGAGCGTCGCCAACGTCGGCGCGCAGATCGCGGCGGAGATGCCGAACGCGGCGATCAGCAATCCGGCGCGCTCGATTGGAATCGCCAGCGAAGTCGAGATGTCGTTGAGCAGGCCGCCGACGCTCAGGAAGCTGGTGGCGACGAAGAAATTTCCTGCGATGAGAACGATCAGGCGGCGCAGGGGCATGGCCGCATTGTGAACTATCCGCGCACTGCTAGGTGTTGCCTGAGGGCGCGTAGATCAGGCGCCAGCCATCGTTGCCGCACAGTTGCGAGATCCGCTCGGTGAGCTCGCGCGTCGCCTTGACCGACCATTCCTCCGAGAGCACCAGCTCTGCTCGCGCTGCAGAACTCTGGTAACGCACGGCGACTGCACAGCGGCCGCCGCGGAACGGCTTCAGCGTCTGCTCCAGCGTCTTGATGAAGTTGCCGTCCGCCTTCTCCGGCCAGCGCAGCACCAGCCGGCGCGCGTACTGCTCGCGTGCATGATCGATGTCGAACACGCGCTTGGCGGTGAGCCGCCAGCCTTCGATGTACTCGTCGAAGCGCAGCGAGCCCTCGACGACCAGGATCGCGCTCTTCGCGATCAGCGTGCGGTACTGCTGCCAGGCGTCCTCGAACATCGACGCTTCGATGCGCCCGCTGCGGTCGTCCATCGTGAAGATCACGCGGCTGCCGCGCTTGCCGAGATCGAACACCATGCCCGCGATCGTCGCCGGCTTGCCGCGGAACTGGAAGCCTTCGTTGTTGCTCGGTGGTGGGCGGTCGCCGGTGATGTCGGCGATGCGCCCGCTGATGATCGGCCGCACCTCGTGCTCGAACTCCTCGAACGGATGGCCGGTGAGATAGAGCCCGAGCGTGTCGCGCTCGCCATCGAGGCGCACGCGGCGGCTCCAGTCGGGCAACACCTCGCTGCTGAGCGTGACCGCCGGCGCGGCGCCGCCGGAGTCGTCCATCAGCCCGAACATGTCGTTCTGGCCGACGACGCGTGCGCGGATCGTCTGGTCCGCCAGCTGCATCGCCGACGGCAACGCGTGCATCAGCGTCGCGCGATTGGCGCCGATCAGGTCGAGCGCGCCCGAGCGGATCAGCGCCTCCAGTACGCGGCGGTTCATGCGGTTCTGGTCGCTGCGCCGGCACAGGTCCGCGATATCGCGGAACGCGCCCTTCGCCTGGCGCTCGGCAGCGAGCATCTCGACGACCGACTGCCCGACGCCCTTGATCGCGCCGAGCCCGTAGCGGATGCCGCGCTCGCCGCTCACAGTAAACATGTAGTGCGAGCTGTTGACGTCGGGCGGCTCGACCTTGAGCTGCATGCGCCGCGCTTCGTCGATGAGCGTCACCACCTTGTCGGTCTTGTCCATGTCGGAAGACAGCACGGCCGACATGAATGCCGCGGGATAGTGCGCCTTGAGCCACGCCGTCTGGTACGACAGCAGCGCGTACGCGGCCGAGTGCGACTTGTTGAAGCCGTATCCCGCGAACTTCTCCATCAGGTCGAAGATGTGCTCGGCGGTCCGCTGTTGCACGCCGCGCGCAGTCGAGCCATCGACGAAGATCGAGCGCTGCTTCGCCATCTCCTCCGGCTTTTTCTTACCCATCGCCCGGCGCAGCAGGTCGGCGCCGCCGAGCGTGTAGCCGGCGAGCACCTGCGCGATCTGCATCACCTGCTCCTGGTACAGGATCACGCCGTAGGTCGGCGCGAGCACCGGCTTCAGGTCGGGATGCAGGTAGTCGATCGGCGCGGTCGTCTTGCCGTGCTTGCGCGCGATGAAGTCGTCCACCATGCCGGACTGCAGCGGACCGGGGCGGAACAGCGCCACGAGCGCGATGATGTCCTCGAAGCAATCCGGCTGCAGGCGGCGGATCAGGTCCTTCATGCCGCGCGATTCCAGCTGAAACACCGCGGTCGTCTCGCAGCGCTTGAGCAGATCGTAGGTCGCGGTGTCGTCCATCGGCAGCGCGTTGACGTCGAGCGGCGGCTCGCCCTTGCGCTCGCGGTGCGCGTTGATGGTCTTCACCGCCCAACTGATGATCGTCAGCGTGCGCAGGCCCAGGAAGTCGAACTTCACGAGGCCGGCTGCCTCGACGTCGTCCTTGTCGAACTGCGTCACGACGTTGTGGCCGGTGTCGTCGCAGAACAGCGGCGCGAAATCGGTGAGCACGGAAGGCGCGATGACGACGCCGCCCGCGTGCATGCCGGCGTTGCGCACCAGGCCTTCGAGCGACATCGCCATGTCGAGGATAGTGCGGGTCTCCTCCTCGGTCCGGTAGCGGCGCTGCAGCTCCGGCTCCTTCTCCATCGCGTCCTTGAGCGTGATGCCGAGCTCGAACGGAATCAGCTTGGCGATCGAGTCGGCGAAGCCGTAGCTCTGGCCGAAGACGCGCGCGACGTCGCGCACCACCGCCTTCGCAGCCATCGTGCCGTACGTGATGATCTGCGAGACGCGCTCGCGGCCGTAGCGGTCCGCCACGTACTCGATGACGCGGTCGCGGCCGTCCATGCAGAAGTCGACGTCGAAGTCCGGCATCGACACGCGCTCGGGATTCAGGAAGCGCTCGAACAGCAGGTCGTAGCGCAGCGGATCCAGATCGGTGATGCCGAGCGCGTAGGCGACCAGCGAGCCGGCGCCGGAGCCGCGGCCCGGGCCGACCGGCACGCCGTTCTCGCGCGCCCAGCGAATGAAGTCGGCGACGATCAGGAAGTACCCCGCGAAGCCCATCTGGCAGACCACGCCGAGCTCGATCGCGAGCCGCTCCTCGTACTCGGGACGCGCGATGGCGCGTCCCTGCACGGCTGTCGTCCTCAACCGCTGCAGACGTTCGCCGAGACCGACCTGCGCCTGCTCGCGCAGGTAGTCCTCGGTGCTCAGGTTGCCGGGCACTGGATACGCCGGCAGCACCGACTTGCCGAGCTGCAACTCGAGATTGCAGCGACGCGCGATCTCGAACGAGTTCGCGACTGCCTCGGGCACGTCCTCGAACAGCTTGGCCATCTGCCGCGGCGTTTTGAGGTACTGCTCGGTGCTGTAGCGCCGCCGTCGCTTCGCGTCGCCGAGCAGCGCGCCGTCATGGATACACACGCGCGCTTCGTGCGCTTCGTAATCGTCCGCGCGGATGAAGCGCACGTCGTTGGTCGCGACGACCGGCACGCCATATTCCGCTGCCAGATCGAGCACGCCGTGAATGTAGCGCTCCTCGCCCTCGCGCTGCGTTCGCTGCAGCTCGATGTAGTAACGATCGCCGAACAGCGCGAGCCAGCTCTGCAGCGACTTGCGCGCATCGGCGTCACGGGCATTGAGCAGCGCGCGGCCAAGATCGCCGTCGCGCGCACCGGAAAGCGCGATGAGTCCGACGAGGCTGTCGGCGTCGAGCCAGGAGCGATCGATCGTCGCAACGCCGCGCTGCTGGCCTTCGAGATACGAGCGGCTCACCAGCCGCGTGAGATTGCGATAACCGACCTCGTTCTGACACAGCAGCACCAGCGTCGAGGGCTCGGCGCGCTCGCCGTACTCGCGCACGCGCAGATCGACGCCGATGATCGGCTTCACGCCGGCGGCCTGCGCCGCGCGGTAGAACTTGACCATCGCGAACAGGTTGCTCTGGTCGGTCAGCGCAACCGCCGGCATGCCGGCCGCACCGACGGCGTCCATCAGGGCCGGCGCGTCGCCCTCCTCGCTCTGGATCCGCACGACGCTGTCGACGAGCGAATACTCGGTGTGCAGGTGGAGGTGGACGAACATGGACTGGATGGGCCCTGTCAGATGTGCAGGGCGGCCGCGGCGAGGCGCACCGGCTCGAAGCTGCGGCGGTGGATCGGCGAAGGACCGTACTTCTCCAGCGCCGCGCAGTGCTCGGGCGTCGCGTAGCCCTTGTGCTGGCGGAAGCCGTACTGCGGATAGAGCGCGTCGAGGCCGACCATCATCGCGTCGCGGGTGGTCTTGGCGAGGATCGACGCGGCGCCGATGCAGACGCGGCGCGCATCGCCGTCGACGATCGCTTCGAAGCTGCACTCCAGCGACAGGCCCATGAACGACGGACAGCGATCGCCGTCGATCTGCACGTGCGCAGGCCGCACTCGCAGGCCGAGCAGCGCGCGGCGCATCGCCAGGTAAGTCGCCTGCAGGATGTTGTGCGTGTCGATTTCCGCGACGTCGGCCCACGCGACCGACCAGGCCACGGCGCCGCCGCGGATCTTGATCGCGAGCTCCTCGCGCTCCTGCGCCTCGATCACCTTGGAGTCGCGAATGCCGCGGATGCGCCGCCGCGGGTCGAGGATCACCGCCGCCGCGACCACCGGCCCCGCGAGCGGTCCGCGGCCCGCCTCGTCGACGCCGGCGCGCAGCCCCGGCAGGGCGAGATCGAAACTCACTTGCGCTGCCGTCATTGACTTCTCATGGCATCTTTCGGCGAATCCAGCAGCTCGACGATCGCTTCCGCCGCCCGCGCGCTCGCGTCGCGCCGCAACGTCTCGTGGATGGATGCGAAAGTGTGCACGAGCTGATCGCGATCGGCACGCTCGAATTGCGCCAGCACCGCCGGGCCGAGCACGTCGGCCCGCACCTCGTCGTTGAAATACTCCGGCACGACCTGCCGGCCGGCCAGCAGATTCGGTTGCGCGAAGAACGGCGCCTTGAAGAGTTTCAAAGTCTTAAGCAGAAAAGTTGTGAGCGCGCTGAGACGGTAGGCGACGACCATCGGCCGCTTGACGAGCGTCGCCTCGAGCGTCGCGGTGCCCGAGGCGAGCAGCACTACGTCGCTCGCCGCCATCACCTGCTGCGCGTTGCCGTCCACCAGCGTCACGCGGTCGCGCACGCCGGCCGCGTCGAGCGCCGCGGCAAACGTGCGGCGCGTCCCTTCGTTGGCGAGCGCGGCGATGAACTTGAGCTGCGGGCGTTGGCGATGCAGCCAGGCAACAGTTGCCGCGAAGTCCGGGCTCAGCAGCGCGACCTCGCCCTGCCGGCTCCCCGGCAGCAGCGCGACGTACGAGCCTTCGCGATCGAGCCCGAGCGCCGCGCGCGCCGCGAGCGGATCGAGGTGCATGGGAATCTGATCCGCCAGCGGATGGCCGACAAAGACGGCGCGCACGCCATGCTCGTCGTAGAACCGTTTCTCGAACGGCAGCAGGCACAGCACGAGATCGACAGCGCGGCCGATCGTCTTGACGCGCCCCTGTCGCCACGCCCAGATCTGCGGGCTCACGTATTGCACGGTGCGGATCGAATGCGCCTTGAGCTGCGGCGCCAGCCGCAGGTTGAACTCCTTGGCGTCGACGCCGACGTAGACGTCCGGCCGTTGCTCAAGCACGCGTTCCCGCAGGTTGCGGCGCATCCGCAGCAGACGCGGCAGGTGCGGGATGATCTCGAAGAGCCCCATCACCGCGAGGTCTTCGGCGCGCGCCCACGCTTCGCAACCGGCGGCGATCATGCGGGGGCCGGCAATGCCAGCGAAGCGCGCGCCGGGCAAGCGCGCGCGCAGGGCATCGATCAGGTGCGCGCCGAGGTTGTCGCCCGAGGTTTCGCCGGCGACGAGAACGATGAAGGGCTGACGGGCACCGGGCCCGCTCAACGCACGATCCCCACGCGCTCGCGCCGTGGCGTGGAATCGTTGAGGAACGCGATGAGAGGTTCCAGCTCCGGCTGCGCGGCGGCGCGCTGCACCAGCTGCTCGGTGGCCGCCTGCAGCTTCAGTTGCGAGCGATAGAGAATGCGATAGGCGTCGCGGATGTGGCGGATCTGCTCGGCGGTGTAGCCGCGACGCTTCAGCCCTTCCGAGTTGACGCTGTGCGGCTCGGCTGGCCGGCCCACGGCCATCACGAACGGCGGCACGTCGCGCGTCACCGCGGTGTTGTTGGCGATGAACGCGTGCGCGCCGACCTTGCAGAACTGGTGGATGCCGGAGAAGCCGCCCATGTGCACCCAGTCGCCGAGCTCGACGTGGCCGCCGAGCGTCGCGTAGTTCGCGAACACGCAGTGCGAGCCGATGACACAGTCGTGGCCGACGTGCGAGCCGGTCATGAACAGGTTGTCGCTGGCGATGCGCGTCACCAGCTGGTCCTTGGTCGTGCCGCGATTGATCGTGCAGTTCTCGCGGAAGGTGTTGCGGTCGCCGATCTCCAGCCGCGTCGGCTCGCCGGCGTATTTGAGGTCCTGCGGCGCGGCGCCGATCGAGGCGAACTGGAAGATGCGGTTGTCGCGGCCGATCGAGGTCGGCCCCTCGATGACGACGTGCGGCCCGACCCAGGTGCCGGCGCCGATCGTGACACCCGCGCCGATCACGCTGTAGGCGCCGACTTCGACGTCGGGCGCCAGTGAAGCGTCGGCGGCAATGAGTGCGGTGGAGTGGATGGCCATGCTCACGTCATTTCGTTCCGGGCGCCACCATCATCTCGGCGCTCGTCGCCTCCTCGCCGTCCACTTCGGCGACGGTCGAGAACTTCCAGATGCCACGCATCGAGCGTTCCAGCGTCGCTTTCAGCACCAGCTGGTCGCCGGGGACGACCGGGCGGCGGAAGCGCGCCTTGTCGATACCGACGAAATACATCGGCCGGCTCTCATCCGGGTACACGCCCGCGGTGACGAACGCGAGGATGCCGGCGGTCTGGGCCAGCGCTTCCAGGATGATGACGCCCGGCAGCACCGGCCGGTGCGGGAAGTGACCGGGGAAGAACTGCTCGTTGACCGTCACGTTCTTGAGCGCGCGGATCGACTGGCCGGAGACGCACTCCAGCACGCGATCGACCAGCAGGAAGGGATAGCGATGCGGCAGCCGGCGCATCACCTCCTGGATGTCCATCGTCAACGCTTCAGTCATCCTCGCCCCTGTCGGTCGTTTATTGGTCTTGCGGCCCGGGCTCGTCCGGGTCCGGCGCGTCCGCTTCGCCGGCCAGCCGGCGCACCTGGCGCGCGAGCTCGTCCAGCCGGTGGAAGCGAGCCGCATTCTTGCGGAATCGACTCGATTCGTCGACCGTGATGCCGCCGGAATAGTAACCCGGCTTGCGGATGCTGCTGTTGACGAACGAGCGGCCGGTCACGACGACGTCGTCGCAGATCGTCAGGTGGCCGGCGATGCCGACCATGCCGCCGATCATGCAGCGCTGGCCGATCGAGGTGCTGCCTGAAACGCCGCAGCAGCCGGCGATGGCCGTGTGCGCGCCGATGCGCACGTTGTGGCCGATCTGAATCTGGTTGTCGAGCTTGACGCCGTCCTCGATGAGCGTGTCGTCGATCGCGCCGCGATCGATCGTCGTGTTCGCGCCCACCTCGACGTCGTTGCCGAGGCGCACGCCGCCGACCTGTGGGACTTTCAGCCACTCGCCGTCCGCGGGCGCAAGGCCGAAGCCGTCGGCGCCGATCACGACGCCCGGATGCATCAGGCAGCGCTCGCCGACGACGACCGAGTTACAGAGCGTAACGTTCGCCACCAGGCGCGTGTCGGCGCCGATCGTCACGTCGTCGAGCACGACGCAGCCTGGACCGACGCTGCAGCGGGCGCCGATACGGACACGCGCGCCGACCACAGCGAGCGCACCGATCGCAGCCGACGGATCGATCACTGCGCTGGAATCGACGATCGCGCTCGGATGCTTGCCCGCAACCGCCGTCGGCGCGGGATGCAGCAGCGCTGCGATCCGCGCATAGGTGGCGTAAGGATTTTTCGAGATGAGCGCCGGGACCGGGCACTCGGCCGCAAACTTCGCGTCCAGCACGACCGCGCCCGCCTTCGTCTGCGACAGGAAGCGCCGATACCGCGGGTTCGCCAGGAACGTGAGCGACTGCGAGTCCGCGTGCTCGAGCGTCGCGACGCGCATGACACGCACGTCGGGATCGCCCTGGAGCGTACAGCCGAAGCGGACCGCGAGCTCACCTAAAGATGCGGTGCTCACGACGGTGTCCGCTACGGCGACGCCTGGAGTCGGGCCTTACTGCTGGGGCTTGGGAGGCGGCGGAGTCGTCGTCGCCGGCTTCGGCGTCGCCGGCTTCGGCGCAGCAGCACCGCCGGTCGCCTTGTAGCGAGCTTGGAGCGCGCTGAGCACTTGCGCGGTGATGTCCAGCGACTCGTTCCGGTACAGCACGCCATCGCCGATGATCAGGTCGAAGCCGGAGGTCTTCGCGAACGCCTGGACTTCCTGCTGCAGCGAGCGCTGCACCTTGCCGATTTCCTCGTTGCGCCGCAGGTTCAGGTCTTCGACCCACTCGTTCTGCTTGCGCGCCAGGTCGCGCTGACCTTCGCGCAGGTCCTTCTCGGCGTTGCGCCGCTCGTTCTCCGCCATCACCGCGCCGTCGCGCTGCAGCTTGTCTTCCTTGGCCTTGAGATCCTTCTGCTGCTGCACGATCTCTTTCTGGCGCGGCTGGAACTCGTCCTGCAGCGCGGCCATCGCCGATTTCGCCTGCGGGGCTTCCTCCAGCAGCTGCTGCCAGTTGACCACCGCGATTTTCGTCTGGGCGTGCGCGACGCCCAGCGGTGCGAGCAGGGTCATGCCCGCCAGAATCGAACCGATCAAACGCGAACTCAGACGTGCCATGTCGAATGGACCTCGATACGTGGTGTAGTAGTTGTGTGTCCGGTCAGAACGCCTGGCCGATCGAGAACTGGAAGCCCTCGATCTCGTCCCCCCAGCGCGTGGCTGTGTCGCCGCGCTCGGCATTCAGTGGGTATGCGTAGCTGAACCGGAACACTCCCAGCGGCGCAAGCCATTGGACGGCCACGCCTACGGACTGTTTCAGCTCACTATACTTGAACCCATAGTCGATTTGCGGGGGGATGGTGTTCGGGTCGCCGTCGAGGTCCGGGGCCCGGAACACGACATTCTTCTGGTCGGAGAAGATGTTGCCGATGTCGTAGAACAGGCTGAAGCGCGCGCTGTTGCGCCACTTTTCCGGAATCGGCAACAGCAGCTCGGTCTGCGCCACCGTCTTGATGTTGCCGCCGTAGGGCCGGCCGAAGTTGTCCTTCGGGCCGAGGCGGGACTCGCGGAAACCGCGCACCGAGTCCGGGCCGCCGGCAAAATACTGACGGAACGGCGGCACCGCCGTGGTGTCGCCCATCGCCCGCCCATAGGCCAGCTCGGCGTTGAACATCAGCGTGAACTGGCGCCAGATCGGGATGAACTGCAGGTAGTCGTACGACGCCGTCCAGTACTCGACGTCGCTGCCCGGCACCGTGTACGAGACGTTGAAGCGGTGACGCATGCCGCGGTCGGCGAAGATCGCGCGGTTGCGGCCTTCGTAGCGCCAGCCGAGGTTCAGCTCGTACGTGTCGAACTTGCTGCTGATGACCTCGAACTCGAACGGGTCGGTGCAATCGTCGTCGACCACGGTCTGGCGGCAGACGACTTTCGAATGGCCGTTGTCGCGCACCCACTCCAGCGCCTGGTCCGCGCTGCCACCCTGGGTCGTGACCAGTTCGGCGCGCTGCGCCGTGCCGCCGATGCCGAGGTACTGGTACTCGGTGATCGGCCAGTCGTAGTTGAGCCCGAGGCTGATCGTCTCGGTGTCGAAGTCCGAAGCTGCCGACGTGAACTGCGTGACGTCGCGATAGCCGAGCGAGATCGTGCGCTGGACTTCGTCGATCGTCGTGTAGCGGTCGGTGTGCGAGAAGCTGAACGCCTTGGCGTAGCGGCCGGAATTGATCTCGGCGGCGACGCGGTTGCCCGTGCCCATGAAGTTCGAGTGCACGAAGCTGCCGTTGAGGATCACCGACTGCGACTCGGAGTAGCCGACGCCGCCGCCGAACTGGCCCGGCAGACCTTCCTCGATCTGGAAGTCGACGTCGACCAGGTCGGCCGCGCCCGGCACCGGATTGCTCTCGACCTCGACCTTCTGGATGAACGGCAGGCGCTGGATGCGCTGCTTGGAGCGCTCGACCATCGCGTTCGACAGGTACGCGCCCTCGAGCTGGCGCATCTCGCGCCGGAACACCTCGTCGTTCACGCCGGAGGTGCCGTTGAAATTCACGCGCCGCACGTACACGCGGTTCTTCGGATCGACCACGAACGTCAGCGAGATTTCCTTGGTGTCGGGATTCACCTGCGGCACGGGATCGATCGTCGCGAACGCGTAGCCGTCGACGCCGAGCCGCAGCTTCATCGCCTCGGTCGTCTGCGTGACCGAGCGCAGCGAGTACGTGTCGCCGGGCTTCAGGAAGATCAGCCTGCGCAGCTGCGACTCCGGCACCACCATGTCGCCTGCGATCTTCACCTCGGAGATCTTGAAGACGTCGCCTTCGTGCACGTTGATCGTGATGAAGATGTCGTCCTTTTCCGGCGCGATCGCCACCTGCGTCGAGGTGACGCCGAAATTCGCGTAGCCGCGATCCATGTAGTACGAGCGCAGCTTCTCCAGGTCGCCCGACAGCGACTCGCGCGCATAGCGGTCGTCGGACTTGTACCAGGACAGCCAGTTCGGCATTTTCAGCTCGAACTGGTCGAGCAGCTCTTCATCCGGGAAAGCGGTGTTGCCGGCGATGTTGATCTGCCGGATCTTGGCGCGCTGGCCCTCGTTGACGTCGATCGTCAGCTTCACCTTGTTGCCCGGCACTTCCTCGACCTTGGCGTCGATGCGCACGGCGTACTTGCCGCGCGAGAAGTACTGGTCGGTGAGGTACTGCTTCACCTCGTCGAGCACCGACTGGTCGAACGTCTTGCCGGTCGCCAGGCCGACGTTGCGCAGCGACTTCTGCAGATCCTCGGTCTTGATGTCCTTGTTGCCCTTGATCTCGAAGCTCTCGATCGAGGGACGCTCCAGCACTGCGACCACCAGCGTGCCGCCGTCGCGGCGGATCTCGACGTCGCGGAAGAACTTGGTGTCGTAGAGGGCGCGCAGCGCCTCGGCGACGCGGCGCTGGTCGAGACGGTCGCCGATGTTGATCGGCAGGTAGTTGTAGACCGTGCCCTCGGAGATGCGCTGCAAGCCTTCGATGCGGATGTCGCCGACGACGAACTCGCCCTCGATGCGGCCCGCTTCGGGGCGGGGCAACTGCAGACGGGGCACCTGGGGCGCGGGCGCCTCTGCAGCGGGCGCCTCTGCAGCAGGGGCCTGGGCCGGCGGCGGCTCGGGCAGTGTTTGCGCGCTCGGCGGCTCCTGGGCGGTGGCAGCGCCGCAGGCGCCCGCCGCGGCCAGCGCGAGCGTGGCGCGGATGATCGACTTCAATCGCATCGGCCGGGACCCCTTCTGACGTCAGTTCAAGTGTCGTGCGATGTCGTTATAAAACGCCAGCGTCATCATCAGGATCAGCATCGCGATGCCGATCTGCTGGCCGAGAAGCTGTGCACGCTCTGAGACCGGCCGGCCCTTCACCAGTTCCGCCAGCTGATAAACCACTTGTCCGCCGTCGAGAATCGGGATCGGCAGCAGGTTCAGCACGCCGAGGCTGATGCTGATCAGCGCCAGCAGATTCAGGAACGGTCGCCAGCCCAGCCGCGCGGCGAGGCCTGTTGTTTCCGCGATACCGATCGGTCCGGAGATGGCCTGCAGCGAGACGTCGCCGGTGATGATGCGCCCGATGATCCGCAGCGTGAAAACCGACTTGTCCCACGTCTGCGTGACCGCCTGGCCGATGGCGGGCACCACCCCGTATTTCTGGATCGTGCGCACTTCGTCCTCGGTGCGCCCGGTAGGAATCCGCTGATCCGAGCGGGGCCCGATGCCGATCAAACCGACCTTCGTGCCCCCCTGCGTGTCTTCCCCGATCCTGACGCGGATGTCGCGGACGCCGCCGTCGCGGCGTACCTGGAGCGTGACGGTGCGGCCGGGATTGGGCCTGACGTGGTTGACGAGCTGCTGGAAGTACGTGAGCGGCTCGCCATCGATCGCCAGGATCTGATCGCCGACCTTCAGCCCCGCGCGGTCGCCGGCGCTGCCCTTCGTGATCCTTTCGATGATCGGCTTGACCCGCGGCTGCCAGGTGTCGAATCCCAGACCGGGCAGCAGAGCATCCGGCTGCGTCAGCGAGCGGCTGCGCGCGCCGACGACGAGCGACAGGTCCCTCTCCGAGCCATCTACGCCACGCACGCGCATGTCGATGGTGCCGTCGTCGGTCAGGTCCTCGACGATCGCCAGCGTCGCAGCTTCCAGCGTCGGCGTCGGGCGTGCGCCAACCTTCACGATCTCGTCCTCGAAGCGCAGCCCGGCGCGCGCGGCGATCGAGTCCGGCGTGACCTCGCCCACGATCGGCTTCAGCGCCGGCACGCCCATGGAAAACAACACCCAGTACACCGCGATTGCGAAAATCATGTTGCACGCGGGTCCCGCCAGGAGCGTGGCGATGCGCTTCCACACCGGCTGGCGGTTGAACGCGAGCGGCAGGTCGCGCTCGGCGACGTTGCCCTCACGCTCGTCCAGCAGCTTCACGTAGCCGCCGAGCGGAATCGAGGCGATCACGAACTCGACCGGGTCGTCCTTGCCGATCATGCGGCGGTAGATCGGCTTGCCGAAGCCGATCGAGAAGCGCAGCACGCGAATGCCGACCTTGCGCGCGACCCAGAAATGACCGAACTCGTGCACCGCGACCAGGATGCCGATCGCCACGATGAACGTGACGAAGCTGATCACGAATTGCAGCGGCGAGTCGGTCGAGATCATGCATGGACTCCTGCAGGGCCGGCGATTGCAGTCTGCGCCTCGCGGCGCGCCCAACCGTCTGCAGCCAGAATATCTTCTACGCAGCGCGCCGGCATCGCCGGCGAGCGTGACAGCACGGTCTCGATCAGCGCAGCGATGTCCGGGAACCGGCAGCGCCCTTCCAGAAACGCGCCGACGGCGACTTCGTTCGCGGCATTCAGCACGGCCGGCATCGTGCCGCCGGCTTCAGCGGCGCTGCGGGCCAGGGCCAGGGCGGGGAAACGCTCCAGGTCGGGCGCTTCGAAATCGAGGCGGGCGGCGCGCAGAATGTCGAGCGATTCTACACCCGAGCTCAGCCGCTCCGGCCAGCCCAGCGCGTGCGCAATCGGCGTACGCATGTCGGGATTACCCAGTTGCGCCAGCATCGAGCCGTCGATGTATTCGACCAGCGAGTGCACGATGCTCTGCGGATGCACCACCACCTCGACCTGGCGGGCCGGCAGGGCGAACAGCAGGCAGGCCTCGATCAGCTCCAGGCCCTTGTTCATCAGCGTGGCCGAGTCGACGGAGATCTTGCGGCCCATGACCCAGCGCGGATGCGCGCACGCCTGGTCGGGAGTGACATTACGTAAATCTGCGGCGGCGGTGCGCAGGAAAGGACCGCCCGAGGCCGTGAGCAGCACGCGGCGCACGCCGCCGGCGCTGCTGCCGCCCATGCACTGAAAGATCGCGTTGTGCTCGCTGTCCACTGGGATCAGCGTCGCCCCGCCCTCGCGTACGGCCTGCATGAACAACGGGCCGGACATGACGAGCGCTTCCTTGTTGGCGAGCAGGATCCGCTTGCCGGCGCGCGCGGCCGCGAGACTGGAGGCGAGCCCGGCAGCGCCGACGATCGCGGCCATGATCGCGTCGACTTCGCTGTGCGCTGCGATCTCCGCCAACGCCTGCTCGCCGCTCAACACTTCAGTCGGCGAGCCTGCGCTGCGCAACTGGCTCGCGAGCAGCGCGGCTGCCGAATTGTCGACGACGACGGCAAATCGCGGGCGATGCTGCAAACACTGCTCGCACAATCTCGCGACGTTGCTGCGCGCGGCGAGCGCGAACACCTGGTAGCGATCGCGATGGCGCTCGAGCACGTCCAGCGTGTTCAACCCGATGCTGCCAGTCGAGCCCAGCACCGCGACGCGCAGCGGCGCTCTCTCCGCGGGGGATTCCCCCGGGCTGCGCTCCCTACGGTCGCTCAGTCCTTGGGTCATCGCAGCAGCCCCAGGCGCTCGAGACCGACGAGGAACACCGGCGCCGCCGCCGTGATGCTGTCGACGCGGTCCAGCAGGCCGCCGTGACCCGGCAGCAGCGTGCCGCTGTCCTTCAGGCCGGCGTGCCGCTTGAACAGACTCTCGGTGAGGTCGCCGATGATCGAAGCCACGACAACGATGATGCAGAGTGCAGCGAAGCGCGGCGCATCGACCTTGAACCACCACACGCCGATCGCCGCCATCACCGCGGCGGCAGCAAAACCACCGAGCACGCCTTCCCAGGTCTTGCCCGGACTGACGCGCGGCGCGAGCTTGTTGCGGCCGAAGCTGCGGCCAGCGAAGTAGGCGCCGACGTCCGCAGCGACAACCAGCAGAATCAGGAACAACACCAGCTCCGGCGCAAGGGCGTGCAAACGCGAAAGCGCCAGCCACGCGGGCACCAGTACGAGCAGGCCAGCGCCCGCGGCGGTCGTGCGGTTGACGCGCGCCGGCGCGATTGCGACCCAGATGAGAGCGAATACCCACCACAACAGCGCTATGTGAATCAGGCGGTCGATCTCGTCGCGTTGGACGCCGAACCACCAGGTGGCCACGATACATGAGGCCACGACAGCTACATAAAGGCCCCTGGCTGAATACTGCGTGAAGCGCGGAAACGCCGACCATTCCCACGCGGCGCCGATCACCAGCAGCGCGAAAGCGGCCATCGTCGCCGCGTGCGGCAACCAGAAGATCACCAGCAGGACGAGCGGCGCAAGCAGCAGGGCCGTGATCACGCGCTCGCGCAGCATCAGCGTGTCCTGACCTGCCCGGGCACGAGCCCGAAGCGGCGCTGGCGCCGGCCGAAGTGCTCGATCGCGGCGTCCAGCTCGCGCTCGTCGAAGTCCGGCCACAGCGCGTCGCAGAAATACAGCTCGGTGTAGGCGAGATTCCACAGCAGGAAGTTGCTGATGCGGTGCTCGCCGCCGGTGCGGATCAGCAGGTCGGGATCCGGCAGGCCGGCCAGCGCCAGGTGCCCGCCGAGCCGTTCTTCATCGATCTCGTCCGCGCGCATCTCGCCGGCAATGCAGCGCTCCGCCACGCGACGGGCGGCCAGTGCGATATCCCAGCGGCCGCCATAGGCGATCGCGATCACGAGCGTCATGCGGCTATTGCTGGCGGTGAGCGCAGTCGCCGCGTCCATGCTCTTGCGCAGCGGCGGCGCCAGCTGCTCGAGATTGCCGACGAAGCACAAACGGATGCCGTTCTCGTGCAGCTCCGCGACTTCGTCGTCGAGCGCCTGCAGGAAACGGCTCATCAGCATCGAGACTTCGTCTTTCGGCCGCTGCCAGTTCTCGCTGGAGAATGCGAACAGGGTCAGCACTTCGACGCCGCGCCGCGTGCAGTTCTCGACGATCTGCTTGACCGCGCGCACTCCCATGCGATGGCCGGCCGGCCGCGGCAGCGCGCGCGCTGCCGCCCAGCGACCATTGCCGTCCATGATGACTGCAATGTGTCTGGGGACGGCGCTGCTCACACCTGCATCAGCTCTTTTTCTTTTTCCGCCAGCAGCTGGTCGATCTCGGCGACGTGCCGGTCGGTCAGCTTCTGCACCTCGTCGTGCGCGCGCCGATCGTCGTCCTGGGAGATCATTTTCTCCTTGAGCATCTCCTTGAGCTCGTTCATGACGTCGCGCCGCACGTTGCGCACGGCGACGCGTGCGTTCTCGGCTTCGTGCCGCACTACTTTCGTCAGGTCGCGGCGCCGCTCCTCGGTCAGCGGCGGCATCGGCACGCGGATGACCGAGCCGGCGGTGTTCGGCATCAACCCGAGGTCGGACTTCATGATGGCCTTCTCGACCACCTGCACCATGGGCTTCTCCCACGGCGTGACGGTGAGCGTGCGCGCATCCTCGACCGCCAGGTTCGCGACCTGGTTGAGCGGCACTTCATTGCCGTAGTACTCGACGCGGATGTGCTCGAGCAGGGCGGTGTGGGCACGGCCGGTGCGCACCTTCTTCAGCTCGTTCTTCAGCGCCGCAACGCACTTGTTCATGCGCTCGTTGGCGTCTTTCTTGACGTCTTCCAGCATGGGCGTTCTCCCAGCTACGAATTCGTGACCAGCGTCCCGACGTCCTCGCCGCGCACGATGCGCAGCAGCTCGCCCGGCTTGGTCAGGTCGAACACGCGCAGCGGCAGGTTGTTGTCGCGGCACATGACGATCGCCGTCGCGTCCATCACGTTGAGGCGGTCGGTCAGCACCTTGTCGAACGTCAGGCGACCGTAACGCGTCGCCTGCGGATTCTTCATCGGGTCGTCGGAGTAGACGCCGTTGACCTTGGTGGCCTTCAGCAGCAGGTCGGCGTTGATCTCGATCGCGCGCAGGCTCGCCGCGGTGTCGGTCGTGAAGAACGGGTTGCCGGTGCCGGCGGCGAGGATGCAGACGCGCCCCTTCTCCAGGTGGCGGACGGCGCGGCGCCGGATGTACTCCTCGCACACTTCGTTGATGCGGATCGCCGACATCACGCGCGCGTGCAGGCCGAGCGCTTCGACTGCGTCCTGCATGGCAAGCGAGTTCATCACCGTGGCCAGCATGCCCATGTGATCGCCGGTGACGCGGTCCATGCCGGTGCGGGCGAGCCCCGCGCCGCGGAAGATGTTGCCGCCGCCGATCACGACCGCGACCTGCATTCCCAGGCTCATCACCTCGCGGATCTCGAGCGCGATGCGCTTGAGCATCTTCGGATCGACGCCGTAGTCCTCCTGGCCCATCAGCGCCTCGCCCGACAGCTTGAGCAGGATGCGCCGCAGCCCGGCCGTGGCCGGAGCGGGCTGTTCGGTTACGGGTTTGCCGGTAGCTGCCATGGAAGCGCGTGTCCTCGTGATTTCGTGACCCTCGTCACTTTCCACATTATAAAGAACCCCGCCGGAGCGGGGTTCTATTCGACGCTAGTGCTTGTCCTTGTCGCCGCCCGGCGGCGTTTTGAAGCTCTCGACCTGCTTCGCGACCTCGGCTGCAAAATCTTCCTGCTTTTTCTCGATGCCGGCGCCGACCTCGTAGCGCACGATCGCGGCCACTTCGCCGCCGGCGCGCTTCAGGTACTGCTCCACCGTCTGCTTGTCGTCCTTGACGAACGGCTGGCCGAGCAACGTGATCTCGCCGAGCCATTTGCGCACCTTGCCCTCGATGATCTTGGCGACGATCTCCGCGGGCTTGCCGGCGTTCTTCGGGTCGCTCTGCGCCTGCCCGACGAATATCTCGCGCTCCCGCGCCACCTCGGCGGCCGGCACTTGCGCGGACGACACGTAGGCCGGGTTGATCGCGGCGACGTGCATCGCGATGTCCTTGGCGACGGCTTCGTCGCCGGACTTCATCGCAACCAGCGCGCCGATCCGCGTGCCGTGCAGGTACGTGCCGACCACTGCGGGCGCTTCGACCAGCGTGTAGCGACGCACGCCGATGTTCTCGCCGATCTTCGCAATCAGCACGCGACGCGACTCTTCGATCGACTGACCGCCATCGAGCGCAGTTGCCAGCAGCGCTTCGAGATTCGCCGGGCGCCTCGCCAGCGCCGCCTTGGCGACCTTCGCTGCGAACTGCTGGAAGTCCTGCTCGCGCGCGACGAAGTCGGTTTCGCAATTCACTTCGACGACGGCCGCGTGCCGGCCATCGCCCGCACGCTCGATCACGATGACGCCTTCGGCCGCGACACGGGTCGCCTTCTTGTCGGCCTTCGCCAGGCCGGCCTTGCGCATCAGCTCGGCCGCTGCGTCGAGATCGCCGTTGGTCTCGACCAGCGCCTTCTTGCACTCCATCATCCCCGCGCCAGTACGCTCGCGGAGCACCTTCACCGATTCAGCGGTAACAGCCATGATCACTCCGCCGTCGGGGCAGGCGTGCTGCCGGGCGTGCTACCGGGCGTGCTGCCGGGCGTGCTGCCGGGCGTGCTGCCGGGCGTGCTACCGGGAGTTCCGCCAGCAGGCGCCGTGGGCTTGCGCTTGGCGAGCGCGGCCTTGCGGCGCGCCATGAACTCTTCGGGCGACACGTCGGCTTCGACGTCATCGACTTCGGCAGCGACGACTTCCTCGACCGGCTCGACCTCGGGCATCTTCTCCGGCAGGCGACGGCGCGGCGCCTGTTTCTTGCGCACGGCGGCCGGACGGCCGCGGCGCGGCGCGGGCGCCCCGCTCTTCGGCTTCGGACGGCCTTCCTCGTCGAGCTCGACGAACTCGTCTTCGCCGGCCGGCACTTCCGGCAGCGCCGACTTGCCGTCGAGCGCCGCGTCGGCGATGCCTTCCGCGTACAGCTGAATGGCGCGCATGGCGTCGTCATTGCCCGGCACGACGTAGTCGACGTCGTCCGGCGCGCAGTTGGTGTCGACGATCGCGACGACCGGAATGCCGAGCTTCTTCGCCTCGTGGATCGCGATCTTCTCGTGACCGACGTCGATGACGAACAGCACGTCCGGCAGCGAATCCATTTCCTTGATGCCGCCGAGGCTGCGCTCGAGCTTCTCGCGCTCGCGGCGCAGGCCCTGCGCCTCGCGCTTGCTGTGCTGTTCGAGCGTGCCGTTGGCGGTCATCTCGTCGAGCGTGATCAGGCGCTTGATCGAGCCGCGCACGGTCTTGAAATTCGTGAGCATGCCGCCAAGCCAGCGATGGCTGACGTAAGGCATGCCGCAGCGTGCGGCCGCCACCTTGATGGCTTCGCGCGCCGAGCGCTTGGTGCCCACGAACAGCACGCGGCCGCCGTCAGCGACGACCTGGCGAATGAAGCCCGCCGCCTCGTTGTACAGCGGCAGCGTCCTTTCCAGGTTGATGATGTGAATCCGGTTGCGTTCCCCGAAGATGAAAGGGGCCATCTTGGGGTTCCAGAAACGGGTCTGATGTCCGAAGTGGACGCCCGCTTCCAGCATCTGCCGCATGGACATGCTGGCCATGATCGAGTCTCCTGTAGGGGTTAGGCCTCCACCCGCCCCATGCGACGACCTGCAGGCTCAAGAATTAACTTGAGGCTTGCAAGCACCCCGTCACATGTGTCGGCAAGGTGTGAGAGTTATGGCCCCGGAGGGCCGAGATTTCATTGCGAAAAAAACGCGCGCTTTATACCATAAACTCCATGATCATCCAAAAGTTTTTACCGTCCACCACGGGAGGCTGCTAGATGCGCAGCTTGCTGCAGTCCCTGCCCCGCTGGCCGACGTCCGATGACCGCGCCGCCACGAGGGCGGGCGCCATGAGAGGCAGCCTGGTGACGCTCAAGACGCCGGCCCAGCAGGAGCAGATGCGGACGGCCGGCCGCCTTGCGGCCGAAGTGCTCGACATGATCGGGCCCTATGTCGTGCCGGGCGTCACGACCGACGAGCTCAATGCGCGCTGCCACGAGTACATCGTCAACGTGCAGAAGGCGGTCCCTGCGCCGCTCAACTACCGCGGCTTTCCCAAGTCGATCTGCACCTCCGTGAACCACGTCGTCTGCCACGGCATTCCGAGCCCGGATAAGCGGCTCAAGCAGGGCGATATCGTCAACGTCGACATCACGGTCATCAAAGATGGCTGGCACGGCGACACGAGCCGCATGTTCGCGGTCGGCAAGATTGCGCCGGCCGCGCAGCGCCTCATCGACATCACCCACGAAGCGATGTGGATCGGCATCCGCCAGGTCCGCCCGGGCGCGCACCTCGGCGACATCGGCGCGGCGATCCAGGGCTTCGTCGAGCCGCAACACCTGTCGATCGTGCGGGAATATTGCGGGCACGGTATCGGCCAGATCTTTCACGAGGATCCGCAGGTGCTCCATTACGGCGACCGCGGCCAGGGCCTGCAGCTGCAGCCCGGGATGACGTTC
Source organism: Steroidobacteraceae bacterium (assembly GCA_036004505.1). Taxonomy (GTDB): domain Bacteria; phylum Pseudomonadota; class Gammaproteobacteria; order Steroidobacterales; family Steroidobacteraceae; genus Steroidobacter. Next base: position 54,373 of record DASYRK010000093.1, read on the forward strand.
ACCGTGGAGCCGATGGTCAACGCCGGCAAGCGCCACGTGCGCCTGCTGCCGGACGGCTGGACTGTCATTACGAAGGATCACTCGCTGTCGGCGCAGTGGGAGCACACCGTGCTCGTCACTGACACCGGCTTCGAAGTGTTGACGCTGGGCGCGGCCGAACGCTGAAGCCGCGGCCACGCGCGCTGCGGCCATGCCCGTCACCACCTCCGAGGACCTCGACGAGCTCACGACGCCAGTGAGCGATCCGGGCTGGGATTACCTCGCCGGACTGCCCACTGCGCTCAGCGGCAACAAGCCCGATATCGCCGCGTTCCGCGGCGCCCTCACCGAAGGCGACCAGCGCCTCAAGCAGCGTTTCGAAGAAGACGAGCCGGTCGAGCGGCTGGTGCGCGATCGCGCGCGCCTGGTCGACGCGTTGCTCGAGACCGCATGGACTCTGCATCTCGGCGAGCACGTGCGCGAGCTCGCGCTGATCGCCGTCGGCGGCTACGGCCGCGGCGAGCTGAACCTGTGCTCCGACATCGACATCATGGTGCTGCTGCCCAAGAGCGAAACGGCGCCCTGGCAGCCGAACCTCGAGCGCTTCCTCGCGTTCATGTGGGACATCGGGCTCGAAGTCGGCCACAGCGTGCGCACGATCGACGACTGCCAGCGCGAGAGCGCCGCGGACGTGAGCGTCGCGACCACGATGATCGAAGCGCGCCTGCTGTTCGGTCCCGAGCCGCTGTTCGAAGCGATGCGCCGCGCGCTCGCGCCGGAGCGCGTGTGGCCGACGCGCGATTTCTTCGAAGCGAAAGTCGCGGAGCAGACCGCGCGCCATCACCGCTACCACGACACGGCGTACAACCTCGAGCCGAACGTGAAGTCGAGCCCGGGCGGACTGCGCGACATCCAGACGATCGGCTGGGTCGCGAAGCGCCACTTCGGCGGCGACTCGCTCGAGGAGCTGGTCGAGCACGGCTTCCTGGCGAAGAGCGAGCTGCGCAAGCTGAAGGCTGCGCAGGCGTTCCTGTGGAAGATACGCTTCGCGCTGCACGTCCTCACCAACCGCCGCGAAGACCGCCTGCTGTTCGATCACCAGATCCGGCTGGCGAAGATGTTCGGCTACGAGGACGCGACCTACACGCTGGCGGTCGAGCAGTTCATGCAGCGTTACTACCGCACGGCGATGGACGTGAGCCTGCTGAACGAATTGCTGCTGCAGCTGTTCCGCGAAGCCATCCTCACCGGACCGAACTCCGTCCCGGCGCCGGTGAACTCGCGCTTCCAGATCCGCAACGACTATCTGGAGATCACGCACGACGACGTCTTCGACCGCTACCCGTCCGCGCTGCTCGAGCTGTTCGTCGTCATCGAGCAGAACCCGGCGATCCGCGGCGTGCGCGCCTCGACGATCCGGCAGCTGACGCGCCACCTGTGGCTGATCGACGAGGAGTTCCGCCAGCACCCGCGCAATCACCGGCTGTTCTTCGAGATCCTGAGCGCGCCGACCGGCGTGACGCACGAGCTGCGGCGCATGAACCTGTACGGCGTGCTCGGCCGCTACATTCCGGCGTTCGGCCGCATCGTCGGCCGCATGCAGTACGACCTGTTCCACGCGTACACCGTGGACGCGCACACGCTGTTCGTCGTCAGCAATCTGCGGCGGCTGGCGATGGCCAAGTACGATCACGAGTTCCCCGAGCTGTCGCGCATCATGCAGTCGCTGCCGAAGCCGGAGCTGGCATATCTCGCGGCGATCTTCCACGACATCGCCAAGGGCCGCGGCGGCGATCACTCCGAGCTCGGCGGGGTCGACGCCGAGGCGTTCTGTCTCGAACAGGGCCTGTCGCTCTACGACGCGCGCCTGGTCGCGTGGCTGGTGCGCCATCACCTGGTGCTGTCGGTGACGGCGCAGAAGAAGGACATCTCGGATCCGAAGGTGATCCACGAGTTTGCGAAACTCGTCGGCGATCAGAACCACCTCGACTATCTGTACGTGCTGACCGTCGCCGACGTGCGCGGCACGAACCCGAAGCTCTGGAACAACTGGAAAGCGTCGCTGTTCGCGGGCTTCTACCATCGCACGCGCGAAGCGCTACGCCGCGGCCTGGGCAGCCCGATCGATCAGGATCAGCTGATCGCCGAAACGCAGGCCCGCGCGCGCGAGCTGATCACGCGCGAAGGGCTCGATGAAGCGGCGCTGCAGGGCGTGTGGCAACGCTTCACCGATTCGTACTTCCTGCGGCACACGCCGGAAGAGATCGCGTGGCACACAGGGATGCTCGCGCGGCGCGACAACGCGGACAGCGGCTCGCTCGTGTCGGTGCAGCAGCAGTCGGGTCGCGGCGGCACGGGTATCTCGACGTACACCTCGCATCGGCAGCACAGCTTCGCGCGCACGACAGCCCTGCTCGACCAGCTAGGCCTCACGATCGTCGATGCGCGCATTACGCCGACCGAGGACGGCTTCAGCGTCGACGTGTATCACGTGCTCGAAGACACCGGCGACGAGATCAGCGATCCGATCCGCATTCGCGACATCCAGCGCCAGCTCGCGAACGTGCTGTCGCAGGAAGATCACACCGCAGTGACCGTCACGCGCCGCGCGCCGCGCCAGGTGCGCATGTTCTCGACGCCCACGCAGATCACGTTCAGCGAGGATCCGGTGAAGCGCCGCACGATCGTCGAGCTGATTGCCGGCGACCGCCCCGGCCTGCTGTCGCACGTCGCGAAGGTGTTCATGGCGGAGCACGTCGACATTCACAACTCGAAGATCATGACCGTCGGCGAGCGCGCGGAAGACGTGTTCTACGTTGCCGACGAGTCCGGCCGGCCGCTCACGAGCGAAGCGCAACAGCGGCTGGCGCAGCGCCTGACCGAATCGCTCGATCGGCGCGCATGAATCCGGCGCTCGGCCAGCTGCGGCCCTATCCGTTCGAGCGCCTGCGCGCCCTGCTCGCGGGCGCACGACCGCCGGCGTCGCTGCCGCACATCTCGATGTCGATCGGCGAGCCGCGGCACGAGCCGCCGCCGTTCGTGCTGCAGGCGCTGATCGCGAATCAATCGGGCTACGGCAGCTATCCGACGACCGCGGGCATCCCGCAACTGCGCGCCGCCGCGGCGGGATGGCTCACGCGGCGCTTCCAGTTGCGCCCCGGTTCTGTCGATCCGGAAACGATGCTGATCCCCGTCAACGGCACGCGCGAAGGCTTGTTCGCGTTCGTGCAGGCGATGGTCGATGTGTCGCGAGCGCCGCTGGTCGTGATGCCGAATCCGTTCTATCAGATCTACGAAGGCGCAGCGCTGCTCGCAGGTGCGCAGCCGCACTTCCTCGGCAACGATCGCGCGAATGCCTATCTGCCGGATCTCGATGACGTCCCGCCGAAGGTGTGGGAGCGCTGCCAGGTGCTGTTCCTGTGCTCGCCGGGTAATCCGACGGGCGCTGTCGCCGGCATCGACTACCTGCAACGCGCGATCGCGCTCGCTGATCGCTACGACTTCGTGATCGCAGCCGACGAGTGCTACAGCGAGATCTACCTCGACGAAGCGAAGCCGCCGCCGGGGCTGCTGCAAGCCGCCGTCGCGAGCGGTCACGCGAGCTTCGAACGCTGCGTCGTCTTTCACAGCCTGTCGAAGCGTTCGAGCGTGCCTGGATTGCGCTCCGGCTTCGTCGCCGGCGATGTGCGACTGATCCAGGCGTTCCTGCAATACCGCACGTATCACGGCTGCGCGCTGCCGTTACCGACGCAACACGCGAGCATCGCGGCATGGAATGACGACAAGCATGTGATCGAGAACCGCCGCCTGTACCGCGAGAAGTTCGCTGCGGTGCTGCCGGTGCTGCGCGAGGCGCTGGAGGTCGATGCGCCGGACGCCAGTTTTTACTTGTGGCCAAAGGTGCCGGACGACGAGCGCTTTGCGCGGCAACTGTTCGAGCGCAAGCACGTCACGGTGCTGCCGGGCAGCTACATCGCGCGCGATACGCCGCACGGCAATCCGGGCCGCGGCCGCGTGCGCATTTCGCTGGTGGCGACTGTCCCCGAGTGCGCCGACGCGGCCCAACGAATTCGCGAGCTGTGCAGGTCGGGCTTCAGCCCGACTTCTTAGGAGCCCCTGGATGACCGACGCCCTTGCCGCCGTGATCGATGCCGCCTTCGAGCGCCGGACCGAGTTCAGCCCGAAGAGCGTACCCGCCGAAGTGCGCGACGCCGTGGGGCAGGCGATCGCGCTGCTCGACACCGGCAAAGCCCGCGTCGCCGAGAAACAGGACGGCCAGTGGCGCGTCAATCAATGGCTGAAGAAGGCAGTGCTGTTGTCGTTCCGGCTCAACGACAACCGGCCGATCGACGCCGGCTTCACGCAGTTCTTCGACAAGGTCGCGCTCAAGTACGCCGACTACGACGAGGCCCGCTTCCGCAGCGAAGGCGTTCGCGTCGTACCGCACGCGGTCGTCCGGCGCGGCGCGTACGTCGCAGCCAACACCGTGCTCATGCCTTCCTACATCAACGTCGGTGCATACGTCGGCGAAGGCACGATGATCGACACGTGGGCGACGGTCGGCTCGTGCGCGCAGGTCGGACGCAACGTACATTTGTCCGGCGGCGCCGGACTCGGCGGCGTGCTCGAGCCGTTGCAGGCCGCGCCGACGATCATCGAGGACAACTGCTTCATCGGTGCGCGCTCCGAGATCGTCGAGGGCGTGATCGTCGAGGAAGGCGCGGTCATCTCGATGGGCGTGTTCATCGGCGCCAGCACGCGGATCTACGACCGCGAGCGCGACGAGGTTTCGTACGGGCGCGTGCCCGCGGGTGCAGTCGTCGTTCCCGGCGCGCTGCCGTCGAAGGACGGCAAGTACGCACTGAACTGCGCGGTGATCGTCAAACGCGTCGACGCGCAGACGCGCTCCAAGGTCAGCATCAACGAGTTGTTGCGCCTGTAGCCTTCGGCTTGATCCCCTGAAACATCGACGACACCCACGGCCGGAACGCCGCGACCATCGCGACGTTCTTCTTCTCCGCGGCCGGTAGCCCGACGTCCAGCGTCGCCAGCTCGGCGAAGTCGCGCGCGAGTTGCTCGATCTTGCGCACGAGCACGCGCGTCGACGCCTCCGACAGCTCGGCGGAACGGAAGTGCAGCACCTGGTCGGTGCCCTGAAACTCGGATTGCAGGAATTCCGCCTTGACCTGGCGCTCGTACACGCGATGCACAGGCCCGTCGACGCGCCAGCTCACCACAGGTCCCACGCGCAGTCGCGCCTTGAGACGCGGCTGCAGCTCGATCAGCCGCGCATTGTCGAGCCGCACGTAGAGCTCACGCAGCCCGCGCTCGGACAGGTCCATGCGCTGCTGGATCTCAGCGCTGCTGCGCCCGTTGAGCAGCAGATAGAAGCACGCGAGCAGGCGCGAATCGTTCGCCAGCAGCTGCTCCTGCTCCAGGGTCAGGTACTGCGAGCCGGCCTCGTGCGAGTTGGCGGCGGCGCGCATCAGCTCGCCCATGCTGATGCCGATGGCGGTGCAGATCTGCTCCAGCCGCTGCAGCGTGAACGTCTCCGCCGCGAAGACGCGCTTGATCGAACCTTCGCTCAACCCGACGCGCCGCGCGACGTCCTTGTACGTCAGGCCGCGCGTCTTCAGCGTGCGTTTCAGGACGTCAATGATCTGCGCCGTTTCGCTCACGTCAGCACCCCGGATTCCGCTGTAGCCGAATGATTGCGCGCGGCAGGCGCAGTGTCCACGCGTGCGCAGGGTTTACCGACGGTTCAGCACCCGGTTGCGGATTGCGTGCCCGCCTGTACCAGGAAACGACACTGCGGCCCGCCGGGTTGCCCCGGCGCGCTGCACACCACTAGCGTGCGTCGCAGGTGAACTTGCGAACGAGGGGATTCACGATGCGTAAGCTCTGCATGGCGCTCGCGACGGTGTGTGCGCTGGGAACGACGACTCCGCTGCTCGCTGCCGAGCGCACCGAGTTCCAGATCAGCCCGCGCGCCGGCCGCGGCGTGCTCAAGCTCGACCAGTTCCGCAACGTCGACGACGATCTCGCGGAGCTCGACACCGGCGGGCTCGGCGTGTCGTTCGCGGTCGTGACGCCCATCGGGCTGCTGGTCGAAGGCGGCACCGAGACCTACGGCAACTTCGACTTCTTCAACGCCGACGACGAGTTCACGCTGCGCCAGCACTACGCCGCGCTCGGCTATCAGTTCGAGCTCGGCGACGGCTGGCGGATCGTGCCGAAGGTCGGTCGCTCCAAGTGGAAACTCACGAGCGAGAAAGGCTGGCTGCTGCACGACGACGATGTCGAGACCGACGTCGTGCGCGGCTACGAGTATTTCTGGGAGCTCGACTTTGCCAAGCGCGTCAACGACGTGATGTCGCTCGGCGCGAGCGTGCGCTCGGGCAGCTACGAGTTCGGCGACGCGGGCTCGGTCGCCTTCGTGATGACGTTCTCGTTCTAATTCTTCTTGTGCCGCATGTCGCGGCCGCTCGCGATGAATACCACCTGCTCGGCGATGTTCTTCGCGTGGTCGCCGATGCGCTCCAGACCCTTGAGCGCGAACACGGTGTCGATCGTCACGCCGAGGTAGCGCTGGTCCTGCATCGCCACCGTCAGCAGCTGGCGCAGGGCCGCGGCGAATTCCGCATCCAGCTCTGAGTCGCGCGCACGGACGCGTTCGGCCAGCTCGGCGTTGGATTCGTCGAGAGCGCGCACGGCGTCGCGCAGCATTCCGGTCGTCAGCTCCGCCATGTGCTGCAGATAGCGCGCGACCGCACGCACCGGCCCTTGCGGCTCGCCGCCTGCCATGCGTCCGGCGAAGCGGGCGATCTTCTTCGACTCGTCGCCGGCGCGCTCCAGCTCGACAGTCATGCGCGAAACGGCAGTCGCCATGCGCAGATCGCCCGCGACCGGCTGATGCAGGGCAATGAGCTCGAATGCTTCGCGATCGACCGTGCGCTCCAGGTCGTTGACCTGCGACTCGCGTGCGAGCACGGTCTGTGCGAGGTTCGCGTCGGCGTCCAGCAGCGCGCGCACGGCGGTCGAGACTTGATCGATCACCAGGCCGCCCATGCCGACAGCATGCAGGCGCAGCTGCGTCAACGCGCCATCGAACGCCTTCGACGTGTGGCCTTCCACCGGATCTGCAAGCGAGACGTCCTGCACGGGCGACGCGCCTCAGCCGTAGCGGCCGGTGATGTAGTCTTCCGTCGCCTTCTTAGCGGGGTTCGTGAAGATCTTCGCTGCTTCGTCGAACTCGATCAGCTCGCCGAGGTACATGAACGCGGTGTAGTCGCTGACGCGCGCGGCCTGTTGCATGTTGTGCGTGACGATCAGCACCGTCACCTGGTCGCGCAGCGTCGAGATGAGCTCTTCGATCTTCGCGGTCGCGATCGGGTCGAGCGCCGAAGTGGGCTCGTCGAACAGGAGAATCTCCGGCGTGGTCGCCAGCGCGCGCGCGATGCACAGCCGCTGCATCTGGCCGCCGGACAGTGCGAGCGCCGAGTCCTGCAGACGATCCTTCACTTCGTCCCACAGCGCCGAGCCGCGCAGCGCCTTCTCGACTTCCTCGGCGAGCGTGGCGCGGTTGCGCATGCCGCGCAGACGCAAACCGTACGCGACGTTCTCGAAGATCGACTTCGGGAACGGGTTCGGCTTCTGGAACACCATGCCGATGCGCATGCGCACTTCGATCGGATCGACGCCGGGACCGATCAGGTTGAGGTCGTCCGGGTGCAGCGTGATGCTGCCCTCGTAGCGCGTGTCCGGCTGCAGGTCGTGCATGCGGTTGAAGCAGCGCAGGAACGTGCTCTTGCCGCAGCCCGACGGGCCGATCAGCGCAGTCACCTGGCGCTCGGCGATGGGGATCGTCAGGTTCTTCAGCGCGCGGTGCTGACCGTAGTAGAAGTTGACGTTCTCGACCGCCGCCTTGACGTTCAACGTGCGCACCTTGCGCGTGTCGTCGACGGCGATGGTGACGCGCGGCGTCCCACTCTGCGAAGCAGGATTGTGCGCGTTACGGGCAGCGTCTTCGTTGGCCACGGCGGTTTCCATGCAACATCACCAGTTGATTTTCTTGCGGAAGCGGTAGCGAATCCAGATCGCGACCGCGTTCATGATCAGCGTCATGCCGAGCAGGATCGCGCCGGCGGCGGCGGCGTTCGCCTGGAACGCCTGATCCGGCCGCGACACCCAGTTAAACATCTGGATCGGCATCGCCGTGAACGGATCCTTGAGCCACTGGAACGAGATGAACGGGAACTCGCCCTTGATCGGCGATTCCGGCAGGAATGCGATGAAGCTGAGCGCGCCGATCGTGATGATCGGCGCCGTCTCGCCGATCGCGCGCGACAGGCCGAGGATCATGCCGGTGAGAATGCCGCCGGTCGAATACGGCAGCACGTGGTCCTTGGTCACTTCCCAGCGCGTCGCGCCGAGCCCGTACGCGGCTTCACGAATCGCCTTCGGCACTGAGCGGATCGATTCGCGCGTCGCGACGATCACGATCGGCAGGATCAGCAGCGCGAGCGTGAGCCCCGCCGCGGCGATGCTCTGCCCGAGATCGAGCTGATAGACGAACAGGCCGAGCGCCAGCAGGCCGTAGACGATCGAGGGCACACCCGCCAGATTCGTGACGTTGATCTCGATGATCGCGGTGAACCAGTTCTTCGGCGCGTACTCCTCGAGATAGATGGCAGCGGCGACGCCGACCGGCACGGCACACGTTGCCGTGACCAGCATGATCAGCGAAGTGCCGACCCACGCAGCGAGAATGCCCGCGCGCTCGGCGCGCCGCGACGCGAAGTTCGTGAAGAACTGCCAAGTGAAGCGTTCCGAGCCGTCGCGCACCAGGTCGATGAACAGGATCGCGAGGATCGCGAGGCAAACGATCATCACGAGGAGGCCGACCAGCACGAAAACCTGGTCGAAGAGCTTGCGCCGCGACAAGCCGCGCCGCAGGGCTTCCTGCTCCAGCAAGGCTGCGCTGGCGCTCATCAGTACGCCTCCCGGAACTTGCGCGTCAGCGAGAAGCCGGCGATGTTGAACAGCAGCGTCAGCAGCATCAGCACCAGTCCCGCTGCGAAGATGCTCTGATAGCCGATACTGCCGTGAGGCAGGTCGCCCAGGCTGACTTGCACGATGTACGCCGTGATGGTCGCGGCGGGCTCGCGCGGGTCGAAAGTGAAATTCGGCTGCATGCCGGCGGCAATCGCGACGACCATCGTTTCGCCGACGGCGCGCGAGATGCCGAGAATGAACGCGGCGGCCAATCCGGAAAACGCGCCAGGCACCACGACCCGCAACGCGGTCTGCAGCCGGGTCGCGCCCATCGCGTAGGAGCCTTCGCGCATGTAGCGCGGCACGGCGCGCATTGAGTCTTCGCTCACCGAGCTCACGTACGGCACGATCATCAAGCCGATGACCAAACCGGCGCTCAGCATGTTGAAGCCCGGCAGGTCGGGCATGAACCATTGCAGGACGGGCGTGACCATGGTCAGCGCGAAGTAGCCGTACACGACCGTCGGCACAGCGCCGAGCAACTCGAGGATCGGTTTCACGGTCTCGCGCACGCTATGCGGCGCGAACTCGCTGAGGTAGATCGCGATCGTCGTGCCGAGCGGCACGGCAACCAGCAATGCAACGATCGTCGTCGTCAGCGTGCCGGCGACCAGCGGCAGAATGCCGTAGTGCGCATCCGCGAACAGCGGCGTCCACATCGTGTCGGTCACGAAATCGACGATCGAGACGTGGGCGAAGAATGCACTGGACTCGTAGATCAGGATCGCCACGATGGCGACCGTCGTGAAAACCGCGACCAGGCCGGCGGCGAGCAGCAGCGCTTCGATCAACCGATCGCGCACCTTGCGATAGCGCAGGCCGCGGCGCGAAATGATTGCTGTCGCTGTCGGCGAGCTCACTGGTTACCCTTCGACTCGGCCCTACGTTATTGATGACGTTCGCAGCGCACCGCCCCGTTCGAGGTGCGCACTTTAATAGCTGGCGGGACGCCCGTCGACCGGCAATCGACGGCTTGCCGCCAGCCTGCCTGCAACCAGCCAAAAAGGGGGAGTTGGGCTGGTCGCAGGCAGCTGGCGGCGATTCGAGCTCGGCAGCTTAGAGCTTGCCCTCGCGCGCCAGCAGCGCGTCGATCGTGACGCCCACTTCCGGGACGCCGCCGAACACCGTTCCGAGCTTGCCGCCGTTGAAGTGCTGCAGGGCCAGCTTGTATGCCTGCGGCGGCAGCGGCACGTAGCCGACTTCCTTCACCAGATTTGCGCCGTCGCCGAGGAAGAACTCGATGAACTCTTTCACTTCGGCGCGCCGCGCAGCGGTATCGCGCACGTAGATGAACAGCGGGCGCGACAGCGGCTGATACGAGCCGTCGTTCACGGCCTCGATGCTCGGGCCGACTGCGTTGCCCTTCGGATTGAGGATCGGCACGGCCTTCATCTTGTCCTTGTGGCCGACGTAGTACGCGTAGCCGAAGTAGCCCAGCGCGTTCTTGTTGTTCTCCACGCCCTGCACCAGCACGTTGTCGTCCTCGCTCGCGGTGTAGTCGCCGCGGCTCGCCTTCGCCTTGCCGTTCACGGCCTCGGTGAAGTAGTCGAACGTGCCGGAGTCGGCGCCGGGGCCGAACAGCATCAGCGGCTGCGCCGGCCACTCCGAGCGGACCTGGTTCCAGGTCTTGACGCGGCCCTGCGCACCCGGCTCCCACATCTTCTTGAGGTCGGCGGTGGTCAGCGACTTGACCCAGGTATTCTGCGGATTCACGACCACGGTCAGCGCATCGAACGCGACCGGCAGCTCGAGGTACTTGATGCCCGCTTTGCGGCAGGTTTCCATCTCTTCCGTCAGGATCGGACGCGACGCGTTGGAAATGTCGGTCTCGCCGCGGCAGAAGCGCTTGAAGCCGCCGCCGGTGCCGGCGATGCCGACAGTCACGCGGACCTTGCCGCGCTTGGCGATCTGGAACTCCTCGGCGACCGCTTCGGCGATCGGGAACACCGTGCTGGACCCGTCGAGTTTGATGACGCTCTGCGCCGCGGCGTACTGTGGCGCGATGGCTGTAGCAAGCCCGCTCAGCACCACTGTCGCGCCCAACTTGTGCCACAACTTCATGGATTTGACCTCGTTGTAGGATGTCGATCGGAAGCCCCGGGGTTCCGCATGCTTCCACCTGCGCGGCAGTGTGACCACTGTCGATTACATTCGTGTTACATCGGGTGGCGCCCGGCCCCGCTCCGGCAACGGTTTACAGCGGCTGGTGTCACACGGGCGTAACAACCGGAGCCGCTTGCCGGCACGGAAGGTTCTTCGTTATAAGACCGCGCCCCGCACATTTGCTCCTCGCAACCCCGCCTCCCGGAGGCCATGACTTTGTCGACCGATGCCGACGCGACGCTCGCCCTCGCCCAGGACCTGATCCGCCGCCCTTCCGTCAGCCCCGAAGACCACGGCTGCCTGCAGCTCATCGGCCAGCGCCTGGAAGCGCTCGGCTTTCGCGTCGAGCGCATGCCGTTCGGCCCGGTCGAGAATCTGTGGGCGCGGCACGGCAGCGCGCGGCCGGTACTGTGCTTCGCAGGCCATACGGACGTCGTACCGACCGGACCGCGCGAGGAATGGCAGACCGATCCGTTCGAGCCGGTCGTTCGCGACGGCATCCTCTACGGCCGCGGCGCGGCCGACATGAAGAGCGGCCTCGCCGCGATGGTCACCGCCACGGAGCGTTTCATCGCCGCGCACCCGGATCACAGCGGCACGCTGGCGTTCCTGCTGACGAGCGATGAGGAAGGGCCGTCAGTCGACGGCACGCGCCGCGTCGTCGAAGCGCTGGTAGCGCGCGGCGAGAAGATCGACTGGTGCGTGGTCGGCGAGCCCAGCAGCACCGACGCGCTCGGCGATACCGTGAAGATCGGTCGTCGCGGCTCGCTGTCGGGCAAGCTCACCGTGCACGGCATTCAGGGTCATGTCGCCTATCCGCATCTCGCCGACAATCCCGTGCACGCCGTTGCGCCGGCGCTCGCCGAGCTCGCAACGCGCGTCTGGGACAAGGGCAACGAGTACTTCCAGCCGACCAGCTTCCAGGTCTCGAACATCGCGGCGGGCACCGGCGCGCCGAACGTCATCCCCGGCGAGCTGAAGGCGCGCTTCAACATCCGCTTCTCGACCGAGCAGACGGTCGAGACGCTGCAGCAGACGATCACCGAGGTGTTCAATCGCCACAAGGTGAACTACACACTGGAGTGGTTCGTCTCGGGCCTGCCCTTCTTCACGCCGCCCGGCGAGTTGTCGCAGGCCGTCGATCGCGTCGTGAAGCAGATGACCGGCCGCAAGCCGGAGCTCTCGACGACCGGCGGCACCTCGGATGGCCGTTTCATTGCGCCGACCGGCGCGCAGGTCGTGGAGCTCGGCGTCATCAACGCGACGATTCACAAAGTGAACGAGCACGTGCGCGTCGCCGACATGAGTGCGCTGTCGGCGATGTATGAGCAGGTGATGAAGGAGTTGTTGTCGGGCTAAAGCCCGACCTACAGCGTGCTCTTTTTGTAATTCACAACCAGCGCCCACGCGCCGAGCACGCTGAGCGAGATCGCTACCCACCACGGCATCGACAGCCCGAGGAACGTCCAGTCGATCTGGCCGCACTCGCCGGAGCCGGTGAGTACCTTGGTCACGACGTCCGTGACCGGCATGATTTCCATCAGGTAGTTCAGATCTGCGCCGCACGCGGCGACCGTGCCGGGCGGCTGTGCCTGGATCCAGATGTGACGCGCCGAGATGAGCACGCCGCCGAGCGCGGCGAGGCCGATCAGTGCGCCATACACGCGCGCACCGGTCGTGCGCGGGTTATGCAGCGTCGCGATGAGGAACAGGATGCCGGTTACGATGGTGGCGATGCGCTGGAAGATGCACAGCGGGCATGGCGCCAGGCCGAGCACGTATTGCGCGTACAGCGCGTAACCCATGAGACCCGCGCAAGCCAGAAAGCCCAGCGCGTTGCCGGACCGGCGAGACATCGCTGACAGCATCTAGCGACTCGCCGCTTCCGGGTTCTGACCGCTCTGCCCCTGGCTCCTTTGCGAGCGGGACTGCAAATGCTTCTCCACCTCGTCGATCGACAGGTGGCGGATGTCCTTGCCGTGGACCATGTAGACCACGTACTCGCACACGTTCTTCGCGTGGTCGCCGATGCGCTCCAGCGCGCGCGCCACCCACAACACGTCGAGTGCGCGGCGGATCGTGCGCGGATCCTCCATCATGAACGTGATGCACTGGCGCTGGATCGCTTCGTATTCCTCGTCGACCAGCCGGTCTTTCTTCGCGATCGCCACCGCGCCTTCCGGGTCGAGGCGCGCGAACGCATCGAGCGCTTCATGCACCATGTCGCCGACCAGACGCCCGAGATGCTTGATCTCGCGGTAGCGGTCAGCAGGCCGCTCGACCGCCGCGAGCCGCGAGCCGATGTAGCCGATCTTCTCCGCTTCGTCGCCGATGCGCTCCAGGTCGGTGATCGTCTTGATGACCGCGACGATCAGGCGCAGGTCGGAGGCCGCGGGCGCGCGCGTCGCGAGGATGCGGCTGCAGTCGTCGTCGATGGCGACCTCCATCGCGTTGACCTTCTGGTCGCCGCGCGCCACCTGCTCGCCGAGCCGGCTGTCGCCCTGCACGAGCGCGATCACAGCCTGCTTGAGCTGCTCTTCCACGAACCCGCCCATCTGCAACACGCTGGTGCGCACGCGCTCCAGCTCTTCGTTGTAGCGGCTCAGGATGTGATGTGAAAGGTCCGACTTTTCCATGATGGGCTCGCGTGACTGATGGGGGCTGGTATACCCGCAGCCCCCGCAGTCTGCAAGACGCCCCTTCTCAGAACTTCACGTTGAAGTCCAGCTGCAGGCGGTCGTAGTCGACGTCCGTCTGAGCGGCCGAGTTGGCGCGGTCCCGGTTGAGCTTGTTCATGAAGTACGTGGCGTTGAGCGTCCAGTTCTTGACCGGAACGTAGCCCGCTCTGAGCACCCAGCCCTCGGAGTCGGAGACGCCGCCGGCGAAGTCGGAGTCGATGAACTGCGCGAACACCGCGTCCTTCTCGATGACCCCGTACGCTGCGCCCAATTCCCAGGTCCGGGCGTTCGCGGCCGTGCCGAAGCGGAATCCTGCGAACCATGCAGTGTTCAGGTCGTCCGGATCCTGGTTCTCCGCGTATTGTCCCCACAACGTCAGCGGCAGCGTGCCGAGGTTCGTGGTGAACTCAGCGGCCAATTCGCCGACTTCGTAGTCGAAGGCCAGGACCCCTGCGCCCGCGGCGCCGATCGTCGTGTTGCCATTCGCACAGCCGTTGCTGGTGGCCGAGCAGTTGAAGAAGATGTTGCGACGGCCTTGCCCGGCGCTCAGATCGTAGTAGTGCGCAGCCAGTGTCAGCGTCGAGGCACCGATCGGGAGTTTCACGCCGACCTGTGCGCCGGCGACACTGGAATCCGCGGTCACAGTGTTCTCGGGGCCCGAAACCTCCGAGATCCAGTAGTTGTAAGCAGTGCCGAACCAGATGCCGCTGCTGAAGCTGATCGCGAGACCTTCCGGAGTGATGTCGTTGTCCCAGAAATAGGTCGATTGTGCGGGCTTGAAGAAGGGTTGCTTCATCTTGCCGCCGATCAGGTCACCCCAGTTGGCAAATTTCCAGTCGAAGTAGGCCAGATCGAGCTCCACTGCCTTCTTCGTGAACGTGCCGCTGAGCGTCTGGTTGCCCGAGCGCGGGTCGTTGTTTTCGGTCGTCGTCAGGCCGATCCCGACCAGGATGTTGTCGGTCGCCTTGGCTTCGACACTGAGGCGAGCACGGATGCGATCGCGATAGCGATCCGCCGTGTTCTGCACGCCGCTCGCGTTGAGACCCTCATCGCTGATGCCTTCGTAGCGGTAGCGCATGTCGCCTTTGACCGCGACCTTGCTCGCCCAGTCCGTGCCTTTCACCGCCAAGACTGCCGCGCTGTTCGTGGCGGAGTCTTTGCGCAGTCCTTTCGTTTCGGCCTTGAGGTAGTCGCCCTCGGCCTTGAGCTTCTCGCTGTCCGCCTGCAGCTGCTGGTTCTCGCTCTTCAGCGCCTGGTTCTCGTGCTCGAGCTTGTCGACGCGCTGCATGAGTCCCTGAAGCTGTTCGCGGATCTGCGCCAGGTCGTCCGAGCTGGCAGCCTGTGCTGCGGCGGGCAGTGACAGGGCGGCGGCCACGGCGGCCGCGATCATCAGGTTCTTCACGGTAAGGTCTCCGTAGGTCTGGTTGTCAGGCGTGACACGTAAAAGCCAAGCGGCGCGCGCGTCGATGTGTCGCGGGCGCCTTGTTTGTCGGACAGACGTTATACGGACGACTTGTTACAGAGAGATTGCAGCGCGGGCTGCGAGCGCAGACGGAATTGTGACGCTCAGATGACTGCCTGACCGTCCGATGCGAGCGCGCGGCTGAACTCCGCGGGCGGCGGCACTACGCGTTGCCGCGGAAAGTGACACGTGAACGTGCTGCCGCTGCCCTCGACGCTATCGATCGTGAGCGTAGCGTCGTGCCGCTGCAGCGCATGTCGCACGATCGCGAGCCCGAGCCCGGAGCCGCCGAGGTCGCGCGAGCGGCCGGAGTCGACGCGATAGAAGCGCTCCGTCAGGCGCGGGATGTGCTCCGGGGCAATGCCGACGCCGGTATCGCTCACGGCGATGTGGCCACCTTCGGCGTCCGTCCACCACCGCAGCTCGATCTCGCCTTGCGGCGGCGTGTACTTCACTGCATTGGACAGCAGATTGGAGACGATGGAATGCAGCTCATTCTCCACGCCCTTCAGCCAGTCGCGGCTGTCGAGCTTGAGCCGCACCTCATGCGGTCGATGCTCGAGCGCGAGGGTTTCCTTGCGCAGCATCGCCAGCATGCCCGGGATGTCGACGGGCTCGGCGTCGATGGGCCGCTCGCCGGACTCCAGCTTCGACAGCTCGAGCAGGTCGCGGATGATCGTGCTCATGCGCTCCGCCTGGCGCCGCATCTCGAGAATGGGCGCGCTCCAGGTCGGGTCGAGCTTCTGGTCGTCGGCGAGCGCGTCGAGATAGCCCGTGATCACCGTCAGCGGCGAGCGCAGCTCGTGCGACGCGTTCGCGACGAAGTCGCGCCGCATCGACTGCAGCTGCTGCTCGCGGCTCACGTCCCGAACCATCAGCAGCTGGCGCTCGGCCATGCCCGTGCGCACGACGTGGAAAGAAAACCAGCGACTGATGTCGCCCGTGTCCTGCACGGTCACGCCGTCCGCCGCCACGCCCTCGCGCAGGTATTCGACGAAGTCCGGGTGCCGCACCAGGTTCTCGATGCGGATGCCGAAATCGCGCTTGCGCCGCAGCCCGAGCCACTCGGCCGCACGGTGATTGAACCAGAGGATCTCGTGCTCCGGTCCCAGCAGGACTGCGCCTTCCGGCATCGCCGTCGTCAGCCGCCGGAACTCGCGCAGCAATGCAGTGACGCGCGCACGATGGAACTGCTTGCGGCGGTAGATGCGGCTGACGATCGCCACGACTTCGCCCCACAGCCCGCTGAAATCCGGCGGCGTCTCGATGCGGCGTCGGCGCAGCCAGCGCTCGAGGCGCACCAGGTTCCAGACCTGCACTGCCAGGTAAGCGCCGGTGACAGTGGCGAAAGCGAGAGCGATGCGCCCGGTCGCGAAGCCGAGCACCAGCGCGGCGAGCAGCGCCATGCCGAGGCGGGAGACCATCTGCCAGGCCGCCGGAGTCATGGCGCCGGGAAGCTTCAAGGGCTACTCCGCCCGCGTGGAGAACCGATACCCCGAGCCGCGCACGGTCTGGATGAACCGATCGTAGGCAAACGCTTCGAGCGCCTTGCGCAGTCGGCGGATGTGCACGTCGACAGTGCGTTCCTCGACATAGACGTTGCCGCCCCACACTCGGTCCAACAACTGGGCGCGACTGTACACCCGCTCCGCGTGCGTCATGAAGAAGGACAGCAACCTATATTCCGTCGGGCCGAGCTGCACCGTGCGGTCGCCGACCATCACGCGATGGCTCGCGGCATCGAGCACCAGGCCGTCGGCTTCGATCAGCTCCTCGCCGCCGCCGTGATTGGAGCGGCGCAGGACCGCGTTGATGCGCGCAAGCAGCTCGCGCGGCGAGAACGGCTTGGTGACGTAGTCGTCGGCGCCGCCTTCCAGGCCCATCACTTTGTCCTGCTCTTCGGCGCGCGCCGTGAGCATGATGATCGGGACTTCCTGCGTTTCCTTGTCCCGCTTGAGGGCGCGAGTGAGCTCCAGCCCGCTCATGTCGGGCAGCATCCAGTCGATGAGCACCAGGTCGGGGCGGCGGTCGGCGACGCTGGCGCGCGCGCTGCCGGCGTCCGGCGCTTCACGAACTTCGAAACCGCTGCGTCGCAATCCGAATGCAATCATTTCACGGATCGGCCGCTCGTCTTCGACGATCAGGATCTGCTTGGCGGTCATCGTGACAGCAATTTAACAGCTGGAACAGCTGCTTCATTACAGCAACGCATTATTACAGCCACATGAATTCCCCGCGCCAGAGGCGGTTCCGATGTTACGGCGGCTTGACGGTTGCAACCTGGTCACGCAAATACACAGGCTGAGCCCGCTCGGGCGGCTCGCACCGCCCTGCACGCAGCTCCGCCGCAGCAAGCCGTGCAATTTCGCGCGCATGGGGCAGGACGGCACCGTGGACGGCGACTGCAGCGCGTCCGACGGCCAGCTGCGGATACGCGCCAAACCCGGTTCCTGCGAACACGGTCGCACCGCCCGCCTCGACCGCTTCCGGCCGATCGACGCGCTCGGGCGGAATGGGCACCACAAGTCCGTCAGGCGTCGCTTCGAACCGGCACCAATACACTTCGTTCATGCGCGCATCCATGCAAACGAGGATCCGCGCGCCTGTGACAGCGAACTGCTGAGCGACCGCTGCCAGATTCGATACGCCGACAGTCGCAAGGTGGGCGCCGTACGCGAGGCCCTGAGCGACGCCGACAGCAATTCGCACTCCCGTGAACGATCCGGGCCCGCGACCGTACGCGAGACCGTCGAGCTGTTGCAGCGTCAGACCCGCTTCCTTCAGCACATCATCAACCATCGGCAGCACGAGGTCAGCATGACCGCGTGGCGTTTCCGTTGCACGCTCGATGACGCGGTCGTCGATGAGCAGCGCGACCGAGCAACGCTCGGTGGCCGTATCGATGGCCAGCAACTTCACGGCGCGACCCGGCGCGGTGCTTGCGCGGCGATGCCCACTGACGCGAGCTTTTCGTACAGGAACTCCTCGACTTCGTCGATCCGCTCGGTGCGCGGCATCGGCGGCAGGCTCTCCAGAAAGATCCGGCCATAGGCCCGCGTGCGCAGACGCTGGTCGCACAGCATGACGACGCCGAAGTCGTTTGGATCGCGCATCAGCCGCCCGACGCCCTGCTTCAGCGCAATCACCGCCTGCGGAATCTGCTCTTCGAAGAACGGGCTGCCGCCGCGTTGCTCGATCGCGTCCAGTCGCGCTTTCAGCACCGGATCGTCCGGCGCGGCGAACGGCAACTTGTCGATCACGACGACGCAGAGCGCCGCGCCCTTCACATCGACGCCTTCCCAGAAGCTGCTGGTGCCGAGCAGCACGGCGTTGCCATATTCACGAAACTTCGACAGCAACGACTCTCGCGGTCCGTCGCCTTGCACGAGCACGGGAAACGGCAAAGTGGCGCCGAGCCGTTGCAACAGGATTTCGGCAGCGTCGCGCAGCGCGCGATGACTGGTGAACAGCAGAAAGGCGCGACCGCCGGCGGCATGCAGAACCGGCAGCGCGGCATCGATGACCTGCTCCGTATGACGCGGCGATGACGGCGGATCGAGCCCACGCGGCAGATACAGCAGCGTCTGACGCTCGTAGCTGAACGGGCTGCCGAACCGCACGGTCGTCGCCTCGCGCATCCCGAGGCGTCCCATGAAGTGATCGAAGCTGTCGCCGACGGCGAGCGTCGCCGACGTGCAGATCCACGCACTCGTGTGCCCTTCGACGAGCGCACCGAGCTGTTCTGCGACGTCGACCGGCACGTAGTGCAACGTCACACCATGAGTCGTCGATTGCGCCCACCGCACGCTCGCCGCCTCTTCATCCTGCGCGACCAGCATTCGCAGGCGCGCGGCCAGTTCCGCGCCGCGCCGGCGCAGCGCCGCGATCGCGGTACTGTCTTTGGCCGCTTCGCCGAGCGCAGCGACGAATTCGCTCAGCAGCCCCTGCAACTGCTCGATCGATTCGACGACGTGCCCAGACCACTCTCTCGCCTCGGTGCGCTCGCGCGGACCGCGCAGCGCATCCTGCAGGTCGAACAAATGGCGATCGAGCGTCTGCGCGAACGTCGCGGACACGTCGTGCCGCGCACCGGTCGCGAGCAACTCCGCGGCGACGTCGCGCGACAGCGATTGCAGCTGGCGGCTGGAGACCGCGAAGCCGAGAAAGTTGGCCGCAATCTCCGGCAACTGGTGCGCTTCGTCGATGACGATCGCATCGGCGCCGGGCAGCAGATCGCCGAAGCCCTCCTCTTTCAGCACGAGATCGGCCATCAGCAAGTGATGATTGACGACGACGACGTCCGCGGCCTGCGCATCGCGACGCGCCTGCACGACGTGACACCGGTCGAACGAAGGACACTCCGGGCCGAGGCAGTTGTCGCGCGTCGAGGTCACCCACTGCCACACCGGGTCGGAGTCGCTGAGCTGCGTGAGCTCCGCGATATCGCCCTGCCGCGTCACGCGCGCCCATTCGCGCACCTTGCCCAGGCCGCGCGCGACCTCCCTGCGCAAACCTCGCGCAGCCGCCTGCTGCTCGGCGAGCTCGAGCCGATGGATACAGAGATAGTTCGCGCGACCCTTGAGCAGCGCGACGCGCACCGGCCGTCCGATGGCGCGCGCCACCGTCGGCAGATCGCGATGGAACAGCTGATCCTGCAGGTTGCGCGTGCCGGTCGAGACGATGACGCGACGGCCGGAGAGCAGCGCCGGCACGAGATACGCGAACGTCTTGCCGGTGCCGGTGCCCGCCTCGACGATCAGGCGGCCGTGCGCGCGCAGCGCCATCGCCACCTGCTCGGCCATCTCGATCTGCTCGTCGCGCGTCGCGAAGCCGGGGATCGCTGTCGCCAGCGGGCCTTCGGCGCCGAACAGATCTGAGTAGTCGTGCATGGTGTGCGGCGTGCCTACTGGAACGTCGCGCGAAAGCGTGCCAGCGCCGTCGCGCCTGGCGCGAGCGGATTTCGCAGCTGCCAGCGGATGTGCGTGTACTGATCAGGCCGCGCTGGCTGCTTCGTACCCTCGATCTCGGTCACGAGGGCGGCGGCGGCAGCGAACGAGTGGCCGCCGTCGACGGAGAACGACACGGCTGCACCTGGGCCGGCCGCCGAATCCGCGATGTAGACGGTGTTCGCCGGAACGGGCTGAACGACAGCTACGTTACGCAAGGGTACAGTCGTCTGATTGGTGATGCGCACGGTGTAATAGACGACCTGGCCCTGTTCCAGCATCTGCGCCGGGACGAAGCGGAAGACCTCGCGGCCGGGCGTGGTGCTGACGTTCTCGCGCACTTCGGCGACCAGCTCGGTCTGGATTTCCGTCGGCTCCTGGGCGGCCGCACGGGACAGCAACCCTGCCGCAAAAACGGCGGCGATGAAGACGCAGAATCTCGGTAAATTCCTTAACTTACGCAGGATAGCTGTTGAAATTCCACAGCGCAGCACTATGGCACCGTGAGGCCGGGCGCGCAATGACTCTGCAGGGGCGACCGGTATAATCCCGCGCCTGTTTTTGGCCGCGGCACGCCGTGGAGGATTCCGTCTAAATGAGCACGTCGAATGCGACGCTTCAAAGTTGGGTGGAGCAAGTCGCGCGATTGACCAAGCCTGATTCGATTCACTGGTGCACCGGGTCGGACGCCGAAAACTCGACACTGATCGAAGCGATGCTTCGCAGCGGCGATCTTAGCAAGCTCAACCCGGCGACCCACCCGAATTGTTACCTGCATCGCTCCAGCCCGTCCGACGTCGCCCGCGTCGAGCACCTGACGTTCGTCTGCACGCGCAACCGCGACGACGCCGGTCCGAACAACCACTGGATGGATCCCGCCGAAGCGCATCGCAAAGTCGATGCGCTGTTCGACGGCGCGATGCGCGGCCGCACGATGTACGTGATTCCGTACTGCATGGGACCAATCGACTCGCCGTTCGCACGCTGCGGCGTCGAGATCACCGACAGCGCCTACGTCGTGGCCAACATGCGCATCATGACGCGCATGGGCACCCCGGCGCTGCGCAGGATCGAGCGCGACGGCACCTTCGTGAAGGGACTGCACTCGATCGGCGATCTCAATCCCGACCGTCGCTTCATCATGCATTTCCCCGAGGAGCTCACGATCAAGAGCGTCGGCTCCGGCTACGGCGGCAACGCGTTGCTCGGCAAGAAATGTCTCGCGCTGCGCATCGCGTCGGTCGTGGCGAAGAAAGAAGGCTGGATGGCGGAACACATGTTGATCCTTTGCCTGACGTCGCCGCAGGGGAAGAAGCATTACGTCGCCGCCGCGTTTCCGAGCGCTTGCGGCAAGACCAATCTCGCGATGATGCAACCGACGGTCCCGGGGTGGAAGGTGACGACGCTCGGCGACGACATCGCCTGGATCCGCGTCGGCAAAGACGGGCGGCTTTACGCGATGAATCCCGAGACCGGCTTTTTCGGCGTCGCGCCGGGAACGTCCGTGAAGTCGAATCCGCACGCGCTGACCGCGTGCGCGAAGAACACGATCTTCACGAACGTGGTGCTCACGCCCGACGGCGATGTGTGGTGGGAAGACATGGGCGTGCCCGCGCCGGAGAAGGGAATTGACTGGGAAGGCAACGAATGGACGCCGTCGAGCGGGAAGAAAGGCGCGCATCCGAACTCGCGCTTCACCGCGCCGGCGTCGCAATG
>DASYRK010000094.1:0-5790 GCA_036004505.1 Steroidobacteraceae bacterium
CGAGTTCGATCGCGCCGTGCGTCTCGCGGTCGCAGGCATTCCGGCGGGAGAGTTCAAAGACAGCGACGGCGAGCAGTACGACATCATGGTGCGCACGCCGATCGATGCGCGGCCGGATGTGCGCGCGCTCGACCAGGTGCGCGTTGCAACTCTCAACGGCGAGACCTTGCCGCTGAGCCAGCTGGCGCGCGTCGAGTTCACCTCCGCGCCGACGGAGATTCATCGCTGGAACCGCGAGCGCGCCGTCACCATCAATGCCGACGTGAAGAGCGGCTACAACACGGACCGGGTGACGCAGGCCGTGCTCGACCGGCTCGATCAGATGCAATGGCCGCGCGGTTACTCGTACATCCCGGGCGGTGAGCTCGAAACGCGCACCGAAAGCTTCGGCGGCCTGCAGTCCGCACTGATCATCGCCCTGCTCGGCATCGTCGCGATCCTCGTGCTCGAGTTCGGCAACTTCAAGAGCACGCTCATCGTACTCACCGTCGTCCCGTTCGGCATCGCGGGCGGCATCCTCTTGCTCGGGCTCACCGGCAACACGATCTCGTTCACCGCAACGATCGGCTTCATCGCTCTCATCGGCATCGAGACCAAGAACTCGATCCTGCTCGTCGACTTCACGAATCGGCTGCGCGCCGACGGTGTGCCGCTCGACGAAGCCATCGAGCGCGCCGGTGAAGTTCGTTTCCTGCCGATCCTGTTGACGAGCGCAACGGCGATCGGTGGCCTGCTGCCGCTGGCGCTGCAGAACTCGGCGATGTATTCACCGCTGGCGTGGGTGATCATCGGCGGACTGCTCTCCTCCACCTTTATCGCCCGCATCGTGACGCCCGCGATCTACAAGCTGATCCCGCCGACGATCGATGTGCGCGCAACCGAGGCGACGGCGGCCAGCGCACACATCGCACCCGCGCCCGGCTGATCCGGCGCATTCCCGAACCCCCTTCGCCCTCCTCACGGAGGGCTTTTTTTTGCAGGTCGGGTTTTGCCCGCGCAATACGATCTAAGGATCACTACAGGGGTCGTTTCCTTAGGCGGGATCGTGATCGGGCGTGTCTTAGCTATAGGCATCGGCCTCGTGGCGCCGCTGGTCGCGCACGCCGAAATTGCGGAAGAGTTCGACGTCGTCGTCGAGCGCTATGTCGCGGAGAGTCTGCGCAGCAATCTCGCACTGCAGGGCGAGACGCTCGAAGTCGACAAAGCAACGCAAGCGCTCGCAGCCGCGCGGGCCAGGTTCTTCCCGGAAGTCTCGCTGCAGGCGCGCTACTCGCGGGCCGACGGCGGCCGCGAGTTCACGATCCCGCTCGGCACGACGCTCAATCCCGTCTACTCGACCCTGAACGAGCTGCTGGCGGCGCAAGGCCAGCCCGCACGGTTCCCGCAGGTCGAGGACATCTCGGTGCCGTTCCTGCGACGCGAGGAACAGGACACTCGCGTGGTCGTGCGCCAGCCGCTGTATGCGCCGACGATTCCCGCCGCGGTCCGCGCGCAGCGCGCGCTGCTCGATGCGACGAACTTCAACCGCATGGCGGTCGCGCGCACTCTGCGCCGCGACGTAACGATTGCGTATCTCGACTGGCTGAAGGCCCGCAGCGCCGTCGAGATCGTCTCGGCCAGCGAGGCGTTGCTGCGCGAGAACCTGCGCGTCAACGAATCGCTGTTCGCCAACGGCAAAGTCACCGAAGACCAGGTGCTGCGCGCGAAGGCCGAGTTGCTCGCGGTCCATCAACAGCAACGCGAGAGCGAAAATCTCGCAACGCAGGCGCAGAGCTTCTTCAACTTCCTGCTGAATCGCGAGTTGCCGGCGTCGATTCAATCGTCGTCACCGCCGGCCGGGACGGCGTGGCGCAATGGCGCTCTGCCGAACTTGTGGACGGAGGCGCTCGACCGGCGTCCCGAGATCGGACACGTCGATCAGCTGCGGCGCGCGGCCGCAGAGCAAGTGACCGTAGCGCGTAAGCAGAAGTGGCCGGTGCTGACGCTGGGCCTCGACGCCGGCACGCAGGGCGAGCAATACGGCTTCGGTGATCGCTACAACTTCGGAGTTGCGTCGCTGGTCCTCACCTGGCGCCTGTTCGATGGCGGCGGCGACTCGGCGCGCGCACGACAGGCCCGCGCGACCGAGCGCCAGCTCGTGTTGCGCAAGGAAGAGATCGCGCAGCAGATCCGGCTCGAAGTTCAACAGGCGTTCGACCGGCTGACGACTGCCCGTGACTCGCTGACGACTGCAGCAGCGCGTGCCGATGCCGCACGCGCCGCGTTCCGCATCGCCAGTCGCAAGCGCGACGAAGGCGTCATCAACCAGGTCGAGTTCATCGACGCGCGCAGCGCGCTCACCAGCGCCGAGCTGAATCACAACGTCACCCGCTTCGATGTCCTCGCACGCCGCGCCGAGCTCGAATACGCGACCGCCGCGGGAGATCTGCCTTTCGATCCAGGGGTCTGACTATGCACACTGCTCACCTGCTTCTCATGATTGCCTGCGCGACCGTCGCAGCCGGCTGCAATAGCGTCGCGAAAGACGAGCCGACGCAGCCGACACCGGTCAGCACGGCTGTAGCCATCACCGGTCCGGCAGCGCCGTCGATCCGCACCAACGGCTTGCTCGCGAACAAGGATGAGATTCGACTCGCGTTCAAAGTCGGCGGCGTCATCAAGCATCTCGCCGCCGTCGAGGGCGAGCAGGTCCGCAAGGGCCAGAAGCTCGCCGAGATCGAGCAGACCGAAGTCAATGCACAGGTCGAACAGGCGCGACAGGCCGCGGAGAAAGCGGCGCGCGACGTAGCGCGCGGCGAGCGCTTGTACGCCGACAAGGTCATCAGCCTCGAACAATTGCAGGACCTTCGCACACAAGCGGCGGTGGCCGAAGCGGCACTGAACTCCGCGAGATTCAATTGGAACTACGCCGCTATCGTCGCGCCGCGCGACGGCACGGTGCTGCGCCGGCTCGCCGAGGAGCGGGAGCTGGTTGCGCCCGGAGCGCCGGTACTGGTGCTCGGTGCGCAGGATCGCGGGTTCGTCGTGCGCGCCGGGCTCGCCGATCGCGAGATCGTGCAGGTGCAGCTCGGCGACGCTGTGCAGGTCCGCCTCGACGCGCTGCCCGAAGCAACGCTCGACGGCAAAGTGACGGAGATTGCGAGCGCTGCCGACCGCGCGAGCGGCATGTTCGACGTCGAAGTGGCTGTCGACGGCGCAGCGCTGCCGTTGAAGAGCGGACTGGTCGCGAAGCTCACGATCGTGCCGTCGTCCGCGAGCGCCAGCTCGCGCGTCTACGTGCCGATCGGCGCGATCGTCGAGGGCGACGGACGTAACGCGCGCCTGTTCGTCCTCGACAAGGATCATGCGCGCCGCCGCGACGTCGAAGTCGCCTTCATCGAAGGCGCGACCGTGGCGCTCGCCGGCGGAGTCGAGCCGGGCGAGCACGTCATCACCGACGGCGCGCAGTACCTGGAAGACGGCGAGCGCGTCGCGAGTGCGCGCCTGTGAGCTGGCTCGAGTTTCCGATCCGCCGCTATCAGTTCACGCTCGTCGCGTTCGCGATGCTGGTCGCGCTCGGGCTCACGTCCTTCCGCAACATCCCGCGCCAGGAGGATCCGCACTTCCCCGTCGGCCGCTTCCGCATTTACGTGCAGTACCCCGGCGCGGAGCCGCAGGAGGTCGAACGGCTGGTCGTGAAGCCGCTCGAGGACCGGCTGAGCGAGCTCGACGACCTGAAGCGGATCGAGTCGCGCAGCACCGACGGCGGCGCGATCGTGATCCCGGAGTTCTATTCCTTCGTCGACACGGACAAGAAGTACGAAGAGGTGGTGCGCGAGGTCAGCGCGTTGCGCCCGACACTGCCACCGGAAATCAGTGACCTCTCGATCCACAAGGTCAACCCGGGGCTCGTGAACATCGTGCAGTTCGCCCTGGTGTCGCCGGATGCACCGTACGCCGAACTGGAGCAATACGCACGCGACCTGAAAGACACGCTCAAGACCGTGGACGGCGTGCGCAATGCGCAGACCTGGGCGTATCCCGCACGCGAACTGCGCGTTGCGCTCGATCTGCCGCGCATGTCGGAGCTGAAGCTCGCGCCGGGTCGCGTGCTGCAGGCACTGCAGAGCGAGAACGCCAGCATTCCGGGCGGCTCGATCGATGTCGACAGCCGCAGCTTCAGTCTCAAGACGTCCGGCAGCTACGAAACGCTGGACCAGGTACGCGACACCGTCGTCGCAGTCGCGGATGGCCGCACAGTCCGCGTGCGCGACATCGCAGACGTGAGCTGGAGCACGCAGGAGCATCGCTACATCGGGCGCTTCAACGGTCAGCGCGCGGTGTTCGTGACGGCGAATCAAAAGGACGGCTACAACATCTTTGATGTGCGTGAGCGGATCCTCGCCGCCGCCGAGCGCTTCGAGGGCCGCTTGCCGAAGCGCCTGCAGCTGCAGGTCGGCTTCGACCAGTCGGAGAACGTCGCGCGGCGGCTCGGCGGGCTCGGCAACGATTTCCTGATCGCCATCGCGCTGGTTGCGATCACGTTGCTGCCGCTCGGCCTGCGCGCCGCCGGCATCGTGATGATCTCGATCCCGCTGTCGCTCGCGATCGGCTTGTC
This sequence comes from Steroidobacteraceae bacterium, assembly GCA_036004505.1. GTDB lineage: Bacteria > Pseudomonadota > Gammaproteobacteria > Steroidobacterales > Steroidobacteraceae > Steroidobacter. Next base: position 4,598 of record DASYRK010000094.1, read on the forward strand.
GGTGCTGTTCTTCCTCGGCTTCTCGCTCAACCAGATCTCGATCGCCGGCTTCGTCGTCGCGCTCGGGCTGCTGGTCGACGATTCGATCGTCGTGGTCGAGAACATCGCGCGCTTCCTGCGCGAGGGTCACACGCGCCTGCAGGCCGCGATCCTCGCCACGCGACAGATCCTCCAGGCGATCGTCGGCTGCACTGCGACGATCATGCTGGCGTTCCTGCCGTTGATGATGATCGGCGGCAACTCCGGACTGTTCATCCGCGTGCTGCCGATCGCCGTGTTCGCGACCGTCGGCGCGTCGCTGCTGATCGCGCTCACGATCATTCCGTTCCTCGCGAGCCGCGTGCTGCCTGAGCATCAGGATGAGCGCGGCAACCGCGCATTGCAGTGGCTGACGGAGATGATCCGCCGCTTCTATCAGCCGCTCGCACGCAAGGCTCTGGCGCATCCGCGCACCGCAGTCTGGGGCTCGCTCGCCACTTGCCTGGTCGTCATCGTGGCCTTGAGCAAAGTCATCGGCTTCAGCCTGTTTCCGAAAGCCGATACGCCGCATTTTCTGATCACCGTCGAGACGCCGGACGGCAGCAGCCTCGCGGCAACGAACCGCGCGCTGCAGTTCGTCGAAGGCAAGCTGCGCGAGACGCCGGAAGTGGTGTCGTTCTTCACCAATATTGGTCACGGCAATCCGCTGATCTACTACAACGTGGCGAGCCACGACGGCGACATCAGCTACGGAGATCTGTTCGTGAAGTTGCGCAGCTACGATCCGCGCACGACGCCGCAGGTGCTGGAACGTTTGCGCGAGCAGTTCCGGGTGTACGCGAACGCGCGCATCTACGTGCGCGAGTTCAGCAACGGTCCGGCAATCAGCGCGCCGATCGCCATCCGCGTGGTCGGTCCGGATCTCGCCGAGCTGCATCGACTGGCGGGCGTCGTCGAGAAGGTGATGCGGGCGACGCCCGGGACGCGTGACGTGCAGAACCCCGTGCGGATGCGCCGCACGAATCTGAGTCTCGCGATCGATTCGCAGAAGGCGGCGCTGCTCGGCGTGCCGGCCGTCGAGTTCGATCGCGCCGTGCGTCTCGCGGTCGCAGGCATTCCGGCGGGAGAGTTCAAAGACAGCGACGGCGAGCAGTACGACATCATGGTGCGCACGCCGATCGATGCGCGGCCGGATGTGCGCGCGCTCGACCAGG
>DASYRK010000095.1:0-10333 GCA_036004505.1 Steroidobacteraceae bacterium
CGGGCGAATTGCCGCTGGGCAATCTCGTCGGCGTGGCGGTGGCGGATGAGGATGTGGAGATCGCGCGGGAGATCATCAGCGAATGGGAGAAGCTGATGAGCGAGCCGGACGGAGAAGAGGAAGGAGAGTCGGGCTAAGACCCGACCTACTCGCGGGTCCCAACACCCCGCGTCAGCAGCCAGACGCAGCTCGCGAACAGCACGACCGCGGCGCCGATCATCATCGTGTACGCCAGGCGGATGTCGACGTCGGACACGCCCAGGAATCCGTAGCGGAACGCGTTCACCATGTAGAGGATCGGGTTCGCGTGCGACACGCCCTGCGCCCACTGCGGCAGCAGCTTGATCGTGTAGAACACGCCGCCCAGATACGTGAGCGGCGTCAGCACGAACGTCGGGATGAACGAGATCTGGTCGAAGTTCTTCGCGAACACCGCATTGATCATGCCGGCGAGCGCGAACACGATCGAGCTCAGCAGCACTGCAGTCGTGACGACCAGCACGTTGTGCACGTGCAGGCGCGTGAAGATCAGCGTGATGGTCGTCACCACCACGCCGACGATCAGGCCGCGCAGGATGCCGCCCACCATGTAGCCGGTGACGATCAGCCAGCTCGGCAGCGGCGACACCAGCAACTCCTCGATGTGCTTGCCGAACTTGGCGCCGAAGAACGACGAGACGACGTTGCCGTACGAGTTCGTGATGACCGACATCATGATCAGGCCCGGCGCGATGTACTGGATGTACGTGTAGCCGCCCATGTCGCCGATGCGCCGGCCGATGAGGCTGCCGAAGATGACGAAGTACAGCGTCGCGGTGATCGCGGGCGGGACGATCGTCTGGCCCCAGATGCGGATGATGCGATTGAGCTCGCGGATGACGATCGTGGCGAACCCCACGGCGTTGGTGCGCGCGAGCGCCGCTCTTTCGTCGTGCGCCTGCGCGGCGGTCTGCTCGAGTGTCTCGGGAGGCACGGTCATGACGCAGCCTTGTTCGGATGTTGGGCCGGGTGCTGCTCGACCAGCCGCACGAACAGCTCTTCCAGGCGGTTGGTCTTGGTGCGCATCGACAGCACTTCGATGCCGGCCGCGGTGAGACGCGAGAAGATGTCGTTCAGGTTCTGCTCCTTCGACACTTCGATTTCGAGCGTGTGATCGTCGGGCACCGTCAGGCGATAGCCGGGCAGGACCGGCGCCGCAGGAATCGGATTGCGCAGGTTGAGCACGAACACCTCGGTCTGGAGCTTGCGCAGCACGCGGCTCATACGGTCGTTCTCGATAATGCGCCCCTTGTCGATGATCGCGACGTGGCGGCACAGGCTCTCGGCCTCTTCGAGGTAGTGCGTGGTCAGGATGATGGTCGTGCCGGCGGCGTTGATGTCGCGCATGAACGTCCACATGGTCCGGCGCACTTCGATGTCGACGCCGGCGGTCGGCTCGTCGAGGATCAGCAGCCGCGGCTCGTGCATCAGGGCCCGCGCGATCATCAGGCGGCGCTTCATGCCGCCGGACAACGTGCGCGACACGGCGTTGCGCTTCTCCCAGAGCTGCAGCGCGCCGAGGTACTTCTCCAGGCGGTCATGCGCCACCGTACGCGGGATTCCGTAAAACCCGGCCTGGTTGACCAGGATGGTGCTGACCGTCTCGAACTGGTTGAAATTGATCTCCTGCGGCACGAGTCCGATGCAGGACTTGGCGACCGCGAGCTCCCGGTCGATGTCGTGCCCGAACACCTCCACCTGGCCGCCGGTCTTGTTGACCAGCGAGGTGACGATGCCGATTGCGGTGGTCTTGCCGGCGCCGTTCGGCCCCAGCAGCGCGAAGAAATCGCCCTCTTCGACCGTCAGGTCGATGCCCTTGAGGGCCTGGACGCCGTTCTTGTAGGTCTTGGTGAGCTGATGAAATGAAAGTGCCTTCACGGTCGCGCGCAACTTCCCATGAAACAGGGGATGGGCAGGGTATCGGCTCTGCTGTCCCGTTGCCAAGGCGGTGGCGGTCACGATTGAAGTGAATCCGCCCGCGACTTAACCCCCGGGCGCACTTGCCCGCGTTGCAAGACCCGACCGCGACGAGCATCATCTTTTCCCGTTTCCGCTGCATCTGCGCATGTACACGAGCTTTTTCGGCCTGGGCGAGAAGCCCTTCGCAATCACCCCGGATCCGCGCTATCTCTTCATGAGCGAGCGGCACGCCGAGGCGCTCGCACACCTGCTGTACGGGATCAACGAGGCCGGCGGCTTCATCCAGCTCACCGGCGAGGTCGGCACCGGCAAGACGACCGTGGTGCGCTCGCTCCTCGAGCGCATGCCGGGGCATGCCGACGTCGCCGTCATCCTCAACCCACAGTTGACGCCGGTTGAGTTCGTCCTGACGATCTGCGAAGAGCTCGGCATCTTCATGCGCGACGAGGACGCGTCGAGCATCAAGGACCTCGTCGACCTCCTCAACAAGCGCTTGCTGGAAGCGCACGCCAAGGGCCGGCGCGTCGTCGTGATCGTCGACGAGGCGCAGAACCTCACGCCCGAAACGCTGGAGCAGGTGCGGCTGCTCACGAACCTGGAGACGGCGTCGCAGAAGCTGCTGCAAATCATCCTCATCGGTCAGCCCGAGCTGCGCGAGGTGCTCGCGCGCGTCGAGCTGCGCCAGCTCGCTCAGCGCATCACCGGCCGCTATCACCTTGCACCGCTGTCGCGCGCCGAGACCGCCTCGTATGTGAATCATCGACTGCGGGTCGCGGGCTCCGCGACCGGCGAAGTTTTTTCCGCCGCGGCGTTGCGCGAAGTGCATCGGCTCAGCGACGGCATCCCGCGCATCATCAATGTGATCTGCGACCGCGCGCTGCTCGGCGCGTTCACGCAGGAGCAACACCGCATCGGTCCTGCAATGGTGCGCGAGGCCGCCGGCGAGGTGTACGGACGCTCCTTCAATCCGCCGTGGACGAAGGCGCTCATCGGAGCGTCGGGAACCGTCGCAGTGCTCGGCCTTGCGCTCGGCGTCTGGCAGCTGTTGCCGAGCCGCGCCGTCGGCGAAAACGAAGTCGCAGCGGCGGCGACGCCCACCGCAGTCGCACCCGCGCCGGCCGCGATCGAAGTCGAACGAGCGGCGAGCGCCCCGCCGCCTGTCGCTGCGCCCACCCTCGCCGAAATCGAATCGCTGCTGAAGGAGCAACCCGGCCAAAGCACTACAGAAGCGGCCTTTACGCAGCTTTTCGGCCTGTGGGGCGCGAAGTTCGATCCCGCGAAAGGCCGGCCCTGCAACCAGGCGCTGCAGCAGGGACTCGAGTGCGTGTATCAGCAGGGCTCGTGGGGTCAGCTGCGCACGCTCAACCGTCCCGCGATCCTCACGCTGATCGATGAGGCCGGCAACGCACACCAGGTCGTGATCGCGGGGCTGGACGCCGACGCGGCGAAGGTGCGCTTCCCCGACACGACGCGCGACATTTCCATCGCGTCGCTGTCGCGCCTGTGGTACGGCGACTATCTGATTCTCTGGCGGCCGCAGGTCGCAGCACCGCGCGCGCTCTCGGCGGGCATGCAAGGTGCGGGCGTGCGCTGGCTGCGCAATTCGCTCAACACGGCTCACGGCAAGTCCGGCGAGGATAATTCCAGCGACTACTACGACGAGGAGCTCGTGCGCATGGTGGAAGAGTTTCAGCGGCAGCATCGGCTCAACGTCGACGGCATCGCGGGCGTGCAGACGCAGATCGTGCTCGACACGCTCAACAACTCGGGCGGCGCGCCGCTCCTGGTTGCCCAGGCGCAGGACAGCCCGGGAGCCAGCTGATGAGCTTCATCCTCGACGCGCTGAAAAAATCCGAGAACGAGCGGCAGCGGCAGGTCGGGCCTTCGCTCGCCGACGTGCAAGTGAGCCGGCGCCGCGCTGACAAACCGTGGTGGGTCGTCGCGGTCGGCGCGCTGCTGGTACTGAATCTCGGCGTGCTGCTCGTCGTGTTGATGCGCGACGGCGATGCGCGCTCGAGCGCGCCGCCGGCTGCGAGCCAACCAGCAGCGACGAACGCGCCCGCGACCGATGCGCGCCCCGGCACGCAAGCGCCACTGCCCGCGAGTGCGAGCCGCATGCCGCGCGGCAATCCGCCGGTCGATGCATCAACGAATCCAGCGGTGCACGCGCTTTCTGATGAAGCGGGCACCTACGAGCCTGGCGTCGCTCCCGACGCGGACCCGCAGCTCTCTGCGGCCGCCACCGTGCCGGAAGGTCCGCCGATGGTGCGTCCGATCGAGGCGCCGTCGGTGGCGCCGGCCGCCGTGCAACCCGCGCCTCAATCGCAGCTCGCGCGGGACCAGGAGGTGCTGCCGACGCCACAGACCCTGGCGGCGAGCGGCACGGCCCTCCCGGACATGCACCTCGACATCCATGTCTACGCCCCGAAGCCGGCGGACCGCTTCGTGTTCGTGAACATGCGCAAATACACGGAAGGTCAGGCACTTAAGGAAGGCCCGACGCTCGAGCGCATCACCCCGGACGGCGCGATCCTCAACCAGCACGGCTTGCGCTTCCTCCTCCCCCGCCAGTAAATCGGCCCAGCCCGACAACAATTTTATTTTTGACATCGATTTATCTGTTGACACTGTGTCAATGGCGGCGTACCGTACCGGCCCATGTCGTACATCGCCGAACGCCGCCAGGAAGAGAAAGACCGCCGCCGCGTGGAAATCGTGGAGGCCGCCGAAGATCTCTATCGCGAAATGGGCTGGGACGCAGTCACGATGGACAGCGTCGCCCGCCGCGCCCGCCTGAGCCGCGCGCTGGTCTACGTGTACTTCAAGGACAAGCAGGACCTGCACTTCGCGATCGCGGCGCGCGCCCTGGAGATGCTGCGGCAGCGCTTCACCGAAGCGGTGGGTCGCGCCCGCACGGGTATGGACAAGGTCGAGGCCTGCGGTCGCGCGTACATGGCGTATGCGCAGGAATTCCCGCATTTCTTCGATGCCTGCGCGCGGCTCGAGTCGCAGGCGCCAGCCGGCACTGAGCTGAGCCCGCAGGCAGAGACGTGCGTGGAGTGCGGCAAGCGGGTGCACGACGTCGTCGTCGAAGCGCTCGCGACCGGCCAGCGCGACGGCACGATCCGCTCCGACATCGGCGACCTGCAGGTTGTCTCGCGCGTGCTGTGGGGCTTCATGCACGGCCTGATCCAGATTGCGATCACCAAGGGCGAGCCCTTGGCGCAGCAGGGCATCAGCGTGCAGCAGCTCTCGCAGCAGGCTTTGCAGCTGATCCGCAGTGGATTGGCATGCGGTCTGAAAGGCTGACGGGTATTTTTTTACGCAACTTTTGACACGTGTCTAATCTGTGAATTCGGTTCTAACGCCTCAACGTCTGTAACACCCGGTAAGGAGAATGACCATGACTTTCCTCAAAGAGCGTTTCTCGAATGCCGTCGAGTCCCTGTTCCTCGCCTCGATCCTGGCCTGGTCCGTGTTCGCCGGCGCCGCTGCGGTGAGCAACCCGATGGTGACCCACGAGCCGCGCGGCTCGGTCGAAATCCACGCGCTCAACGACGTCGGCGCCTGAGCGTGCGATTGTGTTGCGCAATCTGGTCCTCGGCTGCGTCGGCCTCACGGTCTCGCTCGCCGCGTTCGCCCAAGGGGCGCGCGAAGGCGAATTCGATACGGTGGTCGAGCGCTACGTAGCCGAGGGCCTGCGCAGTAACCTCTCTCTGCAAAGCCAGGCGCTCGAAGTCGAGCGTGCCGCGCAGGCGCTCGCAGCAGCCCGAGCACGGTTCTTTCCCGAAGTTTCGCTGCAAGCCCGTTACACGCGCGCCGAAGGCGGACGCGAGTTCTCGATCCCGATCGGCACGGCGCTCAATCCCGTCTACTCCACGCTGAACGAGCTGCTCGCCGCGCAAGGCCAGCCCGCGCAGTTCCCCCAGGTTTCCGACGTCACGGTGCAATTCCTCCGCGAGGAAGAGCAGGACACGCGCGTAGTCGTGCGTCAGCCGCTCTATGCACCGGCGATTCCAGCGGCCGTGCGCGCACAGCGCTCGCTCCTCGATGCGAGCAGCTTCAACCGCATGGCCGTCGCGCGCGCTCTGCGCCGCGATATCACGATTGCCTATGTCGATTGGCTCAAGGCCCGCAGCTCGGTCGAGATCGTCGCCGCCAGCCGCGAGCTGTTGCGCGAAAACCTGCGCGTCAACGAATCGCTGTTCGCCAACGGCAAGATCACCGAAGACCAGGTGCTGCGCGCGAAGGCCGAGCTGCTCGCCGTCGAGCAGCAGCAGCGCGAGACCGAGAATCTCGCGAGCCAGGCGCGCAGCTTCTTCAACTTCCTGCTGAATCGACAGCTGCTGTCGGACATCGAAGTCTCCGCGCCGCCGCTGACGCCGACCCGCGAAGCAGGCGCGCTCGAACAATTGTGGTCCGCGGCGCTGAATCGCCGGCCCGAAGTCGCTCGCGTCGATGAGTTGCGCAAGGCGGCGGACGAACAGGTTCGCATCGCCCGCAAGCAGAAGTGGCCGACGCTCTCGCTCGGTCTCGATGCGGGCACGCAGGGCGTCGACTACCGGTTTGGCGACGGCTACAACTTCGGCACGGCGTCGCTGGTCTTCACCTGGCGGCTGTTCGATGGCGGTGGCGACTCGGCGCGCGTGCGCGAGGCGCGGGCCGCTGAACGCCAGGTCGTGCTGCGCCAGGAAGAGATCGCGCAGCAGATCCGCCTCGAAGTGCAGCAGGCGTTCGACCGCCTCGCGACCGCGCGCGACTCGCTGGCAACTGCCGCTGCGCGCGCCGATGCCGCTCGCGCCGCATTTCGCATCGCCAGCCGCAAGCGCGACGAAGGCGTCATCAGCCAGGTCGAGTTCATCGACGCGCGCAGCGCACTGACCGGCGCCGAGCTCAATCACAACGTCACTCGCTTCGATGTGCTCGCGCGCCGCGCCGAGCTCGAATATGCGACGTCCACGGGCGACATCCCGCTGGATCCGGGAGCCTGATCATGCGTCCGTCCAACCTGCTCGTGACTTTCGCGAGCGCCGTGCTCCTCGCTGGCTGCAACACCAAGGCAACCGAAGAAGCGCGTCCCCCGACGCCCGTGCGCATCGCCGCCGCAAAGACCGGACCCGCCGCGCCGACGATCCGCACCAACGGTTTGCTCGCGAACAAAGACGAGTTTCGTCTCGCCTTCAAGGTCGGCGGCGTCATCCGCAAGCTCGTGGTGTCCGAAGGCGAGCACGTGCGCAAAGGCCAGCGCCTCGCCGAGATCGAGCAGACCGAAGTCAACGCGCAGGTCGAACAGGCCCGACAGGCGCACGAGAAAGCCAAGCGCGACGCGACGCGCGGCGAGCGCTTGTACGAAGACAAGGTCATCAGCCTGGAACAGCTGCAGGATCTGCGCACGCAGGCCGCGATGGCCGAAGCCGGGCTGAACTCCGCCGAGTTCAACTGGAACTACGCTGCCATCGTCGCACCGCGCGACGGCACGGTGCTGCGCCGGCTCGCCGAAGAGCGCGAGCTGGTCTCCGCCGGAACGCCGGTGCTGGTGCTCGGCGCGCAGGACCAGGGATTCATCGTGCGCACCGGGCTCGCGGATCGCGAGATCGTGCAGGTGCGCATCGGCGACGCCGCGCTGATCCGGCTCGACGCGCTGCCCGACGCGACGCTCAACGGCAAAGTGACCGAAGTCGCGAGCGCGGCCGACGCCGCGAGCGGCATGTTCCGCATCGAAGTGACGCTCGATACGACCGACCTGCCGCTCAAGAGCGGCCTGGTCGCGAAGCTGACTGTCGTGCCGTCGTCGGCGAGCGCCGGCTCGCGCGTCTATGTGCCGATCGGCGCGATCGTCGAGGGCAACGGCCGCACCGCGCGCCTGTTCGTGCTCGACAAGGACCATGCACGGCGCCGCGACGTCGAAGTCGCATTCATCGAAGGCGACAACGTCGCGCTGAGCAGCGGCGTCGAGGCCGGCGAACAGGTCATCACCGACGGCGCGCAGTACCTCGAAGACGGCGAACAGGTCGCGATCGCCGAGCCCCTCGCTGAAGTTCGCTCCAGCGCAAGACGCGGGGGCCTGCAATGAGCCTGCTCGAGTTCCCGATCCGCCGCTACCAGTTCACGCTGATCGCCTTCGCGATGCTGGTCGCGCTCGGCGTGACCGCGTACCGCAGCATCCCGCGCCAGGAAGACCCGTACTTTCCGATCGCGACGTTTCAGATCGTGATCGCCTACCCGGGCGCCGAGCCGCAGGACGTCGAGCGGCTGGTCGTGAAGCCGATCGAGGACCGGCTGAGCGAGCTGGACGACATCAAGAAGATCGAATCGCACAGCAACGACGGCGTCGCGGTGATCCTGCCGGAGTTCTACTCGTCGGTGGACACCGAGAAGAAGTACGACGAGGTCGTCCGCGAGGTGAACGCGCTGCGGCCGACGTTGCCGCCCGAGCTGGCGAAGCTCGAGATCAAGAAGGTCAATCCCGGGCTGGTCAACATCGCACAGTTCGCGCTGGTGTCGGAGGACGCGCCGTATCGCGAGCTCGAAGACTACGCGCGCGACCTGAAGGACACGCTCAAGACGCTGGACGGCGTGCGCACCTCGGAAACGTGGGCCTATCCCGCACGCGAGCTGCGCGTTGCACTCGATCTGCCGCGCATGGCGGAGCTGAGACTCGCGCCGGGCCGGGTGCTGCAGGCCCTGCAAAGCGAGAACGCGAATATCCCGGGCGGCTCGATCGACGTCGGCAGCCGCAACTTCAGCCTCAAGACGTCCGGCAGCTACCAATCGCTCGACGAGGTGCGCGACACCGTCGTGGCAGTCGCCGACGGGCGCAGCGTGCGCGTCCGCGACATCGCCGAAGTGAGCTGGGATACGCAGGAGCAGACTTACATCGGGCGCTACAACGGCAAGCGCGCGGTGTTCGTTACAGCGAACCAGAAGGACGGCTACAACATCTTCGACGTCCGCAAACGCATCCTCGATGCCGCGGACCGCTTCGAGACGCAGCTGCCGAAGCGCATCCACCTCGAGCTCGGCTTCGACCAGTCGGACAACGTCGAGCACCGGCTCGACCGGCTGCAGGACGATTTCGGGATCGCGATCGCGCTGGTCGCAATCACGCTGTTGCCGCTCGGCCTGCGCGCCGCCAGCGTCGTCATGATCTCGATTCCGCTGTCGCTCGCCATCGGCCTGTCGGCGCTGTACTTCCTCGGCTTCTCGCTGAACCAGATCTCGATTGCCGGGTTCGTCGTGGCATTGGGCCTGCTGGTCGACGACTCGATCGTCGTCGTCGAGAACATCGCGCGCTTCCTGCGCGAAGGCCATTCGCGCACGCAGGCCGCGATCCTTGCCACGCGCCAGATCTTCGAGGCGATCGTCGGCTGCACCGCCACGATCATGTTCGCATTCCTGCCGCTGATGATGATCGGCGGCACGTCCGGTCAGTTCATTCGCGTGCTGCCGACGGCTGTGCTGGTGACGGTCGGCGCCTCGCTGCTCGTCGCTCTCACGATCATCCCGTTCCTCGCGAGCCGCTTCCTCAAGGAGCGCGAGGACGTGCACGGGAATCGCATGCTGCAGTGGATCACCGGCGCGATACATCGCTTCTACCAGCCGCTGCTGCATCGGGCGCTGGCGCGCCCGAAGCTGACGGTGTGGGCTTCGCTCGCCGGTTGCATCGTCGTGATGCTCGGCGTCGGCGGCCTGATCGGCTTCAGCCTGTTCCCGAAGGCCGATACGCCGCACTTCCTGATCACGGTCGAGACGCCCGACGGCAGCAGCCTCGCCGAGACCGATCGCGCGCTGCGCTTCGCCGAAGGCAAGCTCCGCGAGCTGCCGGACCTCAAGTCGTACTTCTCCAACCTCGGGCACGGCAACCCCAAGATCTATTACAACGAGAGCGGCAACGAGGGCGACACGAGCTACGCGGACGTGTTCGTGAAGCTCGCGAAGTACGACCCCACCGATACGCCGCGCGCGCTCGACCAGCTGCGGCGCGAACTGGAGAAGTATCCGAACGCCCGCATCCACGTGCGCGAGTTCCGCAACGGGCCGCCGATCACTGCGCCGATTGCCGTGCGCGTCATCGGGCCGGACCTCGATCGGCTGTACGAGCTGGCGGGCAAGGTCGAGAAGATCATCGAGGGCACGCCGGGCGCCCGCGACGTCGATAATCCCGTGCGCATGCGGCGCACGAACCTGAGCCTGGCGATCGATTCGCACAAGGCCGCGCTGCTGGGAGTGCCTTCCGTCGAGTTCGATCGCGCCGTGCGTCTCGCGGTCGCAGGCATTCCGGCGGGAGAGTTCAAAGACAGCGACGGCGAGCAGTACGACATCATGGTGCGCACGCCGATCGATGCGCGGCCGGATGTGCGCGCGCTCGACCAGG
>DASYRK010000096.1:0-23542 GCA_036004505.1 Steroidobacteraceae bacterium
TCGATGTGCAGCTGATCCATGATTCCGGCAGCACGATGGTCACGGTCAACGGCGCCACGGTCATCGCGATAGCGTTTCAAGCCGAGCTGCAGGGTGGCTTCCTCGGCGTCGTCTCGCATTGGAGCAAGGGACACTTCGACAATGTGACGCTGATCGAGCCCGAGACGGGTGCGCCGTCGGAGCTATAGCCGCAAAACGGAACGGGGGAACGGACATGAACGCTCGGCTGACAGTGCTGCTCGCACTCATTCCATTGCTTCCACTGCAGAACGCGTTCGCACAGACGGATCAGGAGCCGCCGACCGCGTTCATCGTGGGCGAGGGTTTCCAGCCGATCAGAAACGACTGGGTGCCGGTGAGCGGCACATGGACGGTCGCCGGCGGAACCTACGGCAGCAGCGCCGCGGGCGCCGCGGATCTCAACACGATCACGAGTTATCGCGGCCTGCATCCAGCGGCCCCGCCTGATACCGAGCTGCGCTATCAGGAGTTCTTTGTCCGCGCGCTCATGCGCAACCAAGGCACCGCTGACAGTCATCTCGTCGGGCTCGTCTACGGCTATCAGAATCCGCAGAACTACTATGAGGTAGTCATATCCGCGCTCGGCAACGTACGCGCGCGCACGGTGCTGAACGGCGTCGCGGTTGACGAGGCACCGGCCGTTCATCAGGCCATCCCGCGCAACACGTGGTTCGAGGTCGAAGCGCGATGGAGCAACGGCACGACGACCGTGCAGATCAACGGCGCCACTGTCGGCACCTTTTCGCAGCCCGAGTTCACGACCGGCCAGATCGGGCTCGTCACTCACGGCGCTGTCGGCAGGTTCGACAACGTGCTCGTGGGCGTGCCGTTCGGCGATCAGAACTTCCTCGAGACCTTCGCGGATCCTCCGTTCGTCACCTTCACGCCGCAGTCGGGACAATGGTCCGTCGTGAACAAAACCTACCGGAACAGCGCGGTTCAGCAAACGAACGTCACGCTGGCTCCGATCCACACGGGTGTCAACGTCGGCGACGGCGAAACCTTCCAGTACACGTTCCGCGCGCGCATGCTCAACCCGTATGGCGCCTCAGGCAATCTCATCGGCATCGTGTTCAATTACAAGGGCAGCGAATACACAGAAGTCGTGTTCTCGCCCACGGGCGTCGCAAAGCTGAACCTGGTACAGAATGGCGTGGTTGCGCAAACGCTCGCGACCGCGAATTACGGCGGGCACCGCAACGTGGCATTCGAAGTCAAACTGGAGAACTCACCGCCCTTCGTGTCGGTGTCTGTCGATGGCACGCGCATCTTCGACAACGTCGGCGGAGCCAATCCGAATCTGTTTGCGGAAGGCGGCGTCGGACTCATCACGCACTGGGCGCCGGGCCGCTTCGACAACGTCGAGTTCAGTCACAGCATCTTCGCGCCGTGCTCGCTGACGTTCGACGAATTCCCGCTGTTCTCCTTGATCGTGAGCGGCACGTGGGACACGGTGGGCGGCACGTTGAACGCTACCTCCGCGGGCTCTTCCGACATCGTCGACTTCCGCTGCACCGGCACCAATTTCAGCGAAGACCGCGAAGGGAACAATGCTGTCTACAGCGCGAGGTTGCTGAATCAGTACGGCGCCTCGGGCAACCTGATCGGCTTGCTCTACAACTACCAGGGCGCCGACTACTACGAGGTTGTCTTCTCCCCAACCGGCATCCTGCAGCTGAACAAGTTCATCGAGGGCGAGCGGACTACGGTTCGCACGGCGACACACAATATCCCGCGCAACACCTGGTTCGACGTGCAGGTGATTCGCAACGGCATCCGCACGACGGTCAAGCTGAATGGTGCGACGCTCGTGGACGGTCAAGTTCAAGGCGAGCTGCGGGGCGGCAGCACTGGGGTCATCACGCACTGGTCGAAGGGGCGATTCGACGACGTCTCGCTGACTCCGGACCCCTCGCGGCCGCCGTCGGAGCTATAGCTTCAGGAACGGAACGAGCATCGGCACACGCTTCTTGTACTGCGCGTACTCCGGATGCTCGGTCACGAGGTCGTGCTCCTCGAGCTGAATCGCGATCAGGATGTACAGCGTCGTCGCGATCGCAAACACCAGGTGCGTCAGCGTCATCGTCGGCGTCGACCAGAACGCGAGCAGCAATCCGACGTAGAGCGGATGACGCACGATGCGGTACAGCACCGGCATTCCGAAGTCGACCGGCGTGTACGGCTTGCCGCGCAGTTGCAGCCACACCTGTCGCAGTCCGAACAAATCGAAGTGATTGATCAGGAAGGACGACAGGAATACGAGCCCCCAGCCGAGCGCAAAGAGCCCATAGAGAGTCGCTATTCCCGTCGGGGATTGCACGCTCCACACGACACCGCCGATCGGCTCCCAGTACTTGTACAGCACGATCAAGGCGATGCTCGCAAACAATATATATGTGCTGCGCTCAGCCGCAGCCGGGATCATCCGCGTCCACCAGCGCTTGAATGCCGGCCGCGCCATCACGCTGTGCTGAATCGCGAACGCCGCGAGCAGCACGACGTCGGTCAGCAACGCCAGGCCGAGCGGCGCTTCGCGTGCCGAGTCGATCGACTTCGGCACCCACAGGTTGCCCACGAATCCGATCGCATATAGAAGAGTGACGAGGGCGATGGCGTAGCACGCCAGGCCGTAGAAGAAGATGAGCCAGCGCTTCATGGGGACCCCCTGCAGACTTCCTCAACACCGTAATCGGAATGCACGCTCGAATTGCGACATGTAGGGAATCGCAGACGCTGTCCTTTTGGGCGATCCGGGCTAGGCTCCGCGCGTGGCATGCTGATGACGAAGAACCAACAAAGGGGAGCGAGTGCCGCTGCAGTTCGACCTGCCTTTGCTGCTTGCCGGGCCGATCGTCCGGCGCGTCGAGCCTGCGCTCGCATCCGTCTGGGTCGCGCTGAGCAAGCCCGCGACCGTCACACTCAAGATCTGGGAAGGCCGCGTCTCCACCGGCAGCGGTAATGTCCTCAATGTCAGCGACCCCACACCGACTTTGCGCATCGGCGACGAGCTGCACGTTGCGCTGCCGCTGATCAAGATCCTGCCGACATCGCCGCGCCTGCTCGAGCCCGGCAAGATCTACTCTTACGATCTCGAAATCAAAGTCGGCGGCACGACGCACACACTCCAGTCGCTCGGCCTGCTCACCACCGGCACGTTCGAAGGGCGGCGCGTCGAAGCGCTCGGCTTCGAGGAGAACGCGCTGCCGGGCTTCGCGCTGCCGCCGGCCGAGATCACCGATCTGCACGTCATCTTCGGCTCGTGCCGCCGTGTCGACCACGAATCGCTCGACGCGATGGTGTGGATCGACGACCTGATGCGCGAGAAGCCGGACGAGAATCCGTACTCCTACAAGGACGCGAACAAGCGCCCGCACCAGCTGTTCCTCGGCGGCGACCAGATCTACGCGGACGATGTCGGCCGCAGCCACATGCACATGCTGATCGATCTCAGCAAGCGGCTGATCGGCTCGCACCCGGCGGAAGCGCTGGAGAACGTCGGCGAAGCGCGCGAGCGCTTGCCGGTCGGCACCATTCGCCAGCGCAAGAGCAGCGGCGATCCCGCGAAGTTCGACGACTACGGTCCGGATGTGAAGCTCGGCGTGCAAGGGACATCGGCGGACGACTTCATGCTCCCCGCGGATCACCCGTGGTTCCCGCCGGGACGGCGTTACCTGCAATCCGTCGTCGAAGCGCAGATGACCTCGACAGATGGCACAAGCCACCTGTTGGCGTTCGGCGAGTTCGCGGCGATGTATCTCTCCGTGTGGAGCAATGCGGTCTGGACGCCGCATCGCGATCCGCTCGAGCCGGAGTTCCTCGATCTTCCCACGCCCCAGGAAGTGCTGGAGCGCCCGAAGTGGCCCGACTCCATTTCGACATGGGTCGGCACGCCGCTCAACATGGAGGAGACGCGCACCGATCAACCGTTCCGCGACGAGGGCTATCTCGGCTACGAGAAGAAGGACAAGTACAAGGACGACAACGGCAAGCCGATCACCGCCGAAGAGCACTTCGCGAAGATTCTTGAAGGTCGCAGGAAGAGTGTGCGCAAGGAGCGGGCGCGTCTCACGCTGTTCCACGACGGCCTCGCGAAAGTGCGGCGCGTGCTCGCGAACATCCCGACCTACATGATGTTCGACGATCACGACTTCACGGACGACTGGAACCTCAATCCGATGTGGTACGACCGCGTGTACACGACCGATCTCGGCGTGACCGCCGCCCGCAACGCGCTCGCCAGCTACGCGATCTTCCAGGACTGGGGCAACGATCCGATCCGCTACGAGAAGCAGGACGACTACAAGGAGCTGCTCAGCAAGATCACGCAGCTGTTCCCGACCGGTGAGCCAGGACCTGTCGACCCCGTGGCCAACCGTCTCGACGCGCTCTTCGGCTTCAAGGAGCAGGTCGTATCGGATCCTGTCACGGGCCGCTTCCCCGCGCGCAATCCGGTCATCAAGTGGCACTACTCGGTGCCCGGGCCGAAGCATCTCGCTGTCGCGATCGACAATCGCACGCGTCGCAGCTTCCCGACGCGCCTCGGCCCGCCGGGCAACGTCGAGGGCAGTCTCGATCCGAGCGCAAAGACGGCGCAGACCGAGCAGATTCCGGCCGGGCCGTTCACCGACGGCAAGGAAGTGCTGCTGGTGATCGCGCCCCTCCAGGTGCTCGGTCCGCCGCTGCTCGACGAGCTCGTCGCGCCCGCGGCGTTCCGCGTCTTCGACGCGTTTGCGTACAAGAGCAAGCTCGATCCGAAGCTCAAGTTCGGCTCGCGCGGCATGAGCGGCACGAATCCGGACGCGATCGAGGCGTGGGCTTTCGATGCGTTTACGCTCGAAGCATTCCTGCAGCGCGTGAAGTCTTACGGCAAGGTCGTGCTGCTGTCCGGCGACGTGCACTACAGCACGAGCACCGTGATGAGCTACTTCACGAAGGGCGAAGCGGAACCTGTGCGCATCGCGCAGTTCACCAGCAGCGGGTTCAAGAACGTGATGCCTTCGTACATCACGGTGATCGATCGCAGCATCGCGCTCGCACACCTGATCGTGCGTCAGCCGCTCGGCGCGGAGCGCATGGGCTGGTTCAAGAAACCGCCCGATCCCATCGTGCTCGGCGCAGGCAAGACGGCGGCGGATATCCCTCGCGACTATCGCTCGAAGCTCAAGGATGAGCCGACGCTATTGCCGACGCTCGGCTGGCCCGAGAGCACAACGATCAATCCCGCGCAACGACCGGACTGGTCGTGGCGGGTCGAGCCGATCTTCGACCTGCGCGCGGACGATGCGCGCCCCGCGCCGATTCAGCAGTTCAAGATCGCCGATGCGGGCGGTGTGCAGTCCGCGCTGACGGAAGCGAAGGGTCCGAATTCGGTGAAGGGCTTCCACGCAGTTGCCGGTCGCCAGCAGCACTCCCTCGAGACATTGAAGAACTCGCGCCAGATCCTGTTCCGCAGCAACTTCGGTCTCGTGCGCTTCGAGCGCCGCGAGGACGCGCTGCACGCGATCCATGAGATGTACACGGCGGCGCGAAGTCCGGAGGAGACCGGTACCGCGCCGCTGCTGCCGCAGTTGTTCGTGTTGCACGATGCGGCACTATCCGCGCCGGGCGCAGTGCGGCCCGAAGACACCCTGGTCGTCAAAACCGACGACGAGCCGGTGCCGACATGAGCGCGAACTCGTTGCTGCAAAGCCTGCTGGGCGAGCTCGCGGACCTGCACGCATCCGCGCAAGAGGTGCTCGCCGATGACGACATGCGCAAGTCGATCATCCGCGATCTCGGCGGCGATGCAGCGTCGACCGCGCGGTTCCCGCCGTCGACGCTCGACAGCGTCGTCGCGTATCGCGAAGCGTCCGAGCCCGGACTCGAAGCGCTGCTCGCCGCGATCCAGGACATTCGCTCGTTCCACGAGGCGCTGAGCTCGTTCGCGGAATCGCTGAACCTGGGCACGAATGCGGTGGTGGAGGAGAGCTACGCGCTCATCCTCGACGTGCTCGGCTGGAACCTGATCCGCCAGCGCTACCCGTTCCTGTACTTCGTGATGCAGATCTTCAGCTTCGCTGAAGACATCACCTCGCCGTTTGCGGATCCCGCCCTGAAGGAGTGGCGCCCGTCGGACTACAAGCGGTTGCCGCTGCCGACCACGATCAATCGACTGATCAGCGGCGGCTTCGAACTGAAGGGCTATCTGGGGAGCGGGACGGACGGCCCAACGAGGGCGCGGCGTCTCACCGATGCCATCTTCTTCAGCTCGCTCATCGGCCTGAAAGCCACGGGTTTTCTCAGCAAAGTGCCGGGCGACAACATCATTTACGGCCTGGACATCCTCCCGGAGGCGGCGCCCTCGGACCCGCCGACGCCGGCGGCGGACGAAACGCAGGAGCGCATGTTCACGATCAACTTCGTGGACACCAACCAGGAGGCGATCGACGCCGGCACTGAATCGGACTCGCGCCAGAACAACCTCGTCGCCTCGCTCGCGCTGGTGCCGGAGTCGCAAGGCGGACCGGGGTTGTTCCTCTCGCTCGGTGGCGGCGTGGAGCGCTCGTGGCAGTTGTCCGATCACTGGTATCTGACGGGCGAACTGCAGTCGTCGGGCGCGGTGAGCGTGCTGCTCGCATCGCCTCCCCAGTTCCAGCTTCCGACCAGCACTGGCGATTTCCGCTGCGTGTTCGCGTTCGAGGGCCGCGTCGATCCTGCGGACAACAGCAAGCCATTCAACCTGGAGATCGCGACCAACACGGGCATCACCGCCGACCTCGTGCGTATCGAAGGCGCGCTCACGCCGGAGGAAGCGCAGTTCCGATTCCAGATGCTCGGCGCGAGCGCGACGCTCAGTCCCAACTCGTTCGACAACTTCATCGCGAAGATCCTGCCGAAGGACGGCCTGCGCGTGGACTTCGACGCCGGCGTCGGTTTCGGAGTGAAGCGCGGCAAGTTCTACGAAGGCACGATTCGTTCCGCCGGCACCGGCAGCACGCCGAAGCCCACCACCGCGCCGCAGCCCGGCCAGCCGCCGCCATTGCCACCGCTGCCGCCGGAGACCGGACCCGGCTTCGGGCTCACGATCCCGATCGGCAAGTCGCTCGGCCCGCTGACCATCCACAACTTGCAGCTGCGCTTCGGCAGCGAGGAAGTCGACGGCAAGAGCACCTACCTGATCCAGGCGGCGAGCTCGATCAGCGCGAAGATCGGACCCGTGATGGCGCGCGTCGATCGCGCAGGGCTCAAGTTCGGCGTGCGCATTCCGGACCGCGAGAAGGGCGAGACTGGCAACCTGAAGTTCGCGGACATCGACGTCGGTGCGGTGTTGCCGAACGGCGTGTCGCTCGCGATCGATGCCAAGGGCGTCGTCACTGGCGGTGGCTTCCTCTACCACGACAAGGTGCAGGAGGTGTACGCCGGCGTCATGCAGCTGTCGATCAAGGAGCGCATCACCGTCAAGGCATTCGGCCTGATCGCGACGAAGATGCCGGACGGCAGCAAGGGCTTCTCGCTCATCGTCTTCATCACGGCCGAGGATTTCCAGCCGATTCCCGTCGGCATGGGCGCAAGCCTGCTGGGCATCGGCGGCATGATCGCGATCAACCGCACGTTCGACGAGGAGGCGATGCGTGCCGGCCTGAGAAACAGGACGCTCAGCACGCTGCTGTTCCCGAAGGATCCGATCCGCAACGCGCCCGAGATCATCCGCAACCTGATCACGACCTTCCCGGCCGAGGAAGGCTGCTACCTGATCGGCGTGCTGTTGAAGCTCGGCTGGTTCTCGCCGACGCTCGTCTATCTCGACATCGCGATCATGATCGAGCTCGGCAAGCGCCTGCGACTGATCGTGCTCGGCATGATCAGCGCGCTGCTGCCGACCAAGCAGAACGACCTGGTGCGCCTGAACATGGACGCGCTCGGCTTGATCGACATGGGTGCGTTGAGCGTCGCGGTCGACGCAGTGCTCGTCGATTCGCGCCTCGCGCAGAAGTTCGTGCTCACCGGCGAGATGGCGCTGCGCGCGAGCATGGCGCCCGGACGTCGCAACTTCGTGATGGCAGTCGGCGGTTTCAATCCGCGTTTCGCGCCGCCCGATAACTTCCCGACGCTCAAGCGCATCACGATCGCACTCGCGTCCGGCAACAATCCGCGGCTGACGTGCGAAGCCTACTTCGCGATCACGTCCAACACGGTCCAGTTCGGCGCGCGGGCCGAGCTGTACGCCGCGGCCTTCGGATTCAGCATCGAAGGCGACGTCGGCTTCGACGTGCTGATCCACCTGCTGCCGTTCCACCTGATCGCGGACTTCAAGGCGTCCGTGCAGCTCAAGCGCGGCTCGCGCAGTCTGTTCAAGCTGTCGGTGTCCGGCACGCTCGAAGGGCCACGGCCGCTGCGGATCAGCGGCAAGGCTTCGTTCGAGATCTTCTGGTGCGACTTCACGATCCGCTTCGACAAGACGCTCATCTCGGGCGACAAGCCGCCGCTGCCGCCGGCCGTCGATGTATTCGGAGAGCTGCGGCGCGTACTGACCGCGCCCGATGCATGGAGCACGCAGATCGCGCAGAACCGGCAGCACGGCGTCTCGTTGCGCAAGATCGCGGCTGGCACGACGCTCGTGCTCGATCCGCTCGGCAACCTGGTCGTCAAACAGACGATCGTTCCGCTCAACACCTCTCGCGACCTCGACACCTTCGGCGGCGCGCCGATTGCCGGCACGCGGCGCTTCAAGCTGCAGGCGAGCATCGAAGGCGTCACGCAGGACGTCAACATCGTCCAGGACGCGTTCGCGCCCGGCCAGTTCTTCGACATGACCGACGACGAGAAGCTCGCGAGCCCGTCGTTCGAGGACATGGACGCCGGCGCGATCTTCGGCAGCGATGCGATCGTCATCGACGAGGGCGCGAGCCTGTTCGCGGAGCTCGAGTACGAGACGATCATCATCGACGAGGAGGGCGCGGCGACCAACGAGGTGGAGGACCGTTACCCGCTGGTCCCGTTCCGGCTCTTCGAGCAGGTGCGCTTCAGCGCGGTGGGCATCGCGCCGATCCGGAATATCGGCGCCGCGAGATTCCGCAATACGGGTGTGGCGGCAGCCGTGACGATGCGCACCGGCCAGTTCGTGATTGCGTCCGTCACGGACGGCATCGTGCCGCCGACGGCGAAGCCCGCGACCTTCGCGGAGACGCAGGCGACCCTGACCCGCCTCAATCGCGGCATGGCCGGCGAAGCGCTGTGGCAGATCCTTCCGACGCACGAGACCGCGGGGTAGGCAACGATGTCAGCCGATCCAAAAGGCAGCGTCGTGTTCATGCCGTGGGTGCGGCAAGGCGCTGCGGCTGCGATCAACGTTGCGGACACGCTCGGCTCGAACATGCGCGGCGCGGTCGATCTCAAAGCGACGCTCGCGATCAACAGCGTGCCGGGCGATCCGATCACGGTGCGGCTGCGCGGTCCGGCGGATGTCCTCGGCATCGATCCGAACGAAATCGTGCGCGTCGATCCGAAGCCGAACACGACCGACTTCGAGCCGAACTACTTCCCGGGCATCGAGTTCGACCGGCCGGACTTCCCGTGGCTGTTCACGCCGGCGAAGCCGGGTGAGAACGCAAAGCTTCGGCCGTGGCTGTGCCTGGTCGTCGTGCGGCAGCAGGAAGGCGTATTGCTGAGCAGCTCCGCCGATGCGCCGTTGCCGATTCTGAACATCAATGGGCCTGCGAAGCCGGCCGACGAGCTGCCCGATCTGGTCGACTCCTGGGCGTGGGTGCACGCGCAGGTCGCGGCGTCGAGCCTTGCGCAGACCAATCCCGCGACGCTGAAGGACGACATCCGGACGCAGCCGGAGCGTTCCCTCTCGCGGCTGCTGTGCCCGCGGATTCTGCAGCCGAATACGGACTACGTCGCTTGCGTCGTGCCGACGTTCGAACTGGGTCGGCGTGCAGGACTGGGTGAAGAGATCAAGGACACCGATCTGACTGCGACGACCGCTCTGAAGCCGGCGTGGTCGCTGACGCCGACTGCGCCGACGAGCGTGCGCCTGCCGGTCTACTACCAGTGGCGATTCCGCACTGGCGAAGGCGGTGACTTCGAATCGCTCGTTCGTCTGCTGCGCGCAGTGCCTGCGCCGGACAACCTCGGCAAGCGGCCGATGGACATCAGCGAGCCGGGCTTCGGCTTGCCTGCCACATTCCCCCACGACGCGCAGCTCTCGCTCGAAGGCGCGCTGCGACCGCTGGAAAAGCGCGACTTCGCGCCGTGGCCGGATGATGCGCAGGAGCCATTCCAGACCGAGCTCGCGGAGATCATCAACGCGCCGGGTGAAGCGCTGATCATCGATCCGGAGTCCGATCCGCTGCTCGCGCCGCCGCTCTATGGTCAATGGCATGCGGCGCGGTCGACCGTCACGCGTGGTGCGCCGCCGTGGTTCGATGAGCTGAACCTCGATCCGCGCCATCGCAGCGTCGCTGCGTTCGGTACTCGCGTCGTGCAGGAGCATCAGGAAGCGTTGATGGCTTCGGCGTGGGAACAGGCGGGTGATCTGCAGCGCGCGAATCAGCGCATGCGGCAGTTGCAGCTCAGCCTCGCAGCAGGCACCAGCCTCTACGCGCGACATTTCAAGAATCTCAGCGACGACGCAATGCTTCGCGTCAGCGCCCCGGCGCTCGCCCGGCTGCGCGCAGTCGGTGCGATGGGCGATACGGGAACACTTGCAGGAGCCATTGCGTCGAAGGCGCTGCCCATTCAGGCGGCAAGCACGGCGATGCGCAGAATCGCGCGCGAGCGTGGGCCGATCACGAGACGCATCGCGGCGCAGGGACTCGTGCGCTCCGCCAGTCCGAACTGGATGATGGCGCTCAACACGGACTTCGCGTTCACGTTCGTCACACCGACGCTGCCGGACATGGCGACGTTCGGCGTCGTGCGCCAGCGCATCGCGCAGCCGACGGTGCTTTCGCAGTTCCGCGAGGTGACGGCTGAGACCGTGGCCGCCCAGCCCGCAAAGCCACACTTCCGCATCGCGCCCGAAGGGCAGTCAGTGTTTCATGCGCTGCGCTACCAGCCGGTGCCGCCACAGGACAACCCGACGTCGCAGAACTTCCGCGCGGCCGCGCAGGCGCATCTGGCGCGTGTCGCTCCAGGTCGCCTGAGCATCATCTTCGCGCAGCCGGCTCTGCTCGCGATGCAGGACCTGCGCGCTGCACTCGAGACGCAGATGGAGCCGCGACGCACGCTCGTGCCGCTCGCGCAAGCCGTGTTCGCGATGAGCCCGACTGCGACCGCGACGCCGCCGACGAACACGGGCATCGTGCCGATCGAACCGATCATGACGGCGCCGAAATTCCCGCAGCCGATGTACGAGTCACTGCGCGATCTCTCGCAGCAGCTGCTATTGCCCGGACTTGAAACTGTCGAGCCGAACAGCGTGCTCGGCCTCGAGACGAATTCGCGCTTCGTCGAGGCGTACATGGTCGGCCTGAACTTCGAGATGGGACGCGAGCTGTTGTGGCGCGGTTATCCGACCGATCAGCGCGGCACGTACTTCGATCGCTTCTGGGACTCGCGCTCGTCCGGCGGCGGCGCGGACGTGAATCCGATTCATGGCTGGAAGGACCGGCCCCTCGGCGATCCGCAGACCGCTCCGGCCGGCGATCGCTTCGTGATGCTGATCCGCAGCTCGCTGCTGCGTCGCTACCCGTCGGCGGTGATCTACGCCGCGAAGGCGATCAAGCCGAACGCCGTGCGCAAGCCGACCAAGTCGCCCGATGAGGAAGAGCATCCGGTGTTCCGCGGCTCGATGCAGCCGGACGTGACGTTCTTCGGCTTCGATCTGACCGTCGGCCAGGTCGTCGGCAGCGGGACGGACAACGATCTGGGCTATTTCATCGTGATCCAGGAACAGCCGGGCGAACCGCGCTTCGGCTACGACGTCGGCACGCCGCTGAACGAAGGCACGCATCTGCAGGTGAGCTTCGGAGCGCCGGCCGGCTCCACGACGGGACCGACCTTTCACTGGGGCCAGAACGGCGCGCACATCGCCGCGATGCTGCGCCAGCAGCCGGTGCGCATCGCGATCCATGCGTCGCAGTTCCTGAAGAAGAAGAGCTGAGCGGAGTCGCAATGTCTGTCGTCGCGCCACATTTCGTTTTCCGGACCGCAACGCTGCTGCCGGCCGTCGCGCCGCCGCCGTTGCCGGAAATGCTCGGCGAGCTGTGCAAGGGCGATCGGCCGCTCGCGCTGTTCCCGGTGCGCCTCGAGACGAGGTTCTTCCCGCAAGCAAATGGCGCCAGTGAGTTGCGCGTGCGGGTGTATCCGGATCGGATTCATATCGATTCGCACGAGGAGGAGCTGACGCCGGCAGAGCAGACCTGGGGTCAGCACTACTGGACGCAGATATTCGCCGCCGGCGACGACACTCAGAAGCAGAAGGATGCGTGGCGGCAACTGGCCGAGCGATACGATCCGCAGCGTGCGGCGTGGATCGCGCGATTGCTGCGGCCGAAGAATGTCGATTCGCGCACTGCTACGACCGAGCCTGAGTTCCCGCGCGTCGATGTCGTCGAAGAAGGCAAGGACGCGTCGTGGCGAAGCGCGCCGAAAGCGCGACTGCTTCCGACTCGCTGGATCGCCATCGTGCAAGCGGGCGGGCGGGTCGTGGCTGCGGCGACTGGGCGCGACATCCGGCCGGAGCTCGCTGTCGGTCCGGATCCGCAGGTGGATGGTGAGACGTCGCCGGAGATTCCGGCGGATCAGCTTGCCGTGGACGCCGGGATGCGCTGGATGGTGGATTTCGAAGAAGCTGAAGCAGCGGGCATGGCGCTGCGGATCCCCATCATGGCTGCGACGCTCGCGGGGGGCATCGAGAGTCTGTTCGTGGTGGGCGCCAATACGACTGCGACGGCCAAGGACGGCGCGAAGCAGCTCGGCGACCAGCTCGACGCGCAGCACTACACGGACGGCCTGGAATTCCTGCGCTTCGGCACGCCATCGAACAACACTTCGGCGGAGCGCTCGGGGTACGGCGCCGAAGACGTTGGGCACGAGCGCAGCTTCGCGACCGAGTCGGGTGCGGTCGAAGTGACGACCGATGCGCAGTCGAACGCACAACGTCTTGGCGCCGCGCTTGGCTTGCCAGGCGCCGACATCGCGCCGGTGCTCGCGAGTGTCGCCGGCGGCAGCGACAAGCACGACGTCGATCTGCTCAGCATGAACACAGCGCTGTGGCAATCAACGTGGGGTTACTTCCTCACGAACATGATCGGCATGGAGGGCACGGGACTCACGCCGGACACGCTCGCGTGGGCGCGCGATCACTTCATCGCGCACGTTCGCAGTGGCGGACCGTTCTCGCCACTGCGTTGTGGCAAGCAGCCGTACGGTGTGCTGCCAGTCACGTCGCTCGATCTGTGGCGGCCGCGCGCAGGTGAGGAAGCGGCTAATGTGCCGGATCAATGGCTCAAGAACTTCCTCATCAGCCTGCGTGACAATGTCTGGCGACCGCGCCTGAGCGTCGTGGCGCGTCTCGGTCTTCGCACCAGCCCACCGGATCCTGACGCAGATCTCGCGGACGTCATGCGGACCGATGCGCTCTCGAACAGCTATAGCGCGCGGTCGTTGTTCGGGCGGCACTATCTCGAAAACCTGCGAGAGTTCATCGGCCAGAACCTGGACAACGCAGGTTTCACGCCGATTCAGGATGCAGTCACTGCCGGAATTCTGCAGCGGCTCGGCTTCCCGTGGCGCTCACGCCTGTCGCACGCGACATATGCCGATGCGATGTGGCGCGTGTCCGCACCGCTGATTCAGGGCGGCGAGGTGTCGCGCTGGCGCAAGCTCGAACCGAACTACGTCTCCGCGCTGCTCGCGGATTCCACCATCGCGACGCTGGTCGCGAATCAGGCAGGCGAGGGGACGAGTCTGCTGCAGGCGCTGCTGCGGCACTCGTTCCTGTTGGAGTATGCAAATGCGACCGCGGCCATCGCCGGCACCGAGCCCGGCGCGGATCTCGCGGCATTGCTGCGCGATCCGGAGCTGATCGACCTCGTCAACGGCGTGCCGCTGAGCACGACCTGGAAGCGCTTGCTCGATCTCAAGGTCGCCGCGATCACCGGCGCGAAGACGATCCGCGAGCATCTCGACAGTCTGCGGACATTCAATGCGCCGCAGGTCGCTGCGCTCGGCGCGTTCCGGGACAGCCTCGATCATCTGCAGAATCTCGACAGCGAGGCGCTGCAGTTCCTGATGCAAGGGACGATCGACCTCGCGTCGTATCGCCTCGACGCGTGGATCACTTCGTTCGCGACCAAGCGTCTTGCGAGCATGCGCGCCGCGCAGCCGCAGGGCGTGTACTTCGGCGGCTACGGCTGGGTCGAGAACCTCAAACCTGAGGCGACGGCGCGTACGGAAGTCACGCCGCCGCCGGGTGAGTCCGCGCCGTTGTTCGCGCATGTTAACGACACAGGCTTCATTCATGCGCCGTCGATGACGCATGCATCAACCGCGGCCCTGCTGCGCAACGCGCAACTCGGCAGCAACGGTGTTGCGGAGGCGGACGGAGCGTTCGCGATCGATCTTTCATCGCGACGTATCCGCGAAGCCAGCTGGCTGCTCGATGGCGTGCGACAAGGTCAGCCGCTCGCGGCGCTGCTCGGCTACCGATTCGAACGTCGTCTCCACGACTTGCGCAAGGATCAGTTCATCGCGCCGCTCCGAGAGCTGGCGCCGCTGTCGGCCCGCAAGCTGGAGAATACCGATCTGCCTGTCGAGAGCATCGCGGCGAACAACGTCGTCGACGGGCTGGTGCTGAATCAGAACTGGCTGAACGACAAGAGCGCCGTGATGAACAAGCTGGCGAGCGCGAATGCGACCGGCGACGATCTGACGAAGGTCGGCCGCGAGCTGGACGGTCTTGCCGATTCGATTGACGCAGTGAGCGATGCGCTGACGGCCGAGACCGCGTATCAGATGGTCCGCGGCAATACGTCGCGCCTCGCGAGCACGCTCAACGCCGTGGCCACCGGCGATGCGCCCGCTCCGGAGCTCGAAGTTGCACTCACGCCGCGGTCGGGCATCCCGCTGACACACCGGGTTCTGCAACTCTTCAGCGGCAAGCCACCGGTCGCGACAGGCTGGGCTGCTGCGAGCACTTCCCCGCGCGCCACTGCCGAACCGATGCTCAATTCATGGGTCGCGAAGCTGCTCGGAAATCCGAAGAAGGTTCGCTGCACGGTGGAGATGCTCGATGCCGCCGGCGCTGTGCTCGCAACGCGCAAGCTCCTTTTGAGCGACCTGAACCTCGCGCCGCTGGATCTGGTGTTCGGTGTCGAGCCGTTGGCGGGAGCAGGGCAGGTCAGCGAGATCGGGCAGCGGGTTCTATATCAGGCGCGTCTCGGCAGCAATGGCTTTCCGCAGCAGCAGCGCTTGCGTGTCCAGCACACGCGGCCAGCCGATCTCGGCGTGCAAGAACTGACGTTGCTCGATGTACTGGAGCAGGCGCGCAGAGTCCGGCGACTGCTGACAACGGCGCGTGCGGCGGACTCCGAGGATTTGAATCCGCCGGAACGTGGCGAGGCCGGCGAAGCCAATCTGA
The DNA here is from genome assembly GCA_036004505.1 of Steroidobacteraceae bacterium. Classification (GTDB taxonomy): domain Bacteria; phylum Pseudomonadota; class Gammaproteobacteria; order Steroidobacterales; family Steroidobacteraceae; genus Steroidobacter. The sequence goes on from DASYRK010000096.1 coordinate 15,587, forward strand.
CCGAGCTGAACACACGCGTCACAAAGGCCGAGCGCGGGCTGAAGGCCGCGCACAAGGCGCTTGATACGCTCGTGAAGAAAGGCACTGCAGCTGGAAGCGAAGCACTGCGGGCGGCGCTGCTCAAGCTCGGCGGCTTCGGCTTCCAGGCAGCGACTCCGGTCGTTGCCGTCGGCGACGACGAGGCAACGTGCGCAGCCCTGAACACGCAGGGCATCGCACTGCTCAAGGAAGGCAAGGCGCGCATCGCCCAGTCGGATGCCTTGATCGCCGCGCCGGCCGCCGTCGAGCGTCGCGGTCGACGCGGGCAATTGCTCGAGCGGCTGCGCACCGTCTTCGGCTCGGCATTCGTCGCAATGCCGCTGTTCACCTACGACAACTCCGATGAACTCAAATCCGCGCTGGCGGCGAACGAACAGGTGCAGGGCGGCGATCCGCTCAACGTCTACACCTGGTTCACGCGCGCCGCGCGGGTTCGCGATCCGCTCGCGCGCTGGAGTGCGCCGCTGAGCGCAGCCGAAGTGCTCGGCACCGGCGAGAGCCTGCGGCTGAAGGTTGCACAGCTGCCATTCAACTCGACCGACCGGTGGGTGGGCTTGCCGCCGGGACAAGGCAAGGACGTGCAGGCCGGCAAGCTTTCGCTGGTCGTGCACGCCGCCTCGACGCTCAAGGTCGATGAGCCCCTGTGCGGCTTGCTCGTCGACGAGTGGGTGGAGGTCGTGCCGAGCTCGAAAGAGACGACGGCGATTGCGTTCCAGTTCAATCCGCCGGACGCGTGTGCGCCGCAAAGCGTGCTGCTCGCCGTGCCGCCGGTCCCCGATCAACCGTGGACGGTGGCAACCTTGCATCGCGTGCTGGTCGAGACGCTCGACCTCGCTAAGCTGCGCGCCGTCGATGCCGAGGCGCTGGGCGAGATCGGGCACTACATGCCGGCGCTGTTCTTCGCCTTCAACACCAACGACGAAGTCGTCTCGACCGACTTCGCGCAGCTGACGGGATAGCGCATGGCCAGAATTCGTCCAGGCGAACCCGGCGATCCGGGCGATCCCGGTCCGATCGAACCGCGCGATCCGCCGGATCGGCCGCCGCGGCCGGAGCTTCCGCCGCCGCCGCCGCCTCCGCCGCTGCCGCCGGAGGGCGCGAATCCGTCGATCACGAGCTGGACGCATCTCGAAGTGCGCTCGCGCCAGGCCGACATGCGCGTGAGTCTCAGCGCGCGAGTGTTCGATCCGCTGTGGCTGATGGCTCGGCAGTGGCAGGTCGGTGAGTTCCAGGGCGAGGACGCCGGCATGCCGGTGCTCGCACGCGTGCGCTCGCAGACGACGATGTTGTCGCGCATCCATCTCGGCGAGCTGCCGGCGAACACGATCACGCCGGCCGCCGAATACGATCCGCAGCTGATGCCGCTCGAAGTGATGGTCGAGAGACAACGCACGCGTCCAGCCAATGCCAGCGACGCGCGCATGCTGCGTTTGAGCGTCGAGGCGGGATTGCATTTCCTGCTGATGCTGGAGCAGCAGCCGTTGTCGAAGAAGTATCGGCCGGCGTTTATCGCGCGCTTCGCGTTGCAGCGCCCGGATGACTCCGTGCTCGCGAAGGCGGACGAAGAAACGCGCCGGTTCGTCGAGACGATGGTGGGTCGTGCCCCCGATGCGCGACGGCTTGCTGAAGTGCTGCGTGCAGGCGGTGTCGAACAGCTGATCGCGGATACGACGTTGAAGATCGTCGTAGCCGACCGCGCTGAAGTGCGTCAGACCGCGACGCGCTGGCTCGAGTGGTACGACTCGCTGTTCAGCGAGCCAGTGAAGGAGTCCGACGATGCGTGGATGCCGCCGCGCATGGAATACGCGCTGACCGTTGCAGGTCAACTGTCCGAGGACAAGTTCGACCAGCGCCCGCTCACGGCGAGCGAGTTCTACGACGGTCATCTCGACTGGAGCAGCTTCGATCTCGACTTCGAAGTGAATCTCGGCACCGAGCGCGATCACAAGTTCGGCGTGATCACCGAAACGACGATTCCCGCGCCGGTCGTGTTCCGCGGTGCGCCCGCGCCGCGCTATTGGGAGCTCGAGGACGCGCGCATCGAGTACGGCCTGATGCCGGTCGGACCGACCGATCTCGCGCAGTTGCTGATGATCGAATACGCGAGCAGCTACGGGAACGACTGGTTCGTCGTGCCGCTCACGTTGCCGATTGGCTCGCTGACCGCGATCAACTCACTCGTCGTCACGGATAGTTTCGGAGTGCGTTCGCTGCTGCGTCCGATCGGCGATCGAACGTTGCCGGATGCGAACTGGAGCATGTTCCAGCTCGCGCACATCCGGCGTCCTGGCAATGAGGCGCTGGGGAAGCCCGCGTCGAATCTCTTCTTCCTGCCGCCGGCGCTCGGTCGCAGCCTGCAGAGTCCGGCGGTCGAGGACGTGCTGTTCATGCGCGACGAGATGGCGAACGTGGCGTGGGCGATCGAGCGCAGTCTCGAAAGTCCGGTGGAGCAGCCGATCCCGCGTACCGATACGACGCCGCCGGCGGATAGCGCCGCCGACACGGGCGGAGCCGCGCCGGGGGACACGTTGCCGCGGTATCTGCTGTCGACGACCGTGCCGAAACACTGGATTCCGCTCTTGCCGGTGCAGCAGCACGAGCCGCCGGACAAGGTCGTTTCGCGACTGCGACGCGGCGCTGTGCTGCAGCCCGACGGCTCGCATGAGATTCACAAGGCGGAAGGCCGCATCCTCAATAAGGATCCGCACCTGTTGATGTTCGACGAGGAAGTGCCGCGCGAAGGCGTCCACGTCGCACGGCACTACCAGCTCGCCCGCTGGATCGACGGCTCGACGTGGGCCTGGATGGCGCTGCGCAAGACCGTCGGTCGTGGCGAGGGCTCGAGCGGCCTGAGGTTCGACAGCGTCAACTCGCAGGACTAAGATTCGCGGCGCATAACAATACTAAGCAGGGGTGCGCCATGTTCGCGAAGCTTTCTGCGGAGTTCCTCGGGACGTTCTGGCTGGTGCTCGGCGGTTGCGGCAGCGCCGTGCTTGCCGCGGCGTTTCCAGAGGTCGGCATCGGGTTGACGGGTGTCTCGCTGGCGTTCGGTCTGACCGTGCTCACGGGCGTGTATGCGCTCGGTCCGATTTCCGGTGGGCACTTCAATCCAGCGGTATCGGTCGGTCTGTGGGCAGGTGGACGTTTCCCAGGATCGCAGCTGTTGCCATACATCGTCTCGCAGGTCGCGGGTGCAGTCGCCGCGGCGGGCGTGCTGTTCGTGATCGCGAGCGGCAAGGCGGATTTCAGTCTAGCGGGCGGCTTCGCGTCGAACGGTTACGGCGAGCATTCGCCGGGTCAGTACTCGATGGGCGCCGCACTCCTGACCGAAGTCGTGATGACCTTCATGTTCCTGATCGTGATCCTCGGGGCGACTCACAAGCGCGCACCCGTCGGCTTCGCCGGCCTCGCGATCGGATTGATGCTGACGCTGATCCACCTGATCAGCATTCCGGTGACGAACACATCCGTGAATCCGGCGCGCAGCACCGGGCCGGCGATCTTCGTCGGCGGCTGGGCGCTGGCGCAGCTGTGGATGTTCTGGGTCGCGCCGATCGTCGGCGCCGTCATCGCGGGCTTCTTCTACAGGTCCGTGCTCGAAGGCGAGCCCGAGCCGCCGCCGGTGACCGGACGCGTATAGGCCTGAACGAAGGTGCCGATTGCGGCCGCGCACTCGCGCGGCCGCGTCTGCAACAGCAGGTGCGGTCCGTCGATCTCAGTGATCGAGATACCGGTGAGCTGCGAGGTCAGAGCGCTGCTCAGTCGCGCGCCGACGATACGATCGCGCGACGCGCGCAAATAGAGCACCGGCGTTTCGACCTTGCGCAATAGCGGGCGCACATCTACGCCGGCCAGACATGCGAGTCGAGCTCTCATGATGGCCGGTGGCACGCTGCTGACCACGGATACCGCCGACGGTCGCAACGAACTGTCGTCCCCATTGAAACAGAAGTGACGCAGCATCGCCGGCGTCGACAGATTCGGAGCGAACGCGCGGGTTGGAATGAACCTCGCGAAGCGCAGCAGCGTCCGGAACGGACTCCGCGCAAACGTGGCGCAGAGCACGAGGCAGCGCATCTTCGCCGGATAGCGAGCCGCGAGCGCGATCCCGACCGGGCCCGAGAACGATTCGGCGATCACGACGGCGTGATCGGGCAGAGCGCGTGCAGCCGACTCGACATACTCATCGAACGTCAGCTCGGATCCGTAGCGGACCACGGACGTCGTGACGCCATCGCCGAGCGCCTGCACGAGCGGCCCGAACAGCTCGCCCGTGCCGTCCAGCCCTGGCAGCAGGACGAGATGCACCGCGTTCTTACTTCTTGTGTGAGCCGGAGAACGCGGCGACCAGACCGAGACCGATGAACAGCAGTCCGCTGCCGTAGCGCTCGATCTTCAGGTAGCCTCGGCTGCGTTTGAGCCAGTCGCCGGCCGTACCTGCAAGCAGCGCATACGCGCTATCCGTGCAGAATCCGAGCAGCGCGAACACGAGCCCGAGCAGTGTGATCTGCAGCGCGACGTGGCCGCGGCCGACATCGACGAACTGCGGCAGGAAGGCGAAGAAGAACAGCGCGGTCTTTGGATTGAGCAGGTTCACGACGAACCCATCGCGAAACAGTCGCGCGTGGCTGTACCGCGGCAGCTCGCCGTTCGCACCAGCCGCCTCCGCTGGGCCGAAGATCTTGCGCAGGCCGAGCCAGATCAGGTACGCAGCGCCCGCGTACTTCACGACGCTGAAGGCAAGGGCGGACGAGAGCAGCAAGGCGGCCAGGCCGAGCGCTGCTGCCAGGACGTGGATGAAAGTCGCGGCGTGGATGCCGAGCACCGAGACGAGTCCCGCCTTGCGGCCCTGTGCGACGGAACGCCCGACGATATAAAGAACGGCAGGCCCCGGGACCAGCAGCAATACCAAGGCCGCGCCGGCAAACAACGCGAGGTTCTGCGCGCTGGGAATAACCATGTCCATTGTTGTTCGCTCCGCACCCGCTCGATGTCCGCTGCATCAAGCCGCGACGGCGCGCGGCTGTCAAGGTGGTCTAAGATCTGGCATGGACTTCACCAAGCGTCTGCGGCCCGGTGTTCAGCGCGGCGAGATCACGTGCAGTATCCGCATCTGGCATTCGGCGCGGGTCAAGGCCGGCAAGCGGTATGACTCCACCGGTGTGGGGCACATCGAAATCGACTCGATCGAGCCGATCGAGCTCAGCGACATCACGCCCGAGCTCGCGCGCGAATCGGGCTTCAACGGCGTCGTCGACCTGTTGAAGATCGCGAAGCACGGCAGCGGCACGAACGTGTACCTCGTGCGATTCCACTATGTGCGACCGGGAGCGGTCGGCAAGCGCAAGCCGCCAAAGGTGGCCACTCGCAAGGCGCCGAACGGCGAGAAGCAGCGTGCACGCATCGCGAAGATGGTCGCGCGCCTGCCGGAAGGCGAGGCCAAGCGCGTCGGTCAGCACATGAGCCTGGAGGTGCGAAAGAAGCGCTTCGGCTGGTTCATGATCGACCATCACGGCGACGGCCGCGTCGACCTCAATTGCAAAGCGTCCGCAGACATGCACGACATCCTGCAGGGGCTGATGCCGAAGCATTTCCACGTGCCGAAGTACGTCGGCAACAAAGGCTGGGTCGGAATCTGGCTGGACGTGCCGAAGGTCGATTGGTCCGCGGTTGGGATGGCGCTGCGCGGGGCGTACCAGCGCGTTGCTCCGAAGACGTTGCTCGCGCAGCGACTCGAGCGTTGAGCCGCCGAACGGTTGTGCGATTGCATAACAGGAACATCGCATCGCAGGCGGAAGTTCCGAAGTTCCTGGTCGGATTTCTGGCACACAAATCGCCTGGGCGTCAGCCTCGCGCTGCGCTCCGGCCCAGGGAGAGCAGTCATGGGTATGGAATCCAGCCGGATCGCGGCGCTGACTCGTTCGGTCACTGTGATGATCGTGGCGCTTGCCGCGGGGATGCCAGCGCAGGCGATCGAGCCGGACTTCACCCCGCCCGAGGGCTTCCTTCACAGCCAGGACTTCGAGGGGGTGCACGGCATCCCCACGCCTTGGGAAGTTGCCCTGGGCACATGGCAAGCCGATGGCCAGACCTACAACAGCACCAGCGCAGCCAGCGCGGCAATCACGACCATGTTCGAGTACCAGGTCGTGGATCCTGCCGGTGGGCCCACTCCAGAACTCCACGCCGGGTCCTACAGCCTTCGTGCACGTCTGCGCAACGAGCGGGGCGGCGCTAACACGCTCGTCGGGCTGGTCTATCTGTATGCAGATCCCGCGACCTACGACGAGGTCGTGTTCTCGCCCACGGGCATCGCGTCCCTGCGGCGCGTGAGTGGAGGCAACGTCCAAACCGTGGCAGCGGCTTCCTATGCAGGCGGCGGCCAGGGTGTGTGGTTCAGCGTCGAGCTCAAGAGAGTGGGCGACTCAACCAGTGTCAGCGTGAACGGCGTGCCGGTATTCACCGGAGCGACCGTACATCAGGGTTTTCAGGGGCGGGTCGGACTCTCCACCTATAACACCACTGCCAGGTTCAACAAGGTGTCGATCTCGGTACCGTGGGGACAGCAGGCTTTCACCGAGAACTTTTCCGATGGTGTTGCGGACGGCTTCAGCTCGACGACGGGCACATTCATCGTCTCCAACGGTGTGTTCACGAACACCGCCGTACAAGCGACCAACGAGGTCTTTGCGCCCATCGACTTCGGCGTCCAGTCAACGATGCTTGTCGGGTATACGGTTCGCGTGCGGATGCTCAACCCGTACGGCGGTGCCGGCAACCTCGTGGGTATCTCCTTCGACCACAACATAGTCGACTCGCAACCGGCCTACGACGAGGTCGTGTTCTCGCCGACCGGCGTGGCACAGCTCAGGCACGTTGTCGGCGCGACGTTCAACGTCGTGAAAAGCGCGTCGCACACGGTCGGCCGCAACGTATGGCTCGAAGTCGAATTCGTACACCGCGGCGGTGACGTCTCGGTGAGCATAAACGGCGAGCCCGTGTTCACACGTGAACCGATGCCGCTGATGCAGTTCGCGCCGCCGAGTGCACTGGCGCTCATCGCGCATTGGTCACCGGGCAAGTTCGACGACTTCGCCTTCAGTCACGATCAGCTCACGCCGTCGCTGCGGACTTTCGACGCGCCGCTTGGCCAGGACGAAGTTCGCAGCGGCACCTGGAACACGCAAGGCGGGACACTCAACAGTGTCGCCGTAGGAATTGCAGACATCGTGCTGCTCGAAGCAGGTCGGAGCGACTATCGCTTCAAAGGGCGCTTGCTGAATCAGTACGGCGCTTCGGGCAATCTGGTCGGCCTCGTCTTCAGCTACAACTCACCGGAGGATTACCTCGAGGCCGTCTTCTCACCGACCGGCCAGGCGCAGTTGAACCTCAATATCGAGGGCACGCGCTATCGCCTGGCGACGGGCACGCATACCGTTCCGAGAAACGTCTGGTTCGATGCCGAAATCATTCGTAAGGGCACGACTGCGACGGTCAGGGTCAACGGCACGCCCGTTATTCAGAACGTGCAGGCCGGTCATCTTGGAGCGGGGGGATTGGGCGTCGTGACCCATTGGTCGAAGGGTCGCTTCGACAACATTTCCACGAAACATGCGGTGCCGTGAACGGCCTTCGCGACCGAGGCCTGCTGCAGCAAGTCACGAGCGCGGCTGACCACCGCAGTGCTGAATCCCTCGAATCGAAGCGGTCCGGAGGCGATGTCGCTCATGGCGGCGACGATAGGACGGGTGCACGTATAATCGCCGCACGATGAGCCCCAAGCGCCTGCTGCTGATCTTCACGATCCTGTTCGCCTGCGTCGGTTGCGACCAGGTGACCAAGTCGGTCGCGAAGTCGTACCTCTCGGAGACGCAGGTCGTGGTCCTGCTCGGCGATACCGTTCGCCTGGTGCTGGCC
>DASYRK010000097.1:0-30232 GCA_036004505.1 Steroidobacteraceae bacterium
CGCAAAGGCGTGCTGCATCCACACGCGATCCTGTCTCAGGCGAATCAGGTGCTGGTGCGGAGGTTCGTCATGCCGGCGTGGATTCACACCGGCTCGGAGATGCGCTTTCGCAGGTTATTGCGCGCGGGCGACGCGATCGAAGTGCGGGCCGTGCCACTCGAGAAGTGGGAGCGCAAGGGACATCAGTTCATCAAGCTGTACGTGGCGTACGTCGTGAGCGGTGAGATCGCCACGGAAATCTGGCACACCGCGATCTTCAGAGTGCGTGTGTGACGTTGGATCGCTTCACACTCCGGCTTCCACCAGCGGGCTCGCAACCCATTCCATCTCGTAACCGAGACTCTGGCCGGTCACCGGATCGACGATCGGCTTGCCGCGGCGGAACGAGCCCGTCTGGATCGCCCAGTGACCGGGTGCATCTTCCGGCTTCGCGGACTGCAGCGAGATGTGGCCGCTCTCTTCGCGGACCAGTACACGGGCCGCGTCGTCGACCAGCAGCCATCCGAACACTTCGCATTTCGTCGCCATTTCACCCACCTGATTCCTCAGACTTGCCCTGACTGTTGCAACGGCCGTGCCACGTTTTTATTGCAAGGCCGAACAATGGGTTACCTGTTTGGCGACAGTGACGAATAGTGTCACGTCGCGACGCCGCTGCGCGCAGCGTCAGAAGCCGACGCCGATTGCAGACATGTCAGCGGGTGAGCTTCAGCGTTACCCGGTAGTCCGCGGGTGGGATGGGTTGCGATGACTTCCGCGCCGGCAGGACTTGCAGGACCGTCACCGAGTAGCCGTTGACCGGGAGCGTCTGCGTTTCCTTGATTCCGAGCTCCTTCGTGCGGCCGTCCTTGCGGAGCGTGAGCCGCACGAGGACCTCGCCTGCCCATACGCAAGCCACATCGCTCGGACAGCGCGAGTCTGAATCGATGCCGACGAACTTCACCTGCAGATGCTCTGCGTCGAAGACCGCCGATTCTCCGGGTGCGAGCTGGATGGGTGCGTCGAGAGTCGCCGCGGCGCCGCCGCGCCCGCATGCAGCGAGCGCGACGGCGACCAGGAATGAGACACACCCGTTGCGGATCATTCCCTCATCTTACTGCCGCGTGATCCGGACGTCGTCGATGCCGGCTTCGACCAGGCTCGCCGTGCTCGCATCCGCCGCTTCGATCAGCAGCCGGATCGTCTGGCCGGCGAACGGCGTCAGGTTCGCAGAAGCCGCGGCCCACGCGCCGTTGAGGTTCGTCGCCGAACCGACGCGCTGGAACACGACGCTGGTGGTCGTGCCGATGACGCTGACGCGCAGGAAGTCCGCGCTCGTGGCGTTGGAGCCGTGAGCGAGGTACTGGTTGAACGTCAGCGTCAGCGTTCCAGTGGCCGGCAGCGTGATCGCGGGCGAGCGGATCGAAGTGACACCGCTATCGATGTCGTTCACGCCGGCGCTGGCGCCCGCGAGACGCGCCGTGACCAGGTCGTTCACACCGCTGGTCGTGGTGCCCAGCTGCTTCGCGCCGTTCGAGTTCGTCGCTTCGGGATCGCCGCGCTCCCACAGGCCGGTGGTTGCGGTGTCGGTGCCGTTCGGATTCGTCTGCCAGCCGAGGCTGGTTTCGAAGTCGTCGCTGAATACGACCGTGCCGCCGCCGCCCTGGCAGGAGGCCGGAACGCTGAAGCCGTTCGTCGGTGTCGTGCCGTTGGCGCCGCTGCTGACTGCGTTGGTGCCGAGGCCGAACGCTGCGAACGCTTCCCACATCGGGCAAACGTCTTCGCCGCCGTGATTGTCGACCGCCGCCTGGATGATGCCGTCTCGCACTTGCGTGAACGTCGGGTTGCACGCGGTGTTCTTCAGGCCCTCGACGACGTACAGCATCATGCGCTGATTGCCGGCGCTGCCGTTGGCGTTGAAGAGATTCGGATCGAAGCCGTGAGCGTTGACGAGCTTCCAATACACCTCCCACGCCGCCTGCGCCCACACGGAGCCGACGCCGTGCGGCACGGCCATGCCGTTGATGCTCGCGTACGTCCAGTTGTTGACGGCGGGATCCGTGCTGTAACGCTGCGTGCGAATACCGAGACCTGTCGTCGGTTGACCGAGCGCGTACGTGCCCATGCCGCGCGGGTCGGTGCCCTGATCGCCGACTTCGGCGGTCTGCGCGAGCGCCCACCAATCCGACAGGCCTTCGCCGGGCTGCTGACGATTGGTCAGGCAGTTGACGTTGGCCGGTCCGCCGACGAGTCGATTGGAAATGCCGTGGCCGTACTCGTGGAACACGATGCCGGCGTCGAGATCGCCGTCGCGGTCCGGATTCGGGCTGGTCCAGATGAACATCTGCATGCGCGGCCGCTGACCGTCCGGCGGCGTGCCGAAGTTCGCGTTGTTGGTGCCGGCGCCGTCCTGCGCTTCGGCCTGCACGGAGTCGTTGCCGAGTCCGCCGCGCCCGTAGTTGTTGACCTGGAAGTTGCCGCCCGCTTCATCGAAGCCGTACTGGTATTGCACGTCGTGGATGAAGTTGTTCAGGTAGAACAGGTTCGTCACCGCGGCCGGACGATACGTGCTCGGCGCCTGCGCCAGGTTCAGCGGGAAGTCGAAGGTGAGCGCCGCGCCGCCGCTCGGACTGGAATTGGCGTCCGGAGAATTGTTCGCATCGACGTCGGTGTAGGCCTGCACGTTGTTGCCCTGGGTCGTGGTGAACTCGGCCCCGGCAACGCCGTTCGTGTCATGCCAGCCGAAAGGCGATGCGGTCGGATGGGCAGGATTCACGACCAGGACGCGGCCGTCCGAGGGCGGCAGCGGGCTCGTATGGTTCGGGCTTTCCGCGGGCTGCCGGTAGACGCGATAGGAATCGCCGGCGACCCAGTCGAAGCGCGTCCACACCTGGCCCGACTCGGCGTCGACCGTGAAGTCCCAGGAGTGCTCCTGGTCGAGCGTGTGGATCTGGAAATTCCAGACCAGGCGCGCCTCGCCCTGGCGGATCGGCAGCAGCATCAGCTTGCCGTTGAGCGGCGATCGCGAAATGCCGGCGTGCTCGACGCGCGTGATCTGTTGCGTGCCCTGCGGAGCCTGCAGGGATTTCGGCTGCGCGGGCAGCGAGGCGCCCGAGAACTGCGCTGCCGCGCTCACTGCTGCTCCGAACTGCATTCGTGGGGACAAGGACCGCACGGCGCGCGCGATCCCCGGCAGGAACGAGTTGTTGACGCTGATGATGCGGCCGTCGCGATTCACGTTGACGTGCAACTGGGCGTTGTAGACCGGAATGCCGCGATACTGCTGTTGCAGGTAGATGTGCGTCGCTCCGGTGACCTTCGAGTACACGACGTCCGTGACTGCGTAGCCCTGCAGGTCAGTTGCCTCCAGTCCGAGCGACGCGAGGTTGTTGCGCACGAAGTTCATGGCGAGCGCCATGGGCGCGCCGCTCGCCTGGTCGCTGAGATACCCGCGCTGGCTCGTCAGCGCGCTGACGACGCCCGTGGCGGCGTCGGTTTCGATCGACGCTTCCTCGAGATTGGCGGCGAACGCTTTGGCCGCAGGCGCAGGCAGAACGCGTTGCGAAGCAATGAAGGCAGCGTTGTAGTCGATGCGAGCATCGTAGTGGCGCTCGGCATCTGCGGCGCCTTGCGAGGCGGCAACGCAGCTCCACAACAACGCGCACGCGAACGACAGTGCAGCAGGGAACCCGAAAGATCGACTCATGACGGCGCTCCTTTTTCGTGACTCCCCGAGGGCCGCCGGTTTAGCACTTTCAGTTGTGTTGTCAACGTGAAGCTTGCGTAGTCTTGCGCGCACCACCCGCGCGGTTGCGAGTAACGATTGCAAACTGCAGCGCCGCGCGCGGTTCCCTCACGAGCGGGCACAAAATTTCGGCGCGCGTGCGTGCCGCACATCCGCGCGAATATTCCGGCCGACATTGCCGATTGCACGCGCGGCGCGCGCCTGAGGTATGCTCCAGGCCATTATTTTCCATACGGGATGCTCATGACCGATGCGCCCGCCCAGCGCCTCGCCGATCTCTATCGGGTTCACTGGAAGGGCCTTTGCGGATACGTGCGGGCGCAGTTCGGTCCCGGACCGCCCGAGCCCGAAGACGTTGCGCAGGCCGCATTCATCCGCTTCGCAGCAGCCGATCCCAGCCACATCGAGAATCCGCGCGCGTTTCTCTATGCTACCGCGCGACACCTGGTTATCGACCATCACCGGCAAGCGCAGCGCGCCTCGGCGCACGAGCACGCGACGCAGTCGGCCGCGGCCGAAAATCCGCTGTACGAATTGTCGCCCGAAAACGTCTTACTGCAGGCCGAGCGGTTTCGCATCCTGGCGCGGGCGCTGGAGCGGATGCCGCTCAAGCGACGGCGGCTGGTGCTGCTGAACCGCTTCGAGGGCCTCAGCTACGCGCAGATCGGGGAGCAGTTCGGAATGTCGGCCGAGAACGTGCGCAAACACATCGAGAGGACGCTGGCTGAATGCCTGCGCGCGCTGCATGAGTAGCGTGCACGAGGAAGCGGCGGCGTGGGTCGCGCGGCTCGACGGTCGAGCGCCCGTGGCGGATCAGCGCGCTGCGTTCGACGAATGGATCGGCCGCAGTCCGGCGCATACCGCGGCATATGAAGACGCGTTGCGGACGTGGCGCGACCTCGCGGCGATGCGCGGCAGCGAGCAATACCGCGCGTTGCTTGGCAAGCCGACGCTGCGTGAACGGCTCGTCGGCGCGCTGCGCGCTCCGCGCTGGGTCGCTGTTGCTGGCGGCGCCGCTGCACTCGTCGCGGTCGTGTGGCTGGGACTGTCGCTCGACGCGCTGCCGTTCCTGCAGCGGCCGACCCAGGTCGCGACTCAGCTCGCCGAAGTTCGCGAGCTGACACTGCCCGACGGCACCCGCATCGTGCTCGGTGCTCAATCGCAAATCGATTTCGTAGTGACCGGCAAGACGCGCCGCGCGACGGTCATCGCCGGCGACGCGTTCTTCGCGGTCGCGCACGATCCGACGCGACCGTTCGTCGTCGCGGCCGGCGATTATACGGTCCGGGTCGTCGGCACGCAGTTCGAGATCCGGCGCCGGCCCGACACGGTCCGCGTCGCAGTCAGCGAGGGCCTCGTCGCAGTGAAGCGCGCCGATACGGACGACGCCGCATCCATCCTGTCGGTCGGCGGCGCCTGGACGGTGGGCACTGGCGGCGTGGAGATTCGTCCGGTCGATGCGGCAGACGTCGGTGCGTGGCGGTCCGGCAGACTCGTGTACGACAACGCTGCCTTGCGCGACGTCGTCGCAGATGCGAATCGCTACACACGCACGCACATCGTCGTCGTCGATCCGCAGCTGGAAGGTCTGCGCCTGACGACTTCGTTCCGTACGTCGCAGGTCGACGGCATGGTCGAGACACTGCAGGCCGCGCTGCCGCTCGTCGCCGAGCGCCAGGCGAACGGCGACATCGTGCTGCGCGCGCGCCCGTAGTCGGTGAGCGGCCGATGCGACTGGCGGTCCGAATCGTCGTCGCTGCGGGGTCGGCTCTCCTGTTTGGGACCATCCACGCTGCCGCGAAGCCCCGAGCGGAAGCGACGCGGACATTCCACATCGCGGCCCAGCCGCTCTCGCAAGCACTCCTGGAATTTTCCCGGCAGGCCGATGTCATCGTGACCGCGCCGTCCGAGTTGGTGCGCGACAAGCGCGCGCCGGAAGTTCGCGGCGAGCTGACACCGACCGCGGCGCTCTCGCGTCTGCTGCGCGGCTCGGGGCTCGAAGCTTCGTTCACCGCTTCCGGCGCGATCACGATCGGCGAGGCGCGTCGCGACGTCCGTCGTCGCCCGCCTGTCGAGCCCGCGATCGCCGCGACAAACCCGGTCGACACCGGCAGCGATGCACCCATCGAAGAAGTGCTGGTGACCGCGCAGAAGCGCACCGAAAACCTGCAGGACGTGCCTGCGTCGGTCAGCGTCTTCCGCCGCAGGCAGCTGCAGCAACTGAACGCGACGACCATCATCGACTACGCCGCGTACATCCCCGGCCTGAACGTCAGCAGCGGCGGCGGTCCGGGCCAGACGATGATCACGCTGCGCGGCATCGCGCCAGTTGGCCCGGGTGCTGTAGTGGGCTACTACGTCGACGACACACCGCTCGGCTCCAGTTCCAACTACGGTGCCGCGCGCGAATTCGGCCTCGATCTCATGCCCTACGACGTCGAGCGCATCGAGGTCCTACGCGGTCCGCAGGGCACGCTGTACGGCGCGGGCGCGATGGGCGGCTTGCTGAAGTACGTGTTGCAGCGTCCGAGCGTGAGCGACTTCGAAGCGTGGGCCGGCGCGACCACTTTCGACATCGCGTCGGCGAGCGACCTCGGCTGGGGCGTGCGTGCGGGAGCGAACGTGCCGCTGGCTGCAGAGCGCGTCGGTTTGTGGGGCAGCTATTTCGAGCAACAGACGCCGGGGTATACGGACAACGCTCAGACCGGCGAGCGGGATCTGAATGAGGTCAGCCAGCGCGGTGGACGGCTCGCGCTGCTGTGGCAGATCGACGATGCGGTGTCGTTGCAGCTCGGCGGCCTGTGGCAGCGCATCCATTCGAGCGACGATGCCGCCGTCTCGCTGACGCTGACCGGGCTGGATCCGCCGACCGGGATTGCCGATCACGGCGCGCTCACGAGCTTCCATCCGTTGCCGCAGCCCTTCAGCCAGGACATCGACCACTACTCGGCGACGCTCGAGTGGCAGCTCGGTTGGGCGAGCGTGTTGTCAGCCAGCAGCTACTCGCGGATGCGGACGCGCCACGTGCAGGATGCATCGCCCATCTTCGGGGCAGTCGTTGGTGGCTACGCGCCGTCTCACATCGATGTGGATCTGCGCAAGCGCACGCAGGAAGTTCGTCTCGCCTCGCAGCCCGGCGACAGAGTCGAATGGCTGATCGGCGCCTTCTACACCCGGGAGGACGGCGAGCAAGTGCGCAACGTGTTGGCGCTCGATACCGCAGGCCACTTGATCCCGCAGTTCGCGCCGCGCTTCCTGTTCGTCGAGTTTCCGTCGCGGTACGAGGAGGTCGCCGGCTTCGGCTCGGCCACCTTGCAGCTGACGGATCGCTTCGACGTTACAGCCGGCGTGCGCTGGGCCCGCAATTGGCAGCGTTTCCGGCAGATCAGCGGCGGTCTCGAAAGCGTGATCGGCCCGCCCACCGACGTTTCGGGCCGGGCGTCCGAAAACGTGCTGACCTACAACGTCAGTCCACGCTGGCGCCTGGGCACGGACACGATGCTCTACGCGCGAGTGGCGAGCGGCTATCGCCCGGGAGGTCCCAACCCTCGCGCGCTCAATCTGCCGCCGACAGTCTCCGCCGACACGCTCACGAACTACGAGCTCGGCGTGAAGACGCAGTTTCTGGCAGGCCGCGCGCAAGTGAACTTTGCCGCCTTCCGCATCGACTGGCGCGACATTCAACAGTCCGTCACCCGCGGCGGCATCGGCAGCATCGACAACACTGGGAATGCGGTGAGCAAGGGGTTCGAGCTGGAAACGGCTTTCGTGCCCGTCGACGCTGTGCGCATCGGCGTCAACGCGGCGTACGGCGATCCGAAGCTCACGGCGCCCGCCGCGGGCATTGCCGCGGCCAGGCTCGGCAACACGCCGCGATGGAGCACATCCGCGGTGCTCGACTACGAATTCGCGCTCGCGAATCGCTGGACGGCGCATCTCAACGGCGGCTGGCGCTACGTGGGCGAGCAGGGCACAGCGATTGCTGCCCAGACCGGCGCCGACATTTCGTACGTGCTCCCGTCGTACACCGCGCTCGATCTGGCCGCCGACGTCACGCGCGGCAGCTGGACGCTCCGGCTGTTCGCCCGCAACGTGACCGACCGGCGCGCCTTCATCGGCGGCGGGCTCGGCGTCGACGCGGACAACGTGCCCTACGGCATCGACCTCAACGCCCTGCAGCCCCGGACCGTCGGCATCAGCGTCGACGTCGGTTTCTGACGCTATCGCGTTTCAGGCTAAAAAAGATACTATTAGAAAAATTTGTCCGGATTGGGCTTCCAGGTCGTCTCACGGCATACGACGACAAAGGGGAGTCCGCCATGACGATTTCGACCGCATTCGCCCGGCGCCGGGCACTGTCCACGGCTGCCGGCCTGTTGGGTTGCGGCCTGGCCGCGACCGCGACGGCCCAGACTTCGACCAGGGTGTCCGTGCTCGAGGAAGTAGTGGTAACGGCGCAGAAGTTCGAGGAGAAGCTCGGCGAGACGCCGCTGTCGGTGACAGCGATCTCCGCCCGCAACCTCGAAGCGCTCGGCGCCACCCAGTTCCGCGACTTCGCCGGCACGGTGCCGAGCCTGACCTTCACGACCAGCGGCGTCGGCTCGACGCAGGTCAACCTGCGCGGCATCACGACCGGCAACAACATCTCGCCGACCGTCGGCATCTACGTGGACGAAGTGCCGTACGGCTCGAGCACGCCATTCGCCTCCGGCGCGCAGCTGGCGCTCGACGTCGGCCTGTTCGACGTCTCGCGCATCGAGATCCTGCGCGGTCCGCAAGGCACGCTGTATGGCGCGAGCACCATGGGCGGCCTGCTCAAGTACGTCAGCGTGACGCCTGACCCGGCCGCTTTCGGCGCGACGATGCGCGTCGGGCTTTCCAGCACCGCAGGCGGCGGCGTCGGCTATGACGGCGCAGCTGCCCTCAACGCTCCGTTCGCCGACGACAAAGCCGCCATCCGCTTGAGCGGTTTCTACACTCACGACAACGGCTTCATCGACAATCTCGCCGCGGGCCGCGACGACGTGAACGAAGCGAACGTCTACGGCGGGCGCGCGGACCTGCTGGTCAAGCCGACCGACAAGCTTTCGCTGCGGTTCGTCGCATTCGCGCAGGACATCGAGCGCGACGGCACCGCATCCTCTGACTTCGGGCTCGGCAGCGGCGCTCCGATCGACGGCGATCTCGATCAGCGCCGGCTGCGCGCCGAGCCGTTCGATCAGCAGTTCCGCCTCGGCAGCGCCACGATCAGCTACGACTTCGAGAACGCGACGCTTACTGCGATCAGCAGCTACCAGACGGTGCGCAGCCACGCGATCACCGATGTCTCCGCGTTCTTCGTCCCGGCGCTCGCCGGCAGCGGCATCGTCCTGGGCTCGATCGACGTCGAGAAGCAGAACGACACCGACAAGTTCACGCAGGAAGTGCGGCTCAACGGCAGCGGTGGGCTGTTCGACTGGTCGATCGGCGGGTTCTACACCGACGAGGACAGCGACCAGTTCCAGACGCTGAATTCCTCGCTGCCGAACGGCGCCGTGTTCCCGGTGAACCTGCTCACCGTCGAGCTGCCGAGCACCTACCAGGAATACGCGGGTTTCGGCACGCTCACCTGGCACGTCACGCAGAAGCTCGACGTCACCGGCGGCCTGCGCTCCGCGCGCAATTCGCAGCACTTCGAGCAGATCGGCTCCGGCCCGCTGGTCTTCTCCGTGCCGGAGCGCAGCGAGACGGACAGCATCGTCACGTACCAGGGCACGATCCGCTATCGCGCGAGCGAGCGGTTCATGCCTTACCTGCGCTACGCGACCGGTTACCGGCCCGGCGGCCCGAACGCAGTCATCAACGACCTGAGCGGCCAGCCGCTGGCCGATCCGGTGTTCGATGCCGACAAGTTGCGCAGCTATGAGGGCGGCATCAAGGCCAGCACCGAGGATCGTCGCTTCAGCGTCGACGCAGCAGTGTTCTATATCGATTGGGACAATCTGCAGATCAACGCCGTGCGCAATGGTCTCGGCGTCGTGGACAACGCAGCGGCCGCGCAGAGCAAGGGCGCAGAGCTGACGCTGACCCTGGCGCCGACACCGCAGCTGACGCTGGTCGGTGCATTCGGCTACACGGATGCGGAGCTCAGCGAGGATGCGCCGGATCTCGGCGGCGCGAACGGCGATCGTCTGCCGGACTCGCCGAAGCTCACCGGCTCGCTCTCGGGCGACTACGCGTTCGATCTCGGCAGCCGCGATGCGTTCGTCGGCACGACCGTGCGGCACGTGACCGATCGCGTCGTGAGCTACGACGCAAGCGCGAGCGTCCCGCAGTACGAGCTGCCGGAATACACGACGGTGGATCTGCGCGCCGGTCTGCAACTCGGGACGACGCGGCTGCAGTTGTATGTGAAGAATGCGTTCGACGAGCGCGGCCAGCTGTCGGCGACGACGGCTTTCTCCGCGCTCGGCGGACCGGTGTGGGTGAGCCTGGTGCAACCCCGGACGATCGGCCTCAACGTCATTTCGCAGTTCTGACCGAGGGGCGGCGAACGCCGCCCCGGGAAATCCCGCGGGATTATGAGGGTCGAACCGTTTAAATGCCGTTCAGACCGCTCGTCACTGCCGGGAAGGGCCAGGCTCTGTCTCCTCTACAATCCGCGACAGAAGTCAAAAGAGAACCCTCCATGAGCAAGACCTCCGGGCCCCTGACTCGCCGACGCGTACTGCAGGCCGCTCTGGCAACCGGCGTAGCGACGCTCGCTCCGCCGATGCTCAACCTCGGCAGCTACCGTGCGTTCGGCGCGAGCGCGCCGCGCTACTCGGCGCGCGCGCTGAAGATCGTCGAGCGCACGCTCGTGATCGACATGCTGGCGCCGCTCAAGATCGACTTCACACCGGAGGCCTACGCCGGACCGATCAGCGAGCAGATGGCCGCGGATTTTCGCGCCTGCGGCATCACGGGGTTTCACAACTCCATCGGCACAGGCGGGCCGACTGCCGTCGAGGAGACGCTGCAGTTCATCGCGGCGTGGCAGGGCTACGCCGGCCGCAACTCGCACGTGTTCTCGCTCGTCGGCACCGCGGCGGATCTCGACCTCGCGAAGAAGGAGCGCAAGATTGCCGTCATCATGGGCGTGCAGAATGCCGAGCATTTCCGCCAGGCCGCGGACGTGAAGGCGTTCTACCAGCTGGGTCAGCGCTGTGCGCAGCTCACCTATAACAGTCAGAACCTGATCGGCTCCGGCAGCACGGACCGCGTCGACGGCGGCGTCAGCGACTTCGGCGCGGAGATCATCAAGGCGATGAACGAGGTGGGCATGCTGGTCGACGTTTCCCACTGCGGCGACCGCACGACGCTCGACGCCATCGAGCTTTCGCCGAAGCCGATTGCGATCACGCATTCGAACTGCCGTGCGCTCAACAACCATCCGCGGCTCAAGACCGACGAGGCGATCCAGAAGCTCGCCGCGAAGGGCGGCGTGATGGGCATCACCGGCGTGCGCATGTTCGTCAAGGACAAGGAACCGACGACGCTCGACGACATCGTCGATCACATCGACCACGTCGTGAAGCTGGTCGGCGTCGAGCACGTCGGCATCGGCTCGGACTCCGACCTGAACGGCTACGACGACATGCCGCCGGACCAGCTCAAGACGCTGAAAGAGTCCTACAAGGCGAGCTACGGGTTCCGCGAGAAGATCGACATCGAAGGCTTCGACCATCCGCGCAAGACGTTCGACCTGACGGAGGCGCTGATCCGCCGCGGCTACTCCGACGACAACATCGCCGCGATTCTCGGCGGCAATTTCCGCCGGCTGCTCGGCGCCACCTGGACCTGACCCCCGGCTACGACGTGGAGCACGCGCGTGGAGTTGCCGCAGCCCTATCTGTTGTTCCTCGGCGATGTCACCGAGCCGACTTACGCCAAGACGGCGTTCGGTTTGCGCGACTGGGCGCGCGAGCGCTGCGTCGGCGAATGGTCGTGTTCCGACCGCACGGTCTCGCTCGGATTGCCGCGCTTGAGTCCGGCGCAGGCGCACGCCTCGGGTGCGCGCGCGATGGTGATCGGCGTCGCGAACATCGGCGGCAAGATCGTCGATAGCTGGCTGCCGCATCTGTTGGGCGCGCTGGAAGCAGGGCTCGACGTCGTCAGCGGCATGCATGCACGGCTTGCCGACACGCCGGCATTGAAAGCCGCCGCGCAACTCCATCGTCGGCGGCTCATCGACGTTCGCACGCCGCCGCACAACATCCAGATCGCAAACGGCCGCAAGCGAACGGGCATGAGGCTGCTGACGGTCGGCACCGATTGCGCGCTCGGGAAGAAGTACACGGCGCTCACGATCGCGCGTGCGCTGAAGATGCGTGGCGTCGACGCGGACTTTCGCGCGACGGGGCAGACCGGAATCATGATCGCGGGCGCGGGCATGCCGATGGATGCGGTGGTCTGCGACTTCGAAGCCGGCGCCGCAGAGATGCTGAGCCCGGACGCTGCGCCGGATCACTGGGATGTCATCGAAGGGCAGGGGTCGCTGTCGCATCCTTCCTACGCGGGTGTCTCGCTCGGCCTGCTTCACGGCAGTCAACCTGACGTGATCGTGGTCTGTCACGAGCCGGGCCGCACTCATGTCATCGGCCATCCGGAGTTGCCGATGCCGACTGTCGAATACACGATCGACCTCAATCTCGCCATGGGTCGTCGCACCAACCCGGCGATCCGCTGCGGCGGCGTCAGCTTCAATACGTCGCAGTTGTCGGACTCGCAAGCGCGGCGCCTGATGGCGAGCGAGTCGCAGCGCCTGGGGCTGCCTGTCGCCGATCCGGTGCGCGGTGGCGCGGAGTTCGAGCGTCTGCTCGACAACTGCCTGCGAGGATCCAAATGATGCAACGGCTCACAATGAAGTTCGTCTGCCTCGCGGCGCTGCTGGTCGCGAGCGCATCGCTTGCAGCGCCTCCGGCAGATCTGGCTCGCTATGCGCAGAAGGTGTTGCAGACATTCGGCGCGCCGGGCATGACCGTTGCGATCGTCGAGCAGGAGAAGCCGTACGTCGTGCGCAGCTATGGCGTGCGCCGCATGGGCGAGCCCGCGAAGGTCGACGAGCACACGCTGTTCGCGATCGGCTCCACGACCAAAGCGTTCACGACTGCATTGCTCGCGATGCTGGTCGACGAAGGCAAGCTCACGTGGGAGACGAAGGTCGCCGACGTGCTGCCGGGCTTCAGGATGTACGACCCGTACGTATCGAGCGAGATGACGGTGCGCGACCTGGTCGTGCATCGCAGCGGCCTCGGTCCGGGCGCGGGCGATCTGATGTTCTTCCCGCCGACGACTCTCACGCGCGCCGACATCATTCACAGGTTGCGCTACATCAAGCCGGTCACCAGTTTCCGCAGCAGTTTCGCTTACGACAATCTGCTGTACATCGTGGCGGGCGAGGTGATCGCGACGGTCGAGAAGTCCAGCTGGGAGGACACGATCCGCAAGCGGATTCTCGGCCCGTTGCAGATGACTGAGACGACCACGACCTCGACGCTGCCGGCGAGCGCCAATCGCGCGTGGCCGCATGCACGAGCATCGCAGGAAATGCGCGGACTCGGGCCGATGAGCGCGCTCGCCGAAGTTACGAGCGTCGACGTCGCGGCGGCCGCCGGCGCACTGAACTCGAACGGCATCGAGATCGCAAGATGGCTCGAACTGCAGCTGAACGCGGGCATGGATGCGAAGAGCGGCACCCGGCTGTTCAGCGAGGCGCAGTCGCGCGAGATGTGGACGCCGCAAACGCTGCTGCCGGTTTCGGATCCGCCGCAGCGGCTGGAGCTCGCGAAGGCGCATTTTCGCGCCTACTCGCTCGGCTGGATCGTGAGCGAGTATCGCGGGCAGATGGTGCTCTTGCACGCCGGCGGCGTGCCGGGCATGGTCACGCTGTTCGTGCTCATTCCCGAGCGGCACGTCGCGTTCGCGTTGTTCACGAACGCCGAAGAGCCCGGCGTGCTGTCGTCGATGCAGTATCGGCTGCTCGATCACTATCTGGGATTGAAGAGCCCGGACTGGATCACCGCATTGAGTGAGACGTTCAAGGAGCGGCTCGCGAAGGCGCAGGAGCAACTCGCGGCGAGCAAGGAGCAGGGCAAGGATGAGCCGGTGAAAAGCCCGTCGTTGCCGATCGAAAAGTACGCGGGACGGTATCGCGACGCGTGGTACGGCACCGTGACGATCGAGCGCGCCGCAGACGCGACGAACATCCGTTTCGACAACACGCCATCGATGACTGGGAAGCTCGAGCACGTGCGCTACGACACGTTTCGCACGCGCTGGACGGATCGCAACCTCGAGGATGCGTACGTCACGTTTGCGCTGAACCCGGACGGCTCGATCGAGCGCATGACGCTGCGCGCGATCTCGCCGCTGGCGGATTTCAGCTACGACTACCAGGATTTGCTGTTCCTGCCAGAGCGGTAAGCGCTGTCATAAGACCCGGTCCAGCCGCTGCGGTTGCCTGAGATAGGGGATACACTCCGCTTCCCGGCTCCTCTTATATAGATGTGTGCATAAACGGGGCTGAACGAACGCAATCAGGCGGTCAATCTCGCATATACGAGGGGACGCCATGAAAATACTGGCCACGGTGGCCGCCGCACTGCTCGCGCTGGGCACGATTGCGGCGGACGCGGACACGATGCCCGCTGATCAGCTCTCCTTCCTCATCGAGTCGAAGACCCTGGACGAAGCGCTCGATGAATGGGCCAAGCAGACCGGCTTCCAAATATTCGTGACGGACTGGGGGTTGGCGAAGCAGCTGCCTGCACCGAGGCTCCTGGGAAAATTCAGCGCGCGCGCGGCACTGGAGAAGTTGCTCGAAGGCACTCCATTGACTTGGGTGCTGCTGGACGAAAGAACCGTATTGGTGCGTGAGAAGGCGCGATCGGCGCCGCCGAAGGATACAGTCGGCACCACCGACAGGCCGCCTCCATCGCCTCTCGCATTGGGGCTCGACGGCAGAGCGCGGGACCCTCCGGAGGAAGTCATCGTGACGGCCCAGAGGCGTGAGGAGCGCCTGCAGGACGTACCCATGGCGATCTCCGTGCTCCGCGGCAAGGACCTGGATCGTTTCACGGGCCAGGGCATCAGCGAAGCGTTGGCGTTGGTGCCCGGCATCAAGATCACTCAGGAAGGACTCTACGCCGGCGGCAACATGCAGCTGAGCATCCGTGGCGTGTCCGCGTCCGGGCCGACCTTCAATGGCAGCAGCCCGGTGGCTTACTACATCGATTCCGTACCGTTCGGTCTCGTCAAGACCGCCATCGCTCCCGATGCGAACGCATATGACCTCGAGCGAGTCGAAGTGCTGCGCGGCCCGCAGGGAACGCTGTACGGTGCGAGTGCGCTCAACGGCGTCGTGCGAATCCTGACGCACGATGCCGATCTCGAGCAGTTCGAGTTCAAGACGCGCGCGTCGCTCGCCCAGACGGAGGGCGGCGCGGAGAGTTATCGCGACGATCTTGCGGTCAATGTGCCCCTCATCCAGGGCAAGCTCGGCGCGCGCGCGGTCCTCGGCTACAGTTATGGGGGCGGCTGGATCGACAGCGTCAACAAGAAGGATGCGAACGATGCCGAGGTCATCAACGCGCGTCTGAAGATCGCTGCGCGACCGACCGAGGACTTCTACGCTGGGCTCACCGGCTGGATCTCGCGAACCGATTTCGGCGCGCCTTCGCTTTCCACCGACGAGGATACCTTTCCCGGCCACATCCGCCAGCCGATGTCTACCGACTACGATGTGCTGGGCCTCAAGCTCGGCTACGACTTTGCGGCGTTCTCTCTGACGAGCATGACCAGCTACATCGACTACCACAGTCCCAGCAAGGTCGATCTCAGCGGGATCGGCATCGAGGACACGCTCGACACGACGCTCGATTCGAAGGTGCTCGCCCAGGAGGTGAACCTCAACTCCACGGGCGAAGGGTCCTGGCGCTGGTCGGTCGGCGGCTTCTATCGTGACGCGAAGGACCGGCTCGTGCAGGCGTCCGAAGTGGTCCTGCCCGGTCAGCCCGTCGATTTCACCGACAAGTCGGAATCGTTCGCCTTCTTCGGCGAGCTCACCCGCGTCTTCGCTGATGGCAAATTCGAGCTCACCGGCGGGGCGCGCTACTTCAAGGATCATGTGCAGCAGATCGAGAATTCCCCGCAGAGTCCGGTGCCGGGCACGCCGTTGCTGCCACCGACCCGCACGACCTTCGATGCAGTCACGCCGCGCGTCGTACTGAACTGGCACCCCGGCGAGAACTCGACTGTGTACGGCTCCTACTCCGAAGGATTCCGCAGCGGCTTCGGACAGAACGCCAATATCATTCGCGCGGCGCCGTCGTTCAAGCCCGTCGCCGAGGACAAGCTCAGGAATTACGAGCTTGGCTTGAAAGGAACTGTCCTGGGCGGCAATCTCATGTATGAAGCGGCGGTCTACTTCATCGATTGGGCTGACGTCCAGCAAACCGTGCTGGTGGCGATTCCGGCGGGCTCAGCCAACTTCTTCAGTGCCGTCGTCAATGGCCAGTCCGCCAGCGGACCCGGCATCGACCTCGCGTTGACGGCCCGGCCGGTCGAGCAACTGGAGTGTGGCATCAGCTTCAGCTGGAACGACCTGGGCCTGGACAAGGAAGTCGCATCCGGAGGTGTGGTCGTGTTCGATAACGGCGACCGCCTGAACTATTCGGCCGAGTACACGGTCGCCGCCTCAGTGGCGTACGTGTTCGCGCTCAACAGCAGCGGCCTGGAGGCCAGATTTTCCGCCTCCGGGAACTACAGCTCCGCTCAGACGATTCGCTCGCTCCGAGGATCCGCGCTGAGCGTGTTCGACGGCGACGACACGCTCGTCGGGCGCACGAGCCTGGCCATTTCCACGCAGCGTTGGTCGACGTCATTGTTCGTCGAGAATGTGAACAACGAACGCGGCACGCCCGTAGTGGGCGCGCCCGACTTCTTCTTCAGCTCGCGGCTGCGACCGCGCACCACCGGCATTCAGTTCGCGTATCACTTCTGACTACGCCAACGCCTTCCCAAACAGCGCCAGCAGTCTCCCCCACGCCTTCTCCGCCTGCGCTGCGTTGTAAACCTGCGAGTCCGGCGGGCACCAGCCGTGCAGCGTGCCTGCGTACACTTCGATCTCCGCGGGCAGCTTCGCTTTCGCAAATGTCTCGCGCAACACGTTCTTCGCGTCCGGCTGCTTCTCGTCGTCGTTCGCGGCGATTGCGAACAGGAACGACGCTTTCATTTTCGGCACGAGCAGGTGCGGGCTGTCCGGCGTGTCGGTCACGAGGCCGCCGCCATGGAACGTCGCGCCCGCGCCGACGCGATCGGGGAATGCAGCAGCCGTGCGCATCACCATCGGTCCGCCCATGCAGTAACCGGTCGTGCCGAGCTTGCGCTTCTTGTCGACCGCAGCTTGCTGGTCGAGCCACGGAATGAACGCTTTCGCATCGGTGTCCACGGTGTCCTTGCTCAGCGTGCCTGCGAGCTTCATCAGCGCAGCGCGCACATCCGGATCCTGGAAGCTCGCGCCCTCGGCGGCGATCGGCGGCTTCTTCGTGCGATAGAACTGATTGACGACGAGCACCGAATAGCCGGACTCCGCGAGGCGCTTGCCCATCTGCTTGAACGCGGGACGCAGGCCGAAGATGTCCGGCCACACCAGCACGCCCGGGTGCTTGCCGCTCGCGGGATGCACGAAATAGGCGTCGCACGTGCCGTCCGCGGTCTTGATTTCGACTTCCGCTTCTTTCGTCTCAGCGGCGTCCGCCAGCCTGGGAAGCATGAGCATCAACCCCGTTCCCGCTGCCATCGCACCGAACTGGCGGCGCGAGAGCTCGGCGCGGCGCTGGAACTCGAGCATGTCGTGGATCGAATCGTTGTCGCACATGGTTCCCTCGCGGAGTTGAGCGCATTTTACACGGCGTGCATGGGCGTCCAGGCGCGACATGCTACTCCTGCGGACCGAAAAGGGTGACCGGCGGGATCTGTGAAGAAACGCAAGCCTCAGCAGGCAGCGTTGCTTTCTTTGGGCGGTCCGGCGATGCAGATCGTCGTCGTAGTGGAGAACGGCAGTGTGCCTTCGTCCTGGAACGAGGTCTCGGCAAATGTAGCCGTGTAGCCGTCCGCTCCACGCGTCGCGGAGCAAGCGTAGCCATCGGTGGCCTTCGTGCACTGTCGCGCGGTCCAATGCGCTTCGCGGAAATCCTGAGTCGGGCTTTGCGCGCTCCACACCAGCACTCGTCGCGCCTCGCGGTCGGGTTTGACCTGGATCTTCAGCTGGCCCGCAGACGACGCGAAGGTCCACGCAGTCGCGGGCATCGGTTTGCCGGCCGCAGCATATCGATGCACGGCACTGACGCCGCCGATCACGCGATCGGCGTCGCGCAAGCCATGCCCCTGGTTCGGCACGTACAGCACGTTCTTCGGCGCGGGCAACTCGGACCAGTAGAGCTTCAGCGCATCGAGCGGCCAGTAGCGATCGTTCGTGCTCAGCAGGATCAGCTTCGGTTGCGTGAGTTGCCGGCGATAGCTGAACGGATCGACCATCGTCAGCAGCTCCTGGCCGCGCTCCGTCTTCAGTCGCTCCGGCAGATTCAATGCAGCGTAGTCGCGGATCTCATCCGAAACCTCGCCCCACGTCGCGCGCTGATGCTCCATCTGCGCGCGCATGTTCAGAACGTCGATCACCATCGGCGCGACCGCCATCACGCGTTTGTCGATCGCTGCAGTGAGCCACACTGTCCAGCCGCGCTTCGACGCGCCGGACACCGTGAACGACTCGATCGATGCGCCCCAGCGCTCGCGCACGATGCCTTGCATCGCGTCCATCGCGCGCACCGTGCTCTTCACCATCGGCAGCAAGAGCGGCCAGTCGCTTTCGCCCGTTTGCAGATACTGATCGAAGGTGTACGCGATCAGCGCATCCTCGGTGCGATCGAACATCGGCGCGAACGGCACCTGGCGCAGCACACCGACCGGTGCGCCGATCGATTCGGCGAGTCGTGCGAACAGCAGCGCTTCGCTCGGCAGCTGCGTCCGGCCGCGCTCGCCTTCATATTCCGGTTTCCAGCGCCCGCCGTGCACGAACAGCAGCGCGTGCCGCTCGTCGCGCACCATGTTCTGCGGCCGCAGCACGAACAGCTGATGCTTCCACTCGATGCCGCGCCATGTTTGCGACGTCAACAGGTATTCGGCGTACTGAACGTTGCCGATCGTGCCCGAATCGACCTCGTGCCACGCGAAACTCTTGTCGGGACGAGCGACATAGCTGGCGAGCGCGCCTGACGCCGCCGGCCCGGTGCTCGATGCAGTCGCCAGCGCGAGCGCGCAGACGAGCGCCGCGCCGACGATGAGGACGCAAGAGAGGGCTCTTACCTGGATCATCGTGAGAGAGCTGCTGACAACCTACCCCAGTGGCGCGCATCCTAGCTGTGCGGCTGGCGCGGCAACATCGGCAAAAGAAGCACGGCGCGGCGCGCCGCTGTCGCCTTCAGGCGACTGCCTTGTCGCCCGCGTCGATCAGGTGAGCGATCGATGCGCGCAGGCGATGGTTCGGCACCGGCTTGTGCAGCAGCAGGAAACCGCTTTCCTGCGCCTCCCGCAGGCGATCCGCGGCGGTGTCGCCGGTGATCAGCATTCCGGGAATCTCGTCGTTGTACTCGTTGCGCAAGCGCTCGATGGCGTCGATGCCGCTCGCGTTGTCGCGCAGGCGATAGTCGCTGATGATGAGGCGCGGCGCAGTGCGATGCGTGGCGATGAGCTCCAGCATCTCTTCGCACGAGCCCGCCGTGATCGCTTCGTAGCCCCAGCCTTCCAGCAGGCTCTTCATCGCGATCTGAATCGAGACCTCGTCGTCGATCACGAGGATCAGGCCGACGCCGTGCGCGAGGAACGGCAGCGTGAATTCCCCGCTACTCATGCCGGCTGCCGCAGCCGTGCTCGCACGCGGCGCGGAGACCGCGAACATGCTGCCGGCGCCGACGTTGGAGCGCACCGTCAGCGTGTGACCGAGCAACTCCGTCAGGCGCCGCACGATTGCCAGGCCGAGGCCCACGCCCTTGGTGCGATCGCGCTCCGGATTACCGAGCTGGTAGAACTCCTGGAAAACATGCTCCTGCTCATCGGTCGGAATCCCGCGCCCGGTGTCCCACACCTGGATGCTCAGCCGCTCCCGGCCGCGACGGCAGCCGACCACTATGCGGCCGCGGTCCGTATAGGCGACGGCGTTCGCGATGATGTTGCGCAGGACGCGCTCGAGCAGCAGCGCATCGCTCATTACGGAGAGCGAGCACTCGTGCAACACGAGCTGCAATCCCTTCGCCTGCGCCTGAACTTCGTACTCATGGCACACGCGCTCAAGCAGCGGTTGCACGGCAATCGGCATCCTGTTGACCTCGACGACCCCTGCGTCCAGCCGCGAGATGTCCAGCAGTCCGCCAAACAGGCTGCCCATCGAGCGCACCGAGTCGTCGATGTGATCGAGCAGACTGCGTGCTTCTTCGTCCATACTGTGCGGACGCATCGCTGCGACGAACAGGCTCAGTGCGTGAACCGGCTGCCGCAGGTCGTGGCTGGCGGCGGCGAGGAAGCGCGATTTGGCGGCGTTCGCCCGTTCGGCCGCCGCCTTCTCCCGCTGCAGCTTCTCGACCAGGTCGAGATTCTCGAAGCGCAGCATCACCGATTCGGTGAAAGCCGCGGCCGTGCGGCGCGCCTGCTCGGAAACGGCCACCACCCACATCATCTGCATGACCGCGAGCGCGTTATAGATCATGCCACCGTGAACGAGCAGCCAGATCAGCGGCGCGATCGTGATGGCGCTGAGAAAGGCCAGGAATGCCGGCAGGTAGGCCGCGTAGGCACCGAGCGCGCCGCTCGTGAAGGCGAAGATGAGCAGCAGCGCGATCGATTGCAGCTCGACGCGCCCGGTCGACATGATCCAGACGATGCCGCCGCCGATGACCAGGCCGCCGAATGCAGCGGCGGCTGTAAACAGGCGCCCCCAGAAGCGCCAGCGCAGCTCGCTATCGTCGTCGCTGCGCCGGTAGGCACGATACAGCAGCAGCCGCGCGCCGGCCTGCAGGGCCACAATCGCAGCGAGCAGGACTGCTTTGCGAGTCTCGACAGCGTCGATATAGGCGAGGACCGCGGTGAGGCAAATCACCGCCGTAGCCGTGCCCAGCGTCCCTGGCGGCGTGTTGCGATAGATCGAGCGGATCTGCGCCGCCCGGACGCGGTCCGAAATGATCATGTGGCGCCGCGACTACTTATATATGTGCGTGCGGGGGAGAGTCTATCCCGGGGGATTCCCGGGTGCAGCACATTGCCGCACCTTGGTCAGACCAGCTTCGCTTCGCGGACGGCGTGGGCGGCCTGGGTGCGATTGACGACGTTGAGCGTCTTGAAGATGGCGGCGACGTGCGCCTTGACGGTTTTCTCCGCGATGCCGAGCCGTGCGCTGATTTCCTTGTTGGAAAGCCCCGTACACAGGTGTTTGAGCACGTCGATCTGTCGATCCGTCAGCTGGCCGATCGCGTGCGGAGCGGGTTCGGCACTGCTTTCGTCGCGCGTCGGCGGTGGCCCTTGGGCCAGCAGCGGCGGCAGGTAGATGTTGCCGCTGAGGACGAGCTTGAGCGCGCTCAACAGCGTTTGCGGGCTCGCGGACTTCGGGATGTAGCCGAGCGCTCCCGCCTTCAGCGCGCGGCGCACGTCGCTCGGATTCTCGGAGCTGGACAACACGATCACCGGCAGCTCGGGTCGGCGCTTGCCGAACTCACGAACCGCGAGATCGCCGGTCATGCCGGGCATCATCAGGTCGACGAATACGGCGTCGAGGTCCGGGTGCTCGGCCGCGACTTGCAGCCCGGTCGCGCACTCGGGTGCCTGCAGGATAACGACGTCGTCGGCGGCCTGCTTCAGCAGCGCCGCGAGACCGTCGCGAAAGACCGGATGGTCGTCTATCACCAGCAGCTTCATGGCGGAAACTATCGGTCAACGGCCCGGACCCCGGCAAGTCCCAGCTCCGGGCCTCTCCTCGCTAGGCCGAAAGGCCTAGGACCGGCCGGCGAAGGCGCCCGATTCGCAGCCCTTGCGCGGATGAGACGGGCGCTTCGACAGCGCGAGATCTGAACGAAAACGCGCGCGCCGTTCACATGACATTCAGATCGTAGCCACCGGGCGTGCGCGATTCGGGTCGAACAGGCCGCGCGCTGAGAATTCTTGCTGAACGCTGCGACCGTTGGTGCACATCGAGCATCCAGTGGTCGATGCGCACGACCCTCGTGACATTCTCGCTCCTTGCTGCAGGTTTCCCTGTGCACGCCGCCCATGCGCAGGAAACAACAAACGCCGCGCCCGCGCGCAACACGCGCGACGCCTTCGTCGTCGGCGACATCCGCGTCGAAGGCCTGCAGCGCATCTCCGAAGGCACGGTATTCAACTATCTGCCGGTGAACATCGGCGACACGCTCGACACGCGCCGGGTCGCCGAAGCCGTGAAATCGCTGTACGGAACGAAGTTCTTTCGCGACGTCGAGCTGCGCCGCGACGGCAACGTGCTCGTGGTCGCGGTGCTGGAGCGCCCGACGATCGAGAGCTTCGAGGTCAAGGGCAACAAGGACATCAAGACCGAGGACCTGGAAAAGTCGCTGCGCAACGTCGGCCTCGCGAGCGGCAAGAGCTTCGATGAGTCGGTGCTCGACGACGTGCAGCACTACCTCATCGACCAGTACTTCTCGCGCGGCAAGTATTCCGTGCGCGTCGATGCGAAGGCGCAGGAGGTGCCCGGCAACCGCGTCAAGGTGTCGGTCGACATCCACGAAGGCGACCGGGCGCGCATCGCGCAGATCAACATCGTCGGCAACGCCAGCTTCTCGGACGACGAGCTGCTCGGCCGCTGGCAGCTGCGCACGCCGAACTGGCTGTCGTGGTATCGACAGGACGATCGCTACGCCAAGGAAGCGCTGAACGCCGACCTCGAAACGCTGCGCTCGTACTACATGGATCGCGGCTACGCCGACTTCACGATCACCTCCAGCCAGGTCGCGATCGGTCCTGAGAAGCAGGACATCTTCATCACGGTGAACGTGAAGGAGGGCGAGGTCTACCGCGTCTCCGACGTGAAGCTGGCTGGCGCTCTGCGCGTGCCGGAAAGCGAGCTGCAGCGCCTGATCTTCATGCATCCCGGCGAGACGTACTCGCAGCGTCTGATCACGCAATCGACGGAGGCGATCCGCGCGCGCCTCGGGTTGGACGGCTACGCGTTCGCGAAGATCGACGCCGTGCCGAAGCTCGACGCGCAGGGCGGGCAGCTCGGGTTGTCGCTGGTCGTCGATCCCGGCAACCGGGTCTACGTCCGGCGCGTCAATTTCCTCGGCACCAGCAGCGTCAACGACGAGGTGTTTCGCCGCGAGATGCGCCAGCTCGAAGGCGCGTACCTGTCGAACGCGGCGGTGGAGCGCTCGAAGATCCGCCTGCAGCGCCTGCCGTTCGTCGAGAAGGTCGACGTGGAAACGACGCCCGTGCCGGGCACGCCGGACCTGGTCGACGTCGACTTCACGCTGAAGGAAGGACTGCCGGGGCAGTTCGGCGGCGGCATCGGCTACTCGGGATCGCAGGGCGTCATGCTCACCGGCAACATCGTCCACACCAATCTGCTCGGCACGGGGCAGCGTCTCGCCCTCAACCTCAGCGGCGGTGCGTACTCCAAGGTCTACGACATCTCGTACACCGACCCGTATCTCACGGTCGACGGCATCAGCCGCACCGTGAATTTCTCGTATCGCGACGTCGACCGGCTCACGTCCTCGTACTCGCAGTTCTCGAGCAAGCTCTACAGCGCGGGCACCGAGTTCGCCTACGAGATCACCGAGCTGCAGTCGATCCGCTTCGGCACATCGATCGAGCACGCAGAGCTGGCGACGCCGCTGAGCAGTTCGCTGCAGTTGCAGGACTGGGTGCGGCACAACGGCGATCCGTTCTTCCGGTTGCTCTCGGGCGGCGACTTCCTGCTCGGCACGCTGTACGACGCGTTCGAGCTGTCCACGGGCTGGGGGCGCGACAGCCGCAACCGCGTGCTGTTTCCGACTTACGGATCGCTGGCGCGCCTGCAGTTGAGCGCGACTGTCCCCGGCACCGGCACCGTGGAGTACCTGCGGTCGACGTTTCAGTATCAGCAGTACTTCCGCCTCCCGCTGCTGCCGCTGACGTTCGAGATCAACACGAATCTCAGCTATTCGCAGCCGCTCGGGGACACCGACGCGATGCCGCCGAACAAGCACTTCTTCGTCGGCGGTCCCGATTCGGTCCGCGGCTTCCGCGATCTGACGCTGGGGCCGCGCGATTCGCTCGGCAATCCGTTCGGCGGCGATGCCGCCGTCAGCGGCCAGCTCCAGGCGATCGTGCCGCTGCCGGAGAAATGGCGGAACAGCGCGCGCCTGACGATGTTCGTCGACTTCGGCCAGGCCTACTACCTCGGCGACACGCAGTTCACGGACAAGGCCGGCTTCCCGATCGACTACGGCTTCGACCTCGCAGCGCTGCGCGTCTCGACCGGCGTCGGCGTCGAGTGGCTCGCGCCGCTCGGCCTGTTCCGTTTCAGTTTCGCCTACCCGCTGCGCTATCAGCGCGAGACCTGGCGCGAGTACGGCGACGATATCGAGCGCTTCCAGTTTTCCGTCGGCCGCGCCTTCTGAGTCTCTCACCTGCATCGAACCGGAGATATCTCATGCGAATCCGTTTGCGCCTGTACCTGATCCTCGCCGTGCTCGCGGCGCTGTCGTTGAGCGGCTGCGACAGCGGCGGCAGCGGCGATCACGCCCAGATTCGTCTGCTGAACGCGAGTCCGGGCTACACCTCGCTCGATCTGTACGCGAACGGCGAAGACGACGATACCGATCAGCAGCGCATAGCCGCGGTCGCATACGACAGCGTCAGCGCCTACGCCGAGATCGACTCCGGCGCGTACGACGTCAAGTTCAAGCGCGCCGGCGTCACGAGCACCCTGACGACACTGAGCGGCAAACAGCTCGCGGACGATACGCACAACACCTTCGTCGCGTTCGGTTCGACCGGCCACTTCTCCGCGGTGCAAGTGAGCGATGATGTCACTGCCCCCGACAGCGGCCTGGTCAAGGTGCAACTGCTGAATGCGGCCGAGGCGGGCACGCTCGATGTGTACCTGACCGAAAGCTCGGTCTCGCTCGACGACGCCACGCCTGTATTCTCCGCGGTAGCTGCCGGCGGCACCGGCGCGTTGACGACGATCGATAGCGGCGACTATCGGCTGCGCGTGACCGGCGGGAGCGATTCGGACGACCTGCGCCTGGATGTCCCGAACATCACGCTCGACAGCAAGCAGGTCGTGACGCTCATCCTGACCGCGACCGAGGGCGGCGTGCTCGTCAATGCCCTGGTGCTGCCTCAGCAGGGGAGTATCACGAAGTTCGCGAACACGAAGGCGCGCATGCGCGGCGCGGTCGGCATCGCGAACGGAACGCAGGTCACGCTGCGTGTCGGGGGCACCAGTCTGCTCAACAACAACGCAGTCGGCGTCGTTGGCGCCTATGCGCAGGTGGAGGCCGGTAGCGCAACGATTGCTCTCGGCGTGAACGGCGTGGGCGTGACCGTCCCCGATCAGACGCTCGCTGCGGGCGGCGACTACACGCTGCTGGTGTGGAACAACACGGACGGCACGCAGATCACGCTGATCAGCGACGACAACCGGCTGCCGAGCTCGAGCAGCAAGGCGAAGGTTCGCATCATGAACGGGCTGTCGGCGTTGAACGTGCCGGTCACGATGTTCGTCAACTTCTTCCCGGAGGTCGAAAACATTGCGCTCGGTCAGGCTTCGGCCTTTGCGGAGGTCGACGACGGCACCGACTACCAGCTCGACGTCAGCAACGCCGACACCGCGGATCCCTTGCTGACGAAGACTGAGGTGACGCTGCAGGCGTCCGGCGTCTACACGCTGTTCATGTCGTCGAGCGGCGGCACGATCAGCGGGACCTTGCGGAAGGATCGGTGAGCGCCGGCCGCAGCCGCAGGATGAACGCGTTCTCCTTGTCGACGGCGTTGGTGCCGACGTCGCCGACGACGACCAGGCGGTACGATCCAGGCCGCAGGCGCGCGGCATCGACGAATACTGTCAGGAAGCTGTCGTCGTCGGTCGTGAGTCCGCCGAGCTCGGCGAGGGGCTGCAACGAGTCGTCGGCCGTCATGCGAAACAGCCGTATCCGATAGTGCGGGCTGGCTGTGAACTCGGGCAGCACGCGCAGCTCGATTGCCTGCCCGACCGGCGGCAGCGGAATCTCGGCGTCGACAGCGCTGCCGCGCGTTCGCAGGATCGCATGACTGCTGGCAATGACGGTCGCCCTGCCATGGGGCAGGGCGGCAATCTCGGCGACCATGAGCGGTTGCGGGCCGGCGTTGTCCGTCAACAGAAAGACGCCAAGCGCGCCGAGGATCGCGACGGCCGCGACCGCCAGGTACTGCCAGAGCTTGAAGCGCGCGGGGACCATGCTCACTCGTCGAGCAGCGCCTGGATGCGCTGTGCAAAGCGAATGGCTTCGCTCTTGCGCGAGCGGCTCACGAGATAGTCGTAGCCGATCGAGGCGGCGGTGTCCGCGAGCTCCGGGCGTTGCTGAGTTGCCTTCATCAGGTGCTGCAGACCTTGCTCTTCGCCGTACTTCAGCAGCAGCTGCGCGAGCAGCATGTGTGCGTCGGGAAACGCGCCCTGGCGCGCGACCAGCTGGCGCAGCGAGTCGATGGCTTCTTCCTCACGGTGCACATTCCGCAGCAGGCTGATTTTTGCCCACAGGTCCTGCGGCGAGAGCGCGCTGTTGTCGTGCTGCTCGTATTCCGCCAGTTTCCAGCGAGCTTCCTTGATCTGGTTGTGACGATTGCGCCAGTTCGCGAGGTTCTGCTTGCGCCACACGTCGTCGCAATAGTCGACCGCGCGCTGCGCGGCGGGACCGAGCGTCGTCAATGCGGCGGGCGAGGTCGCGGCCGCCGGGATTTGCGGCGCGATATCCAGCGCAGCCAGCCGCTCGGCGAGACTCGGATGTGTGTCGTTCTCGGCTGCATAGCGGCGCAATCCTGCGGCGAGCCACTGCTGGCGCAGCGGCTCCTTCTCCGCGACCTTGAAAGCCCGCGGCAGCAGCGAGTACGGCTTGTACGGCGGCTCCGGGGCTTCCTCGACGCGGGCGAGGAAGCGTGCCCAGTAGACGTCGGAAAGAAAGCGGCCGGAGAGCTCGACGTGGATCAGCGCGCGAGCGAGCGTGGGTGCGGAAGTGACGAACGCAGCGACCTGATCGGACTCGTATTCGTGATTGCGCGCGAGCGCGAAGCTGTACGCGCAGAACCACGGGGCGTACCAGTTGTAATACACGGCGAGCACGCGCTCGAACGCGTTGGCCGGCGTGGCGAACTTCGCCTGCAGCAGCGCCCAGGTTTCGCGCTGGCGGTAGACCCACGCTTCGAACTGCCGCTGCTTGCCGCCGAGATGCCCGATCTCGTGCGCGAGCAGCGCGCAGAACTCATCAGCGCTGAGCGCCAGCAGCAGCGGAGCGCCGACGTGCAGGTGATTGGTGTAGCCGCCGAAAATGCCCCAGCGCGGAATCTGCCGGATGCCGAGCTTGAACTCGCCGTTGACCTTCACGGTTGCGAACTGCGCGGGGACGATCTTGCGCGCGATCACGTCGAGCAGGCGGAACAGGTCCGGCGCTTCCTCGGCCGTGAGCGGCATGCCTTCGGGTTGCGGACCCTGCACGCGCAGCGCGCGGAACGTGAAGAGCGCCGCCGCAAAGCCGGCCAGCACCCCGATCGAGGAAAGGAAGGGCGGCGTGCCGCCGGTGACCAGCGCATGCACGATCGCGTAGAAACAGAAGAGAATTTCCAGCGCGACCAGCGCAGGCGCGAGATAGCCCAGCGCCGCCGCGACTGCGACCTTGCCGCGATACAGCTGCGGATGCGTGTCCGCCTCGCGTTCGAGACGGCCGATCAGCGTCGAAAGGTCGCTGCTGTCCATGGTGCACAGTCGGGCTGAAGCCCGACCTACGAGGTCACTTCTTCCTCAAATAGTCGTCGGTGCCGCTGAGCCAGTCTGCTCTCGGCGGCGCGAACACGTCGACATCGAGCGTGTCCTGCGTCGCGAGCGCGCGGTGCGGCACGCTGCTGGGAATCACCAGCACTTCGCCGGCCTTCACCAGGACGCTGTCGGCTTCGTCCTGCGAGTCGACCTTGTCGCCCAGCCAGAAGCGCAGCGCGCCTTCCAATATGTATGTGATCTGCTCGTTGACGTGATGGTGCTTCGGCACGAGACAGCCGGTTTTCAGGTACACGTGCGCGATCATCACCTGGCTCCCCGTCACGATGCGGCGCGACAGCTGGGGATTCAGCTGCTCGAGCGGCATGGCAGACCACGAATATTTGACCGGGGTGGGCGCTGTCATGGGGTTCTTCTCGCCTGGCTTCGTGACCGGGCGGGATCTTGCCATGAGCACTGGTTCATTGCCCATTCGCCATAACTCTGAAAGCATCCGGCACATGAAAGAGCGGGCCCGCACCTGGCGTCTCAATGTAGCGACACTCACTACATTGGCGCTGCTGGCCGCGCCGCTGCCGGGCATCGCGCAGGAGCAAGGCCGGCAGGCCGAGCAACAGCAGTCTGAGCCGTCGCCACCGGTGCGCAAGCTGTTCGTCTCCGACAAGCTCGTGCTCAACGTCTATTCGGAGGTGGACCAGGGCGGTTCGCGCGTCGCGACGATCGAGACCGGCGACGCGGTCGACGAGCTGGAGCGCGTCGAGAGCTCCGTGCGCATCCGCCTGGGCGATGGACGCGAGGGCTGGGTCGGCTCCAACTACCTCACGAGCGATGCGCCGGCCGCGGTGCAGCTGCGCGAACTGCAACGGCAGCAGAAGAGCGCCATGCAGAGCGTCGACAAGAAAGCGGCTGACGAAATCACCCGCCTCAAGAAGGAGAGCGAGGCTCTGCAAGCCCAGGTGAAGGAACTGAAGACCGCAGCCGCGGCTGCGCCTGCAGCTGCAGATGATGGCGTGCTCGAAGGCGCGCAGTCAGCACCACAGCTCGCTGCTGTCGCGCCGGGCACTGGCGGCTCGGCGTGGGTCTGGTCCCTGGCCGTCGTGCTCGCGGCCGGACTCGCGTATGCGGCGGGCTATCAGACCCTCGCGCGCCGCCTCCGCAAGAAATTCGGCGGCCTGCGAATTTATTAGGCGGAGACGAAGGCGCTGTTGCTCAGGTGGGCTGCGGAAAAGAAGAAGAGGAAGAAAGTCTCTCGCCAAGATTCTATGGTTGAGCGCAAGCGACCTTCACCAATTCTGGGCGGAAGTCGACGTTGTGCTTGACGATAGAGAAGGCGATACGGGCCAGCTTTCGAGCCAGGACCACCAACGCAGCGGTGGTGGACAGGCCGCGAGCGCGGTAGCGCTGGTAGAAGGGCTGCCACAATTTGGTCTTGCAGGCTGACATGGCAGCGGTGAACAGGAGCCGCCGCAGTTCCGCGGGACCGCGCTTGCTCAGGAAGCGACGACCGCGCCACTGACCGGAATCGCGCACTCGCGGGTCGTAACCGATGTAGGCGATGAACGCATCGGCCTTCTTGAAGGGATGGCGCGTAACGGCGTGAGCCATGCTGGCGCTCAGGAGCGGTCCGAAGCCGACTACGGTGCGCAGGTGCGTGGCGGCCGTGTGCAACGATTCCTCTGCAGCGATCAACTGCTGCATCCGCGCGTCCAGCTCGGCGACCAACGCCTCGAGTGCTCGCAGGGTACGTCCCAGGGCCCGCGGCCGGTGGCTGCTCGAAGCGAAGCTCTGCCGTAGCGCGCCCTGCGCCCGAACCACCTGATGGCGCCGACCGATCAGCTCATCGAGCTCGGCCTGGCGGGCGCTGGGCAAGTGGTACGGATGCAGATGCTCGTGCTCACGCTGCAGATATCGCAGGATCAACTGCGCATCCAACCGATCGGTCTTGGCCCGTCGCCCCAACGCGCGGGCGTAGTGCGACAGGTCGCGTGCGTTCAACACGTACACCGTGCGACCGGCTGCAACCGCGGCTCGCACCAGCAGCTGATGCAGATTGCCGGTGGACTCCACACCGATCGCGCATCCCTCAGGCAAGCTCTGCAACCAGCGACGGATCGGTCCCGGGCGGTTGTCGATCCGACGCACCTGTGGCTCTCCCTCTAGGGCGATATCCAGGGTGCGTTGCGCTACGTCGATGCCGGCAAACATAGAGCTTTTCATGATGCGTTCCCCTCGCTATAACAGCCACTGTCGGGGTGAACACATCGCTCGTCATCTTGCACAAAATCGGCGATCGGAAAGCTTCCGTCGCTAGATTCCTCATCGACGGTGCAGATGTGGATGAGGGATGTCTTAGTGGAGTCTGTGTCGTGACTCGCGACCAGATGGACGCCACAACGTCCCTTCACCCCGGCGCTGAACAGCCTACTCCAGCGCCGCGCGGACCATACAAGATCGCCAAG
>DASYRK010000098.1:0-88417 GCA_036004505.1 Steroidobacteraceae bacterium
CGCGCGGCATCCGCTTCGAGCTTGCGGCGCAGCTCGAACATGTGCGTGTCGACTGTGCGCGTGATCACAG
The DNA here is from genome assembly GCA_036004505.1 of Steroidobacteraceae bacterium. Lineage (GTDB taxonomy): Bacteria > Pseudomonadota > Gammaproteobacteria > Steroidobacterales > Steroidobacteraceae > Steroidobacter. Next base: position 71 of record DASYRK010000098.1, read on the forward strand.
CGGACGAGTATCCCCACACCACCTGCATCAGGTCGAGACGCGAGCGCACTTCGCCGCGATGACGCAGCAGCTCCAGCAGCAGGTCGTATTCCTTGGGACGGAGCGCGACTTCCAGACCGGCCTTGCGCACGCGCCTCGCGACGGGATCGACTTCAATGTCGCCGAAGCGCAGCATTTCGGTCGTCGCCTCTTGACTCTCCCCTGCTCGCCGCAGCAATGATTCGACGCGCGCCAGCAGCTCCAGCAAACCAAACGGCTTCGTCACGTAGTCGTCCGCGCCCAGCTTCAATCCCCGCACTTTGTCCGCTTCTTCGCCGCGCGCCGTGAGCACGAGCACTGCGATCTTCGTATCGCGCTCGCGCAGTGAGCGCAGCACCCGCATGCCATCCAGCTTCGGCATCACCAGGTCGAGAATCAGCAGATCGGGCCGCCACTGCAGCGCGCTCGCCAGCGCCTCGTCGCCGTCGCGCGCGACGCACACCTCGTAGCCTTCGATCTCGAGATTGTTCTTCAGCCCCAGCGCCAGGTCGGGATCGTCTTCGGCGACGAGCACGCGCTTCATGGCAGCACGACCACGAATCGCGCGCCGCGCGCACCGCGCTCCACGCGGCACGATCCACTACTGCGAGCGACCAGCTCCTTCACGACCGCGAGGCCGATGCCCGTGCCGGCGATCGACGAGCGACGGTCGCGATCGAGCCGCACATACGGCTCCCAGATGCGCTCGCGATCCGCTTCGGGCACGCCGGGGCCGTCGTCCTCGACAGCGATCGTCAGTCCGCGCTCATCGGCGTCGAACTCGACGCGGACTGCAGTCGGTGAGGCGCCGTACTTCCAGGCGTTGTCGAGCAGATTCGTCAGCACCTGACGCAACGCCTCCGCATCGACAGCGCGCTCCAGTCGCTGTGGACCGGCGACTGGAATCAGCGCGGATGCAGCGATGGTCGCCTCGAACTCGCGCACGATCGCGCGAATCAGGGTCGCGACGTCCGCCGGCTCGAGATGCGGCGCTGCCGGTCGCGAGCTGGACAGCTGCAGGACGTTGTCGATCAGGATCGAGAGGCGGCGTGCGCCGCGATCCAGCGCCTGCAACGTGTCGCGCCGCTCGTCTTCGGAGCGGACGCGATCGAGTAGCAGCGTCTCGGTGAACATGCGAAGGCGCGCGACCGGGGTCCGCAGCTCGTGCGATGCGCGCGTCACGAAATCGCGGCGCATGTCCGCGTGACGCCGTTCGCGGCGGATCTGCAAAGCCGCGGCGGCGGCCAATGCGGCCGACAACAGCGCGAGCCCAAGCAGGAACGCGGTCTGCGAGCGCGGCAGACCGCCGATGATCAGGCTCGAAGCCGATGCGGGATCGATGGCGATCTCGACTGTGTACGTGTCGAGGCCGGTGATCGCCGGCGTGCCGCGCAGGTCGAGGGTCGCCAGCGGCGCGAGCGCAGTGGTTTCGTCCGGCGAACGGAAGAGGATGCGCCCGTCGGGCGCGCGAACATTCACCACGACACCGACCGGAGCCAGTGTCCGCGGCAGCAGCGGCTCGGCGGCGATGAACTCATGGAACCAGGCAGTCAACGTCGGCTGCGACACCTCGAAACCCACCCACGCCGATCCGTCCACCGGCGCGAGCACGAAGAGCCTCGTACTGCCCTCCTCCTGCCAGCGCACACTCAACGTGCCGCCAGCGTGCGGCTTCGCCGCGGCAGCCTGCAGCGAGTCGCGCAAGGACGTCGCGAGTCCCGCGTCCTCCGCGACAAATCCAGCCGGCGTCGCATCGAACCGGAACATCGGACCGACCAGCTCGATCGCGCGCCGCGACTCGGGCGGCATCGCGAGCTGCAACGCCTCTCGTGACGGGAGTCCTGGCTGCCCGCTCGACGTCTGCGTGAGTGCGCGCAGCACGACGACGACTCCATAGTTGCCGACGTAAGCGGTCGTCCGCCGCGAGAACTCCGTCGCTGCCAGATCGGCATAGTCGTGCAACACGCGTTGCGCGAGTTGTCGATGCGAAGACGCCAACGCGTACGCCTGCCACGCAAGCGCCGCGGTCAGCGCCGCGCTGGCCGCGAGCAGAATGAATGGCGTCGCAGTCGCGAGACCGGAAAAGGAAGGCTGCCATCGCATCGGCCCATCGTACCGGCTGCTCTGCGCGATGGATGCAACTTTGACGAAGCTCTGACACCGCCGCGACCGTCGCGGCGCGCGCCCCACGCAGGCTGCGGCGGTCGCAAATCACTGGAGCCTCGCCATGCGCCTGCCCTGCCTGTTCCCTCTGTTGTTCTCGGTCGTTGCCTCGAGCGCTCACGCTGCCGCTCCGACTCCGATCTACGTGGTCGGCAGCCTCTACTCGCGCCACCAGTTGATCGCTGCGTACGACCTGAATGCCCTGCGGCGGATCGTGCTCGCAATCGATCCCGACGTAGTAGTCGTCGACTGCACGCCGACCGAAGTGCGCGAACAGAGAGTGCATCCGAGCAAGGTCGAATATCCGCAGGTGATCTTCCCGCTGGTGCAACAGCACGGGTACCGCGTCTACGCAGCCGAGCCGGACGAGCCGCTGTTCACGCAGATCGTCCAACCGCTGGCGCAGGCGCTCAGCGGGTTCGCGAAGGACAAACCCGAGCAGGCGCGCATCCTCGACGCCTACGACAAGGCGACCTGGGCGGCGCTGGCGATGTACTGGCGATCGCCGGCCGACGCCCATGACGAGACAACAGGGCTCGCGCTGGCCGGCCATAAAGCGCTCGACACGCGCGTTCACGGCGACCTGCAGGCGCAGGCCAACACGCGCTGGATCGAGCACTGGGTACAGATCGTGCGCCAGGCCGCGGCCGAAAACCCGGGCAAAAGGATTCTCGCGGTCGCGGGCATCGATAATCGCGGGGAAATCGAGCGCGAGCTGCGGCGCGACCCGGCGCTCGGCGTCGTCGACATGGCGCAGTGGTTGCGCGGGCGGTAATTCCCGCAGCGCTGTCGGACGTTTCGCACAGCGTTTAGCGAAGGCGCGCCGATGGAACAAGGTGCACGTCGGCGCGTCGTTCAACGGTGAGATTGCCCGTCCTGGCCGCCTTCGTCTCTCTTCTTTGTGCTGTGCCAGCGCACGCCGAGCGGGTGAGCGTTGCCGTCGAAGGTGTCGAAGGCGACGTGCTGGAGTCCGTGCGCGCCAGCATCGAGCTGCACCAGTACGAGGATCGCGACGTTTCGCCGGTCGAAGTGCGGCGGCTGTTCGAGCGCGCCGACGAGCAGATCCGCCAGTCGCTCGAACCCTTCGGCTACTACGATGCCGACGTCGACGGCAAGCTGGAGCGGCCCGAGCCCGGCAAGTATCACGCGACCTTTCGCATCAAGCCCGGCGAGCCGGTGATCGTGCGCAAGGAGCGCGTCGTCGTGAGCGGCGAAGCGGCGCAGCTCGCAAGCGTCAAGACAGCTCTCGAGCACTTCCAGCCGAAAGTGGGCGAGCGGCTGGATCACGGCGCCTACGAGCGCAGCAAGACGGAGATCCAGACCGCGCTCGCGAACGAGGGATTCATCGCGGCGCAGACGGTCAAGCATCGCGTCGAAGTCGTGCGGGCTGCGAACAGCGCGGAGATCGATCTCGAGTGGAACGCCGGCGCGCGCCATCGTCTCGGGCCCGTGCATTTTTCGGACGTGCAGCTGCCCGACAAGTTCCTGCAGCGCTACACGCCGTGGCGCGCGGGCGATTTCTACTCGACCGAAAAGCTGCTGAACTTCCAGCAGGCGCTGGTCGACGCCGATTATTTCTCCGCGGTCGCGGTCACGCCGGATCTCGAACACGTGCAGGACGCCGTCGTTCCCGTCGACGTGATGCTCGTGCCGGCGAAGCGCAACGTGTACACCGCCAACGTCTATGTCAGCACCGACTCCGGCCCGGGCACGCGGCTCGGCTTCGAGCGGCGCTGGCTCAACGACCGCGGCCACAAGCTGAGCTCCGACATCGCCTACTCGACGCGCCTGCAGGAGTACGGCGTGCAGTACCGGATCCCGGAGCCCGGCATTCCGAATCGCAATCTGACGTTCGCAGTCGGCTACCGCGACGAGGAAACCGATAGCAGCACCTCGCGCATGGCGCGCGCCGCGGCGACCGAAGTGACGGACCGCTGGAAGGGGTTTCAGCGCACGATCGGCCTGCAGTATCTGAACGGCGATTTCGAGATTGCGAGCGAGCAGCACTCGACCAGCCTGCTGTACGCCGAAGGCCTGCTGACGCGCAAGAAGTCCAACGACCTGTATTTCCCGCTCAGCGGCTATTCCCTGCTCTACGGCGTGCGCGTCGCGGCTGAGTCGTTGCTTTCCGATACCAGCCTCGTGCAAGTGCGAGCGGAAGGGAAATGGCTGCGGCAGGTCGGCGACGATGGCCGTCTGATCCTGCGCGCCGCGGCCGGCGGCATGATCGTCGACAACTTCGACGCGCTGCCGCCGGAGCTGCGCTTCTTCGCCGGCGGCGACCGTTCGATCCGCGGTTTCGACTATCAGCAGATCGGCGATCTCGACGCGAAAGGCGAAGTGATCGGCGGCAAGTACCAGGCGATCGCCAGCGCCGAGTACGAGCACTACTTCCTGCCGAAATGGGGCGCGGCGGTCTTCGCCGACGCCGGCGACGCGTTTACGCAGCAATTCGACTTGAACGTCGGCGCCGGCATCGGCGTGCGGTGGAAGTCGCCGGTCGGACTGGTGCGGCTCGACGTCGCGCTGCCGGTCGTCTCGGACTTCGACCACTCCTGGCGCATCCACCTCGTGATCGGGCCCGACCTGTGAAGCGCGTCGCGAAATGGGTGGGATTCGCACTCGGCGGTTTGTTGATCATCATCACTGCGGTGGGCGCGTGGGGCGTGCACTCGCAGACGGGCGCGCGCTGGATCGGCGGCATCGCAGTCAAAGCGCTGAGCGGTAAGCTCGCGCTCGGCACCATCGAGGGGACGATCGCCGGCCCGCTGACGGTCACGAACATTCTCTACCGCGATCCCGAAGCGGGCATCGACGCACAGCTGCAGCGCGTGCTGGTCGATATTTCGCTCGGCGACATCCTGAGCGCGCGGGTGCACTTCCGCAAAATCGAGGTGAGCGGCGGCAACCTCGCGCTGAGCGAGCCGACCAGACCGCCCGAGCCGGAGCGCAAACCGTTCTCGCTGCAGCCGCCGATCGACCTCGCGATCGATTCGCTCGTGGTCGATTCGGTGCGCGTGCGCCGCGATGACGCGCTGCTCGTCGAGGTGACGCGCGCGCTCTTCGACGGCCACTGGACGAAGCGCGAGCTGGCCGTGAAGCGCCTCGACGTGCGCTCGCCGCAGGGCGAGATCGAATTCTCCGGCCGCGTCGGCCAGCGACAGGTCTACAACGGCGCAGGCCGCGGCCGCTTCCGCTGGAAGGCCGGCGAGCGCATGTACACCGGCGTGCTCGAAACGTACACGCAGGACGACGATGCCAAAGCAGTGCTCAAGATGAGCGCGCCGCTGATCATGGAGCTGGAGGCGCAGGTCACGCAGAAGCCGACGTGGCCGTGGCGCTTCACGATCGAAGCGCCGCGCTTCGATCCGCGCGCCGAGCTGCTGCCCGATTCCTCTCTGACGAGCCTCGCCGCCAGCGTGAGCGGCCACGGCTCGGCGGAGCAGGGCGCCATCTCCGGCAAGCTTGCGATCAACGATGAGCCGCTGCTGATCGAGCCGCTGCGCTTCACACGCAACGGCGACAGCCTGTCCATCGACACGATCCTGCGCATCGGCCGTGCCGCCGGCGCCCTGCATCTCGGCGGCGACATCGATTTCGCGCGCAAGCCGGCGTTCGCGAAAATCGCCGCGGAGTGGGACGAGATCGTCGTGCCGGCAGACTGGGCCGGACAGGAGCTGCGCACGCACGGCGAGCTGAATCTGCGCGGCAGCTCCGATTCCTATACGGCGCAAGGCAAGCTCGCACTCGGTCCGCAGGACCGAGTCGCGGACATCGCCCTCGACGTGCAGGGCACGCCGGAGCGCATCGAGCTGAAGCAATTCGACATCTCGCAGCGCGCGGGTCGCCTCGCAGCGCGCGGCAAGATCGATCTGCAGCCGCAGCTGGCGTGGGACATGACGGCAACCGCTCGCGACTTCGATCCCGGCGCGTTCGCGGCCGAATGGCGCGGCAAGCTCGGCTTCGATCTCGCGAGCAAAGGCCGGATGCAGGAGCAAGGTCCGCAAGCCACCACTCAGCTGACGAACCTGCGCGGCGAGCTGCGCGGCCGGCCGCTCTCGGGCGCCGCGGACCTCTCGGTCACACCGCCGCTGATTGCGAGCGGCACGGTCGCGCTCAACTCGGGCAAGAGCGAGCTGCGGTTTCGCGGCCGGCGCGGCGACGAGCTCGACGCGACGTTGTCGCTGAAAGTCGCATCGCTCAACGACTGGGTGCCGAACTCCGGCGGCCAGCTCAACGCGAACTTCGTGGTTCGCGGCAAGTGGCCGGAGCTCGCAGTCAACGGCGACGCGCGCGGCAGCGACCTGCATGCCGCGAATGTGCGCATCGATTCCCTGAGCGCAAAGGCGGACGTCTCCGATCCACGCAACCCCCAAGGCTCGCTGCGGCTGGATCTCACCAGGCTGACCGCCGCGGGCTTCGAGTTCGAGAGCGTACGTGCGCGGGCGAGCGGCGCGCCGCAATCGCATCGCTTCGAGCTGCGTGTCGACGGCCAGCCGCTCGCGCTCGAAGCGAATCTGCAGGGCGCACGCACCGATGAGGGTTGGTCGGGATCGCTGCAGCACCTCGTCATCAACGTCAAGGATGCTGCGCACCTCGCATTGCGCGAGCCGGCGAACATCGTCATCGACAAGGACTCGGCGGAGTTGTCGCAGGCGTGCCTGGTCGACGGCCGCATCGAGCTGTGTGCGGCGGGCGCACGGCAAGCGGACGGTGCGATTCGCGCGAGCTATTCGCTCGCGAACGTGCCGCTGGCGCTCGGCAATGCCTTTGCCACGTCTGAGACGCCGATCTCACTCGAAGGCACGCTGCAGGGTCACGGCGAAGTGCGGCGCACGGCGCAGGGCGAGCTGTTCGGCGACGTGTTGATCGAATCGGAATCCGGCAGCATCTCGCGCCACCTCGCCGCGGCGCCGGGCGACGAGACGCAGGAAGCGCCGCAGAAGCTGCTGAGCTATCACGGCTTGCGGCTCGCTGCGACGCTGTCGGGGCCGGACGCGAGAGCTTCGTTCGACAGCGGGTTCGATCCGAACGGGACGCTGCACGCCGAGGGCAGCGCGCACGACCTCGGCCAGGCGTCGACTCCGATCACCGGTCGCGTGCGTGGACAGGTGCCGGATCTCGCACCGCTCGCTGTGTTCGTGCCGCAGCTCGCGAACGTGCACGGCCGCGTCGACGCCGACATTGGAGTCGGCGGCACCGCGCAGGCGCCCGAGCTGTCGGGTCTCGTCAGCGCAACCGAGCTCGCCGCCGATATCCCGGCAGTCGGACTGAAGCTCAAGCAGGGGCAGCTGCAGGTGCGCCCCGCTCCCTCGGGCGAGATCGCAATCGATGGCGGCATCATGTCGGGTGACGGCCGCCTGGCATTCGCAGGCAAAGCGGATCGCTCGGGCAAGGTCGACATGCACGTCGGCGGCGAGCGCGTGCTCGCGGCCGACATTCCCGGCGCGCGCGTGATCGTCACGCCGGATCTCAAACTGGTGCGCACGGCGGAGCGCATGAGCGTCTCCGGCCAGGTCACGATCCCCGAGGCGAAGATCGACATGCAGAAACTGCCGCGCGGCGGCGAGAAGGCGCAGGCGGCTTCGTCCGACGTGATCGTCGTCGACGCGACGACGCGCGAGCAGGAAGCCGAGAAGGCGCCGCTGTTCGCCGAGATCACCGTCAACATCGGCGAGAAGGTCGAGCTGATCGGCTTCGGCCTGCAATCGACGGTGCAGGGACGGCTCGACGTGCGCGAGAGCCCGGGCCAGCCGACACTCGGCTCGGGCGAAGTGCGGGTCGCCGGCCGATACAAGGCGTATGGACAGGACCTCACGATCCAGCGTGGCCAGCTGCTGTACGCGTGGACGCCGCTGCAAAATCCGCGGCTCAACATCGAGGCGACGCGCACGATCGATCCCGAAGGCGCAGAGCCTGTGACGGCAGGTCTGCGCATCCGCGGCAACGCAACGACTCCCGAGCTGACGGTGTTCTCCGATCCCGCGATGAGCCAGTCGAACGCGCTCTCGTACCTGGTCGCGGGCAAACCGATCGACCAGATCGGCTCGGGCGACAGCGAGGCCGGCGCAATGCAGACCGCCGCACGCTCGATCGGCGCCGCCGGCGGCGGCCTGCTCGCGAAGAGCCTCGGCAAACGGCTCGGCGTCGATGAGCTCGCAGTGAAGGACGAAGGGATGGTCGGCGGCGCGGCGCTGACCGTTGGCCAATACCTCTCGCCGCGCTTGTATCTCAGCTACGGCGTCGGCCTGTTCGAGCCCGGCGACGTCGTCACGCTGCGCTACAAGCTTTCGGAGCAGCTCGCGCTGAAGACGCAGCGGGGACCGGAGGATACAAGGGCGGGCATTGAGTACAGAGTAGAGCGATAAGAGGAAGAATTCCTCTCGCCAAGATCGCCAAGAACGCCAAGAAGAACCAGAGATTCAACTTCCAGAATAAAACTTTCCGAACATCGAATTCTGCTTTTCCGACCTTGTCGATCCTGGCGATCTTGGCGAGAGATATTTCTTTTTCTCTTCTCTCATTCCGCAACCAACCTGATCCGAGTGATCTCCGACGGCGCGCCGAAGCGCTTCGGCGGACCCCAGTAGCCGGTGCCGCGGCTCACGTATACCCACAGGTCCTGCAGGCGATTCAGGCCCGAAGTGAACGGCTGCTGGAAGCGCACGAAGTGATTCCACGGCCAGAACTGGCCGCCGTGCGTGTGGCCTGACAACTGCAAGTCGAAGCCGGCTGCGGCTGCGGCCGGCGCTGAGCGCGGTTGGTGCGCCAACAGGATTTTCACCGCCGCGCTCGCGGGCGCACCCTGCAGCGCGACCGATGGGTCGCTGGGATGCTGCGGGTCGAAGTGGTGCGCGCTGTAGTCGGTGACGCCGGCCACGACGATCTGGCGCTCGCGATGAGTCAGCACGACGTGCTCGTTCGTCAGCACGCGCATGCCGAGGCGCTGGAATTCAGTCGTCCACGCTTGTGCGCCCGAGTAGTACTCGTGATTGCCGGTGACGAAGTACGTGCCGTGGCGCGAGCGCAGGCGCGAGAGCGGAGCTACGTGCGACGCGAGCTGGCGCACGCTGCCGTCGACGACATCGCCGGTCACAGCGATCACGTCCGCATCGAGGCCGTTCACCGCGTCGACGATCGCGTCGACGTACTTCTGCTTGATCGTCGGCCCGACGTGCACGTCGCTGATCTGCGCGATCGAGAAACCGTGCAGCTCCGGCGGCAGATTCGCGACCGGCACATCGACATCGACGACTGCGGCGCGCCGCCGCGCGTTGAACAGACCGATCAGCGTCGCGAGCACCGCCATCGCGATCGTCGCGATTGCAGTGATTCGCTCGACGACCGCCAGCTCCGCGAGCGAGACGAACAGCCTGGCGAGCAGCAGCGCCACGTCCCGCAGCACCGTGAACACGAAGAGCGATGAGAACAAGCCCATCGTCGTGAGGCCGATCCACGCGAGCCGATCCGACCCCTCCTCGTCCCGACTTGCGCGTGCGACGAGAGCGAGCGGCATCAACAGGCACGACGCCAGCAGGGCGAGCGCGCCGATGACATAGCCGGCCGGGCCGACTGGCAACGGCGGCAGCAACCGCAAGCCGATGTAGATGTGAAAAAGTGCCAGCAACGCGATGGCGTAAAGAAACCGACGGCTGACACGCATGCGGTCAGTATGGGGCCTTGCGCGTCCAGTTCAATCTCAGCAAGCTGCCCGAATGTCGCAGAAAACCGCGAGCCGCACCGCGCTCGCGACCGCTCACATGCACGCGGCGCACCAGTTGCTGGATCCACCGCCGCGGATTCTCGAAGATCCGGCCGCGATCGCCGTGCTGGGCCCCGGCGCAGCAGAGCGCATCCGGGAGTTGGCCGACCGCTCGCAGACGCCCGAGGGCCGAGCCTTGCGCGCACACATGGTGTTGCGCTCCCGCTTTGCCGAGGATCGCCTCGCCGCTGCTGTGGGCCGCGGCGTGACGCAATATGTCATCCTCGGCGCAGGCTTCGACACGTTCGCAGTCCGTCAGCCGCCGTGGGCGCAGCAGCTGCGCATCCTCGAAGTCGATCACGCCGGAACGCAGGAGCTGAAGTGCGCGCATCTCGCCGCCGCCGGCCTCGTCGTACCGCCGAACGCAAGTTTCGCGACCATCGACTTCGAGCGCGAATCGCTGCGCGACGGCTTGCTACGCCACGGAATCTCTCTGACCGCGCGCACTTTGTTCTCGTGGCTCGGCGTGACGATGTATCTCCCGCAGGAGGCGATCGATGCGGTGCTGCGCTCGGTGGCCGAGTTTCCGGAAAGCAGCGAGATCGTGCTGACGTTCGCGTCTGCGAGCGATACGCCGCGAGCGGTCGCGGAGCGCGCCGCGCACGTCGGCGAGCCGTGGCTGAGTTTCTTCGAGCCGACCGAGATGCGCGACAAGCTGCGCACCGCAGGCTTCACGACTGTCGAGTTGCTGACGCCGTCCGCGGCGCAGGAGCGCTACTTCCACGGATCGTCGTTGCCGACTCCGCAGCGCACGACGATCGTCGCGGCCGTGCTGTAACATTCGAGCGTGGTCGCTCCCGTCATTCATCACAGCAAACCCGCGGCCGACATCGAGGTCGACGAGGCGCTGGTGCGCTCGCTGCTGCGCGAACAGCATCCGGACCTCGCGAGCCTGCCGCTGCGTGAGATCGATTCGGGCTGGGACAACGCGATGTTCCGGCTCGGCGACACGCTCGTCGTGCGCCTGCCGCGCAGGGTCGCAGCCACACACCTGATCGAGCGCGAGCAGGAATGGCTGCCGCAGTTGGCTCCGCTATTGCCGATTCCCGTGCCGGCGCCCGTGCGCGTCGGACGTCCGGCGCAAAACTATTCCTGGCGCTGGAGCATCGTACCGTGGCTGAACGGCCGCAATGCCGATTTGTGCGAGCCACGGGCCGACCAGGCAGAGCGTCTCGCTGCGTTCCTGTGCGCTCTGCATCGCCCCGCGCCCGCGAATGCGCCGCTGAATCCCTATCGTGGCGTGCCGCTGCGGGAACGCGCGGCGCAGATGGTCGAGCGCATTCGTCGCCTCGAGCGCGAGACGACGCTGCTCAACGACGAGATCGTGCGTATCTATCACGCTGCGATCGATGCGCCGATCGATGTCGCGCCGACGTGGCTGCACGGCGATCTGCATGCCGGCAACATGCTGGTGGATGACGGCACGATCAGCGGCGTGATCGACTGGGGCGATATGACGGCCGGCGATCGCGCCACGGACCTCGCAACGCTCTGGATGAACCTGAGCGATCGCAAAGCGCGCGAGAACGCGATGCGCGCATGCAACGGCGTTAGCGACGCCACGTGGCTGCGCGCAAAAGGCTGGGCTGTTTTTTTCGGCGTCACGCTCGGTACGTCCGGCCTCGACGGCGACACGCGTCACGCGCTCATGGCGCACCGCACGCTCGAACGCATCGTCGCCGGTCCCTGAGCGATGATCACGGGGGACAATCACGTCCGAATGTGGCGAGTACTCGCCGCCCTTCGGCAGTAAACCTTGGAGCATGATGAATTCCAGCGCGCTGCGCTCCATGGCGAGCGTCCCGTCGTCCGATCGCGAGTTGCAGATCAAGGCCTGGGTGAGCACGTTCGAGGCGGGACTCACCGAAATCTCCGAAATGCCGCATGCACTGGTCTGCATGCATCTCGGCCCGTCCGTGGAAATGCGCTGGACACGCGGCGGAACGGTCCGCGAGGGCCGCGAAGTCGCCGGCGACCTGGACATCGTGCCGGCCCGCACGTCCGCGACGTGGGAAATGAAGCAGGACGGCACGGCGCTGATCATCTGCGTGCCCGACGCGCTGCTGCGCGCGGTCGCGGTGCGCCTCGACCGCGATCCCACGTCGATCGACATTGCCGATCGCTTTCAGATGCGCGATCCGGTCATCGAGCACATCGGCTGGACGCTCAAAGCCGACATCGATTCGAATCTTGACCGAGCGACCGGCGTCAGCGGGTCGCGGGAAATCCCCCAGGGCGCCGGTAGGCGGCTGTTGCAGGACAGTCTCGGCGTCGCGCTGGCTGCTCGATTGTTGCAGCGTCACTATCGCGGCTCGCTGCCGATGCGCGAGATTCGCGGCGGACTGACGCACACCAAGCTCGAGCGCGTCATCGCGCACATCGAGGACAATCTCGCCAGCAAGCTCTCGCTGCCGGGAATCGCCGAGATCGCGGGCATGAGCGTCTCGCATCTGAAGACCCTGTTCCGTAACTCGACCGGCGTGCCGGTGTACGAATACGTGCTGCGCAGGCGCGTCGAGCGCGCGCAGTTCCTCCTGCGCAATCACAAGCTCTCGATCGCGGAGGTTGCGGACGCGACCGGCTTCGCGCACCAGAGCCACCTGGCCCGCCACATGCATCGCATCCTCGGCTATACGCCGTCCGCCCTGCGCCGCAAGTCGTCGAAGCAACCGGTGCTGCGCGCGGTCAACTGAGTTCTTGCTGCGTGCGCGGCAGGCCGATAGGCTTGCCGCCCATGAAAAAAATCACCGCGCTCGCTCTCACCGCTCTCGTCGTCACCCTGGCTGCCGGTCCGGCCGCCGCCAAGGACAGCACCGCGCCGGAGGATCAGCGCAAGGAAGCCCGCGAGATCTTCCAGAAGGTCATCGGCTTCCGCAGCTCCGAGGGACTCGGCCAGGTGCCGGCGATGGCGCAGTATCTCGCCGAGCGCTTCCGCGCGGCGGGCTTCCCCGAGGAAGACATTCACATCCTGCCGGTCGAGGAGACTGCGTCGCTGGTCGTGCGCTATCGCGGCAACGGCCGCGGCGGCAAGCCGATCCTGCTGCTCGCCCACATGGACGTCGTGACCGCGAAGCCCGAGGAATGGCAGCGCGATCCGTTCACGCTCATCGAGGAAAACGGCTATTTCTTCGGCCGCGGCACGCTCGACAACAAGCAGGGCGTGACGGTGCTGACCTCCACGTTCCTGCGCCTGAAGCGCGAAGGCTTCGTGCCGACCCGCGACCTGATCATCGCGTTCAGCGGCGACGAGGAGACCGGCATGCTCACCGCCAACGACCTGGCGAACAAGAATCGCGCGCTGGTCGACGCGGAGTACGCGCTGAACAGCGACGACGGCGGCGGCCAGCTCGACGAGCAGACCGGCAAGCCGCAATACCTGAGCTTCGTCGGCGCCGAGAAGATCTCCGCGACGTACGAGCTGACGGTCCACAATCCCGGCGGCCACAGCTCCGCGCCGCGCGCCGATAACGCGATCTATGAGCTCGCCGATGGGCTCAAGGCGCTGCAGGCGTATCGCTTCCCGGTGAAGACCAACGACTGGACCCTCGGCAGCTTCAAGGCCACCGGTCCGGTGACTCCCGGTCCACTCGGCGAGGCGATGACGCGCTTCGCCGCAAATCCTCGGGACGAAGCAGCTGCTGCGACGATCGCGGCGGTGCCGACCGAGATCGGCAAGACGCGCACGACGTGCGTCGCGACGATGCTCCGCGGCGGTCATGCTTCGAACGCGTTGCCACAGACGGCGACTGCGACGATCAGCTGCCGCATCTTCCCGGGCACGAGCGTCGACGAGGTCAAGGCGACGCTGGAGCAAGTCGTCGGCAAGAACGTGGAAGTGCGCTTCCTGGGCAGTACGCCGCCGGCCGGCGCATCGCCGCTGCGTAAGGATGTACTCGCGGCGCTGACCAAGGCCGCGCACGCGCGCTATCCCGGAATTCCCGTGGTGCCGGGCATGGTGCCGTGGGCGACCGATGGCGCGGTCTATCGCGCCGCGGGCATTCCCACGTACGGCGTCTCCGGCTCCTTCATCAAGGCGAGCGACGCCTTCAGTCACGGCCTCAACGAGCGCCTGCCGGTCGAGTCGTTCTACGGCGAGCTGACGCACTGGTACGTGCTGATCAAGGAGCTCGCAGGCAAGCGCTGAGGGCCTGTCGGCGATCGTCCGTGCAGCGGAACATGACCGTTCGCGAGGCGTTGCCCGAGTAACGCAAATCGCGTACGGAGATCGCCATGAAGATGATGATGTTTTGTTTGGTGAGCGGCGTCGCGCTCGCCGCGACGGCCTATGCCGGCGACGATGAACTGAAGCACGGCTCGGGTCGGGCCGAGCTGCAGATGATGGATACGGATCACGACGGCAGCGTCTCGGCGGCCGAGCACGCTGCCGGCGCGAAGAAGATGTTCGCGATGATGGACAAGGACGGCGACGGCATCGTGACCGCGGAAGAGATGGAGGCCGCCCACAAGGACATGCCGACGGCCCACCAGGACGCGTCGAGCGGGCGCCATCCGGCCGAGTCCGGCCGCCTGCCGCAAACCGACGAGTCGGCGCGCACGTCCGATGCGAGCGGCAAGCCGACGAAGCCCATGGACCACTCCGCGGACAAGTCCGCGGCGGCGAAGATCAAGATGATCGATACCGACCAGGACGGCACGATCAGCGCTGCGGAGCACGAGGCCGGCGCGCGCAAGATGTTCGACAAGATGGACAAGGACCACGACGGCAAGCTGAGCGCAGCCGAGCTGCAGGCCGGCCACGACAAGATGATGCGGACGGCCGAGGATCAGTAGTGCCGGTCGGGTCTTCGAGTGTGAGTCAGGCATCAGCCTGACAAGGACGCCGGCCTCGCGCCGGCGTCTTCGTTTTGAGCTGCAGGAGCATGCAATGCGAGAACTTCATGTCGGCCGGCTGATCGATCACGTCCACCTGCGCGCGCGGAACCTCGCCGACACGAAGCGGTTCTATCGCGCCGTGCTCGCTGCGCTCGGCAAACCGATCGGCGCCGACGACGAGCACCATCTTTCCTGCGATGAGCTGTGGATCGATGCGCTCGGCACCGATCAGCACTCCGCCACTCACGTGCACCTGGCATTCCAGGCGCAGGACCGGGACGCCGTGCGGCGCTTCCATGAAGCGGGGCTCGCGGCCGGCGGCTGCGACAACGGCGCGCCCGGCGAGCGGAACTACCACCCCGGATACTTTGGCGCGTTTCTGCTCGACCCCGACGGCAACAACGTCGAGGCCGTGCATCACGGGCCGGCGCAACGCTCGGCGCAGTCCGTGGTGATCCGCGCCTGAATGATTTCAACCGGACGGGAGTGTACGGTATGCGCCCTGCATGGGCGCGAAAGACAACTCCTGGGCGACGGCTGGCTTCGGCGAGTCCGCATATGCGGCACTCGCGCGCGGCCTGCCTGCGTCGGAGGTCTGGTCGCTGCTGCTCAACGCGATGCGCGAGCGTGCCGAGCACCGCACCGCCGGTGCGCTCGCCCAGCAATGGGAAAACGATCGCTTCGTGCAGCTCTCGTACATCGATCAGCGCACCGTCCTCGATCTCGATTCGCACCTGCTCGCCGCCGCGCACGAGTTCGAGGCCGTCGAGCTGTCGCCGCTCGCACCGCTCGGCACGTCTTCGAGCGTCGCGCTGACGACGCAGAACCGCGTCGTATCGACCGTGCGCGGCACCGAGGTCGTCTCCGATCCGACCAACGTCCTGGCGCTGGAGAGCGCACGTCGATTGCGTGAGGATCAGACGCGGATCGTGCGGTTCTGCACGTCGCATCGCTGCGTGCGCGCGCAGGAGATCCCGAAGGTTCCAGGATTCGCCGCACACTTCCGGATGTTCTGCATGACCACTGCCGGCCACGAGCGCAAAGATCAGGCTTTCGTCACCGATGCCCTGACGCATCACATCCACACGCATCTGCTGGGATTGGACCGGCTCGAGCGGCACGGCTACCGCTTCCCGAACCGACGGGTGCGGCTGCTCAGCAGCGAAGAGCGAGCGCCGCTGGCGCAGCGAATTGCCGCAGCGATCGCAGGCGTGCCGGTATCGATGGAACGGCTGGAGCAGCGTTACTACGACGGCCTGCGATTCATGATCAGCGCCCACTCCAGCGCGGGCGACGACATCCCGCTCATCGATGGCGGCGCGTTCGACTGGCTGCACACGCTCGCCGCAAACCGCAAGCTCGTGTTCGTCGCGAGCGCGATCGGCTCGCAACTCGCCGCTTACCTGTATCGGGCGACTAAGGCTGAACCAGCTGCGTGATGCCGCGCTTGCGCTTCTCTTCGGCGACCATGGTGCGGACGTCGGCGAGCAGCTTCTTTGCGTCGTAGACGATGCCGTCCTTGATCGTGTACTTCACGCCGCCGACGCGGTGCGACTTGCCGTCGTCGCCGAGCCGGATGTGGCCGGTGCCGTACAGCACCTTGAGATTCGCCAGCGGATTCTCGTCGAGGATCGCCAGGTCGGCGAGCTTGCCGGGCTCGACGGTGCCGATGCGATCCGCCGCGCCGAGCGCCTGCGCGCCGTTCAGCGTCGCCGAGCGGATGATCTCGAGCGGATGAAAGCCCGCCTCGCGCAGCAGCTCCAGCTCCTGGATCGTGCCGAAGCCGTACAGCTGATAGATGAATCCCGAATCCGAGCCGACCGTGACGCGGCCGCCGCGATTCTTGTAGTCGTTCACGAACGCCATCCACAGGTGATAGTTCTCGCGCCAGGCGACCTCGTCCTCGGTGCCCCAGTCGAAGAAGAAGCTGCCGTGATGCTCGGGGTTCGGCGTGTAGAAATCCCACAGCTGCGGCAGCGTGTACTCGTCGTGCCAGTCGGCGCGCCGCGCGCGCATCAGGTCGCGCGACGCGAGATAAATGGTGAACGTCGGGTCGAGCGTGAAGTCGAGGCCGAGCAGCTCCTTGATCACGGATTCGTACTTCTCGCTGCCGGGCTTCGCTGCCTGCTGCCACAGCCGGCCCGCCTGGCCGAAGCGATCCTGCTCGTTGTTGTAGTTGTACGCCGCCGGATAGTGCTGGACCGTGCGATCGTCGAACAGCGCTTCCGGCAAGCCGTACCAGTGCTCCATGCTCGTCAGGCCCCAGCGCGCGGTCGTGAGCACGTTGACGCGAGTGACGTCGAGCTGCGCGTGGTGGCACGCGCTGCGCATGCCCTGCTTTTTCAGCTCGTCGAACACGGCTTCGAGAACGTCGGGACGATAGCCGAAGCACTTCATGCCGACCGCGCCCTTCGCCTTCATCTCGCGCACCCAGCGGCGCCCGTCCTCAGGCTTCGTGATCGGCGGGTCCGGAGTGAAGAACACATACGGGAAAATTCGCGGCGCGGTGATCTCGTTGCGCTCGCTGCGCTTGCCTTCGCTGACGCACCACTCGACGCCGTTGCCGCAGCCCGGGTCGCGGATCGTCGTGATGCCGTGGCCCATCCACAGTTTGTACACGTACGTCGCAGGCACCTTCTGCTCTTCGCCGCCGATGTGACCGTGCATGTCGATCAGCCCCGGCAGCACGTAGTGGCCGGTCAGGTCGATCTCGCGACCGCCCGCCGCCAGCTTGGGACGGTTCGGCACCTCCACGACGCCGCGGGGGCGGCCGACCGACACGACCTGCACGATGCGGTTGCCCTCGATCACGATGTCGGCCGGGCCGAACGCCGGTGCGCCAGTGCCGTTGATCACGGTGACGCCGCGAAGGATGAGCTGGGAATACGGTCCAGCGCCTTCCTGCCGCGGCGGGGCCGGCGTCACCTTCGGCGGCTGCGCCTCGGCGGCTGCCGCGGCGACCGGCCCGGCATGAATCGCGAACCCGAGCACGCACCCGAGCGCAAAGCAGAATCGGCGCATGAAAAATCTCCCCAGCAACGGCCGCTGCGCATGATGCCCCAAGGAACGAAGCCCGGCGACCCTGCGTTTCTAGCGCATGAGCGACTCATCGCGATTCGTGACGGCGCTGTTCCTCAGTCCTGACGCAGCCGAGCGAGCCTATCGGGCCGCTGTGGCGCTGGGCTACGAGGACAAGGACATCAACGTCGTGGTCTCCGATGAGACGCGCGACCGGCTGCTCTCGGATACAAAGCACCCCAACTTGCAGAGCAATGCCGCCGAGAGCGCGGAGAAGCCAGCCAAGGGCGCGGACCTCGGCGGGCCGACGGGCGGCACGCTCGGCACGATCGCTCCTGCGATTGCTGCCGTAGGGACCGCAGTGCTGATCCCGGGTCTGGTGTTTGCTGGACCGATCGCGATCGCACTGACCGCCGCCGGCGCAGTCGGCGTTGCCGGCGGACTCATCGGCGCGCTCAAGGACTGGGGCGTTCCGCAGGATCGCGTGCGCGAATACGAAACGGCGGTGCGCGACGGCTCCATCCTCCTGGGCGCCAAAGCAGGATCGGCCGAAGAGGCGCAGCGTCTCGAGCAACAGTGGCACCAGCAAGGCGGCCGCTGAGCCCACGTCGTTGAGTTAGTCTGGCGGCATGAAAGCCGCTGCTCCCTTCGCCTGCGCTCTCGCACTCGTCAGTCCCGCACAGCTTTGGCAGCCCGACGTCGTCTCGACCGACAAGTCGGAGGTGCGCATCACCTTCAGTCCCGACGGCAAGCGCATGCTGTGGGGCGCGATCGGGTGGAGCAACGGTCCAGGCAATGGATATGGCGGCTGGGACATCTACGAAAGCGAGCGCTTGCCCGGCGGCTGGAGCGCGCCACACGGGGTCTCGTTCGATTCCAGCGCCAACGACTTCGATCCATCGTTCGCGCCCGATGGCTCGGGCGTGTACTTCTTCTCTAACCGCGACGGTGGCTTCGGCAAGGACGACATCTACTTCGCGCCCTTTGACGCCGGCAAAGCGCGCTACGGCGCGGCCGTGAATCTCGGCGCCGCGATCAACTCGGCGGGCGATGAGTGGGCGCCGGTCGTATCACCTGACGGTCAGCGGCTGATGTTCGCGAGCGACGGACACGGCGGCCGCGGCAAGCACGACCTGTTCGTCGCACATCGCGCGGGCAAGACGTGGGGCCGGATCGAGAGCCTGGAAGCCTTGAATACGCCGGACGAAGATTTCGACGCGACCTTCCTGCACGACGGTGTCTGCGTGGTCTACACGTCGGGCAAGTTCGAGGACGATTCCGTGGCGCTGTACGTCGCCGAATTCCGCGACGGGCGCTATCAGCCGCGCGAGCGGTTACCGGCCGCCGTGAATTCGCAGAAGCAGGGAGCGTGGACGTTCGGGCCGTCGGTCTCCGCGCACGATCCCGGCGCTCTCTACTTCACGTCGCAGCACGAGCAAGGTCGCGGCCGCGCGGATATCTACAGGATCGAATACCAGGTGCGCTAAGCCCGCGCGCGAAACGGCGAGACGATCGACTTCACGGTGCGCTCGGCGGAGAGAATGGTGTTGTGCAGGAGCATCGTGACGGTCATCTGACCGACGCCGCCGGGCACGGGCGTGATGTACGACGCCTTCTCTTTCACCCGGTCGAAATCCACGTCGCCGACGATGCGGCCATCCGGCAGGCGATTGAAACCCACATCGATCACGACGGCGCCGGTACGCACCATCTGCGGCACGATCAGATTCGGCACGCCGGCCGCGACGACGAGGATGTCCGCGAGCAGCGTGTACTGACCGAGATCGCGCGTCTTGATGTGGCAGATGGAAACCGTCGCCTCCTGCTGCATCAGCATCAGCGCCGTCGGCTTGCCGACGAGGTTGCTCGCGCCGACCACGACGACGTTGCGGCCTTCGACCGGAATCTGCTCGAGCTCGAGGATTTTCTGCACGCCGTAGGGCGTGCACGGCGAGAACACGGTGCTGCCCGTGACGAGCCCGCCCATGTTGTACAGGTGAAAGCCGTCGACGTCCTTCTCGACCGAGATCTGCTCGACGACGCTGGCGACGCGAATCTGCGGCGGCAGCGGCAGCTGCACCAGGATGCCGTGGATCGTCGGATCGTCGTTCAGCCCCTGGATGCGCGCGAGCAGCTCGCTCTCGCCGACCGTCGCGGGCAGCTCGATCAGCTCCGAGCGGATGCCGACCTGCTTGCAGCCCGCGATCTTGCCGCGCACGTACGAGCGCGACGCCGGGTTGTCGCCGACCAGAATGACGGCGAGCGCCGGCGTGACGCCGTGACGGGATAGAAGATCATCGACGCGCAGCCGGTATTCCGCGCGGAGGCGGTCTGCGATGGCTTTGCCGTCGATGATCTTCGCAGTCATCCCATCAATACCGGTAGTGATCGGCCTTGTACGGTCCCTGCTGCTGCACGCCGATGTACTTCGCCTGCTCCGTGCTGAGCTGGGTCAGCTTCGCGCCGAGCTTGGCGAGCTGCAGGCGCGCCACTTTCTCGTCGAGATGCTTCGGCAGCACGTACACGCCGACCGGGTACTTCGAGTTGTTCACGTGCAGCTCGATCTGCGCCAGCGTCTGGTTCGCGAACGAGGAGCTCATGACGTACGAAGGATGGCCGGTGCCGCAACCGAGGTTCACGAGGCGGCCTTCCGCGAGCAGGATGATCCGCTTGCCGTCCGGGAAGACGATGTGATCGACCTGCTCCTTGATGTTCTCCCAGCGATACTGCTTCAGCGCCGCCACGTCGATCTCGTTGTCGAAGTGGCCGATGTTGCAGACGATCGCGTTGTTCTTCATCTTCTTCATGTGCTCGTGCGTGATCACATGGAGGTTGCCGGTCGCGGTCACGAAGATGTCTGCCTTGTCGCAGGCATCGTCCATCGTCACGACGCGGTAGCCTTCCATCGCCGCCTGCAGCGCGCAGATCGGATCGATCTCGGTGATCCACACCTGCGCCGACAACGCGCGCAGCGACTGCGCCGAGCCCTTGCCGACGTCGCCGTAGCCGCAGACGACTGCGATCTTGCCGGCGACCATCACGTCAGTGGCCCGCTTGATGCCGTCCACGAGGGATTCGCGGCAGCCGTACAGGTTGTCGAACTTGCTCTTCGTGACCGAGTCGTTGACGTTGATCGCCGGGAACGCGAGTGCGCCTTCCTTCGCCATCTGGTACAGGCGCTTCACGCCGGTCGTGGTCTCCTCGCTCACGCCCTTGATCTGCTTCAGACGCGTCGAGTACCACTTCGGGTCGACCTTCAGCCTGGCGCGGATCGAGTTGAACAGCGAGGTCTCTTCCTCGCTGCCGGGCTTGGCGAGCACGCTCGCATCGGTCTCGGCGCGCGCGCCGAGGTGCAGCAACAGCGTGGCGTCGCCGCCGTCATCGAGGATCAGGTTCGAATAGCCGCCGTCGGTCCAGTCGAAGATGCGGTGGGTGTAATCCCAATATTGATCGAGCGACTCGCCCTTGTGCGCGAATACTGCCGTGCCCTTGGCAGCGATCGCCGCGGCGGCGTGATCCTGCGTCGAAAACACGTTGCACGATGCCCAGCGCACCTGTGCGCCGAGCGCCTGCAGCGTCTCGATCAGCACCGCGGTCTGGATCGTCATGTGCAACGAGCCGCTGATGCGCGCGCCTTTCAGCGGCTGCGACTTCGCGAACTCCTCGCGAATCGCCATCAGGCCGGGCATCTCGGTTTCGGCGATCAGGATCTCTTTGCGACCCCAATCGGCCTTCGACAGGTCGGCGACCTGGAAATCGTTCTTGGAAGCGACGTTAGCAACTGCGCTCATGCTCAGTCTCCTGTACTCATAAAGTTTAGGAGGGCGCCGTTGCCGTTGTTGGCAAATGCGCGCCGAGCCTGACAGACCGCAAGGAAGAACTCCTTGCCCTGCTGCAGCGCCCCTCGGTCGCGCGGGAGGCGTAGTTTATAGCAGCTCGCACCTCATTGCGACCTGGGCTAGCCTTGCGCATGGCAACGATACGGCGTTACGCGGCTGTGATTCTCGCCGCAGGGGTGCTGGCAGGCTGCGCTGCATCGCCAACGCCTCAGGAGTCGGCCACCGGCTACGCGCAGGTGTACATCCTGCGCCCGCCGTTCAACGAGAAAGTCAGCCGCAAAGACAGCCCGACTCTGTACATCGGCGGCCGCGAGGCGGCGCGGCTGCAATTTGAGCGCTATTCCAGCTTCACGCTCGCGCCGGGCACCTACCAGCTCGAGCTCAAGCCCAGCCGCTCGGACGCGACCCTCTGGACCGGCGCGTGGCAACTGCAGGTGCGATCGGGTGAGGTCTATCACGTCGCGATCTGGAACGACGTGGAGAGCGTCGAGAAGCTCAAGGCGTGGTACGTCGGGCTGCCGATGCCGTACCTCGTCACGCAAGAGCACAACAAGGCGCTGCGCTACGAGGTGCTGTCCAAAGAAGACGCAGCGCTGATCATGCCCATGGTGAAGCCCGTCAAAGCACTCGGCAAAACCTTCACACCGATGCCCTGACGAGCGCCGGCTGAAGCAGGTGGCTTCAGCCGTTGGCAGCGCGCTTGACGCCCGCGTCTGCAGCGAGTGCGTCGGCCTTATCGGTCTTCTCCCACGAGAACTCCGGCTCGGAGCGGCCGAAGTGGCCGTAGGCCGCGGTCTTCGCGTAGATCGGACGCAGCAGGTCGAGCATCTGGATGATGCCCTTCGGCCGCAGGTCGAAATGCTTTGCGACCAGCTCCTCGAGCTTCTCGTCGGAAATCTTGCCCGTGCCGAACGTCGTCACCATGATGCTCGTCGGCTTCGCCACGCCGATCGCATACGACACCTGCACCTGCGCCTTGGTGGCGAGTCCGGACGCGACGATGTTCTTCGCGACGTAGCGCGCGGCGTAGGCGGCCGAGCGATCGACCTTCGACGGATCCTTACCGGAGAACGCACCGCCGCCGTGCGGCGCGGCGCCGCCGTAGGTGTCGACGATGATCTTGCGGCCGGTGAGGCCGGCATCGCCCTGCGGTCCGCCGATCACGAAGCGTCCGGTCGGATTGACCAGATAGTTCACCTTCTTGCCCATCATCTCCCTGGGCAGCACCGGCTTGATGATCTCTTCGATCACAGCCTCTTCGAGCGCCTTGTGCTCGATCTCCGGGTGATGCTGCGTCGACAGCACCACGGTATCGATGTCCTTCGGGCTGCCGTCCACGTACTTCACCGTCACCTGCGATTTCGCGTCGGGACGCAGCCAGGCGAGCTTGCCCTGCTTGCGCAGCTGCGCCTGCCGCTGCACCAGGCGGTGCGCGAGGAAGATCGGCAGCGGCATCAGCTCCGGCGTCTCGTCGCACGCGTAGCCGAACATCAGGCCCTGATCGCCCGCGCCCTGGTCGAGGTTCAGGCCGCGGCCTTCGTCGACGCCCTGCGCGATGTCGGGTGACTGCTTGCCATAGGCAACCAGCACGGAGCAGCCCTTGTAGTCGATGCCGTACTCGCTGTTGTCGTAGCCGATGCGCTTGATCGTCTCGCGTACGACAGCCTGGTAATCGACAACGGCGTTCGACGTGATCTCGCCGGCGAGCACGACGAGGCCGGTGGTGCACAGCGTTTCGGCTGCGACGCGCGCGTATTTGTCCTGCGCGAGGAAGGCGTCGAGGATGGCGTCGGAGATCTGGTCCGCGACCTTGTCCGGATGACCTTCCGACACCGACTCGGAAGTAAAGAGGAAACTGCTGCTGCTCATGAAAGAGTCCTGACTGTCTGTCGATTGCCCTGCAAATCCTGCCCGAAGGCGACCCGGTAGCGCTGCTCGAATTCGGCGCGCGTGAAGCGGTGGTTCTGCGTGCCACGCGCTTCGATCTTGATCGCGCCGCAGAGCGACGCGATGCGGCCGGTCGTCTCCCAGCCGTAGCCGTTCAGCAGGCCGTGAATGAGACCTGCGCGATACGCATCGCCGCAGCCGGTCGGATCGACCACGGCCGCGGCCTTGGCGGACGGGATCGCGATCTCGCCCTGCCGCGTGTGGATCACCGACCCTTCGCCGCCGCGCGTCACGATCACTGCCTCCACCTGCTGCAGCGCCTGGGCGGCCGTCCACCCGGTCTTCTGCTGCAGCACCTGCCACTCATAATCGTTCACGGCGAGCCAGGTTGCCTGTGCGATGAAAGCGCGCAGCGCCTCGCCGTCGAACATCGGCAACCCCTGTCCCGGATCGAACACGAACGGGATGCCGGCCTGCTTGAACTGCGCCGCATGTTGAATCATGCCGTCGCGGCCGTCGGGCGCAACGATTCCGATCGCCACCTCGCCCGCGTCCTGGACGCGGTTCAGGTGCGAGCTGCCCATCGCCCCCGGATGAAACGCCCAGATCTGGTTGTCGTCGAGGTCGGTCGTCACGAAACCCTGGGCCGTGTGCTCGCTGTCGAGCACTTTGACGAAATCCGTCGGTACGCCGGTCTGGCGCAGCCATTGCGCATACGGCCCGAAGTCCCGCCCGACCGTCGCCATGGGGAAGCCCGCGTCGCCCAGCAACCGCAGGTTGTAGGCGATGTTGCCGGCGCAGCCGCCGAATTCCCGCCGCAGCTGCGGCACCAGGAACGAGACGTTCAGCATGTGGATCTTGTCGGGAAGAATGTGCTGCTTGAAGCGCCCTTCGAACACCATGATCGTGTCGAAGGCCATCGAGCCGCAGATCAGTGCTTTCTTGGACAATGACAATGTCAAATTCGCGGCTCCGGTTCCGCTTGCCGTGGCTTCCGCCTGGTAGTGGGGTCGAGGATAAGGGATTTCAGCTACATACGGCCTGTCCCGATGTCGCTGGAACGCGGCGCGCGGCATTGTAGAGCAACCTCGGGCCGCCGGCAGCCGCTCCAAAGGCCCCCAGGGGATAGACCAGCAGGCAGGGCATGACCAGATCGAACCCGCGCGACCGCTCACGCGTTACCCCCGCGACCGGCTCAAGGGTGGAGGCCCGTTTGGTCAACGCGGAGCATCAGAGGCTGTTTGCGATCGCCGACAGTAACGAATCATCGGGGCTCGAGCCCGCAGGCCCGGATCCGGTCTCGATCCTTCTGGTCGAGGACGAAGGCCTCATCGCGCGCGATCTCGAAGACACGCTGACGCGGCTCGGCTACCAGGTCAGCGGCATCGCCAGCGAAGGCGCCGAGGCAATCGAGATGGCGCGCGCGCTGCACCCGCAGCTGGTCGTCATGGACGTGAGCCTGCGCGGCGAGCTCGACGGCATCGAGGCCGCATGCGAGATCCAGAAGGATGCGCCGGTGCCGGTCATCTTCCTGACCGGCCACACCGACACCGAGACCCTGCAGCGCGCGGTCATGACGGGTCCGCTCGGGTACCTCATCAAGCCGTTCCAGGAAACCGACCTGCGTTGCGCGATCGAGGTCGCGATCCACAAGCATCGCGCCGATCTCGCGCGCCGCGAGCGCGAGGAGCGGCTGCGGCGCAGCGCCGAGAACCTGTCGCTGGTCGATGAGCTGACGCAGCTGAAGAACCGCCGCGGTTTCTTCGAGCTCGCCGGCCAGGCGCTGCAGATCGCGCGCAGCGAGCAGCAGACGATGGCGCTGTTCTTCATGGATCTGAACGGCCTGAAACAGATCAACGACTCGCTCGGCCACATGTCCGGCGACGACGCGCTGCGCGACACGGCGAACGTGCTGCGACATACGTTCCGCGGCTCCGACATCGTCGCGCGCTTCGGCGGCGATGAATTCGTGGCGCTCGCACACCTGCACAGCGAGCTCGACGTCGAAACGCTCTGCGCCCGCGTGCGCGAGCACCTGCGCGAATTCAATGCGGCGGGCACGCGGCCGTATCAGGTCGATCTCAGCATCGGCGCGACGCTGATCGATCATCCCGAGGATCAGGATCT
Source organism: Steroidobacteraceae bacterium (assembly GCA_036004505.1). Lineage (GTDB taxonomy): Bacteria > Pseudomonadota > Gammaproteobacteria > Steroidobacterales > Steroidobacteraceae > Steroidobacter. The sequence goes on from DASYRK010000098.1 coordinate 25,718, forward strand.
CGAAGCGTTCATCGCCCGCGCCGACGAGGCGATGTACAGCGAGAAACGCCGCGCCGGCCCCCGGCACTCCTGATTGCGCCGCGCGTTGGCGGTATCCTCCGCCGATGCACGCATCGCCGCACACCGATCCCGCCACCTGGCTTGCCGAGCTCGCGCAGCGACATCCCGATCGACCGTTGCTGACGACTCCAGGCGGACAACGCCTGAGCTATGGCGCCATGAACCGACTCGTCGATCGCATCGCCGCGGCACTGACGCATCGAGCTGTCACGCCTGGCGATCGCGTCGTCGCGCAGGTCGAGAAATCGCCCGAGGCGGTCGCGTTGTATCTCGCGTGTCTGCGCATCGGTGCTGTGTTCGTGCCGCTGAACACCGCGTACACGACTGCGGAGGTCGAATACTTCCTCGGCGATGCGGACCCGAAGGTCGCGGTCGGCGTCGCGAAGGGTGGCATCCCGCTCGGCGAGCTCACGAGCGGCGATCTCGCACTGGCGACACGCCCTGCGGTGACGCAGTCGGATCTCGCTGCGCTGTTGTACACGTCGGGCACGACGGGGCGGTCGAAGGGCGCGATGCTGACGCGTGCGAACCTCGCGACGAACGCCGTCACGCTCGCGCGAGTCTGGCGGTTCACCGAACACGACGTGCTGCTGCATGCCCTGCCGATCTTTCACGTGCACGGCCTGTTCGTGGCGATCAATACCGTGCTGGCGTCTGGCAGCTCGATGGTGTTCCTGCCGAAGTTCGACGCCGAAGAAATCGTGCGCTGGCTGCCGGAAGCAACGGTGATGATGGGGGTCCCGACGTTCTACACGCGGCTGCTGCAGCATCCGGCGTTCACGCGCGAGCGATGCGCGAACATTCGACTGTTCGTCTGCGGCTCGGCGCCGCTGCTTGCGCAGACGCATCGCGAGTTCTGCGCGCGCACCGGCCACGCGATCCTCGAGCGCTACGGCATGAGCGAGACGCTGATGAACACGTCCAACCCGCACGACGGCGACCGCGTGCCCGGCTCGGTCGGTCCTGCGCTGCCCGGAGTCGAGGTGCGGATCGCGGATCCCGTCGGCATGATCGAGGTGCGCGGACCGAACGTCTGCAAAGGCTACTGGCGCATGCCGGAGAAAACAGCGGCGGAGTTCCACGAGGACGGCTTCTTCATCACCGGCGACGTCGGGCGGCTCGACGAGCGCGGCTACCTGTTCATCGTCGGCCGCGCCAAAGATCTGATCATCAGCGGCGGCTTCAACGTGTATCCGGTCGAGGTCGAGACCGAGCTGGATGCGCTCGCGGGCGTCGCCGAGAGCGCCGTCATCGGCGTGCCGCATCCGGACTTCGGCGAAGGCGTCACTGCCGTCGTCGTCCCTCGGCCGGGTGCAGCGCTCGACGAGAATGCGCTGCGCGCAGCGCTCGAACAGCGGCTCGCGAAGTACAAGCTGCCGAAGCGCATCGTGTTCGTGACGGAGATGCCGCGCAATGCGATGGGCAAGGTGCAGAAAGCAGCGCTGCGAGAGAAGTACAGCGGGCTGTACAATTCGCCCACCTCCGGCCACTGAGCGTCCCGCCTTGTCCGCCACGATCATCGACGGCCGCGCCGTCGCAGAACAGCTGCGTACCCGGATCGCCGCACGAACGGCGTCGCTGGCCGGCCAGTCGATCGTCCCGGGGCTCGCAGTCGCGCTCGTCGGCGGCGATCCGGCGAGCCAGGTGTACGTCGGCAGCAAGACCAAGCAAGCCGAAGCGGCGGGCATCCGCCACTTCGATCATCGTTTGCCCGCGAGCACGAGCACCGCACAGCTGATCTCGCTCGTGCAGGAGCTGAATGCGCGCCGCGACGTTCACGGGATCCTGGTGCAGTTGCCTTTGCCGGCTGGCGTCGACAGCGCCGCGGTGCTCGCAGCGATCGATCCCGCGAAAGACGTCGACGGCTTTCACGCGGTGAACGCCGGACGCCTCGCACTCGGCCAGGAAGCAACGGTGCCGTGCACGCCGCTCGGGTGTCTCATCCTGATCCGGCATGTCATGCCGCAGATGGCGGGCAAGCGCGCGCTGGTCATCGGGCGCTCGAACATCGTCGGCAAGCCGATGGCGCAGCTGCTGCTGCAGAACGATTGCACGGTCACGATTGCCCACTCGCGCACACGCGATCTGCCGGGCTTGTGCCAGGAAGCGGAAATCCTCGTCGCCGCGATCGGGCGACCGAAAGCTGTCGCAGGCGACTGGATACGCCCCGGCGCGGTCGTCATCGACGTCGGTATCAACCGGGTGGACGACGGCAGCGGCAAGACGCGATTGGTTGGAGATGTCGACTACGCAGGCGCCCTGGCGCGCGCCGGCGCGATCACGCCTGTCCCTGGCGGCGTCGGTCCGATGACGATTGCGTGCCTGCTGCTGAATACGGTCAACGCGGCGATCCGCGCGCACGGCGGCGTGGAGTTGCTTAGGCCAGTGCCCGCATGATCTGGACCTTGCGCCAGTCGCCGAAGCGGTAGTACAGCGCGCCGAGCACGGTGCCGACGATCGAGCCGACGGGGAAGCTCCACCAGATCGCGTCCTCGCCCCAGCGCGGCGCAAGGCCGTAGGCGAACGGAATGCGGGCGAGCCACAGCGAGCAAAAGATCACGAGCAGCGGCCCCATCACCGCGCCTGTGGCGCGCACCGTGCTGATCAGCACGATGGTCGCGCCGAACAGCAGGAACGACCACAGCGCGATCACGTTGGCATGCTCGGCGATCGGCAGCGCCGCGCTGCCATCGGGCAGGAACAGCGCGAGGGCGTGCCTGTTGAAGGTCCAGACGATCAGCACCAGCAGGCCGGTCATGCCGGCATTGATGCCCACGCCGGCCAACGTCGTCTGCCTCACGCGGTCCCAATGCCCCGCTCCTATGTTCTGCGCGGCCATTGCCGTCACGGCCGCGCCGACCGCGAACACCGGCATTTGCACGTAGGTCCACAGTTGCACCGCCGCGCCAAATGCGGCCGCCGTGTCGGTGCCATAACCGTTGATGAGTCCCAGGACCGTCAGCATCGACGACGAGACGATCAGCATCTGTAATCCCATCGGCAGCCCGCGCATCACGAGCACTCTGACGATGCTGAGGTCGAGCCGCAGGTAGTGCAGCTCGTTGCGATGAATGCAGAGAAAGTGCTTGCGCCGATACAGCAGCACCAGCATCGCGACCAGCGTCGTCGACTGGGCGATCAGCGTCGCCAGCGCCGAGCCCGCGATCCCGAGCGCCGGCAGAGGGCCCGGGCCGAAGATCAACAGCGGGTTGAGCGCGATATCCAGCCCGACGGACACGAACATGAAGATGAACGGGGTGCGGGCGTCGCCCGCTGCGCGCAATGTCATCGCCACATAGATGTAGAAAAACATCGGCAGCGCGGCGATGAAGATGATGCGCAGATAGCTCACCGCGTAGGGCATCGCGTCCGGCGGCGTGCTCATCAGCCGCAGAATCGGCTCCGCGGTGAGCGCGCCGACGACCGCGGTCGCCATCGAAAGCAGGACGATGAAGACGGCGCTGGTGCCCACGACCTGCTTCGCCTTCACCAGGTCTTTGGCGCCGATGCTCTGCCCGACCATGATGCCGGTGGCAATGACGACGCCGAATACGGCGGCCATCAGCAAGAACAGCACCATGTTGGCGTTGGTAGCGGCCGTCAGCGGCGCTTCGCCGAGGTAGTGGCCGACCCAGACCGCGTTCACCGACGCGTTGAGCGACTGCAGGACGTTGCTGCCGAGCGTGGGCAGCGTGAATGCGATCAGGGTTTTAGTGATCGGCCCCTGCGTGAGGTCCATGGCCTTCATCGCAGAGGCCCCGCGAGCGTCATTCGCCGTCGTCGTCCGCCGTGCCGCGCCCGACCGTCTGGAACAGCTTGTCGAGCGCGGCGTACAGCGCGTAGCGATCCGCCTCGCTCAGCGTCATCAGCACCTCGGCCTGGCGCTTGCGCGCCACGGGTAGCACGGCGCGATACAGCTGCCGACCCTTCGCGGTGATGGAGACCATCACCGGCGCAGCCAGCGCCTCGGCGGAGCGCGAGCCGCGCTCGCGAATGATCTTCATCTTCGTCAGGCCGCGCTTCGCCATGACGCGCAGCGTGCGGCTCACCTGGCCCTTGTCCATGCCGCTGCGATTCGTGACTTCGGAAAAACGCAGTGGCGAAAAGCGCGCAACCAGTGCGAGCAGGCGCCATTCCGGCAGGCTGAGGCCGAAATCTTCCAGATACGCTTTCGTCAAATTCGTCCGCAGCGCGTTCGACAGCCGATTCATGCGGAAGGTCAGGAAGTCCTCGACGTTGAGGCCCGAGCCGCTGCGCGGCAGCTTCAACCACGGACAGGAAGACTTCGGCGTCGGCCGTATGCGCGGCTTGTGTTGCTGCATTCTTCTCACTGGGGGAATTCCAACGGCGCGTTGCGCCGGCAATCATCAGGGAGCGCCGATTCTGCCGCAACGAGTCGCTGTTGGATAGGCAAGAAGAGTCAGGCTGACGCCTGACCCACATTACGGTCTCGCAATACGTAACGCTGCAGCTTGCCCGTGGGCGTTTTTGGCAACTCGGGTACGAATTCTACCGCGCGTGGATATTTGTACGGAGCGATCGCGCGCTTGACGTGCTCCTGCAGCTCGCGCGCGAGGGCCTCGCCGGCAGTGTGACCGGCGCTGGTCACGACAAATGCCTTGACGATCTGACCGCGCTGCTCGTCGCGTGCGCCGACCACGGCGCACTCCCGCACCGCCGGATGCTCAAGCAACGCGGCCTCGACTTCCGGTCCGGCGATGTTGTAACCGCCCGAGATGATCATGTCGTCGGCGCGCGCCTGGAACCAGAAGTAGCCGTCTGCGTCGACGTAGTAACGATCGCCCGTGACGTTCCAGCCGTTCTGCACGTACTCGAGCTGGCGCGGGTCGTCGAGATAGCGGCAGCCGCTCGGGCCTTTCACGGCGAGCCGCCCTGCGTTCGGCTGCGCGAGCGGACGTCCCTGCTCGTCGAGCACGCACGCCTGGTAACCCGGCAACGGCTTGCCGGTCGCGCCCGGGCGGATGTCGTCGCCCTTCGCCGAAATGAAGATGTGGATCATCTCGGTCGCGCCGATGCCGTCGATGATGCGCAGGCCCGTCGCCGCGTGCCAGGCATCGGAGGTCGCCTTCGGCAGCGCTTCGCCGGCGGAGATGCAGCGGCGCAGGCTCGAAATGTCGCGACCGGCGACGAGTGGCACGAGTGCGCGATACGCCGTCGGAGCCGTGAACAAAGCGGTGGCGCGAAAGCGCGTGATGGCGTCGAGCAGGTGATCGGGCGTCGGTTGCTCGACCAACGCAACGGCGCCGCGGCCGCCGAGCGGGAACACGAGCAACGCTCCGAGGCCGAAAGTGAAACCGAGCGGCGGACTGCCGGTGTAGATGTCGTCGGGTGAAGTTTCGAGCAGATGCCGGCCGACGACGTCGCGCATGACGAGCACGTCGCGATGGAAATGCATCGTCGCCTTCGGATTGCCGGTCGTTCCGGACGTGAATGCGAGCAGGCAGACGTCGTCCACGGCCGTCGTGACGTTTCTGAACTCGTCCGTGCGCTGCGCCATCAGGCCTTCCAGGTGTCCATCGCCGTAGGTCGCGACGCGCGCCAGGCGCCCGGTCGCACGCGCAGCCTCGTGCACCTCGCCCACGAGCCGCGCTTCGCAAATCGCGTGATCGACGTGCGCACGCTCGGCAATGACGACCAGCTCCTTGGCCCGCAGCATCGGCATGGTCGTCACCGCGATCGCGCCCACTTTCATCACGGCGAGCCAGCTCGCGACCAGCGTCGGGGTGTTCGCGCCCCGCAGCAGCACGCGGTTGCCGGGCACGACACCGAGATCGCGCAGCAGAACGTTGGCGATGCGATTGGCGCGCTCGAGCAGCTCGAAATAGCTCCAGTTGCCGCTTTGGGAGTACAGCGCCACGCGCGCGCCATGGCCTTCGAGAATCGCGTCGTCGAGCAGCACCGATGCGCAGTTCAGGCGCGGTGGATAGTGCAGCTCCGGCAGATCGAAACGGAACTCGGGCCACTGCTCGCGCGGCGGCAGGCGGTCGCGCGCGAAGGTATCGACGTGCGCCGTATACGCGTCGTCGGCCGGAGAAGAGTGAGCGTTCATGTCACGGCAGCTCGGACGGCGTAGCGGGGTTCGGACCAGCACTGCGTCTGCAGCACATCGCGCAGCGTCGCGGCCGCCTGCCACACATCTTCGTAGCGCGTGTACAGCGGCGCGAAGCCGAAGCGCAGGATGTCCGGCGCGCGGAAGTCGCCGATCACACCGCGATCGATCAATGCCCGCATGACTGCGTAACCGTTCGGATGGGCGTATGCGACGTGGCTGCCGCGCTGGTGCGAATCAGGCGGGCTCAGCAGGCGCAGCTCCTTGCAGTCGCACATCTCCTGCACCAGATCGATGAACAACTGGCAGAGCCGTTGCGACTTCGATTGCAGCGCTGCCGTGCCCGCTTCGAGCAGCAGATCGACGCCGCATTCCAGGCTCAGCACACCCAGGATCGGCGGCGTCCCGCACAGGAACCGCTCGATGCCGGGCGCGGGCGCGTAGCCGTCGACGAAATCGAAAGGTCGCGCGTGACCCATCCAGCCGCTGAGCGGCGAGACACAGCTCGCGTGGTGCCGCCGCGCCACGAACAGGAATGCCGGCGCACCCGGCCCGCCGTTCAGATACTTGTAGCCGCAGCCCACGGCCAGGTCTGCGTCACAGCCGTTCAGATCGACCTGCAGGGCACCGGCGCTGTGACTGAGATCCCACAGCACGAGTGCGCCCTTGGCATGCGCGCGCTCCGTGATGGCGCGCATGTCGTGCATCGAGGCAGTCTTGTAGTGGACCTGCGTCAGCACGACCAGGGCGGTGTCCTCGCTGATGCAATCGATCAGTCGCTGCGCCGGCTCCAGCCGCAGGCACCGCTGCGGCGCATTGCGCAGCGCCCCCTCGAGCACGTAGAGGTCGGTCGGGAAGTTGCCCGGCTCCGACAGCACCTCGCGACGGCCCGGCCGCATGGCGAGCGCGGCGCTGACGAGCTTGAACAGGTTCACCGACGTGGAGTCCGCAACGATGACTTCGCCGGGGCCGGCGCCGATCAGGCCGGCGATCTTGTCGCCGACGCGGCGCGGCGCGCCGATCCAGTCGCAATCGTTCCAGCTGCGGATCAGGCCCGCGCCCCATTCGGCGTCGACGACGTGCTCGATGCGCTGTCGGGTCGCGCGCGGCAGTGCGCCCAGCGAATTGCCATCCAGGTACACGACGTTCGGCGGCAGGTCGAAGCGATCGCGGAAGGCCCGCAGCGGATCGCTAGCGTCCCAGCAGCGCACGGCGCCGAGGTCGCGGGGGCGCGTTTGCAGGAGATCCATGGGGCGATTCTCGGTTTCGGGCCGCGGGACATTGTTCGGCATTACGCTGCTTGCCTGCAGCGCCGAAAAACGCTAGTTCTATGAACTGCCATTTTTACGAACGGGCGTTCTCATGTTGGACCGGACGGAAATCGCCATTCTGCGGGTGCTCGAAGAAGACGCCCGTTTGTCCTACGCGGAGCTCGCAGACAAGGTCGCGCTGTCGAAAACGCCCTGCTGGGCGCGCGTGCGCGACCTGGAGCAGCGCGGCGTCATCAAGGGCTACCGCACCGAGCTCGATCCGAGCCAGCTCGGCCTGCAGATCCATGCGTTCATCCACGCGACCATCAATCCGGCGAAGCACGCGGAGTTCGAGGCCGCCGCGTTCCGCCATCGCTCGGTGCTCCAGTGCTTCACGACTGCGGGCGAAGGCGACTACCTCCTGCACGTGCTCGTGCCGAGCATCACCGACCTCGACCAGATCCTGCGCGCGGAGATCTCGCGCATGCCCGGCGTCCAGCGCAGCATGACGACGGTCTGCCTGAAGACGATCAAGGATCGCTCGTCGCTCATCGGCTGCCTGCGCTAGCTCACTTAACTCAGGGGTTCGCCGCGCGGGCGGCGCGCCTGCATTGCGCACGAGCTTGCCGAAAATTCGTAGCAGCGTCCCAAGCGGCGCCGCGGTGCATGCGTCGCAGACATGCCCAATGGTTTCGATAGCACAAGCTATCTATCTGTTTGTCGGGCGCGAATCGTTGCGCGTGTCTGCTTGCGCTACAACGCGCGCACGCGCGCGAGCGCCAGTCGATGAAAAACCGGATGCAGGTATTTTTCCACGCTGCTATGGTCCGCCGCGCTCGCGGGAGAGGGCAGTGACGAAAGCGGAGACACAGGCGCGCATCCTGGAGGAGTGGTTCCGTCTACCGGAATCGCGCCGCCGTTATGCGACCGACGCAGTCGCGTTCGCGTATCGCCTGCTGCGCGATCAGCCCGAGCTCGTCGGCGGTCCGAAAGAGATCGGCCACGAATCCATCGTCGACTGGCTGCTGCCGCATCTCGCCGAAGCGAAGACCGGCTGATTTCTTCATGCGCCCTGCAACGCCTGCGCGATCCCGCTCACCGTCGCCACCAGCGCGTTGAACAATTCCCTGTCGTTTCTGCCGCCGGCGCGCCAGCGCCGCAACAGGTCGACCTGCACCAGGTGCATCGGATCGATGTACGGGTTGCGTAACATAATCGAGCGCTGCACGGTCGGCTCGCCGTCCAGAAGGCGCTCGCCGCCGCGCACTTTGAGCACTTCGTCGCGAGTGCGCTCGAACTCGGCGCGCAGCAGGTCGATGAACCGCCGGTGCTTCGCTGCCACGAGGCCGTCGTAGGCCGCCGCGATCCCGAGATCCGCGCGCGCCAGCGACAGCTCGATGTCGTCGATGAGATTGGAAAAGAAGTACCAGCCGCTGCACATCTCCCGCAGCAGCGGCTCGCCGAGCCGTTCCGCGGCCAGCGCCAGCGCGCTTCCCGCGCCGTACCAGCCGGGCAGCATGTAGCGACACTGCGACCACGCGTGCATCCACGGAATCGAGCGCAGCGCCTCGATGCCGCTCGTCTCCGTGCGCGAAGTCGGCCGCGAGCCGATCTGCATGCGCTCGATCGCATCGATCGGCGAGACCTGGCGGAAGAACTCGGCGAACTCCGCGTCCTCGTACACCGTCGCGCGGTACACGCGGCTCGCTTCCTCGCCGAGCAGATCCAGCGCTGCACGCCACTTGGGATCGACGTGCTCGGGCGGAATCACACCCGCGCGCGACAACGTCAACGCGTTGAAAGCCTGCTCGAAGACGCGCAAGGCGATCGGGCGCAGGCCGTACTTCTCGTTGATGAGCTCGCCCTGCTCCGTGATGCGCAGACGTCCACGACGCGCGCCATCGGGACCGCCGCGCACCAGCACTTCGGTGCGCCCGCCACCTCGCGAGCCGCCGTCGCCCTGGCCGTGGAACAGCGTCAGGTCTATGCCCGCCTGATCGGCAGCTGCGAACAAGGCTTCCTGCGCGTTGCGCAGCAACCAGCGCGACATGACGATGCCGCTCTCCTTGTTGCTCGCCGAGTAGCCGATCATCACGTACTGGTGGTTGGCGCGGCCGATCAGGTGCTTGCGGTACGCGGGCTCATTGAAGACCTGCGTCATGATCTCGCCGCAGCCGCGCAACGCCGCAGCTGACTCGAACAGCGGCGCGACGTCCGTCGGCACATCGCCCGAGCGGCTGTCCGTCGTATCGGCCCAGCGCGACAACAACAGGACCGAAAGCATGTCGTCGACGCCGCGTGCAGCGCTGACGACGTACGGACCGATCGCATCGGTGCCGTAGCGATGACGACAGTGCGTCAGCGCTTCGAACACCCACAGACTGCGCTTGCCGCCCGGATCGAGCACGCACCCAGGCGCTTCGTCGTGCTCCAGCGCTTCGCGCAATCGCGCGGTGCGCTCCTCGCTGCCGCGCGACGGCCATTGCCGATCGCCGAGTCCCTGTGCGATGACGGCGCGATGCGCCTCGGCGTTCTGCCGGATATCGAGCGTCGCGAGGTGAAAGCCGAACGTGCGGACGCGACGGATCAGGCGTCGCACCTGGAACAGACCGGCGTGCTCGCCCTTGTTGGCGCGCAGGCTGTCGGCGATGAGATTCAGATCGGTCAGGAACTCGTTCGCCGAGTCGTAGTGGTTGGCGCGCGCATCGTACGTGGCGCGCAGCCGCTCCATCACCTGGCCGAGGAACACGCGATAAGGCATGCGATCGTGCCGCGCGGGCGACAGGGTTCTTGCGCCCGGCAGCAGCGTTTGGTACTGCTCGATGCGCGCTTGCAGCGATGCCGAGATTCCCACTCGCGCCGCGCTCTGCGACAGCGTCTCGGCCAGCCCCTGGCACTCGAGGAAGTAGCGGTTGACGATGATCTGCTGGTGGCGCGCGCAGGTCTCGCGGATCGTCTTCGCGTTGACGTCCGGGTTGCCGTCCATGTCACCGCCGACCCAGGAGCCGAAGCGCAGGATCTCCGGCAGGTCGAGCGCGCGCGCCTCCTCGCCGTACACCTGCTCGAGCGCCGCTTCGATCTCCTCGTAGAAGATCGGCAGGATCTGGAACAGGATCTCGCCGATGAAGAACAGCACGTGCTCGCGCTCGTCGGCGACGCTGAGCCGCTCGCGCGAGTTCTCGGCCGTCTGCCAGCCGCCGGTGATCTCGCCGCGGATCCGGTCCCAGATCTGGCGAGTCTCGGCGGCGGTGCGCGACAGGCCGAGGCGGCCGAGCAGCAGCTGTGCGATCTTCTGCTGCTTGCGCAGGATCGTGCGCCGGGTCGACTCGGTCGGGTGCGCGGTGAACACCGGCTCGATCCAGATCTCGATCATGAGACGGCGGATCTCGTCGAGCCCCAGACCCTGCGCGTGCAGCCGCGTCACGGCCTCGATGATGCCGCTCGGCTGCGTCTTGCCCTCGTTGAGATACTGGCGACGGCGGCGGATGCGATGCACCTTCTCCGCCATGTTGACCATTTCGAACCACAGCGAGAACGCGCGCACCAGGTCGCGCGCCTGTGCGGCTGGAACGTCGCACGTGCGGCTCGCGAGCTCGCGGGCGCCTTCAGCGCTGCCGTCCCGGCGCGCGATGGCCGCCTGACGGTCCTGCTCGACGGCCTCGAACAGCGCATCGCCGCCCTGCTCGCGGATCACCTCGCCGACCAGCGCGCCGAGCATGTGCACGTCTTCGCGCAGCTCGGCGTCTTTCAGCGGAAAGGAAATGTCGGAGCGAGGCATGGGGGTGAGCGCAGAGTGCGCGCGAGTCTAACAGAACGATTGCTAAGATGGAGACAGCTGCCAGTCGAGGCCTCCATGTCCCTCATCGCTCAGATTGCCGTTTTTCTCGGCGCCACGGTGCTCGCGATCCCGCTGTTCCGGCGGTTGCGCCTCAGCTCGATCCTCGGCTACCTCGCCGCGGGTGTCGTGATCGGACCCTGGGGTCTGCATGTCATCCGGGACGCCGAAGGCGTGATGCACATCGCCGAGTTCGGCGTGGTGCTGCTGCTGTTCGTGATCGGACTGGAGCTGCAGCCTTCACGACTGCGCGCAATGCGCAAGGCGGTCTTCGGGCTCGGCCTCGCGCAGGTCGTGCTGACGACCGCAGTCTTTACGGCGATTGCGCTCGCACTCGGCCTGCCAGCCAAGGCCGCGCTCGTCACCGCCTTCGCGCTGTCGCTGTCTTCGACGCCGCTCGTACTGCAATTGCTGGCAGAGCGCCAGCAGCTCAACACCCATTACGGCCGCTCCAGCTTCGCGATCCTGCTGTTCCAGGACATCGCGGTGATGCCGATGCTGGCGATCCTGCCGCTGCTCGGCGGCGACGCGCAGGATCTCTCGACGACGCTGCTGAGCGGACTGAAGGGTCTGGCGGTGCTCGCCGCGCTGGTATTCGGCGGCAGGTACGTGCTGCGTCCGGTGCTGCGCGTCGTGGCCCAGACGAAGGTGAGCGAAGCGTTCACCGCCGCGGCTTTGCTCGTCGTCCTCGGCACTGCGCTGATCGTCGACGCGGTGGGGCTGTCGATGGCGCTGGGCGCCTTCATCGCCGGCCTGCTGCTCGCCGACAGCGAATATCGCCACGAGCTGGAAGCCGACATCGAGCCCTTCAAGGGACTGCTGCTCGGCTTGTTCTTCATGTCAGTCGGCATGACGGCGAACCTCGGGCTGTTGCTCGAGCAACCGGGCCGGATCGCCTTGTTCGTCGCCGGGCTGCTGCTCGTGAAGTTCGTATTGTTGTGGGTGCTGGCGCGGCTGACGCGGCACTCGGCCGAAAGCGCGCGCGGCCTGGCGTTCGCCCTGCCGCAGGCCGGCGAGTTCGGCTTCGTGCTGTTCTCGCTGGCCGTGACCTACCGCGTGATGGATCCGTCGCTCGCGGAGATGCTGGTCATCGTCGTCACGATCTCGATGATCGCGAGCCCGCTGCTGATGTCGCTGCACACGAACGTGATCGAGCCGCGGTTCGCGAAGCCGGAGCCGCGCGAGTTCGACAAGGTCGAGAGCCAGGACAGCCGCGTGATCATCGCGGGCTTCGGACGCGTCGGGCAGATCGTCGGCCGCGTCCTGCGCATGCGCCGCATCTCGTTCACCGCGCTGGAATCGAGCGTTGCGCAAGTCGACTTCGTGCGCCGCTTCGGCAACAAGGTGTACTACGGCGACGCGTCTCGACTGGAAGTGCTGCAGGCCGCGGGCGCCGCGCGCGCCGAAGTCTTCGTGCTCGCGACCGAAGACATCGAAACGTCGGTCCGCACCGCCGAGCTGGTGCGACGGCATTTTCCGCATCTCAAGATCATGGCGCGGGCCCGCAACCGTCAGCACGCGCTGCGGCTGCTGGACATCGGCGTGAAGTACTTCATCCGCGAGACGTACCTGTCGAGCCTCGACCTCGCGCAGCACACGCTGGAAGCGCTGGGCCTGGCGCGCGCCGACGCGATCGAGAGCATTCGCCGCTTCGACGTGCACGACAAGAAACAGTTGCAGGTGCAACGCGCGATCCGCGACGACGAGCAGAAACTGATCCAGTCGGCGCAACTGGCGGCGCGCGAGCTGGAGCAGCTGTTCGAGTCGGATGCGGAACCGACGCAGGCAGCGGCGCCGCAGCGCCGCGTCGAGGCTAGCTGATCGCCTGGATCGTGCGCGTGTAGGCCGAGTGCACCAGGGCTTCGATGGCCTTCTCGGCGCGCGGCGCGAGCAGCAGGCGGAGCATCACTTCGTCGGAGGAGCGCGCCGGATCGTCGATCAGGATCTGCTCCATGAAGCGGGTGACGCGATGCTGCACTTCGTTGATGAAGCGCAGCTTGAGCGGATCGATCGGCTGCTCGCCGCCGGCGTAGAAGTTGCGCGCCTCGAGCGTCATCTCGTACATGAAGTGCGCCAGCAGGCGCGACTTCTCGAGCGACGACATCTCTTCGAAATGCCTGATTTCCGAGTCGAGGTTCATTGCCTGCGGATCATCAGCGACCTCACCGCCCGATGGCAAGCGCCGGGCGTCGGGCGGTCCGACGAAAGGCATAATGTGACGAGCGTCTCAGGCCGGGAAGAAGTCGATCGGCTTCGTGACCGTGATCGTGCCGACGTCCTTCGCTGCGAACTGGAACAGCTTGATGCGCGCCACCAGCTTGCGCTCCAGCTCCGGGTCGTTGAGCTCGCTCGACACCACCTCGCAGCGCGTGACCGAGCCGTCGGCGGCAATCGTCAGCTCCAGCACCACCTTGCCCTGGAGATCCGGCTTGTCGCGCAACGCGCGCGTGTACAGCGCGTAGATGGCGCCCTTGTTGCGATCGAAGACCAGCGCGATCTCCTCTTCGCTGCGCGAGGCCTTGCCACTGCCGGCGCCGCGCTCGACTTTGTTGGTGCCCTGCGCAGCCAGCGTCGCCGACGACACCTGCGTAGTCGAATGACCGGTGAGCGAGCCCGCGCCGCCGCCGTAGCCGCGGCTCAGGGCGGCGGTGTTGATGCCGCCGCTGCTGTTACCGACCTTCGACGTGATCAGCGAGCGCTCCGAGGCCGTGGTCTCGCCGACCTTGCCGGTGAGATTCTTGGTCATCGCGGCCTTGTCGAGCACGGCGTTGTCGCGCAGGTCCGCGAGCTGGTCCTGCAGCTTCAGCAGGCCGGCGTTCTGCGCACGCTCGCGCGCGTCGGGCTGCGGCGGCGGCGGCTTCGGCTGCTCGACCTTCTTCTCCGGCTCCGGCTTCTTCTCCTCGATCTTCGGCGGCGGCGGCGGCGGCGGCACCACTTTCTTTTCGAGCACCAGCTTGACGATGCGGTCCGGGATCGCCGGCGCCTTCGTCGTTGCGCGCTCGGGCACCGGCAGGAACGGGATCAGGATCGCAAAGATGGCGAAGACGATGAACGCGTTGCGCACCACCTTGCGAAAGCGCTGCTCCACTTCCTCGGTCGGCGACCAAGGCAAGTCGTACAGGCGATAGTAAGGAGCGAGTGTCATGCGGGTTGCACCGGCTCAGTTGATCAGCGACGCGGTGCGCGCCGCGGCTGGGGCTGGGGCTGCGCCGCCGGACGCGCGCTCGATGACCGCGAGCGACACCTTGCCGTAGTCGGCATCGGTGGCCGTCGCCATGACTTTGCGCAGCACTTTGTACGGCGTGCTACGGTCGCCGAGGATCGTCACTTCGCGATCCTTGATGTCCTCTTTCGCCGCGCCCGCGAGCACCTTGTCGGCCTGGCTCTGCAGCGCGGCCTTGAGCGGCGCAATCACTGCGTCGGGCGAAGCCTCGAGCTGCGCCAGCGTCGCGATCGAGCGGCCGTTCACCAGCAGCTCTTCCTTGGTGATCATCACCACGACCGACGGATGCGGCTTCTTGTCGGAAATCGACTCCGGGATCGAGATGTTCTTGGTGTTCGGCAACACGTCGACGTCGGACGTGTGCACGAGCAGGAACACCACCAGGATCGTCAGCATGTCGATGAACGGCACCAGCGTCATGTGGTTGCCGCCCTCGACCTTGTTGCTGCGCTTGCGGTGGCGCTTGATGCGATAAGGCGTCATGTCGGCGCGTCTCCCACCGAGACATCCGGGAACAGCTCCGCGACGTCCCACTTCGAGCCCGGGACGGGGAACACGCGCACCGTGTCCATCACCTTGACGAGCGTGTCGTACGCGATTTCCTGCTCCAGCAGGATGGTCGCGTCCGTCTTGTCGTTGTACTTGGTCTTCACCAGCGCCAGGTATTCCTGCAGGCCCTTGAGATCGTAGCTGCCCTGCTGCGAGGGCAGCGTCTTCAGCAGGCCGGTGCCGCGATCGGCGACCTCGATCCTGTCGGCGCGGACGATCACTTCGAGATTCAGCCCCTGCGGCAGGTCGGGCACGGCACTGTCCGCCCCGGGCAGGTTGAGCTCGAGAATGTTCGTCTTGGTGAACACCGCCGTGAAGATCAGGAAGAACACCAGGATGATCATCATGTCGATCATCGGCACGACGTTGATCTCATGGCGCCCGCGGTAGCGCGCATGATTGCGCGACACCCGCCGCGCGACCTTGGACTGGGACATTGCCTGGGCCTCCGGCAGCGGATCTTCAGGCGATGCCGTGAGCCGTGCGACCGCGGGGCGCCGGGTGCTCGTCGCCCGCGTCCACTTCCTGGCGCCGCTCGACGACCGAGTTGAGGAACTTCACTGCGGCGATCTCCAGGCTGTCGATCAGCTTGGTGGTCTTCGCTTCCAGGAACATGTGCGCCAGCAGCAGCGTGATCGCGCACAGCAGGCCCGAGGCCGTGTTGTTCATCGCGACCGAGATGCTGGCGGCGAGCAGGCTGGCCTTCTCAGCCGGGTTCGCCTGCGCGATCGACGCGAACGCCGAGATCAGGCCGATGACCGTGCCGAGCAGACCCGTGAGCATGCCGATGTTGGCGAGCGCCGAGAGATAGTGCGTGCGCTTCTCCATGCGCGGGATGATCTCGAGCAGGCTCTCGTCCATCGCCTTCTCGACGTCGTCGCGACGACGTGCGCTGGCGAGCCGGGCGATCCCGTAGTTGAGCACCGTCGCGATCGCGGCGCGCGACTTCGAGGTGATCGCAACCACCTGCTTGAAGTTGCCGGCGTTGATCAGCGGCACCACCTGGCCCCACAGGCGCCGGTTGCTCGTGGTCTCGATGCTGAGGTAGATGAAGCGTTCGATCGCGATCGCCACGCCGACGACGAAGATCGCCGCCAGCGGATAGAGGAAGAAGCCTCCGTCGCGAAAGAAGTTGACGACAAAATGATAGAACTCCATCGACGTAGTCTCCTCTGCAGTGCCGTGCCGGATGCGCGCGCTGGCGCACGTCGGGTGTAAGTCAAAATCCGATGAGCCAGAGTGTCATTAGGTAAAACTGCAATGCTGCGACCTACTTCTCATCGCCGCGAGCCGGCGCGGCCGGGTCGGCGCCCGGCGACGCAGGTGCTGCAGGCGAAGCATTACCGCCCGCTGAGACGACACCGTAGTACGTCACTTCGCGACGAAAAACGTCACGGTCGACCGGCGTCAGAACCTCATCGAGCAGCGTGTTGAACGGTTGCGCCGGCAACTCGCCGAGATCCGCCTTCTTCCACGGGACGATGTACAGGACCTTCGGCAGCTCGCGGTTGCCGGTCACGATCGTGGTGTCGAGGTCGAGGCGATCGTTTTGCGCGCGCTTGCCTGGCGCGGCAGGCTTGGCGTCCGGCGCGGCCGGCTGGGGTGCGGACGTATCGACCGCCGGCATTGCATCGGTGCTGGCCTTCGCGGGCTCGGCGGCCGGCTCGGCAGCGAACGCCGTCGCTGCAGCGAGCAGCAAGGCCGGCAGTGCAATTCGGATCGGACTGAACATCATTGCGCCCTCGCTGCCCGCGGCTCGCTGCCCAGCCGCTTCTTGAGCTCGGTGACCCAGCCGTTGACCTTCTCGTCCGGCGTGCCGGCGAGCGCGAGGTAGCGCTCGTACGCTTCGAGCGCGCGCTGCGGCTGCTGCAGATACAGATCGCACAGCACGCCGAGATTCAGATACGCGATCGCATAGTTCGGATCGATTTCCACCGCGCGCTGATACGCGACGTCCGCTTCCTTGAAGCGGCCGAGCTTGCGATAGACGATGCCGAGCTGATTGAACGCCTGCGCGTTGCTGCCATTGCGATCGACGGCGGTGCGCAACGACTTCTCGGCGTCGTCGAAGCGACCGGTCTTCACCTGCAGGATCGCGAGATTGAGCAGCGGTCCGGAATACGTCGGGTAGGCGTCGACGAGCGCGCGCAACTCGCGCTCTGCAGTCGCTGCGTCGCCGCCGCTCATCAGTGAGACAGCCTGGTCGAATTTCTGCACGGCTTCCGGCGGCAACGGCTGCTCGACCGGCGCAGTCGCTGCGTTCGGATCGCTCGACGCTTCCTGTTTGGCGGGCGGCGTCTCGGGCGCCGGCGGCGTCGAGCCGCACGCCGCGAGCAGCAGCATCGCAGCGAACAGTGCCCAGTCGCGTGGCTTAGCGTAACGTCGGCACATACTCTTCACTCTTCTCTGCCTTGGCGTAGCGCGCCGGCTTGAGCTTGGCGAGCACGTCGAAGCTGCGCTGCACCCACTCGTCGTACACGCCGTCGCCGGTGCGCCGCGTGTTCGTCTCGTGCAGCTCGATGGCTTTTTCCTCGAACGGGAACGCCTGTTCCTCGAGCAGCACGTCGTACTGTTCCTTCGCGTCGGCATCCAGGCCTTGCGGACGCTCGGACGCCATCAGGTCGACGCCGAGCTGGCGATACAGCTCGCCCATGCCGAAGGTCGCGGCCGTGGTGACTTCGGCGACACCATAGTCGAGCGCCTTGCCGTACGCAGTCAGTACCTTCTCCATCTGCGTGCGTTTCGACTTCAGCGACTTGTCGAGCGGCGCGACCAGCTTGATCGCATTGAACATCGCGGCCTGCGGCTCGACGCCTTCCAGCGTCGCCTTCGCAGCCAGGTACTTGCTGCGGTCGGTGCGCGCCGGGCCCGCCATCGCGTCGGCGCGAATGATGTCTTCGTTCCACTGCGCCCGCGCCTTGTAGTCGTTCTGCGCCTTCGCCATGTCGGCGAGCTTCTGTCGCGCGTCCATCGCCGGGTCGAGCGGCAGCGGATACTGCTGCACGTAGCTCGCGTACAGCCGCGCGGCGTTGCTCGGCGACGCGGATTTCTCGTACAGCTCCGCGGCCTGCCACAGTGCGGCGCGGCGCACGTCCGGCGTTTCCTCCGCTCGCGCTGCGATGCGCTCGAACTCGCCGGCCGCCTGCGTCGAGCGGCCGGTTTCGAGATACGCGACGGCCAGGTTGCGCGTCACTTCCGGCATCAGCTCGTGATTCGGATGGTTGCGACGGAAGCCCTCGAGCACTTGCGCGGCGCGGTCCCATTCCTTGTTGCGCACCAGGATGCTCGCTGCATCGAACTCCGCGTTGGCGCGCACCTTGGAGTTCGGCGCGAGCAGGCCGACGCGCAGGAAGTCGTCGACCGCGCCGGTGGCGTCGCCCGCCGACTGCTTCGCTTCGGCCTGCTTGTAGATCGAGGCCGCGATGCGCTCCTCGATCGCCGGCCGGTCCGGATCGTTTGCGGCGAGATAGGACTTCGCGCGCAGATAGGCCGCTTCGGCTTCGACGTAGCGCTGGCGATCGAACAGCGAGTGCGCCATCAGCGTCGCCGCCGTGCGCTGATAGCTGCGATCGACCGGCGGATTGCGCTCCAGGATCTGCTTCGACACTTCGATGACGCGATCGAACTCGTTCAACGCGAACAGCTCTTCGTCGGACTTGGTCAGCACCCGCGCCGACTCGGCGTGCTCGGGGAAGCTGGTCGCGAACATCAGCGAGCTCTCGATGTACTGGCGATGCCAGAGCGACTTCGACTCGCCGCTGAGCGACGTCTCGTGCTTCTGGTAGGCGATCAGCGCGGCGTAGCCCGCGTCGGACGACTTGGCATGCAGCGGATAGTCGTACGCGGTGCGCTCGTACTCGCGCGCGGCTTCTGCGAAACGACCGGACTCGAACAGCACTTCGCCGAGCAGATAACGCGTCGCGGGCGCTTCAGCATCCTGCGGGAACGAATCCAGCATCGCGCGATACCAGCGCGCTGCGGCGGTGTAGTCCTCGACGCTCTTGCTCTTCTGCGCCTTGGCGTGGAAGTACTCGGCGAGGTCCTTCTGCGTGGTCTTCAGCTGCGCGGCGACTTCCGGCGCGTCGGCGATCGTGCGCGACTGCCAGAACGGCGAGCCGAACGCGTAGCGCTCGACGAACGCCTGCTTGCCTTCCAGCACCAGCGACGCGAAGCCGCCCTTCTGATACGCCTCGATCGTGCGCATCTGCAGCGAGGGCGCGTAGCGATCGTCGGGGCGGCGCTTCGCGAACGCCTCGAATGCCAGTGCGGCGTCCTGGAAGCGCTCTTTGCCGATATAGAGATTGCCGAGCCCTTCGTACAGCAGGTGCGCGTACAGCGGATCGCTGCCGCGTTGCTTGAGCAGCGCGTCGAGCGTCTCGGGGCCGTCGAGATCCGAGAACGTGATCGCCATGACGCGCAGCGTGTCTTCGCTGAGCTCGCGCTCCGGCCGCGTCAGCGACTCGCGATCGCGCAGCTTGCCGTCGCTGATCAAGACGCGATCGAGCACTTGCAGGAACGACGCGACGCTCTCTTCGCCGCGGCTCTGCTTGAATAGCGACCAGCCGTGCTTGTACAGGCCCTGCTCGTAGAAGTCGCCTTCCGGACCGGCCTTGACGACCGCGGCGTACGCCAGCTCGGCGTCGTGATAGCGGCCAGCGCTGAACAGGATCTCGCCGCGACGGAACTGCGCCTCGGTGTACCACTGGCTCTGCGGATATTTCTTGACCAGCTGGTCGAGCACCGCGAGCGCCTGCTCCGGCCGGGCCGCTGCTTCGTGCGCGCGCGACAGCTGATACATCACTGCATCGTTGCGCGGATAGTCGGGATGCGACGCGAGCAAGCCCTCGTAGAGCTTGATCGCCTCTTTGAGCTCGAGACCTTCGACGCCGGAATCCACGCCAGCGGCGCGCGCCGCTTCGTCGACTTCGACCTGCAGGTCGCCGAGACGGCGCATCGCTTCGGTGCGCATCTTCTCGTTCTTCGACTGCAGCTCCAGGAAGCGCCGGTACTGCTCGATCGCCTGCTGCGGCTTCACGTCGCTCGGCGGATCGGGCGAGACCTGGACCTCTTTGCTCTCGAGATCCTTGATGGTGCGCACCGGCTTTTGGTCTTTCTCCGCCGCACTTGCGGCGTTGGCGCCGAGCATGCCGGCGCAAGCCAGAGCAGCAATCAGAACGTGGCGGGCGCTCATTGCGCGCCCCCTTTGCTGGTGCTGGTGCCGCTCGACGCGCGATCGTAGATCGACGCGAGCGCGTAGCGCGCCTGCAGCTGGTACGCCGCGAGACGCTCCTTCTGCGATTCCAGCTCCTTGACTGCGATCGACGCAAGATATTCGTTCTGGGAATGCGCAGCGACGTCGAGCTTCGCGCTCAGCGCTGCGATGCGCGGCTGCAGGGTCGCCACGCGACCGGCGAAGTCTTCGGTGCGCGCCGGGTAATCCGCGCGCGCGCGCTCGACCAGCACCCAGCGGCGGCGCGCCTCGCTGTAAGCGACGTCGAGCTCACGCAGCTCCTTGCGCGTGCGCCACAGCCGCGCCTTGTAGCTCGCGTTGAAATCCCACAACAGGCGGCCGCGCAGCAGCCGCGTCTTCTCGCGCATCTCCTGCACCAGCGGATCGCTCTGATCGGCGCTCGCCAGCACTTTCTCGATGCGCTCGATCTTCATCCACTGCTCGCGCTCGCGCGCGGTCGCAAGCCCACTGATGTCCTCGTCGCGCTCGATCGCCTGCAGCCGCGACTCCAGCTCGTTCTTGTGGTTCTCGAGCGCGTCGAGATCGACCGTGTCGAGCGTCTGTTGCAGGACCGGGATGCGCTCCTGGTACGCGCGGCGGCGCGTGTCGACCATGCTCTCGAACGCGGAGACGCTCAGCGACCACGTCGCGAGATTGCGCTGCATGAGCAGCAGATCGCGATAGTTCTTCAGGCCTTCCTGGAACTCGTGCGTCGCGAGCAGGTGATACAGGTAACGCGTCTCGGGCGCGTCCGGGAGCGAAGCGAGCTGCCAGTACCAGCCGACCTTGTCGGCCTTGTCATTGGCGACGATCGCGTCGAGCAGATGCCCGCTGCGGATCGCCGCGATCGATTCATCGATGCGCTGCGATTCCTGGCCGAACGCCTCGACCGCGAACATGTACTGCTCCGCCGCCTGCTTGCTTGCATCGAGCTGCGCATATGCATACGGCACAGCCAGGTACGACTCCTGTACGGCGGCGTCGAGCATGTTTCGCCCCCGCAGCTCGAGCCACGGCGCGAGCGCCTTCGTGTAGTGCTTCTCGGCCGAGTCCGCCCAGCCGGCGCCGAGCAGCGCCTTGTTCGATTGCGGACCTTCGAGCCGGACGCGCTGGAGCACCGTCTTCGCGTCGTTCGCCCGGCCGGCTTTCAGCCATGCATAGCCGAGCGCCAGATTCGCTTTGTCGCGCAGCGCTGCAAGCTCTTCGGTCGGCGCTGCGATCTGCCCGACTGCGTCGAGCAGCTTCGCTGCATCGTCCAGGCGGTCTTTGCGCACGAGCGCGACACCGATGTTGAACCGCGCGTAGGCCGACCAGGCATCGCTGCCGTCGCCGACCGGCTGCCAGCGTTCGAGTGCGCGGATCGCGTCGTCGAAGCGGTCCATGTACATGAGCACCTGCGCTTCGAGCAGGTGACGCTCGGGCTCGAGATCGCCCGGCAGCGCGCCCTTGATCGAAGCCAGCGCATCCGCCGCCTGCTGCAGGTACTCGCGCTGATACCAGACCTTCGCGAGATAGAACCAGGCGCGGTTGCGGACGTCGAGCGGCACGTTGTCGTTGAGCAGCGAGCGGAAGATCCGCCCCGCCTCCTCATGCTCGCCGAGCGACAGGTACAAGCCGCCCTTGAGCAGCTCGGCTTCGACCGTGTGATGCGTGAGGCGATTGAAGTCCTGCGAGGCGCCGAGGCGCGTCAGCGACTGCATGTAGTCGCCCTGGTAGAAGTAGAACAGGACGTCGCCCCAGTGCAGGTCCTGCACGACTTGCGGCGTACCGATCAGCGGCTTCTCTTCCTTCGGCTTGCTGCGGGCAGCAACGGGCCCGGCCGCCAGCGCCAGCGCGCCAGCGACGGCGGCGAGCAGCAAGCCGCCCCGCCCTGCCTTGCGCAGCAAGTGGCGCATCGTCCCTGTCATCTCACTCCCATTCCTTGACGATGAATTCCGGCTGCGCCTTGACCGCACGGTCGCTGATCTTCAGCTCGACGTATTTCGCGCCGACGCCCTTGGACAGCTTGATGGTCGCGCCGCGCCGATAGTCGCGCGCATGCGGGCCTTGGCCCGTGAACAACGCGAGCAGCTCGTGATCGCCGGCCTTGAGGTTGCCGATGTACACGCGGTGCACGCCGCCTTTGAGCAGCGCCTGCGCTTCGCGCTCGGTGTAGAGGTAGTTGGCGACTTCCTTGTTGTCCAGCTTCAGCGTCACCGAATCGAGCGCGAAGAACTCGCCGACGTCCATCGAGACGAACACCGCCACCTGCGTGTTGGCGGGGAACAGCAGGTCCTCCTCCAGCACGAACAGCTCGCGGTTCAGATCCAGCACTTCCTTCTTGAGCGCCTGCACTTCCTGGTCGAGGCTCTTGAAATCCTCCGCGGGCGCAGCGGCCGCCGCGGGATCGCTCGCAGGCGCCGCGGCGTCCTGGGCAGGAACCGAAGCGCTCGCGCACAGCGCCAGCAGCACGAAGATCAGCGATCGGAACATGGTGTCGGGTGTCCTCTATTCGTTCAGCAGCTCGCGCAGCTTCTCGGTGTAACGCTTCTCGTAGCCCGGCTTGTAGCCCTCGGACACGTAGCGCACGACGCCGGCGCGATCCACCAGCACGGTCACCGGCATGGCGCTGACATCGTAGGCGCGGCTCACTTCCTTGCGCGTGTCGAACAGCACGGGATACGAGACCTTCAGCGTCTGCGCCATCTCGATCGCGGGCTCGGCGGTCTCGTCGATGTTGACGCTCAGCAGAATCAGGCCGGCGCGCTGATACTTGCCGTACAGCTCATCGAGCAGCGGCATCTCCTGCCGGCACGGGCCGCACCAGGTCGCCCAGAAATTGATGACGACGACTTCGCCCAGATGCTCGGAGAGCCGCATCGACGGGCCTTTCATGGAGCGCAACGCGAAGTCGGGTGCGGGCTGGCCGACGATGTCGGCAGCGGCGCTGAAAGACAGCAGCGTGCTCACGCACGCGAGCAGAGCTATGAAGGTTCGCTGTGGCATCACTCGTGTTCGTCGACCGCAGACTTGGACGGCGCGGTCGACAGCCGCGAGACAGCCGCGCTGGCAACCCCGCTGTCCTAGGAACGCTCCCGTAGACCGGTGGCTTTGCGTCCTCACCTTTCAGTGAGTTTGCCCGTAGAAAACAGCGGTTAGCGTGCTATACGCGCTGCAAATATGTCAACGAATGAAGTGTGATGCGCGCCGAGCGGGCCTCGGCGCGCCTGTGATTCAGCGCACAGTTCGCAGGTCTGTCGGTGCGTGCCGACAACTGCCGCGCGACTGGGCATGACATAGCCCAGTCACGCGCATGACGTCGCGGCTCAGATCGGTACTTTCGGCGCGACGTAGTCGTCGGAGCTGTCTGCCGCCCATGCAGCGATCACCTCCGGCGTCGCTGTGCTCGTGGCCGAGAGGGTGATCGACGGGCTGAGCTCGGCAGGCGCCGCGGGCACGCCCTGACTGTAGAGCAGCGTTCCCGCAACTGCTGTACCGACCGTCAGCAGCAACCCAGTGCCCAACATGATTCGAATGTTCACGACGATTCTCCTCGAATGTATTGGTTACGCGAACTGCAGCACCGGGCGCTTGCCCTCGGCATCGCCATCGGCGAGCTGCAGCACCGGCCGCTTGCCCTCGGCATCGCCATCGGCGAACTGCAGCACCGGCCGCTTGCCCTCGGCATCACCGTCGGCGAGAGCCACGTTCGACAGAACACCGGCAATCACCGCGCCCAGAACCCACGAACCCATCATTACTTTGCGCATGGAAACTCCCCTCCCGGAGGAATCTGTTAAATATCCGGCTCTTTTTGCGAACCGGTTCACAGGCTTAAGCGATATGGTCATGTGATTTCCGTCACAGTCGGGGCTGCAACAAGACAGAATCCCTGACAATCAGGACATTTCTCACTTGTAGGAAAGGGATAGCCCCGACCCCGGACGGCGGATCGGGGAGGCGACTCGGGGATAGTCGTAGGGGGATTGCGGCCCGAATCCTGCGCGAGTGCGACGCCATCGGTGGCAGAATGCGGCTGCCGGCAAATACACTCACAAGCCAAGAACGGCCTCGTTTTGGAGACCATTCCACTGAGCAATACCATCGCAGCGGCCATACCACTCCCGGATCGCCAGGCAGTGACAAGGCTGTTGTCTGCGTGGCAGTCAGGGGATGCTCATGCTCTGGAGCGGCTGACGCCTCTCATATATGAGGAGCTGCGCAACCGCGCCCGCCGCTACATGAAGCGCGAGCGGCCCGGCCACACGCTCCAGGCGACGGCCGTCGTCCACGAAGCGTTCGTCAAGCTGGTCGAGATGAATGTGTCCTGGCAGGACCGGGCGCATTTCTTCGCTGTGGCAGCGCGTCAGATGCGGCGCATCCTGGTCGATCACGCCAAGAACCGTTTTCGCGAGAAGCGCGGCGGAAACACCACCGGCTCCCTCGACGAACTCGACGCGCTGGACCTCGGCCCGGCGACCGCGGGTGAGATCGACGTCCTCGAGGTCGACGAGGCGCTCGACCGCCTCGCCGACAAGAATCCGCGGCTCGCCGAGATGGTCGAGCTTCACTACTTCGGCGGTCTGACCTACCAGGAGCTGTCCGAGACGCTGAAGGTGTCGGAAGCGACCGTGGACCGCGAGATCCGCCTCGCGAAGGCGTGGATGCTGAAAGAAATCCGTCCGCTGCGGAGCCGCGAACCCGAAGCGTCATGACCGCGGACAGCACAGGGAAGGGTTCCAACGATCGCTGGGAACGGCTGCAGCAGCTGTTTTCCCGCGCCGTCGAGGTGAGCGGACCCGAGCGTAAGGCCTTCGTCGAAGCCGAAACCGCCGGCGACCCCGAGTTGCGGACGGAGCTGCTCGAGCTGCTGGCGTGCGACAACGGCAGCGCACGGACCGGCCCGCTCACTCTCGCCCTCGGCGCTGCACTCGACACCACGACCCGCGATCGGCGCAAGGCGCTCGTCGGCCGGGTACTCGGCAACTACAAGCTGGTATCGGTGCTCGGTCATGGCGGCACCGGCACGGTGTACCTCGGCGAACGCGCCGATCGCCAGTACTCGGCGCAAGTCGCGGTCAAGATCGTCGACAACGGCACGATGCAGGGCGAGCTCGGACTGCGCTTCCGCGCCGAGCGCCAGATCCTTGCCAGCCTGAATCACGCCAATATTGCGCGCCTGATCGACGCGGGCGAAACCGAGGAAGGCAACCCCTACCTCGTCATGGAGTACGTGCACGGCGAGCCGCTCGATCGCTACTGCGATCGCCAGCAGCTCGGCCTGCGCGAGCGACTCCAGCTGTTCCTCGACATCTGCGGCGCCGTCCAGTACGCGCACCAGAACCTGGTCGTACATCGCGACTTGAAGCCGGCGAACATTCTCGTGACGGCGGAAGGCGCGCCGAAGCTGCTCGACTTCGGCATCGCGAAACTCCTCGACGCGGGCGAAGCCGCCGCGGCGATGGCGCTCACGCGCATGAACGACCGCCTGTTGACGCCCGAGTACGCGAGCCCCGAGCAGATCCTGGGCCGGCCGGTCACGACGGCCAGCGACGTCTACGCGCTCGGCGTCGTTCTCTACGAGTTGCTCACCGGACTGCGACCGTACGTGGTACCGGCATCGGCGAGCCAGCTGGAGCTCGAACGTTCGATCTGCATCACCGATCCGCTGCGACCGAGTGCGGCGGTCAAGCGTGCGAGCGAAAGCGGACCGCTCGAAGGACAGTCGGAAATACTGGCGGTTGCAGCTGCGCGGCGCCTGGCCCCGGAGAAGCTGCAGAAGCGACTCGTCGGCGACATCGACGCGATCGTCATGCGCGCGCTGCGCAAGGAACCGCAGCATCGCTACAACTCGATCGAACAGCTCGCGTCCGACGTGCGCCGCTTCCTCACGCGCGAGCCGGTGCAGGCGCGTCAGGGCAACTGGCTGTACTACTCGCAACGCTTCGTCCGTCGTCATGCGTTCGGCGTGACCGCCGGCGCGGCATTCGTGGTGTTCGTCATCGCGTTCGCAATCGCCATGTCCGTCCAGACGCAGCGAGTCGCTGCGGAGCGCGACAACGCCGAGCAGCAAGGAAAGCGCGCCGAAGCGGTCTCCGAGTTCATGCTCGACATCTTCGACTCGGCTCAGCCGCAAACCAGCCTGGGCAAGAACATCCCCGTGCGCGACGTGCTCGACTCGGCAGGCCGCCGGATTCGAGCCGATCTGACGCAGCAACCAGAGGTGCGGGCGCGACTGCTGGAAGCCATCGGGCGCTCCTATCGACGCCTGGACATGCACGAGTCGGCCGTGCCTTATTTCGAGGACGCGTTGCGCCTGCGGCGCGACCTGCCTGACCCGGACGGCAGCAAGACCGCCTCCGTACTGATCGATCTCGCGATTTCGCTGCGCTCGATCGGCGACCTCGCGCGCGCCGACCAGGTGCTGGGCCAGGCGTTGGCGATCTCGCAGGAGCATCGGACGGAAAAATCGCAGACCTACGCGCGACTGTTGCTCAATCTCGGCCGCGTCCAGCTGAACGCCGGCAATCTGACCGAGGCACGGGCGAATTTCGAAAAGAGCATCGAGCTCGGACGCGAACTGGGCGGCTCGCTGAACCCGGAGGTCGCGTCCGGGCTGCGCGAGCTGTCGAGCGTATTCATGTGGAACGACGAGCTGCCCGCCGCGGAGCGGTCGATTCGCGAGGCGCTGCAGATCTTCAACGCCACGCGACCACGCGGTCATCCGGATCTCGCGCTCGCCGAACTCAAGCTCGGCGAGGTGCTGATGCTCGAAGGCAGGTTCAATGACGCCGCTCCTCTGTTCGAGAGCGGGCTGACCGCGCAGACCCAGCTCTACGGAAGCAACAGCCTGAAGGTCGCGGACGTGCTGGAGTCTCTGTCCAACGTGCGTCGCGCGCAGGGCTCGCTGGCAGAAGCCGAAGAATACGCGCGCCGTGCTCTGCGGACGCGAGAAACGGTCTTGGGACGCGAGGACACCTACACAGGATACTCGCGCACCATACTGGCAGTGGTACTGGCCAAGCGCGGCAAGTACGCCGAGGCGGAACAGGAGGCGCGCCAGTCGCTGATCATCTTCGACAAGACACTGCCGCCCGATCATCAATACGTGGCTGCGTCCGAGCACGTACTCGGGGAAGTGCTGCTGGCAAGAGGCGAGCCGGCGGCTGCCGAAGCTGTGCTCACTGCAGCGATGAACCGGTGGTCGCGCACCAAGGCTCCGGCCTGGCGTATAGCCCGGTCCGAAAGTGCCCTCGGCGAAGCCGTCTACCGACAGGGCCGGGCAGCAGACGCCGAGCGCTATCTCACGGAGAGCTACAAGGTCCTGGCCGCGGACGCGAAGGCGGACCGGGAAGCGCGCGTCAAAGCGCAGGAGCGCATTACGCGGTTCTATACGGATCGCGGCGAACGCCGCAAGCTCGAAGAGCTCATGCTGGCGACGAGCGAAACGCCCAAGGCGCCGGACGATCACAAGACCTCGAGCGCCAACGCCAACTAACGGCTGAAAAGAACGCTGCATGCCGCCCAAGGATCGGGACACAGAAATCGCCGCGCTGTTGCCCTCCGTCTATCGCGAGCTGCGCCGCATCGCCAATGCGAACATGGCGCGCATGCCTGCCGGCACGACGCTGCAACCCACTGCCTTGGTGCATGAAGCGTGGCTGCGCCTCGGCGGCTCCGCGAAAGCGAGCTGGCAAAGCCGCGCGCACTTCCTGGCAGCCGCGGCGGAAGCGATGCGGCACATCCTGATCGATCGCGCCCGGCAGCGCGGCACCGTGCGACACGGCGGCAAACGCGAGCGAATCGACATCGAGCAGATCGATATCCCTATCGAGACGCAAGACGACGAACGCCTGCTGGCGATCGACGCGGCCCTCGACAAGCTGACGCTCGAGCATCCGCAGATCGCGGAGCTCGTGAAGCTGCGGTGCTTCGTCGGCCTGGAGGTGGCGGAAGCCGCGCGCGTGCTGCACCTCCCCCGCGCCACCGCCTATCGGCGCTGGCAATTCGCGCGCACCTGGCTCTACAACGAGCTGCACAAGCGCTGAGACGCGACGAGCGCGAATCTCGTATTCAGATACGAGTCTCAGCGGATTCGATTCTCGGTGCGGTAGCAGCTGTGTCGCAGTTCTCCAAGGTCGACGTTCTTGCACGGGAGGTGTCCCGCCGACTGTGCGCCTTGAACGATGCGAGCCTGGTGAACGACCCGCATAGCCATGTCCTGCGCATCGCGACCGAAGTCGAGGCCGAATGGGAGGGGCGCGCACGGCGGCCCAGGGTCGGTGGAAGCAGCGATGCAATCCCCGCTCCTTCTGCGTCGGGCTTCGACGCGATCCGGGCCGCCGTGCTCGCGCTTCGCCAGCAGGAGCGCCAGCTCCTGCTCCTGCATGTCGAGGGCCTCACCTATCGACAGATCGCCGCTCGCCACGCACTGCCGCCGCAGGCAGTGCTGCGCGAGCTGGCGCGGGCTTATTGCCACCTTCGCTGGAGGCTGCCCGAGGCGCGCTAGAATGCACTCCGCTTCCAGGGGGTGCGCCGATGAAAGTCGAGACGTTCACGCCGCCGGGCGTCATGAAGCCGATCGGTCCGTACAGTCACGTGGCCAAAGCCGGCTCCTTCATCGCGATCTCGGGCACGGCCGGCGTCGATCCCGCGACCGGTGACTTCGCCGGACCGGACGCCTACAGCCAGGCGCGCCAGATCCTGCGCTCCTTCCGCTCGATGCTCGAAGGCGTCGGCTCGGACCTCGATCACGTGCTGCACGTGAACGTGTTCCTGAAGAACACTGCCGACTTCGAGGAAATGAATCGCGCCTACCGCGAAGCGTTCGGCACTCACCTGCCCGCCCGCACCGCCATCACGGTCAGCGATCTGCCGAAGAAGGGCGCGCTGCTGACGATGAACCTCACCGCAGTCGCGAAGGACTGAGCGCATGAGACTCCCGCGCAGGTCGGTGCTCGTCGGCCTGGGGGCTCTGCTGCTGTCGATCGTCATTGCGATCAGCGCGCTCGTGCACGCCTCCAGCCCCTTTTCCTGGGATCTTTACGTGCTATGGGTGGCGACTCCTTACCTGGTCCTCATCGCCGGGCTGTTGATCCCGTGGGGCGATCCCGATCGACGCGCGCGTACCGGCTGCGTGACGGCGCTCATCGTGCTGGCCGTCAGCCACTTCTTCTATCGAGATCTGTCGAGTGCCTCGACCGGGGGGCTGATCTTCCTGTACCTGCCGATGTATCTGCTTCCCGCTGGCCTGGCGCTCTGGGCGCTGCTCTACCGGTTCGGGCCGAGCGCCTGGGCGTGGCTCTCGGCGGAAACGGGGAAACTGGACGACTGAGCCCAGCTTCCCCGCGAACCTTCAGCGGTTCGTCAACCCGAGCATCGAAGGATCGTAGCGCCCGCCCGCGACCGCGCCGCGCGGCGAAATCTCCTCGATCTTCTCCAGGTCCTCGTCGTCGAGCTCGATGTCGATCGCCTCGACGTTCTCTTCCAGCCGCTGCTTGCTGCTGGTGCCCGGAATCGGGATCACGTTGTCGTAACTGTCGAGCAGCCACGCCAGCGCCAGCTGCGCGGCCGTGCAGTCGCGCTCCTCCGCCAGTGCCTTGACGTGATCGACCAGCGCCAGGTTCTTCGCGAAGTTCTCGCCCTGGAAGCGCGGGTTGGTCCGACGCCAGTCATCCGGCGCGAGGTCATCGATCGACTTGAAGCGGCCCGCGATGAAGCCGCGGCCGAGCGGGCTGTACGCGACCAGCGCGATGCCGAGCTCCTGCAGCGCCGGCAGCAGCTCGTCCTCCGGATCGCGCGTCCACAGCGAGAACTCGCTCTGCACGGCCGCGATCGGATGCACCTTGTGGGCGCGGCGCAGCGTCGCTACCGAAGGCTCCGACAGGCCGATGTGCTTCACCTTGCCTTCCTGCACCAATCTGGACATCGCGCCGACGGTCTCCTCGATCGGCGTGCTCGGATCGACCCGATGCAGGTAGTAGAGATCGATGGAGTCGACGCCGAGGCGCTGCAGCGAGGCGTCGCAGGCCTTCTTTACATACGCGGCGCTGCCATCGATCTTGCGATTGCCCGCAGTCGCGGGCGCAGTGAAACCGAACTTCGTCGCCAGCACGACCTTGTCGCGCTTGCTGCCCGCGAGCGCCTTGCCCACCTGCCGCTCCGAGTTGCCATAGATGTCGGCGGTGTCGAGCATCGTGATGCCCAATTTCAGTGCATGGTTGATCAACGCCACCGCGTCGTCATCGTTCTTCACGCTGCTCGTGTACGTCTCGGCGATGCCGATGCTCATGCATCCCAGGCCGATGGCGGACACCGTCGGGCCGTCGCGGCCGAGCTTTCGATACTGCATGGCGCTCCTCCTTCCCATAAACTGTTGCAGTGAAAAACACCGACACCCGCCCCGCGATCCTCGTTCGTGACGCGAACGAGACGGACATGAGTGCGGTCGCGGACATCTACGCGAAACACGTTCTGCACGGACTCGCGTCGTTCGAAGAGGTTCCACCGTCCCTCGATGAAATGAAGTCGCGGCGCGCCGGCGTGCTGAAACTCGGTCTTCCTTACCTGGTCGCGGAGCTGGACGGCCACGTCGTCGGCTACAGCTACGCGACGTTCTATCGCGCACGACCCGCGTATCGCTACACGGTGGAAGATTCCGTTTACGTCGCGGACGGGCTGCATGGTCGCGGTATCGGCACTGTGCTGCTCGCCGAGCTGATCGCGCGCTGCGAGCGAGGACCGTGGCGACAAATGCTGGCCGTCATCGGCGACAGCGACAACGCGCCCTCGATCGCGCTGCATCGACGCATGGGCTTCACTTCCTGCGGCACGCTGGCCTCGGTCGGCTTCAAGCTCGGCCGCTGGGTCGACAGCGTCTTCATGCAACGCGCGCTCGGTCCCGGCGATTCGCAGAAACCTTAGCTTGCACGATTTACAGCGGCATCGACACCCGCCCCGGAAATGGAGACAGTTGGCTCTTGCGCCCTGAGCTGGAGCCCATCGCAAATGAAGACCGTCCCCGTTCTGCTATCCCTGCTGCTGGCGGGCGTCGTGCATGCCGCCGACCTCCGGACGCCCGTCGAGATCTACGGCGAGCTGTTGGAGCGCGTGCAGCTGGAGCGCATCTACCCGGACGGCAAGAGCTTCGTCGACGCCCTGCCGGTCAAGGCACCCGAGCAGGTGCTCGCCGATTATCGTGCCGAGCAAGGCCGACCCGATTTCCAGCTGCGCAGGTTCGTCGAGTCGCACTTCACGCCACCGCCTGCCGCCGGCGGCGACTATCACACGGTGCCCGGCCAGGACGTGCGTGAGCACATCGACGCCCTGTGGAAGGTGCTCGAGCGCAAGCCTGAGGATCAACGGCCGTACTCGTCGCGACTCGCGCTACCTCATCGCTACGTGGTGCCGGGCGGGCGCTTCAACGAGATCTATTACTGGGACTCGTACTTCACGATGCTCGGGCTGGAGGAAAGCGGCCGGCACGACCTGACGCTCTCGATGCTCGACAACTTCGCGTGGCTGATCGATCAGGTCGGTCACGTGCCGAACGGCAATCGCACCTACTACCTGAGCCGCTCGCAGCCGCCGTTCTTCGCGGCGATGGTCGAGCTCGTCGCGCAGCGCGACGGCGAGGCGACGTATCGCAAATACCTGCCGCAACTGCGCAAGGAATACGAGTTCTGGATGGAAGGCGCCGCCGGGCTCGCGCCCGGGGCCGCGCACCGCCGCGTCGTGCGATTGCAGGATGGCACGCTGCTGAATCGCTATTGGGACGACCGCGATACGCCGCGCGAGGAATCGTATCGCGAGGACATCGCGACGGCGCGCGCATCGGGACGGCCCGCCGCGGAGGTCTATCGCAATCTGCGCGCGGCTGCGGAAAGCGGCTGGGATTTCGGCTCGCGCTGGCTGGCCGACGGCAAGACGCTCGAGACGATCCACACGACCGATTTCCTGCCGCCCGATCTCAACAGCCTGCTGTTCCAGCTGGAGACGACGATCGCCAAAGCCTGCGAAGTGACTGCGGATGCGGCGTGCGTGAAGGACATGCGAACCCGCGCGGCAGCACGCAAAGCAGCCGTCGAGAAAGTTCTGTGGAATTCCGCTGCCGGCGCATTCGCGGACTATGACTGGCGTGCGCGCAAGCTCGGCGACCGCGTTTCGGCCGCGACGCTGTATCCGCTCTACTTCAAGCTGAGCGACCGCGAGCGCGCGCGCACGATCGCCGAGACGGTCCGCGCGAAACTGCTGCAACCGCATGGTCTCGCGACCACGACTTCGAACACCGGTCAGCAGTGGGATGCGCCGAACGGCTGGGCGCCGCTCCAGTGGATCGCCATCGGCGGCTTGCGCAATTACGACCAGGAAGCGCTCGCGGGCACGATTGCGCAGCGCTGGGTCGCGAAGAACCTGCAGGTCTATCGCAGCACCGGCAAGCTGGTCGAGAAGTACGACGTCACCGGCTCGGCGGCTGGCGGCGGCGGCGAATATCCGTTGCAGGACGGCTTCGGTTGGACCAACGGCGTGCTGCGCAAGCTTCTCGTGCTCTATCCCAGGCTGGCCGAGTGACATGAGCGGACGCTGCGGGCTTCCGTAGTTGCTTTTGTCCGTACACATCGGTAATTTCTGTCATGACAGAAATGACTGGTACAAGAGCAAACAACAATGCTCGCCCTCTCGATCGCTGCGGTCGACTACCCTGCCCGGGCGGATATCCGCCGGCTCATCGGCGAAACGCAATGGCTCTCTCTTCCAGCGGCGGTTCGCGCGCGATTTGCCGAGCACGCAGTGAGCGCGGAGTACCACGGCACGTTCGAGGAAGTCCGCGCCAGCTTCGCGGGCAAGCTGCTCGCGACGTGCTGCCGCCTGATCGGC
The DNA here is from genome assembly GCA_036004505.1 of Steroidobacteraceae bacterium. Taxonomy (GTDB): domain Bacteria; phylum Pseudomonadota; class Gammaproteobacteria; order Steroidobacterales; family Steroidobacteraceae; genus Steroidobacter. Next base: position 58,790 of record DASYRK010000098.1, read on the forward strand.
ACGCCGGTCGCGCCGTTCACCGGCACGAATATTCCGGCCACCGTCAACGTCTTCGCGACTGCGGACGGCGGCACGGCATGGCAGCGTATCTATCGGTTTGCCGGCCGCAAACCGTGCGTCGTCGAGAGCGTCAAGCGCCTGTCGCGCGAGCGGACGCTGGTCGAAGCGCTGCCCGCCGGCATGCGCATGGCTCTTGACGTCTATGCCCGCGACGGCATCCTGCATTTCGTGAGCACCGGCTACTACTTCGAGCTCGGCGGCCTGCGCGTCCGGTTGCCGCAGTGGCTGCCACCCGGAATCACGCACGTTCAGCACATCGACCTCGGCGACGGCACGTTTCGCTTCACGATGAGCGTGCGTCACCGCTGGCTCGGCGAAGTTTTCCATCAGACAGGACGTTTCGCGGATGTCGAACTCCCGCACGCTGGCAGAGCCGAACGCTGCGCGCTTCAGCAACACGCAGGATGACGTGTTCGGCCGGATCGCGACCCGCTACGACCTGCTGTGCGATCTGTTCAGCCTTTGGATCCATCGCTACTGGAAGCGTCGCGTGGCTGCAGTGGTCGCTGCCGAGCCCTGGCGCGACCTGCTCGACATCGCTTGCGGCACAGGCGACATCGTCCTGCGCGTCTTGCAACGATCGCAGCGATCGCCCAGCGTGACAGGGCGGCGCATTGTCGCTGCGGATATCAGTCCGCAGATGCTGGCAATCGCTCACCGCCGTCTCGCGCGCTGCGGCCACGATGTCGAGCTGCGCCAGCTCGACGCGCATTCGATGGCCGCTGTTCCGGCCGGAAGCATCGACCTGTGCTCAATCTCGCTGGGACTGAAGATCTGCAACCGCACGCTCGTGCTCGCCGAGGCGTTGCGAGTGCTGCGCCCCGGCGGACGGATCGTGGTGCTGGAAGCCTCCAATATTCCTCTGCGCTGGCTGCACACCGCGTATCTGAGTTACATGTCAGCGTGCATGCCGCTGGTCGGCTGGCTCGCCACGGGTGGCGATGCCTCTGCTTACCGTTATCTCCTCGAGGGGATCCGCGAGTTTCCGACGGCCGAAGCGCTTGCAGACGAAATGCGCGAGGCCGGATTCGGGGACGTTTACTTCGAGCGCCTGTCGCTCGGCATCGTCGCAATCCACGTCGCGCGCAAACCCTGAGCAGCAGCCGCCTCACCCCGCCAGCCAGTCGCTGAAAATCGCGCGCGCCTTCGCGCCCTCGAACGTGCGGCGCACGGCATCCATCGCTTGCAGCGTCGCGTGCTCGCCGTTGCCGAAGAACCCGAGCCAGTAGGGAACGTGGAACTCGACCTCGAGCGGACGGGCGCGAATCTGCAGTCCACGCACGCCGAAAAACCCTGTCTGGAAGACCGCGCGGCGCACTTTGCTTTCGAGCAGCTCCAGGGCGCGTGGCGCATCGACACGGGCGAGCGGTGCGTTGCGAGTCGTGACTGTGACCAGGTCCGTCGTGGCGGGCGCCGCATCGAACTCGTACAGATCGAGGTGACCGGTTACCGCATCGGCCCCGTACAACGCGACCTTGGTCGCGCCGCGATTGAGCACTTCGACGTGATAGAGCCGGAACGGCAGATACGCAGACGCCATTTGCCGCAACCGCCCGCGCAGCAGCCCGCCGCGGCGCTCCAGCGCCGCCAGCGCTTCCTGCTGCGTGACGTTCGCCCGCAGCGAGCGAATTTCCTGGCGCGCGCCGGCCGCCGCGTCGCTTAGCGGAAGTAGATCCACAACGCGATGACGGTCGCGAACAGCAGCAGGCTGAACGCAACGTTGAGCTTGTGCTCGGTTGCCGACTCGCGCGCGAGCGCAACCTTCGTCACGTCCTGCGTGTCGATCTTGTCATCGACCGTGGCGAACGTGAGGCCCGCGAGCTTGCGACGATCCGGTGCGGGTGTCATCAGGCTCACGACCACGAGCACGCCGGCGCAGATCACGAACATCAGGATCGCGTAGTGCAGGAAGTTCATGTCGAGCAGCCAGCGTACGGCTCCGCTGCCGAAATGACTGCCCTTGTCGAGCACCTCGAGCACGAACCGCAGCGTGCCGAGCACGAAACCGGTCAGCAGCGCGCTGATCGCCCCGGCGCCGTTCAGTCGGGTCCACAGGATGCCGAGGATGAAGCACGCCGCGATCGGCGGACTGATGTACGCCTGCACCGATTGCAGATAGATGTAGAGCTGCGAGCTCAGCAGCTTGATGAACGGAACCCATAGCAGACCGAGCACCACGAGCACGCCGGTGGCGATCCGCCCGAACCTCACCAGCTGCTTCTCGCTCGCATCGGGGCGTACGCGCTTGTAGAAATCGAGCGTCACGAGCGTGGAAGCTGAGTTGAACACCGAGGCCATGCCACCCATCAGCGCAGCGAGCAACGCCGCGACCATCAGGCCGACGAGGCCCGAAGGCAGCAGGTTCACGATGAGCGTCGGGTACGCGATGTCGCCGTTCGTGACGGTGCCGTTGGCATTCGTCGTGAATAGCTGCGGATACAGCGCGAACGCGATCAGGCCCGGCAGCACGAGCACGAACACCGGCAGGATCTTGAGGAACCCGGCGAAGATCGTGCCGGCCTTCGCGTGCCCTTCGTCCTTCGCCGACAGCACGCGCTGCACGATCACCTGGTCCGTACACCAGTACCAGATGCCGAGAATCGGCGCGCCGAAGAAGATGCCGGTCCACGGAAACTCGGTATCGCTCGCCGGCTTGATCATGCTGAAGTAGTGCGCGGGCACGGCCTCGCGCAGGCCGCTGAAACCGCCGACCTCCGTAAGGCCGATCACCGTCAGGATCACCGCACCCGCGAGCAGCACCAGCGTCTGCATCAGCTCGGTGTAGATCACCGCCGACAGGCCGCCGATGATCGTGTAGATGCCGGTCGCGACCACGAGCGCGACCGCAGAAGTGAGCGGATCCCAGCCCACCACGCGCTCCAGCACGATCGCCGCCGCGTACAGGTGCACCGAGATCTTGGTGAAGATGTACGCGAGGATCGAAATGCTCGCGAGGTACACGCTGCACGAGCGGTTGAAGCGTCGCTCCAGGAATTCCGGCATCGTGAACACGTTCGAGCGCAGGTAGAACGGCACGAACACCCAGCCGAGGATCAGCAGGATCAGGCACGCGAGCCACTCGAAGTGGCCGACCGCGAGGCCGGAGGTCGCGCCCGAGCCGGCGAGCCCGATGAAGTGCTCGGTGGAGATGTTCGAGACGAACAGCGAGGCGCCGATCGCGAACCAGCCGACGTTGCGGCCAGCGAGGAAGTAGTCGACGGAGCTGCGGCCCTTGCGCGCGAAGTACACGCCGATGCCGAAGATGATCACGAAATAGATCGCGATGATGCCGATGTCGAGCCCGGTAAGGGCCTTGGAGGTGACTACGGCCGCGGCGGTCGAGCTTGCCATCTCTACTCCTTCTTTTCCTGCTTGGCCCGAGGCATTCTATGTGCGCTCGGCGGAATGCGACAGGTGCCGGGGAGGTGTCATGAGCACGGCGACCCTCGAACGCGCAGCGGACGCCGATTTTGTGTTGGTCACGCAGTGGCAGATCGCGGCGCATATCGACGCGGTCTGGGAGGCTCTGAATCATCCGGACTACTGGCCACGGTGGTGGCCCTACGTGCGCGCGGTCGAAAAACTGCGCGGCGGCGACGCCGAGGGCGTCGGCTCGCTCTACCTCATCGAGTGGACCAGCAAGCTCCCCTACGACATCACGTTCGAGATCGAGACGGTAGAAGTTGCACGCTATGAGCGCATCCGCGGCTTGGCGCGCGGCCAGCTGAACGGCCAGGGTCTGTGGGAATTCTTTCCTGAGGAGAGCTCCACGCGGGTGCGCTACACGTGGAGCGTCAATCTCGTCGAACCCTGGATGCGCCGGCTCAAGTCGCTGGCGGCGCCGATCTTCCGCTGGAACCACAACGCCGTGATGCGCGCCGGCGCCGTCGGCCTCGCGCGCCACCTGCATACGACGCTGGTCGTCCCCGAGCCGCCCGGCCCCGCGCCCGCCGCGCGACCCCAGCCCCCTAGCTCGACTTGAATCCGATCTTCGCGTGCGTGCCGTCGCAGAACGGCTTGCTCGCGCTGCCACCGCAACGACACAACCGCGCACCCGTGACCCGCGCGACGACACGGCCGGTGCCGCTGGTGATCTCGAGATTGCCGCTCACTGCGAGCGGGCCGTTCGGCTGCGGATCGATCGCGAGCACGCCGTCGCGCACCGGCAGCATCTGCGTCTCGCGGCTCGGCGGCTCGCCCGTCGCGTCGAAGCCGATCTCGTTGTGCGAGCCGTCGCAGAACGGCTTGTTCTTCGAGGCGCCGCAGCGGCACAGCGTCGCGCGAAAACCGCGCGCCTGGCCGTCGATCTGCAACTGGCCACGGAACGCGTACGGCCCGCGTTCACGCACGCTCGCGAGATTGACGGGCGGTGCGGTCTCGTCGCTCGCGCCGTCGACGCGACGATAGCGGATCGCACCCGACGGACAGGCGTGCGCGATCTCGACCAGCCGCTCGACCGGCATCGCATCGGGATGAATCCACGGTCCCTGCACGTTGGCGAGGAATACCTTGGGCGCGCCGGTCACGCAGAATCGCGCATGAATGCAGCGTTTCGCTTCGAACAGCAGCTCCAGCTTCTCGCCTTGCACGCGCTCGACGCCGTCGACGATCGTCGCTGCGGGCGCAGGATGCGCTGGAGCGGCCCCCGCTTGCGGGGGAGGGTTGGGGTGGGGGCGAGCGTCGACGACTGCATCGAAGCGATTCGCCTGCGCTGACAGCGCGACCAGATGCTCCGCCGCATCGCGCGTGCGTCGATCGCCGCCTTTCGCAAGCGCGACCGCGACGTCGGTCAGCTGCTGCAATCTCTCGATGAAGAACACTCGCGCTGCGCGCCCCGGCGGCAGCGGCGAAGCATCGCGCAGCGCCGTGAACGACATGCCGGCGTTGCACTCCGGATTCGACGGGCCCGCGGGCAGCCGGGCAGCACGCTCAGCGAGCGGCACGATGACGTGCATCATGCCGATCGCGAGCCGCAGCACCAGGCTCTTCTCCTCACCCGGCGCGCGACACAGATATGCGTAGGCGAACAGCCGCGACATGAGGCTGTACGCCGCGTTGGCGAGATCGACGACCGCGCTCGCCTCGGCATCCTCGATCCAGACGCGGCCTTCGGGACGCGGCGGCCGGCGCAGCACCGGATTCGTCGCCGCGGCAAACGCCGGCCTGAAACCCGGACGCCGGCGCTGAAACGACAGCAGCTCCTCGCGCACGCTGAGGAAGCGCTGGAAGTGCGAGCCCATCATGTCGCGCGGCGCGCCCTCGCCCTGCATGACGATGCTTTCGAACGCAGCGAGCGCGGTCTTCGCGCAGATCACCGGCCGCGCGCCGCTCAGGCCGTACTCGGCGAGCGAGATCTGCAACGCCGGATCGCCGACGAAGACTTTCTGCTCGCCGCAACGCTCGACGAGCCCGCGCAACCCCAGCGACAGCGCCGTATAGAAATTGCCGACGGTGTCATAGTTGATGCCCATCGGCGTGAGGCGCGGGACGTCGCTGCCGCGCACGTAGCTGCGCTCGATCGCGAACGCCTCGCTGTCGCGCTCGTCCGAGCCGGCCGGACGCTCCAGGTAGATGAAGTGCTGCAGGGTTTGCGCGTTGAACGGCGCGAGCTTCACGACCACGCTGGCAGGCAGATAGCCGGGGTCGATCGGAAAGTTGCCGCGGCCGACGCGCGGGCTGCCGCCGAGCGCGGAGGTGATGTTCCAGACCGCCGCGAGATGCGCCATTTCCTCGATCGCGATGTCGAACAGCGCCTGCCGCCAGCGGCCCACCGCCTCCACCTCGTCGGGCTCGAGGCCATCCTCGGCGTCGCTGCGCAGGGTGAAGGCCGCGTACAAGTACGTGCACATGAGATTGTGCTCGAGCTCGGAGGCTTCGTAGAGCGCGTGCAGGACGGCTTCACGATCTGCCAGGCGCGGCGTTGCGGCGGCTTCGTTCATGGGACTCTCCGGAGAATCCGGCAATGGTGCCCGAACCACGGGCAGACGCAATCCGCCGGCCGGCTGGGTCCGGCAGTGACGCAGGAGGGTTGAGCAAGGCGCGCGACCCATGTAAAACGCATGCCTCGAAAATCGCTGCGTCCGCACCCCGCGTCCCCATGCAAAATTTCGCGCCCGGAGATCTCAAGGAAGTCCTCGCGCTCCTGCAGACGGGCCTCGAGCTCCCCGCCGACCAGCGCGAGGCCTGGCTCGCGGCGCTGGATTCCTCCAAGACGCGCCTGAAACCGACTCTCTCGGCCCTGCTGCAGAAGCATGCGGAGCATGAGACCGACGACTTCCTGAAGGATCTCGCGCGCTACACGAGCGGCGCCGGCCAGCCTGGCGCGGAAGAAGCCGGCGCCGCAACCGTCGCAGCCGCGCCCGCCGCCGGCGGCGTGGTCGGACCGTACCGACTGATCAGCCCGATCGGCGAAGGCGGCATGAGCTCGGTCTGGTTGGCGGAGCGAACCGACGGCGTACTGCGGCGCAAAGTCGCGCTGAAGCTGCCGCACTGGTGGGCGCTCGCGAAACTGACCGACCGCGCGACGCAGGAGCGCGAGATCCTCGCGTCGCTCGAGCATCCGAACATCGCGCGACTCTATGACGCGGGCATTACCGACGACGGCCGCCCCTATCTCGCGCTCGAATTCATCGAAGGCAAGGCGATCGACGTCTATTGCCGCGAGCACAAGCTCGACGTTCGCGCGCGGGTGGCGCTGATCTCGCAGATCGCCCGCGCGGTCGCGTACGCGCACTCGCGCCTGATCGTACATCGTGACCTGAAGCCCTCGAACATCCTGGTCGACGCCCAGGGCAACGTGCACTTGCTCGACTTCGGCATCGCGAAGCTGATCGAGGAAGGCAGCGCCGCGAACAAGGCGTTGACGCAGGTCGGCGTGCGCGTGCTCACCCCTGAGTACGCCTCGCCGGAGCAGATCACCGGCAGTCCGATCACGACAGAGAGCGACGTCTACTCGCTCGGCGTCGTCGCCTATGAGCTGCTTGCCGGTACGCGTCCTTATGCATTCAAGAGCGCGCTCACAGCGGATTGGGACGTTTTGTCGAGCGAAGTGCGCGCACCGAGCACGGTCACGCGCGAGCGTGCGACCGCCCGCAATCTGCGCGGCGATCTCGACACGATCGTCCTCAAGGCACTGAAGAAAGAGCCCGGCGAGCGTTATGCGGCGGCTGCGGCCTTCGCCGACGATCTCGATCGCTACCTGCGCGGCGACCCGGTGGTCGCGCGGCCCGACTCCGCCGGCTATCGGCTGCGCAAGTTCGCGATCAAGCACCGGCTCGCTGTCGGTGCAGCGGCCGCGGTCGTGCTCGCGTTAGCCGCAGGTCTCGCGGTCGCATCGTGGCAGCTGCGCGTCGCGCGCGCCGAGAAGAAGCGCGCCGAAGAGGTCAAGGAATTCGTCGCCTCGATTTTCCGCTCCGCCGACCCGTACTTCACCGGCGAGCAGCAGATGAAAGCCTCGCAGCTGCTCACGCTGGCGAAGGAGCGCATCGACCGCGAGATGGCGTCGCAACCCGAAAGCAGCGTCGAGCTGCTCGCAATCGTGGGCGAGGCACAGGCGAACCTCGAAGAGTACGACGCCGCGCGCTCGACGTTGCAGGCCGCGCTCGACCTCGCTGCACGCAAGCTCCCGGACGGCAGCGTCCACACGTCGCAGGCGCTGGCGCAACTGGCGACGATCCACGCCAACGAGCACGAGTACGACCTCGCCAAGCGCGAGCTCGACGCGGTGATTCCGCAATTGCGCGATTACGGCCGCCCTGCTGTGCGCGCGCTGGTGAATGCGCTGCAGACGCGCGGCTTCGTCGCGGGCGATGAAGGTGATGCGGACCGCGCCATCGCAGACATGCGCGAAGCAGTCGCGATCGCCGAGGAGTCGCTGGGCGAGAACGACTCGGAGACGATCCTCGCCACGCGCCAGCTCGCGCAGGAATACCTGATGGCGGGACGCTCGTCCGAAGCAGTCTCCGCCGCGCGCGAAGCGTTCGGACGCGCGCGGACGAACTTCGGCGCCGGCGGGCGCAACGCGCTGCTCGTCGAGACGGAAGACGTCTACGGCCGCGCGCTCGCGGACTCCGGGCAGCTGGCGGCAGGCATCGAGCATCTGCAAAACTCGATCACGCGCACCGAGCAGCTGCTCGGTCCGAACAACGGCTCGATCGCCAGCAAGCTCTCCTGGCTCGCACGTGCGCAACTCAAACTCGGCGATCTGCCCGGCGCCGTCGCCTCGATGACTCGCAGCGTCTCGGCAGCAACGAATGAGCTGGATCGCGCACGCGCGCAGGCGAGTCTCGGCGTCACGCTGGTCGCGGCTCGTCGCACCGACCAGGCGGTCGCTACCCTGCGTCCGGCGGTCGAAGACCTCGAGCGGCTCGACACGGGCGAAGGCTCGTGGCTGCCGAACGCGACCGCAACTTACGGCACTGCATTGGCTTTGGCGGGACAAACCGCCGAAGCGCAGCGCGTGCTGCAGGAAAGTCTGAGCACCGGCAAAGTCGCGGGACCGGCGCTTGCGGACACGCACAACGCGCTCGGCCTGTGCGCGCTGAATGCGAACAACGCCGCCGCAGCGCTCCAGCATTTCCAGACTGCGCTCGAAACCGCCGGCCCGGCTGACCCGCCGTCGCGCATTCGCGCCGCCGCGATGCTCGGTGCTGGCATGGCGCAAATCGATCTCGGCAAGCTGAGAGAAGCAGAGCAAACGCTGGGCGCAGCGGATGCGGCGTATCGCAAGATCTACCAGCTGCCGACGCCCGCGCTCGCGGACGTGCACGTTGCACGCGGTCGGGTCGCGATGCTCGAAGGGCGTTCGCAGGATGCGTCGAAGCTGTTCGACGAGGCGGACACCTTCTGGCGCGGGTACGAATCGAAGAGCCGCTGGGCGCGCGAGGCGTCGCAGTGGCGCGAGCGCCTGGCAGCCACGCAGCGGCCGGTCCGCGAATAGCGCTTGACCTTCACGTAGCGTGAAACCCTACGGTCCAGCCTCCTCACACAAGGAGCTGACCGATGTTCACGATCTATGGCGTCCCGCTGTCCATCCACGTCCGCAAGGTAATCGTCACTGCGCTGGAAAAGCGCCTGGAGCACCAGGTGGAGACGGTGTTCCCGTTCGATCCGCCGCCGGGCTGGCGCGAGCTGAGCCCGACCGGCAAGATTCCGGCGCTGAAGCACGGCGACCTCACGCTGGCCGATTCCTCGGTCATCGTCGCCTACCTCGAGAAGCGCTTTCCCGAACGTCCGCTCACGCCCGCCGATCCGGTCCACTACGCGCGTGCGCTGTGGTTCGAAGAGTATGTCGACTCGCAGATCGCGCCCGATGTCATCGCCCTGTTCAAGCAGAAGGTGCTGGGCCCGATGGTGCACAAGGTCCCGACCGACGAGGGCGTGGTGCGGCGACTGCTCGACGAGGACCTGCCGCCGAAGCTCGACTACCTAGAAGCCGCGCTGCACGGCGACTACCTCGTCGACGGGCGCCTGAGCGTCGCGGACATCACGCTGGCTTCCGACCTGACGGTCTTCCACTATCTGGGCTGCAGGCTCGACGCCGCGCGCCACCCGAATCTGCTCGCGCATTTCCAGCGTATGTTGCAGCGGGATTCGTTCCGGGCCGCGCTGGCGGCCGAGCAACCGTTCGCCGAGAAGATGGGGCTCGATCGCGGGTTCCTGCGGCTAGCCGCGTAAGCGGATCGGGGAGGCGCTGTGTTCAGGATCGGTGATTTTTCGCGCATCGCGCGCGTCTCGTGCAGGTTGCTGCGCTATTACGACGAGCTCGGGCTGCTGAAGCCCGCGCAGCTCGAGCGCGACAGCGGCTACCGGTACTACAGCGCCTCCCAGTTGCCGCGCCTCAATCGCATTCTCGTGCTCAAGGAGCTCGGCCTGAGTCTCGAAGACATCGCGCGGGTGCTCGACAGCAACCTGTCGGCGGCCGAGCTGCGCGGCATGCTGATGCTGCGGCGGAACGACGCGCAACGCGTCCTCGCCGAAGAAATGGAGCGCTTGCGGCACATCGAGAGCCGCATCGCGCAGATCGACGCCGAGGGCGAGCTGTCCGTCGACGATGTGATCCTGCGCAGCGAGCCCGCTCAACAAATTCTCTCCGCACGTCGCGTCGTGCCTTCGTTCGCGGCGGCGCGCGATCTGATTCGCGAGCTGAGCGAGTCAGTGCGCGCAGTCAGATCGAAAGCACTGCTCGGCCGGCTGACGGCGATCGCGCACGCGCAGGAGTTCGAGGTCGATCGCATCGACGTCGAAGTCGGCTTCGTCCTGCAAGGCGACGCACCACAGTCGCAGGTGTGCCTCGCGAGCGGCGAGCCACTGCGCGTGCGTGAACTACCCGCGGTCGAGCGCATGGCCACGTGCGTGCGCATTGGATTGCCGGAGCGCGCGCACCTGATCACCGGCAGGATCGGCGTGTTCCTCGAAGCGAACGGCTACGAGCTCGCCGGGCCGAGTCGCGAAGTTTTCCTGCAGCCGCCGCGGCTCGACCGCATGGAGGAGTCGGTCGTCGAGATGCAGTTTCCGATTGCGCGAGCCGACATGCGCTAGGCTTGCGGCTCCTCATCTGCAGGAGCCTGCCGCCTTGTCACCAAAAGTCCCGCCCGCCTTGCTGGCGATCGCCTTCCTCGCCCTGACATCGACCGCAACGGCTGCAGAAGACAAGCGCCCACGCCTGCGGGACCTGGGCGTGACGATCGGCGTCTTCGATCCCGGCCCGCTCAATGCGATCACCGACGTGCGCGGCGTTCGCGTCGGGCATCGCACCGTGATCGAAGGCGATCGCATTCGCACCGGCGTGACGGCGATCGTGCCGCATGAAGGCAACGTGTTTCAGGACAAGGTGCCTGCGGCGGTCGTGGTCGGCAACGGCTTCGGCAAGCTCATGGGCACGACGCAGATCGTCGAGCTCGGCGAGATCGAAACGCCCATCCTGCTGACGAACACGCTGGCCGTCGGGCAGGCGGCGGAGGGCACCGTGCGCTGGACGCTCGCGCAGCCCGGCAACGAAGCGGTGCTATCCGTCAACGCAGTCGTCGGCGAAACCAACGACGGACGCATCAATGACATCCGGGCGCGCACGATCACGTATCAGCATGCGATCGATGCAATCGAGCACGCGACCTCGGGTGCCGTCGAGGAAGGCTCGGTCGGCGCGGGAACCGGAACGGTCGCGTTCGGATTGAAGGGCGGGATCGGCACGAGCTCGCGCCGCGTGCAGACCTACACCGTCGGCGTGCTCGTGCAGACGAACTTCGGCGGCCTGCTCACGGTCGCCGGGGTGCCGCTGTGGAAGCAGCTCAATCTGAATCCCTTCGCGCCGCAGCCCGCGCCGCCGAATGCCGGCTCCATCATGATCGTCGTCGCGACGGATGCGCCGCTGTCGGATCGCAACCTCGAGCGGCTGGCGCGTCGCGCGCTCGTCGGCCTGAGCCGCACCGGCGCGGTGATCGCGAATGGCTCGGGCGACTACGTGATCGCCTTCTCGACTGCACCGGAGGTGCGTCGCACGCCGGCGCGGCGCGCAGCGCTCGCGACGTTCCCCGAGCTGCCGAACGAAGGGATGACGCCGCTGTTCCAGGCCGTCGCCGAAGCAACCGAAGAAGCCATCGTGAATTCGCTCCTGAAGGCGCGACCGGTGCGCTCGGCGCTCGCGAACGTCGACGCGCTCGATCCCGAAGTCGTGCGACGCGCGCTGCGCCCAGAAGTGCACTAGACGCGCAACGAAATGTTCACGGTGTCTTCACCTGGGTGACAGCGCGGGCCACGATGCTGGCCGCGACGTCTTCCAGGAGAATCCGATGCAGACAGGCCGTCGTACCTTCATCAAGCATGCACTGACCAGCAGCGTCGCGCTGAGCGGGCTCGCCGGCATTCTGCAGTCGCGACGAGCGCCGGCCGCAATCGCGTCCGATTCGCTGCGGCCGATGGCCTCGTGGGGATTGCAGATCGGCGATGTCGTCGGCGACCGTGCAATCGTGTGGAGTCGGTCCGACAAGCCCGCGCGCATGTTCGTCGAATGGTCGCGCGAGGAGAGCTTCGCGAGCGCAGTGACGTTGCGCGGTCCGCATGCTCTGGACGCGAGCGACCTGACGGCGCGCATCGATCTGACCAATCTGCCTGCAGACAGCGACGTCTTCGTGCGCGCGATCTTCGAGGATCTCGACTCCGGCAAAGCGCGCAGCGAGCCGGTCGTCGGCCGCTTGCGCACGCCGCCGGCGAAGCGCCGCGACGTGCGCTTCGTCTGGTCCGGCGACACCTGCGGCCAGGGTTGGGGTATCGACCTCGGCTTCGGCGGCATGAAGATCTACGAGTCGATGCGGCGCGTGCGGCCGGACTTCTTCATTCATTCCGGCGACACGATTTACGCCGACGGCCCGCTGCAGGAGCGCGTCACGGACGCGAGCGGCAAGCTGATCTGGACCAACGCGTTCCTCGAGGAGGTGCCGGAGAAGCTCAAAGTCGCCGAGTCGCTGCAGGAATACCGGCGCAATCACCTGTACAACCGCTACGACGTCAACGTGCAGCGCTTCTGCGCGGAAGTCCCGCAGATCTGGCAGTGGGACGATCACGAAGTGACCAACAACTGGTCGGACAGCAAGGTGCTCGACAATCGCTACGCCGAGCAGCGCATCCAGACGCTCGTCGGCCGCGCCACGCGCGCGTTCCTCGAATATTCGCCGATGCGCTGGCACAACCTGGCGGAGTCCGAGCGCGTCTACCGCCACATTCCGTACGGCCGCGACCTCGACGTCTTCGTGGTCGACATGCGCAGCTATCGCGGACCGAACAGCTTCAACCGGCAGGAGCAGCGCAGCGATGCGACGGCGTTCCTCGGGCGCGCCCAGCTCGCGTGGCTGAAAGCGAAGCTGCAGGAGTCGCGCGCCACGTGGAAGATCATCGCCGCCGACATGCCGCTCGGACTGCAGATCGGCGACGGCACCGATGCGCAAGGTCGTCCGCAGTGGGAAGCCGTCGCGAACGGCGACGGGCCGGTGCTCGGACGCGAGTTCGAGATCGCGGAGATCCTGCGTTTCATCAAGCGCGAGGATATTCGCAACACCGTGTGGATCACCGCGGATGTGCACTACTGCGCCGCGCACTATTACGATCCGCGCCGCGCGCAGTTCCAGGAGTTCGATCCGTTCTGGGAATTCGTCGCCGGGCCGCTGCACGCGGGCAGCTTCGGACCGAACCTGCTCGACGACACCTTCGGGCCGCAGGCCGTGTTCCAGAAGGCGCCGCCGGTCGCGAACACGCCGCCGAGCGGCGGCTTTCAGTTCTTCGGGCAGATCGACATCGATCAGCACAGCAGGCAGCTGACCGTTGCGCTGAAAGACATCGACGGCGCGACAGTGTTCACGAAGCGGCTGGACGCGAAGGCCTCGCGCGACGGTCGCTGGGACTGAGTACTTGCGCGGCGCGCGCACTGATCTGCGATTTCACCAGACCGTCGCGCTCGCGCGCGGCTTGCGGCGCCGATAGGACCAATCGCGCTGGTTTGCCGCAACCCCGTTGTTCCTGCGACGCGCGGCAAAATTGGTATTACGAACCACCCGCCGCGTGCATTTTTTGCGCGCGCGGCGGGTATTGCCACGCCGATTTTTCGTGCAGTACACCTGCGCCGGGGACACGCACATTCGAACCACGGAGGAAACGAAGATGAGGTCTCTTCGAACCCCGCGCAGACTCCTCTTGTCTGCGCTGCTCTCACTCGGTGCACTGCTCGCGTTCCCGGCTGCTCATGCCGCATGCTCGGCGACGTGGAGTGCAACCGCTGTCTACACCGGCGGCATGACCGCCAGTCTCAACGGCATCGAATATCGCGCGAACTGGTGGACGCAGGGCGAGAACCCGTCGACTCACAACGGCGGAGCCGGCTCTGGCCAGCCGTGGACGAGCCTCGGCAACTGCTCGGCACAGCCGCCGCCGCCACCTCCCCCGCCGCCACCGCCGCCGCCTCCGCCCGGCAGCCTGCTGTTCAGTCCGTACAAGGACATCACGATCAGCATGAACTGGAACACGAACGTGATCAGCACGCAGGTCACCGGCACGATGCAGGGGCTGCTGACGGTGCTGCCGACGAATCTCAACGCCGTCACGTGGGCCTTCGCCACGGGTGAGTGCGGCAGCGAGAACTGGGGCGGCCTGCAGGCGAACGCGGTCGCCGCCGCGAACGTGCAGAGCTTCGTCAGCATGGGCAAGTCGTACATCCTCTCGACCGGCGGCGCGGCCGGCTCGTTCACCTGCGGCTCCGACGCCGGCTTCGAGACCTTCATCCAGCGCTACAACTCCTCGCGCCTGGCGGGCATCGATTTCGACATCGAGTCGGGGCAGAGCCAGGCGGCGATCAACAGCCTCGTGCAGCGCGTGAAGGTGGCGCGGCAGAACCATCCGAACCTGCGCTTCAGCTTCACGCTCGCCACGCTCGGCGGCAACGCGCCGCAGAGCCTGGGCCAGACCGGCGTGAACGTGATCAACGCCATCAAGAGCGCGGGACTGCAGGGCTATCTGATCAACCTGATGGTGATGGACTACGGCAGCACGATTCCGAGCAACTGCACGATCGTGAACAGCCGGTGCGACATGGGTAAGTCGGCGATCGCCGCGGCGGAGAGCCTGCACACCTTCCACGGCATCCCGTACAACCAGATCGAGCTGACGCCGATGATCGGCGGCAACGACACTCAGGACGAGACGTTCGATCTGGGCGACATCGTCGAGGTGTCGAACTACGCGCGGACGAAGGGACTGCGCGGCGTGCACTTCTGGTCGTGGGACCGCGACCGTGACTGCGCGCCGGGCTTCGCTTCGCCGACGTGTAACAGCTACGGCCAGGCGGGAACGCTCGGCTTCACCACGCGCTTCCTCAGCGCACTGGGAATGTAGTGAAGAGTCAGGCTAATGCCTGACCCACAGGGTGGGTCTGGTGTGGGTCAGGCTTCAGCCTGACATTCCGGACCCACTCCTGCCTCCCTCCGTCCGTTCGTTGTCGAAACCGTCCTGGGACGCCCGTCATACTATTGAAAGAGTCCGCCGGACCCCGAACGGAGAAGACAATGTTGTACACCGTGCTCATCTACGAACGTCCGCATGATTTCGACCGCCGCGAGGACGAGGCCGAGGAAGTCGACTACACCGGCGCCTACCAGGCCTGGCACAAGGCCATGGTCGAAGCTGGAGTCTTCGTGAGCGGCGCTCCCCTGCACCGGCCGGAGACCGGCACGACGGTGCGCCAGCGGGACAGCAAGCGTCTGATCCAGGACGGCCCGTACGCCAATACCAAGGAACAGCTCGGCGGCTTTACGCTGATCGAGTGCCCGACGCTCGATGCCGCTCTGGAGTGGGCGGCGCGCTGCCCCGCGGCGGCCTACGGCGCCGTCGAGCTGCGGCCGGTCGCACCCGAAGTTCACAAGCGCGTGACGGGTGAATACCCCAAGTGACGATCTCGCGCGCCGCGCCGTCGAGGCGGTTGCGCGTCAATCCTACGGGCGGCTGGTCGCGCTGCTGTCTGCGCGCACGCGCGATGTTGCCGCTGCCGAGGACGCGCTCGCCGACGCTTTGATGTCGGCGCTCACGACATGGCCACGCGACGGCATTCCGCAGAATCCGCAGGGCTGGTTGATGACCGCGGCGCGCAATCGCCTGCTCGACCAGGCGCGGCATCGACAGGTCCGTGATCAGAGCGCCCCGACTCTCGAGTTGATGATGAGCGACCTCTACGAAACCCAGGATCCCGACACGCTGCCCGACGAGCGCCTGAAGCTCCTGCTCGTGTGCGCGCATCCGGCGATCGATCCAGACATGCACACGCCGCTGATGCTGCAGACTGTGCTGGGCCTGGACGCACAGGCGATCGCACGCGCCTTTCTCATCTCGCCGAAGACGATGGGCCAGCGGCTGGTGCGCGCGAAAAACAAGATCCGCCAGACGCAGATCGCGTTCGAGATTCCCGCAGCGGAGCAGATTCCGCAGCGGCTGGAGGCCGTGCTCGACGCGATCTACGCGGCGTACGGCAGCAGCTGGGAAGACGCCGCCGGCACCGATCGCAAAGCCGTCGGTCTCGCCGAGGAAGCGATCTGGCTGGCGCGCGTCCTGCGCGATCAGGTGCCCAACGATGCGGAGGTGCACGGACTGCTGGCGCTGATGCTTCACTGCGAAGCCCGTCGCCCCGCGCGACGCAGCGCGGACGGGAAGTTCGTGCCGCTGTCCGAACAGAATCCGCGCGAGTGGATCGCGCCGCTGATCGAGGAGGCGGAACGCGAGCTCGTCGCCGCAGCACGCAATCCGCGACTCGGCCGGTTCCAGCTCGAAGCTGCGATTCAGTCGGTGCATGCGGAACGCGCGCACAGCGGCCGCACTGACTGGCGCGCGATTGCGCACTTCTACGATCAGCTCGTGAGTGTTGCGCCGTCGCTCGGCGCTGCGGTCGGCCGCGCGGCGGCGCATGCTGAGTCGGAGTCTGCGAAGGCAGGACTCTCGCTGCTCGATGCGATCGATGCCGAAGCCGTCACGTCATACCAGCCCTACTGGGCCGTGCGCGCGCACGTGTTGGGCGAGTTGCAGCGGACGCGAGAAGCGAAGGATGCGTACGATCGCGCGATCGGTCTCAGCGAGGACGACGCGGTGCGCAGGTTTCTGCTGGAGAAGCAGAGTCAGGCATCAGCCTGACGTCTTGCGCTCGAACACCATCACCCAGTTCGTATCCCACGTCTTGCCGCCGTCGTACGAGTACGCCTGCTCCCAGCGCGCCGACGTCGCGGTGATATCCGACCACTTCAGCCGGCTGCGAATCGTTTTGCCGTTGTCGGTGAACTCAGCGTAGAACTGGCCGACGCCGTTCTCGAACCGGCCAACGTTCGGCGCCTGCAGCGGACCGGACATCGAGCGGCTGTCGAGCCACCAGATCGACCACTGATTCTGCTGCGCATCGTAGGCGCGCAGCGCGACACCGTAAGTCGTGCCGCTCGGCTTCGTGAAGATATGCTCTTCGACATTGCTTGCGCCGCCCATCAGCGCGCGATTCGTTGCGGTGCCGTCGAACTCCCACCACTCGCCGCTCGCGCGCTTCAGGCGGTGATGCACGCGCCACTCGCCGAACAGGAAATCGAAACCGTGCGCCGCCTCCCTTCCCTCCCCCGCATCGCGCGGGAGGGAAGGGGTGGGGGCTATCGACGCGACGAGGAACAGCGCAGGAAGCAGAACGGAGCGAAGAGCGATCATGCTTGGTAACGTGCTCCCGCTTTGCAAACCGGACAAGATCCATTTACCGGTGGGCGGCGTGGGCCACCGCTCAGCGACGGACGCGATAGCGGATGTGCGTCGCGTCCGGTGTGTTGATCAGCCGCACGATCTCCAGCTCCACACGCGACGGCACCAGCCATCGCCTGTTGTTCTGTCAATCCATTGACAGTCGCCGCGGTCCTCCGGCCGCTATTTCTGGGTGTTGGGAGCCGAGTATTTCGGGTCGCTCAGGAACTTTTCGTCGGTGAGGCTCGCAAGAAACGCGAGCAGATCCTGCCTCTCCTGCGCGGTCAATGTGAAGCCTCTGATGAAAGGGCTCTTGCCGGGATGCGCGCGACCGTCGCCTGCGCGCGGACCGTCGGTCAGCACGCGCCCGCCCGCTGAGTAGAAGTCGATCACAGCGTTGAGCGTCGCGAGACTGCCGTCGTGCATGTACGGCGCGCTGCGCTCGATGTTGCGCAACGTCGGCGCTTTGAAGCGATCTTTGTCGGCGGGCTGTCCGGTTACCGCAAACAATCCGTAGTCAGCGCCGCTGATGTACGTCTCGCTGTTCGGATACAACCCGGTGATGTGGAACGAGCGCTCCGAGACCGCGGCGCTTTCGTGCGTCACGAACTGGCTGAAGTTGAACCCAGCGTGGCAGTGCGCGCATTCGAGGCGCTCCGACATGAACAGGTTCATGCCGCGCACCTGCGACTGCGTCAGCGCGGCATCGTCGCCGTAGTAGGCGTAGCGATCGAACGGCGAGTCGAACGAGATCAGCGTGCGCACGAAGCTCGCGAGCGCCTTCGCGACGTTGTCGAACGTCACTCGCTCCTGCGAATCGGGAAACGCGCGAGCGAACAACTTTTCGTAGCCGGGGTCGCTGCGCAAGCGCGCGAGAATCTCCTGCTCGTGGCCGGCGGCGCCCATCTCCACCGGCTTGTCACCGAACAGCGGCAGCAGCACTTGCTGCTCGATCGTGTTGATGCCCGAATGCGCCCACGTGAACGTCGCGGTGTACGCGACATTGACGAGCGCCATCGCGTTGCGATGGTGTTTCTGGCCGGTCGAGCCGGTTGCAATTGCTGCTGCTTCGCTGAAAGCGTGCGATTGCTGATGACAGCTCGCGCAGGCCTGCGTGCCGTTGGCGGAGAGACGTTGGTCGTAGAACAGATGGCGTCCGAGCTCGACCTTCTCCACGGTCAGCGCGTTGTCCTCGGGAACTCGCGGCTTGGGGAATCCCGGCGGCAGATGCCACTCGTACGGCGTCTCGCGCGCGCAGCCGCTCGCAGCGAGCGCGACGAGCAGCAGCAACGCGTGAGCTCGACTCACTGCAAGACCCAGAGGCTCTGCGGAATGCCGGGCTGCAATCCGGTCGCGGCGAACGCGTCCTTGCATGCCGGATCGACCTGATAGTCGCCGGTGCAGCCGACGTAGTTCGCCGCTTGAGCGGCTGCGACCAGCGGCTGCAGCCGCAGCCGCACGACGCCCTTCAACGGATCGCCTTTGAGCTCGATGTGCATCTCGTTCGGCTGCGCGCACGGCTGCGCCGGCGGGCGCAGAGCGGAGGCGGAGCTGCATCCAGTGCTGCCGACATGAAACGCCCACTCGTGACCCGCAACGGCGAGATCGGCGCGCAGAAACTTGTGGCCCGATTGCCAATTCCAGAACATCTCGCCGCGATCGAGCGGCGCCGCGGCGCTCAGCGGGTTCGAATGATTCAGGTCGAACGGCACGCCGACGGTCAGCCGCAGACCCGAATACGTCGCCGCTCCACCTTCGATGCTGCCCTGAATGCTGGCGTGCCGCACGGTTGCTGAGTCACCAGCGAGGTCGATCAACGCGACGCGTTCGCTCTGCCACGGCGCTGCGGCCGTGAACCTGAACGGTTTTGGCTTTCCGTGCTCATCGATGAGCTCGATCGCATGAACATAAAACTGCAGCGAGCGAGGAGTGGCGGCATCGGCGTCCACGATCCCAAAACGGATCTCGACGGGCGTCGTGCCGGCGCCACACGACGCCAGAAAGATCGTTGCGAGCACCATCGACGGCAGTAAGATGAGCGGCATGCCGGCGCTGGTTCGCAGGGGAAACCTGAGCATGAGCAACCTCACGACTCGCACTGTCTCGCTGCTTCTCGCAGCGTTGCTATCTTGCTGCATCTTCCCAGCAGCAGCCGACGACGGCAAACCTCGTTACGTCTCCGGCTCGGGACGCGACCAGGGCGACTGCCTCAACCGCTTCCGCCCCTGCCGCTCGCTGAGCTATGCGATCGGGCAGTCCGGCAAAGGCGATTCGATCCAGGTCGCCGAAGGCGCGTACGTCATCCGGGAATCGGCGCAGCTGTTCGATCTGCTCTCGGCGCCGGGACGAGTCAACGCGGGCTTCAGCAAGATCAGCGGCTACTCCGAGCGCAACGCGCGCAGCACGACGATGCTGATCGGCGTGCCGCCCGAGTTTCGCGACCGCTTCGAGGCTGCCGGCTTCACCGTGATCGCGGATCAGAAAGGCCTCGAGGTGACGAACGCCGAACGGCGATCGATAACCAAGCTGACCGCGCAAGTGACGGCGTCCGAAAAGAGTCAGGCGGCCGCGCCGTGCACCGGCAACGTCTCGAGCGGCTTTCCGTGCCAGTCCGTCAGCCTGCTGTCGCACCTGGCGTTCGACACGCTGCAGCCGGTCTCGACGAAGGCGAACGACATCTGGGGATTCACCGATCTGAACACCGGCCGCGAGTACGCATTCATCGGCGTGGAGAACGGCGTCGCAGTCATCGACATCACCGATCCGACCGCGCCCGAGCAGGTGGGCGCGCCGACCGGCACCAGCACGACGTGGCGCGACATCGAGATCTACCAGGTGTTCGACCCGAGCGCGCAGCGCTGGCGCGCCTACGCTTACATCACGGCCGATGCAGTCCAGGACCTGCTGATGCTGCTGGATCTGAGCGGCCTGCCGAACGGCATCGAGCGGGTCGACTTTCAGTCGGATCATCGCTCGGCGCACACCGACTACATGATCAACTCCGACTTCACCTATGGCATCTCGCAGACCGGCGAGACGCCCGTGCTCGCCATCGCAGGCTCGAATCTCGTCGGCGGCAATCACCGGCTGTACTCGCTCGCCAATCCGCGCGCGCCGGCGCTGATCAGCGTCTCGGCCTCCGGTTATGCGCACGACCTGTCGTCGTTCCCGATCAAGGACGCGCGCAAAGATACCCAGTGCGTCAATGCGCAGAGCCAGCCCGTGTGCCAGGTCCTGACGGACTTCAACGAGAACACGGTCGACGTCTGGGACGTGACCCTCCCGGCGTCGCGGCAGCTGCTCGCAAGCCAGCCGTATCCGAACGCGCGCTTCGTGCACACGGGCTGGTGGACCGATGATGGACGCTACCTGTATGTCAACGACGAGCTCGACGAGCGCGATCTCGGTCTCAACACGACCATCCGCATCTTCGACATGGCCGATCTGCGCACGCCCACACTGGTGGGGTCGTGGGTCGGACCGACGGGCGCGATCGATCACAACACCTACGTCAAGGGCAACCGCCTGTACTTCGCCAACTACAGCGAAGGGCTGACGATTCTGGACATCACGAACCCGGTGGTGCCGATGCGCATCGGCTATTTCGATACGTGGCCCGCGAACAGCCAGACCGCTTTCGTCGGCGCCTGGGGCGTGTATCCGTTCTTCGCGAGCGGCACGATCGCGGTCAGCGACATCAACAGCGGCCTGTACCTGCTTCACAACGAGACGCTCGCCTCGCCGCGCGGAGCATTCACTGTCGCGAGTGCGAAAGTCTCCGGCACCGAAGGCCAGGCGCTTGCGATCGGCGTGAATCGCAACGGCGGCGGCACGGGCGCAGTGTCCGTGAAGCTCGATGTGCTCTATGCGACCGCGACAGCAGCGGACGCTACGCTCGCTGCGACGACGCTCAACTGGGCGGATGGCGATGTGGCGCCGAAGACTGCGACGCTGAATCTCGTGGCCGACGCTCAGGACGAGGACCTGGAAATTCTGATGGTGCGGCTCGTCGATCCGCGCGGCGGCGCGAGCATCGACTATCCGGAAACCGCACAGGTGACCATCGGCGACAGCGGCACGACCACACGTTTGCGGGTCCTCGATGAGCAGCCGACCGTCGACGAAGCGCGCGCCAAGGCGTACGTCACGCTCACGCGACGCGGCTCGGCGAGCGGCGAAGCCCGCGCAAGCTATCGCACGATCGCCGGCGGAACCTACGGCGGCGTGACCGCCACGCAAGGCGAAGTGATCTGGCCGGACGGCGACGTCAGCGCCAAGACGGTCACCGTCGCGCTCAATCCGGCCACGCTCGGCGCCGGACAAAGCGGCACGTTCCAGATGGAAATCTTCAATGCGACCAACGCGTCGCTGGAAACGACCGCGGGTGCGAGCGTCGCAGTGCTGCCCATGACCGTCACGGTGCGCGACTTCGCGACTGCACCGACCCCTCCGCCAACGCCTCCGCCTGCGGCTCCGCCTCGCAACAGCGGCGGCGGCGGAATCGATCTGCTGTTGCTGCTCGCACTTGGCTTGCTTACGCTTGCGAGCCGTGGACCAGCGAATCGCCTTCGCACGCTCGAAAGATAAAACGACCATAGCGTACGCGCTGTCGGGCGAGGGACCGCCGCTGGTGCGGGCCGGCACGTGGCTGACCCACGTGCATCACGACTGGGAGAGCCCGATCTGGGCGCACTGGCTGCGTTTCATGTCGGAGCGACACACGCTGGTCCGCTACGACCCGCGGGGCTGCGGCCTGTCGCAGACAGATGTCGGCGCGTTCACGCTCGAAGACTGGGTCGCTGACCTGGAGGCCGTCGTCGACCGCCTCGAGCTCGAATCCTTCCCGCTGTTCGGCATGTCGCAGGGCGGCGCGGTCGCCGCCGAGTACGCCATCCGCCATCCGGAGCGCGTCAGTCAGCTGACGCTGTATGCGCCGCTGGTGACCGGCTGGCGCCGTACGCGCCTGGATCCGTATTCGCAGTCATGGCGATCGATGCAGGAGCTGGTCCTGAGTGGGTGGGGCGACGAGAACATGGCCTTCCCCGCGATGTTCGCGCACCTGTTCCTGCCCGAATCGACGCCGCAGATGCGCCAGTGGTACGCCGAGCTGCAGAAGAAGAGCGCAAGCAAGGAGGTCGCGAGCCGCTTCATGACGATGCTCAGCGACCTGGCCATCTTCAAGCGCCTGAAGCTGATCCGCGTCCCGACGCTCGTCATCCAGATTGCGCGCGAGCAGGTCATCGATCCGCGCAGCGCGCCGGGCGTCGCCAGCGAGATTCCCGGCAGCCAGTTCGTCAGCATCGACAGCCGCAATCACATCCTGCTCGAAGACGAGCCCGGCTGGCAGGAATTCAAGCACGTGTTCGCCCGACACGTGCCGGGAGCGTCCGCGCCGCCGCGTCACGACGCGGCAGCCCGAGAGCGCATCGGTCAGCTGTCGCAGCGGGAGCAGAAGATCCTGGGTGAGATTGCGAAGGGATTGAACAACCGCGAGATTGCTGCCGGCCTGTTCATCAGTGAGAAGACTGTGCGGAACCACATCACCAGCGTTTTCGACAAGCTTGGCGTGTCGTCGCGCGCGCAGGCCATCGTCATGGCCAAGGAAGCAGGGTTGTAGAAGACGGTCCGAGGCCACCAGGTCGACAAACTCGTAACATGCCCGCGCTTCGTTAAAGTCGGCGGCTAGCTCCGGGACATCTGTCCCGGCACCCGCCTCGCAGATTGGGGCCGCGGCCTCATGAACGCCGCGACGCGATCGCTCATCGTGCGCACACTCCACCCCGCGAGCTGCGCCATGACTCCCGAAACGATCGATTCCGCCCGCTACGCCCGCTGCCTGCACAACGCGCAGAAGGTCAACTGGGACATCGACTCCGACGTGATCCGCTTCCGCCAGCTCGACACGGCCGGCAAGTTCCTGCCGGATTCGCTGTCGCTCGTAACGCAGCTGCCGTTCCTGAGCGCGGCACAGCAGCGTCTGCTGAGCCAAGTCCAGGGCCGCACCTACGCCTATCTGTTCGGCCTGATCGAGCGCTGCATCAACGGCAAGGTGCTCGAGCTGGGACGCGCGCACTGCCTCGGCGATCAGGTCGCACTCGCCGCGCTGCTGCAGTTCGTGCAGGAAGAGCTGAAGCACCAGGAACTGTTCCGGCGCCTCGAGAAACTGGCCGACCTCGCATTGCCTGCGGGCTACACGATGACCGTGGACCCGGACGCGTCCGCCGCCGCGATGCTCCGCAAATCCACCTGGGCCGTGCTCGCGCTGACGTGCTTCGTCGAGATCTTCACGCAGGCGCACTACGTGCACAGCATTCGCGACGGCGGCGAGCTGTCGTCGCTGTTCAAGGACGTTTTCTACTATCACTGGATCGAGGAAGCGCAGCACGCGACGCTCGACGAGCTCGAGTGGCAGCGCGTGCACGACACGATGACGCCGGAACAGATCGACGCGGGCGTGACTGACCTGATCGATCTCGTGCGCATGCTCGACCGCATCCTGCAGGAACAGGCCTCCGCCGACGGCGAGTACTTCTGCAGCTGCGATGGAATCTATCTCGACCGCATTCAGTGCAACGCCGTCAAGGTATGCCTGCTGAAAGCGTATCGACTGCAGTACATCGTCTCCGGCGCGCGCATCGAGCGCTTCCAGCGCGCGTTGGCAAAGAAAATCACACCGGAGCAACAGAAACGCATCGACGAGGCTTTTGCGCCGCTCATCGCTTACGTGGGCGCGAGACCGGAATAACTCTCGATTTACACGGAGTCGAAGACGTACTCGTGCTGCGCGTCGCGCGTCGTCAGCGTCTTCTTCGCGCCGGCGCCGACGACGAACTCGAAGCCGCTGACGCCGGGCGAAATGGTGATGAACGACGTCGTGCCGTCGGGATTGCGACGCGACGCGACCTCGCTCTTCCACTCGCCGAAGTCGAACATCGTCTTCGTCCCGGAGTGCTGCACTTCCAGCCCGCCGAGCGCGGCGTTCTTGTAGTGCGCGCCGAGCTTGGCGGCGTCCTGCGCGTTCGCGGGCACGACCAGCGTCTTGCGCTCGGCCGTGATCTGCGCGAAGAAGCTCTTCGCTGCGGCGCCCAGGTCCGCGTCGGCTTCGGGGCGGCCGTCGAACAGCACTTCCTGGAGCTTGCGACGGAAGCCGCTGCGAATCAGCCAGCCGGGGTCGCCGTTGGTGAGCACGACGGCGCCGACCTGCTGCTCCGGCAACCACATCATGTCGCTGTGGAAGCCGATCATGTCGCCGCCGTGATGCACGACCGGCACGCCGTACGTCGTGTCGACCATCAGTCCCATGCCATACACCGCGGTGTTGCCGATCGGCACTTTCGCGGCGCGGCGCGCGAGCAGCGGCTCCTGCGAAATGTAGCGCTGGCGATCCGGCAGTGCGCCGTTCGCCAGCTCCATCGACACGTACTTGAGCATGTCGTTGATGTTGCTCCAGCCCGCGCCGGCCGGACGCAACGGAATGATCGAGTAATTCAGGTCGAATACCGCGCGCGCGGGCTTGCCGTCGACATCCGGAGCGTGCGCGGCGGAGTGATTGCCCGACAGCGCTTTCGCGTAGTCGAACGTCGTGGATTTCATGCCGAGCGGATCGAACACCTGGGTCTGCATCGCCTTGTCGTAGGCCGCGCCGATCTCGAGCTGCGGATACAACACGTGCCCACCCGTGAATCCGGCAGCGCCCGCGAGCAGGTTCGAGTACTGGAACATCTCGCCGAACTTGCTGGTCGGCTGCACCGTGGCGAGCGTGCCGAGCGCGCCGTCCGGCGTGACGCCTTTGAACTGGAACAGCCACTCGAAGTCCTGGCGCGGCAAGCCGGTGCACGCGCAGATCAGGTGCTCGACGAGCACGCGCTTGGTCGTGTCTTCGTTGCCGAGCTTGAACTGCGGCAGCAGCTGCGTCACCGGCGTCTTCCAGCCGATCTTGCCCTCATCGACGAGCTTCGCCAGCAGCAGCGTCGTGAGCCCTTTCGTGTTCGACGCGATCATGAAGAGCGTGTCGCCGTCGACCTTCGCGGCGCTGCCGAGCTCACGCACGCCGAGGCCGCCGGAGTACACGACCTTGCCGTCCTGCACGAGGCCGAGCGACACGCCGGGCACGCCCGTCGCCTTCTGTCCGTCCTCGATGAACTTCGTGAGCAGCGCGATGCGTGCGGCATCGAGGCGGTTCGCTTTCTTGCCGGCGAACGTCTCGCGCGAATAGCCCTTCGGCAGCAGCTTGTCGAAGATCAGCGCGACCTGGGCGCCGCGCTTCTCGCCGGTCGCCTGCGCCATGTCGTACAGCACGACGGTCCAGACGCCGTTGGCGAACAGCGTGCCTGCGAACACGTCGCGTCGCTCGTTCGGCGACGTCTCATATGAGTAGTTGCGCCGCTTCGACCAGCCGTCCTTGTCGGGACGATCGGTCGCAACCTTCAGCGACCACTTCGGCTTCTGGTACGCGGCCCACGCAGCGGCGACTGCACCATCGGCGTCGTTGGCGCGAACGTCGACGATCGCGATGCGCGAGTCGCCCTCGGGCGCTTCGACGATCGTCGCCGGACCGCGCACCGACACGCTCCACCCTGCGGGCGCGATGAACGTGTTGCCGAATGCGGTCGTCTTCGGCGTGTCCGTTTTCAGGTGTTCCGCTGGAGCGTCCGCAGAGTGCGCTACGCCACAGGCCAGGAGAAGAAGAAGCGCCAGTGTTGTCGGTGTACGCATGGCGCCGGACGATAGCACAGCGCCAGCGAGGGTCGGGCCGAGGTGCGACCTACAAAAGCAGTGCTTCGGCGATGCAGCGCACGAGTGGGGCGGCGTACCGCGAGCGGGGATCGCGCTCGGGGTCATAGATTGCGAAATCCGCGCCGACGACGCGACCGGACATGCAAAGTGTCCGGATCAACTCGCTGAGCTGCGCGTAGTCGAACCCCGGGCTGCCAGGCGAATCCACGGCGGGCATCACGTCCTCATCGAGCACATCGAAGTCGACGTGTATCCACACCTTGTCGAGCGATCGCGCCTGCAGTCTCGCGAGTCGCCGCGACGTGTCGTAGTTCCCCGGATGATAGAAGTCGTCGTGGCCATCGATGTGCACGAGTCCCCGGCCACCCGCGATGCGTGAGCCGTAGAGGCCGCCGAGAAGAACGCTGCAGTCGCCGCCGACGACGACCGGGAAGCGTCCACGGCGAATGATGTCCGCAACCTTCTCCGCCATCTGCAACGAGAACGCGCGGATCGATACGCCGTTGCGAATTCGCGTGCCGGGCTGCGCATCGAACTGATAGCGGGGCCGCTCGAGCGAGATCACTTCGTCCGTTCCGAGCGCTCGTGCAAGACCTGCGTCCATCAGCGCTTGCGGCGCACGCCACGCGCCCTGCTGCTTGTTACCAACCGGACTTAATCCAAGATTGCTGGGCGCCAGTACGATGCTCACGGCGGCTGAGCTGGCGCGAGTCGGCTGCGACAGCAGCGTCGCGGCCGCTGCCACCATGAATTCCCGGCGCGTCAGCTCCATTTCGACTACCCGCATTTAACTGTTAATAACGTATTACATCGGTTAGAGGCTCCGTCAACGACAGCTGCAACTTTCGATGGAACCCTTCGGAAAACTCGTTCGTGTCCTGATGTGTACAGGGTGGGGGAAGAGCGAGTCACTTGAACAACAACATCAATGAGCAGGCCGCCTACGGGCTGGTTGCGAGTGGGAAAGACATAGTTCCCGGCGGGGATCCTCCGGCCGAATTGCAGTGGCCCTTCGTCGAGCGACGCAGAAGTGCGGATCGACGTCAGGGCGATCGCCGCAAGGGGGAACGCCGGATGGGCGACCGCCGTCAGGCGACGTCGACCTCGGGCGTGCGCGAGGTGCACCCGTCGTTCACCGGTCGCGAGCGCGAGATCGTCGATCTGCTGATGCAGGGAATGAGCAACCGGCAGATCGCGCAAGCTCTCGGCATCGCGGAAGCGACGGTGAAGAAGCATCTGCACCACGTGTACAGAAAGCTCGGCGTGCGCAGCCGCGCGCTGCTCATCGTCGAGCAGGCTGCGAAGAGACGCTGAGCAGGCCTACGCCGCGACAGCGGCGCGCAGGTGGTGTTCGAGGCAGCGTGCGAGCTCTTCGCGGTCGATCGGCTTGGCGAGATGATCGTCCATGCCCGCTTGCCGGCATTCGAGCTCATCCTTCGGCATCGCATTCGCCGTAAGCGCCACGATCGGGATGCGCTCGCCGTTGCGCTCGCGCGCGCGGATCTCGCGCGTCGCCGCATACCCGTCGAGCACCGGCATCTGACAATCCATCAGCACCAGGTCGTAGCCGCCCTTCGCCCACGCATCGACGGCTTCGCGCCCGTTCACGACTGCGTCGACCACATAGCCGAGCTTCTGCAGGAAGCGCGTCGCGACCTTCTCGTTCACGACGTTGTCCTCTGCGAGAAGAATGCGCTTGCCCGAGCCGCGTGTTTCATCGACGTGCGATGGCGCCGGCATCGATGCGACGTCGTGAGCGGTCACAACATCGAAGCGCGCCGTGAACCAGAACGTCGAGCCGACGCCTTCGCGACTCTCGACCCCGGCTTCGCCGCCCATGAGCTCGGCGAGACGCCGCACGATCGAGAGCCCCAGGCCCGTGCCGCCGTATCTGCGAGTCGTCGATGCATCCACCTGCGAAAACGGCCGGAACAGCGTGTGCACGCGATTGGCCGGGATGCCGACGCCGGTGTCGCGCACTTCGAGCCGCAGCATCATTCCGCCCATCGCGGACGGCACTGCATTCACGACGACAGTGACGCTGCCCTGCTCCGTGAATTTGACGGCGTTGCCGCATAGATTCACCAGGATCTGCCGCAACCGCCCGGCATCGCCGCGCACGACCGCCGGCACGGAGTCGGCGACTTCGGCCTTCAGACCGAGTCCCTTGGCTTCGGCCGACACGCGCATCATGCGCACGACGTGATCGAGCAGCTCGCGCGGCGCGAACTCCATCGATTCCAGGTCGAGCTTGCCGGCTTCGATCTTCGAGAAGTCGAGGACGTCGTTGATGATCGTCAACAGCGCGTGCGCGCTGCCGCGGATCGTCTCGGCGGTCTCGCGCTGGCCGCGGTCGAGCGACGTGTCGAGCAGCAGGTCGGTCATGCCGATGACGCCGTTCATCGGCGTGCGGATCTCGTGGCTCATGTTGGCGAGGAACTCGCCCTTCGCCTGGTTCGCGACCTGCGCCATCTGCGCCAGCGTCGCGAGCCGCTCGTTGCTCGCGTGCAGCTCGCGCGTGCGCTCGCGCAGATCTTTCTCGGCCGCAACCAGCCGGTCATGTTCCAGCAGCGACATGTTCTGCCGCAGCACCGCGAGCACGGTGACGATGGCCGCTCCCAGCACTGTCGCAAGCTGCACCGAGCGGAGCACGTTGGGCAGCGCCCACACAATTGCCACGCTCACGACGGCGGCTGCGATCGTGATCAGCGGAATCAGCCGCAGCAGCGCTTCGCACTTGCGCTCCCAGGCTGCACTCGGCTCGATCCTGGTCTGCCACACCGATGCGCCGTAGCCGATGGCGAGCGCGAACACCGAGAAGGCAAAGTTCAGCCAGGTGCCGGCCGCAGGCAGGCGAATGTCGATATCCGCGTTCCAGATCATCCACACGACGCCGTTGCCGATCATCGAGACGCTCAGCAAGATGCGGCGATAGTCGGGCCGCAGCCGCAAAGTGGGCACGAGCACGGCGAGCAGGCAGATCGGCGTCAGCAGGCAGATCGGAAACACGATCAACATTGCGACATCGACCGCACTCATTCGCCCGTGCCGCGGCAGGTAGAGATCCAGCGTGAGCGTCAGCAGCACCAGGGCGAGCGCGCTCACGTCGAGCAGGAACGTGCGCAGCTGCCGCCCCCGATGCTCGCGCAACGGGGCGACGATGCCGAGCACGAAGCACGGGCCGATCATCAGGAAGAAGGCATCGATCACCTCGGAGATCGGAACGAACCCGGTGATCTCGGAGTAGTCGTAGATGAATTGGCCGCCGAGCGTGAGCGTCAGGCCGATCGCGAACCAGCGTCGCGCCACGCGGTCGGTGCCGGACGCGTCGAGCACACCGAGCCACGCGACGACCGCGGCGGCGGCATAGGCCAGCGTCCAGTGCAGGATGTCGAACATGTGCGCCACTTCCGGGTCCGCGCTCGTCCAGGCCAGGACGAACAGGACGCACACGCCCACGCCCGCAAAGGCCAGGACCTTTGCAGCGAGACGCCGGGCGCCTGCGGCTGAAAGTGAGAGCTGCACTGTTACTGTGACGGCCCGCGCCGGCCAATCTTGAAATGCCGTCGCGTACCGACGGGACGAACCCTGCAG
>DASYRK010000099.1:0-23608 GCA_036004505.1 Steroidobacteraceae bacterium
CCTAGAAGGTTTTGCCAAGCCGCAGATACCAGAAGCGCCCTTTCAGGTCGCCCTGCGAAGTATCGTACCCCTGAATGCCGTTCACTTCCGCAAAGTGCGGCTCCTGATTGAGCGCGTTGATTGCGCCCCCGGTGAACTTCAAGCCGCGCAGCAGCGCGGAGCCTTCCAGCAGCTGGCCGAGATCGAGCGAGAACTGCAGATCGAGGAACGTCTGCGACGGGATGGTCCGGCCGTTACGCACGCCTGCATTCGTGTCGTCGTAGCTCGGGATGTAGCGCACGTACGTCGCTGCGCCGAGCGCGCCGCGCTGCCAGTCGAGACTTGCGATGGCGCGCCACTGTGCGATCGTGCCGAAGCTGTTGGCCACGTTGACTCGATCCGTCGGCGCCTGGCCCGGCAGGTCGAGTGCGTCGTACCGATCGATCCAGGTTCCCTTCAGATCGGCCGCGAAGTGACCGGCGGCGAGGGTGTCGAATGCGTAGCCCGCGCCGAGATCGATACCGCTGGTCGTGAGGCTGCCGAAGTTCATGCGCGTCAGATCGATCGTGAGCACGCGGCCGGGAAGTCCCGCCGCCAGGTCGGCGCCTGTCGGTTCGCCGCGCACGACCCGGTCCGCGACATCGGACTCGTGCAGCAATGCAAACGTCGAAGTCAGCGCGGTGATCCGCTTGTCCATCGCGACGTGCCAATACGTCGCGGCGAGCGTGAGCGGCTTGAATGTTTCCGGCGTGAACTCGATACCTGCCGTGTAAGACTCGGCGCGCGTGGCGTCGAGGTCGGAGGTGCCGCCGGTGACTTGCATCGCGAGGTACGATTCACCGCGCCGCGGATCGGCGATCAACTGTTGTACCGATAGATGCGGCAGATACAGCTCGTACAGAGACGGCGGCCGGAAACTGCGCGCGTACGTTCCGCGAATCGCCACGTCCCGCAGCGGGCTCCACACCACGCCGTACTGCGGACTGAAGATCTCGCCGAAATCGGTGAAGCGGTCGAAGCGGCCCGCCGCAGTCACCGTCAGCTGGCGCGCCGCAGGAATTTGCGTCTGTTCGCCGAGGAGCGGTACTCGCAGCTCGGCGAAGCCTGCACCCACCTCACGGCCGAAAGCGCCGAGCAGCGAATCGAACTCAAGGGTTTCCTTGCGCCACTCAGCGCCGAGGACAGTGGTGACGTCACCCGCCGGCAGTGCGAATAGCCGGCCGCTGACCACACCGGTCAGCTGCGTCCCATCGAGTGCAATATCGGTGATGTCCGGCGGCGCGAGCACGCTTGCGAGCAGTTCCGGGCTCCCGGCAGGACCCGGCCCGAGCAGGTTGAGCGTGCGCTGCGGATCGGGGCTGGCGAGAACCTGAGCGAGCCGGTCGTCGTCGACCGTGTTCTCGATCCGCAGCTCGGCGTCCTCTTCGCTGCGCAGCAGGGACAGCTCCCAGTCCCAGCCCTGCAACTTGCCGCGCAGCGAGCCCGAGCCGCGGATCAGCGACGCGTCGACGCTCGCCTGCGACGGATCTGCGCCGTTGAGCAGTCCGATGACGAGCACCGGTTGGCCCAGGCGGTTGTACGGATTCGTTGGCAGCACCAGCGCACCGGCCACCACCGGCGGCAGAGTCGAGAAAACCACGTGACGATCGACGACCATCAGGTCCGCGGCGGCGATCAGATCCGGCGTGAGGTTCGCTTGCGCACTCGCAACAGCGCTGGCTCGCCGATCCGCGGCGACGATCGGGAAATACTGCAGCAGGCTCTCGCGATTGAGCTGGAACGGCAGGAACTCGTCGGGCTCGGTGATCGCTCCGTCCGTGTGTTCCGGTATTGCGGCGAACGGCGCGCCACCCGGCAGCGTGAGTCCGGGAATCACAGCAAAGACGTTACCGGGACTGCTGAGGGTCGAGCGCTGATCGATGCTGCCGAACCGCGTGTAATCCTGATTGCGCCACAGGTCGCGCTCGACGCCGAACAGCGGCGCCACGTCGCGGTAGTCCAACACCAACGCAGCACGCGCATCTTCATTGCCGAGGCCCGCGCTGATCGACGCCTGATGCTCTTCGCCGCCGCCCGCGGCAGTGCCGAAATGAGCCTCGATGCTGGGATGCTCAATGTCGTCGCGCAGCACAATGTTGATGATGCCGCCGATCGCGTCGGCGCCATGTCGCACGGAGATCGAGTCGAGCTGTACTTCGACTCGGTCCACCGCGCTGAGCGGCAGCTGGTTCAGGTCGAACGCATTCGTGGCGAAACTGCCCGCGCTGCCAAACGCGCGATGGCCGTTGATCAGCACCAGCGTCATCGCAGGCTCGAGGCCGCGCAGCTCCGCGTACTGCGCGCCGTTGCTGCGAAAGCCGTCCGGCCGCAGGAACGGTTGCTGCGGGATGAAATGGAGCAGCTGCATGATCGACGTCGCGCCGGAATGCTCGATCGCCTTGCGGTCCAGCACGACGACGGGCGCGGACAGCACGTCCACTTTGCGCAGCTTTGAAGCCGAGGTGGTGACCTCTTCCAGAACTTTGCCGGCGGTCTGCACCTCGAGCGCTGGTGCTGCCCGCGCTCGCCGCGGCGCGCGTGGTGGCTTGGGAAGCGGCGCCGCGGCCTTCGGCGGCGGCGGCGCGCGCACGATGGCAATGTTCTTGGAATTGATCCAGGAGAACGTCAGGTGCGTCGGGCGCAGGAGCTCGGTCAGCGCCTGCTCGATCGTGTACTCGCCGACGACCGGACCGACCTGGATCTGCTCTTCCGCCGTCGACTCAGGACTGTAGCCGTAGTAAACGTGCGTCTGGTCCGAAAGCTGCTGGAGCGCGGACGTCAGCGACTGGCGCGGGATGTTCAGCGGATATTTCTGGGAGGAATCCTGGGCCTGCGCGTCCGGGAAGATCCACGCGAGACAGGCGAGCACGGCGACAAGGACGATGCTCCTTGCCATGTCTCCCTGCCTCCAGCGTCTTGCCTGTGGGCCCACGGCTTATAGTTCATTCCCTCGAGACAGACGAAGAGTGCAGCAGACTCCTGCATGCCGCAAGCACGCGACGACATAACATGTACGTATTGAAGCTATATATATGTATGCACGCGGCGATGCGTCAGCTGACCGGCTGCTCGCTCACCATGGTCAGCACGTCGTAGCTCGCGACGATCTCGCCGTTCTGGTTCGTGATCTCCGTATCCCAGGCGACTTCGCCGTAGCCCTTCTCGGCGCGCAGCGATTTTGACTTGCAGGTGAGCCGCACCTTGATGCAGTCGCCCGGCTTCACCGGCTTCACGAAGCGCAGGTGATCGAGCCCGTAGTTCGCAAGCACCGGGCCGTACGGCGGATCGACGAACAACCCGGCCGCAGCCGAGATCAGGAAGTAGCCGTGCGCAACCCGGCCACCGAACAACGGATTGCGCCGCGCCGCCTCCTCGTCCATGTGCGCGTAGAACGTGTCGCCCGACAACGCCGCGAAACTTTCGATGTCGGCAAGGGTGACTTCGCGCTCGGCGGTGTTCAGCGTGTCGCCGACCTGCAGCTCATGGAACGACTTGCGAAATGGGTGAACGCCGGGCGCCTTCTGCACCGCTCCCCGCGTCCAGCGTCCGGTGACCCGAGCGACGGTCTGCGGACTGCCCTGAATCGCGGTGCGCTGCATGTAGTGCATGACACCGCGGATCCCACCCATCTCTTCGCCGCCGCCCGCGCGGCCCGGACCGCCGTGCACGAGTCCCGGCAGCGGTGAGCCGTGCCCGGTGGACTCCTTCGCGCAATCGCGATTGACGATCAGGAGCCGGCCGTGAAGCGGCGCGAGTCCGAGCGCGAACTCGACTGCTGCATCGTCGTCAGCGGTAAAGACCGAGCTGACGAGACTGCCCTCGCCGCGGCGCGCGTAGGCGATTGCATCACTCACCGACGCGTACGGCATGACCGTGCACACCGGGCCGAAAGCCTCGACCGTGTGGATCGCTTTGGCTTTGGCCGGCTCGCGGCAGAACAACAGTGCCGGCGCGACGAATGCGCCCTTCTCACGATCGGCGCCCGTGAGTTGCAGCGTCTCGCCGTCGCCGGTGAGCAAATCGGCTTCGCGCCGCAGCTCCGCGATGCGGCTGACCACTTCGCGTCGCTGGCTGAGAGCGGCGAGCGGACCCATGCGCACCTGCTCGAGCCGCGGATCGCCGACGACGACCTTGGCGAGCGCAGCCTTGATGGCTTGCGCCGCCGCTTCCGCGTGCGCCGCCGGAACGATCGCCTTGCGAATCGCGGTGCACTTCTGTCCGGCTTTCGCCGTCATCTCGCGCATCACTTCACGCACGAACGCGTCGAACTCGGGCTGGCCGGGCGCGGCGTCCGGGCCGAGCACGCAGGAGTTGATCGAGTCCGTCTCGCTGACGAAGCGCACCGAGTTGGCGACGATCGTCGGATGCGTGCGCAGCTTCTGTGCGGTGCTCGCCGAGCCGGTGAATGACACCACATCCTGGCACGTGAGGTGATCGAAGGCATCGCCGAGGCTGCCACACACGAGCTGCAGCGCGCCGTCCGGCAGGATGCCCGACTCGACGATGCGGCGGACGGCGAGCTCGGTGAGATACGCAGTCGCACTCGCAGGCTTCACGATCGCCGGCATGCCGGCCAGCAGTGTCGGCGCCAGCTTCTCCAGCATTCCCCACACCGGGAAGTTGAACGCGTTGATATGGATCGCCGCGCCTTCCAGCGGCACGCAGATGTGCTGGCCGACGAACGTGCCGGTCTTCGACAGCATTTCCACGTCGCCGTCGACATAGACACGGCTGTTCGGCAGCTCGCGTGCGCCGCGTGAGGCATATGCGAACAGCGTGCCGATGCCGCCGTCGATGTCGATCCAGGAATCCGCCTTGGTCGCACCGGTCGCATACGACAGCGCGTAGAGCTCGTCCTTGTGATCGGTGAGCATCTTCGCGACGCGCTTGAGCAACGCGGCGCGCTCGTGGAACGTGAGCCGGCGCAGCGCGGCCCCGCCGGTCCGCCGCGCGTAGTCGAGCACGCCCGCAAAATCGATGCCGCTGGAAGAAGCCTCCGCGATCACTTGTCCCGTCGTCGCATCGCGCAGCAGCTGCGCGTCGCGCTCTCCTGCATGCCAGCGGCCCTGCACGTAGCTCTTCAGTTGCATCGGATACTCCTCAGCCGGCACGCGGCGAGCGCTTGTCGATGACGCGCTTCGCCTTGCCAATGGAACGTTCGATCGAGCCGGGCTCGCGCACTTCGACGCGCACGCTGATGCCGATCATGGATTTCACCTGCTGCACGAGCGCGTCCGCGGCACGCGCTCCCGCCGCGAACGCGGCGGCATCCGCCGCCTCGACGTGCACAGCGAGTGCGTCGAGCGGCCCTTCGCGCGTCAGCTCGAGCACGTAGTGCGGCGCCAGCGACGGCGTCCGCAGAATCAATTCTTCGATCTGCGTCGGGAACACGTTCACGCCACGCACGATCAGCATGTCGTCGGAGCGCCCGAGGATTTTCTCGATACGGCGCATCGGCCGCGCCGTCGGCGGCAGCAGTCGCGTCAGGTCGCGCGTGCGATAGCGGATCACGGGCAACGCCTGTTTCGTCAGCGAGGTCAGCACGAGCTCGCCCGGCTCGCCGTCCGGCAGTACTGCGCCGGTCTGCGGATCGACAATCTCCGGATAGAAGTGGTCTTCCCACAGCACCGGTCCATCCTTGGTCTCGATGCATTCGTTCGCCACGCCCGGACCGATGACTTCGGACAGACCGTAGATCTCGATCGCATCCAGTCCCATCGCCGCTTCGATCTGCGCACGCATCGCCTCGGTCCACGGCTCCGCGCCGAGAATGCCGATGCGCAGCGAGCACTTCGCGGGATCGAGACCCTGGCGCGTGAATTCCTCGGCGATCGCGAGCAGGTACGACGGGGTGACCATGATGATGTCGGGCTTGAAGTCGCAGATGAGTTGCACCTGCTTCGGCGTCTGTCCGCCCGACATCGGCACGACAGTGCAGCCCAGCCGCTCCGCGCCGTAGTGAGCGCCGAGACCGCCGGTGAACAGACCGTAACCGTATGCGACGTGCACGATGTCGCCGGGTCGACCGCCGGCGGCGCGAATGGAACGCGCCATGAGCAGCGCCCACGTGTCGATGTCTTCAGCTGTGTAGCCGACGACCGTCGGCTTGCCAGTCGTGCCGCTCGACGCGTGAATACGGACGACTTTCTCGCGCGGCACGGCGAACATCCCGAACGGATAGTTGGCGCGCAGATCGTCCTTCACCGTGAACGGAAACTTGGCGAGATCGTCGAGCGAACGCAGGTCGTGCGGATGAACGCCGGCGACGCGGAAGCTCTCGCGATAGTGCGCGACGTTCGCGTACGCGTGCTGCACGGACCATTTCAGTCGCTGCAGCTGCAGGGCGCGCAGCTCGTCGACGCTCGCCGTCTCGATCGGCTCGAGTTTCATGAGCTCACGCCTATGCGACCGCCGATCTCATGCGAGCGGCCGCGAAACATCGCGACGCACTCCCCGCGCCGATTGCGCACAGCCACGTCGTATACGCCAGTGCGCTTCGAACGAGACTGCTCCTGCGCGATCGCGGTCAGCTCATCGCCCAGCCGCGCCGGCAGCAGGAACTCGATGCTTCCCGAGGATGCGACAGTCACGACGTCATACGTATTGCACGCGAAGGCGAATGCGCTGTCGGCGAGCGTGAAGATCAATCCGCCGTGGCAGATCTTGTGACCGTTCACCATGTCCTCGCGCACGGTCATCGCGAGACGCGCGTAGCCCGGACGAATTTCCAGGATCCGCATGCCGAGCGCCTGCGAGGCGCGATCCTGCGCGTACATCGCGCTCGCGGAGGCTTCGGCAACGGCCTGCGGATCGCTCATGGATCATCAACGACCCGTGAACTTCGGGTTGCGTTTCTCGGTGAACGCGGCGACGCCCTCGGCGTAGTCCTGCGAACGGCCGAGCTCGCGCTGCAAATCGCGTTCCTGGTCGAGCTGCTGCTCGAACGATCGGCCCCACGACTCGTAGATCGCCTGCTTGGTCCTCGCGAGACCGCGGGTCGGCGCGAGCGCGAGCTGTTGCGCGAGCGTGTCCACTGTCGTCTTGAACTCGGCGTCCTCGACGCAGCGCCAGATCAGTCCCCATTGCGCGGCCTGCTCTGCCGAAAGCTTGTCGGCCAACAGCGCGAGACCCATCGCGCGCGCATTGCCGAGGAGTCGCGGCAACAGCCACGTGCCGCCCGAATCGGGCACGAGGCCGAGCTTGCCGAACGACTGAATGAAGCTTGCCGAGCGCGTCGCGATCACGAGATCGCACGACAGCGCGATGTTCGCGCCGGCGCCGGCGGCGACACCGTTGACGGCCGCAATGACCGGGACGGCCAAGTTGCGCAACGCGAGCACGAGCGGCTTGTAGTACTTGTCGATCGATTCGCCGAGATCGACGCTCTGATTGAGGCCTTGGCCGCCCGGCGCAACCGCGCGGTCGCCGAGATCCTGGCCGGCGCAGAAGCCGCGGCCTGCGCCGCTGAGCACCAGCACTCGCGCCGCGCGATCTTCCGCGAGGCGACCGAGCGCGTCGCGCACTTCGCGATGCATCTCGACGTTGAAGCTGTTCAGCCGATCCGGCCGGTTCAGGGTCAGGCGCGCGATGCCGTCGCTCACCTCGAACAGAAGGGTCTGGTAGCTCATGTCAGCGCTCGTCGTAGGTGAGTTCGAGTTCCGTCGCGGCGGGCAGCGCCTGGCAGCACAGCACGTAGCCGGCTTCGACTTCCCAGGGCTCCAGCGCGTAGTTCGTCATCATCGTGACCGCGCCGCGCACGACGCGGGTCCGGCAGGTCGAGCATACGCCCGCCCGGCACGAATAGGGCAGCTCGAGGCCGGCGTCTTCCGCCGCTTCGAGCACAGTCGTCCCGTCGCTCGGCATCGCGAACGACCGCCGCCGGCCGTCCATGACGACGGTCACCTGCGTCAGCGTCTTGTCTTGCGGCTGTGGCGGCTTGGCCTGGTGTGGGTCAGGCTTCAGCCTGACTCCTTCGCTCGCGAAATGCTCACTGTGAATCCGCGCTTGCTCGACCCCGAGTCCGAGCAAGCCCTCGCGCACCGATTCGATCATCGTGTCCGGCCCGCACAGAAAATAACCATCGACCGCGCGCGCATCGAACAGCTCGCGGCCGAGCACGCCGACCTTCGCAGCGTCGAGCCGGCCGTTGAACAGCTCGACGTCCTGCGGCTCGCGACTCATCAGGAAATACAGCGACAGTCGCTGCGGATAGGTGTCCTTCAGCGCCAGCAGCTCTTCCGCGAACATGATCGAAGCAGTCGTGCGATTGCCGTAGAACAACAGGAAGCGGCTGGCGGGCTCCTGCCGCAACGCGTTCTTGATGATGCCGAGAATCGGCGTGATGCCGCTGCCAGCGGCGAACGCGCAATACGTGCGCGCTGCTTTCGCGTCGGGCGCCAGGATGAATCGGCCTGTCGGCGGCAGCACTTCGAGCGTGTCGCCGGCACGGAGCTTGCGACCGAGGTGACCGGACATGCTGCCACGTTCCTGCAACCGCACGCCGATGCGCAGATGGCGCTCGTCGGTCGCGCTGCAGATCGAATACGTGCGCCGCACTTCGTGGCCATCGATCGTCGCGCGGACGCCGATGTGTTGCCCGGGCGCGAAGCGGAACGTGTCGCGCAGCTCGTCGGGCAGGTCGAGCGTCACGCAGACCGCATCGCTCCCTTCGGCCCGCACCTCGACAATTTTCAATGGATGATAGGAGATCATGGTGGAGGTCGGGCTTCGGCCCGACTCAGATGCATTTGAAATATTCGAAGGGCTCCAGACAACTCGTGCAGCGATACAGCGCTTTGCACGGTGTAGAGGCGAACTCGCTGACTTTCTGCGTCTGCGACGACGAGCATCGCGGACACTGCACAGTCGGCTCGCCGAACAAGCGCCGCGGGTTCGCGACGGATTCCGCCGGCGGCGCGATGCCGTACTCGCGCAGTTTTTCGCGCGCGCTGTCGGTCAGCCAATCGCTGGTCCACGGCGGCGAGAGCACGGAGTCGACGCGCACGGATTCGAATCCCGCCTCGTGCAGGCGCGCCTTGATCGATGCCTGGATCACTTCGGTCGCCGGGCAGCCCGTGTAGGTCGGCGACACACCGACGGCGATGCCGCGCTCGTGCTCATCGCGCACGTAACGCACTACGCCGAGCTCGATCACGTTGAGGATCGGGATTTCCGGGTCCGGCACTTCGCTGAGCAGCTGCCAGACGTCGCGTTCCACGGGCGTGGTCGCTACCACTGCGCCCCCGGATAAGTGCGCTGCATGACCTGCATCTCGGCGAGCAGACGGCTCAGATGCTCGCCGTGCTGGCCGCGCTTGCCGTGCCACGCATACGGAACGTCGGCGGGTTTCTTCAGCGTCGCTTCCTGCAACACTTCATCGACGCGGCTCGACCAGCCTGCGGCGAGCGACGCGGGATCCGGCGCGATGCCGCGCGCGACGGCATCCTGCTCAGCCGGGCTGGCAACGAACATCTCGTGAGTGAAGCGCCACAGCGCATCGAGCGCCGTCTGCATGCGCCGATGACTTTCCTCAGTGCCGTCGCCGAGCCGCACGACCCAGCCGGAGCTGAAACGAAAGTGATAGCGCGTTTCCTTGATCGCCTTCGCGGCGAGCTCCGCGAGCTTCGGGTCGCTGGATTGCTGCAGGCGCTCGAACAGCTCGAGCTGCCACGCATCGATCAGGAACTGGCGCACGATCGTGTGGCCGAAATCGCCGTTCGGCTGCTCGACCAGGCTCAGGTTGAGGAAGTCCTGCGGATCGCGCAGGAACGCGAGATCGTCCTCGCTGCGCCCACGGCCTTCCGCCTGCGCAGCGTGCGTCAGCAGGTAGCGCGCCTGACCGAGCAGGTCGAGCCCGATGTTGGCGAGCGCCAGGTCCTCTTCGAGCGCGGGCGCATGACCGATCCATTCGCCGAGCCGTTGCGCCAGGATCAGGCTCGTGTCGCCGATGCACAGCGCATAGCTCACAGGTTTTTGACCTCGTCGGGAATGTCGTAGAACGTCGGGTGCCGATACACCTTGTCTTTCGCCGGCTCGAACAGCGCGTCCGCGTCCAACGGATCCGAAGCGACGATGTCGGCGGAGCGCACGACCCAGATGCTCACGCCTTCCTGCCGCCGCGTGTAGACGTCGCGCGCATGCTCGATTGCCATCGTCGAGTCCACGGCATGAATGCTGCCGACGTGCTTGTGCTCGAGGCCCGCGCGCGCACGAATGAAGACTTCGTACAGCGGCCACTGATTATTCACTTGTGTTTCTCCGCGTGTGCGAGCGCCGCGTCGCGAACCCAACGCCCGCCTTCGTGCGCGCGGCGGCGCGCTGCAACGCGCTCGCGATTGCACGGACCATTGCCCTGCAGGATCTGCTGGAACTCGGTCCAGTCGATCTCGCCGCAGCGATAGTGCTGGCTGGCTTCATCCCAGCGCAGGTCGGGATCCGGCACGCGCAGGCCGAGGAAATCCGCCTGCGGCACAGTGATGTCCACGAACTTCTGTCGCAGCTCGTCGTTGGTGAAGCGCTTGATCTTCCAGCGCATCGACTGCGCGGTGTGCTTCGACGTCGCATCGTTCGGGCCGAACATCATCAGCGACGGCCACCACCAGCGCTCGAGCGCCTCCTGCGCCATGCGCCGCTGCTCCGGCGTGCCGCGCGCCAGCGTCATCATGATTTCGAAGCCCTGCCGCTGGTGGAAGCTCTCTTCCTTGCAGATGCGCACCATCGCTCGCGCGTACGGACCGTACGAGCATTTGCAGATCGGGATCTGGTTCATGATCGCCGCGCCGTCGACCAGCCAGCCGATCGCACCGACGTCGGCCCACGTCGGCGTCGGGTAGTTGAAGATGCTCGAGTACTTCGCCGCGCCGGTGAGCAATTGCTCCAGCAACTCATCGCGCGAGATGCCGAGCGTCTCAGCCGCGCTGTACAGGTACATGCCGTGACCGCCTTCGTCCTGCACCTTGGCCATCAGCACCGCCTTGCGACGAAGCGTCGGCGCACGAGTGATCCAGTTGCCCTCGGGCAGCATGCCGACGATCTCCGAGTGCGCGTGCTGCGAGATCTGGCGAATGAGCGTCTGACGGTATGCGTCGGGCATCCAGTCCTTCGGCTCGATGCGCTCCTCGGCGTCCACTTTGGCCTGAAAGCGCTGCTCCAGCGCCGCGCGCCCTTCGGCGGTCGTGTGGAGGCAATCGGCTCCCAGCGAATCAAGACCTTGCGTGTACATCGTGAGCTCCGGGTGAAACTCTCAGCGAGCTAACGTGACACATTTCTACGGGCGTGACAATTTTTTTTGTGTCATTTTATAGAGACGTATGCGCCCGCTTGCCCGCCGCGCCGAAGCCCTCGTCGCACGCTTTCGCCGTCAGCGTCCGCTGCGCGGCGGCTCGCTGCTGGTGACGATCCTCGGCGATGCGATCGCGCCGCGCGGCGGCGTCATTGCGCTGGGGAGTCTGATCGAGCTCGCGCGTCCGTTCGGCATCACCGATCGGCACGTGCGCACGGCCATCAGCCGACTCGCGAACGAGCAATGGGTCACTTCGCAACGCAGCGGCCGCATCAGCTTCTACAGGCTCACGACGCATGGACGCGCGCGCTTTGCCGAGGCAACCCGACGAATCTACGGCGCGGCGCCTGCCGAATGGAATGGCGAATGGACGCTCGTCATTTTCCCGCGCTCCTCGCGCGCGGCCCGCGACGACCTGCGCGAAGAGCTGACGTGGCTCGGCTTCGGCCAGCTGACGAGCGGCGTATTCGCGCACCCGACGCATCGCGAAGACACGGTGCGGGCGCGGGTCGCGGAGCTCGAATCCGCGGGTCAGGTCATCGTGATTCAGCGCGCGGTCGTCGCGCATGCTTCGGACCAGCAACTCGTGGAGATGGGCTGGGATCTCGGCGAGCTGGCGCGACGCTATCGACGCTTCATCGAAATGTTTGCGCCGCTGGATGAGGCGCTGACCCGCTCCGTGCGCGCCGCCGGTGAAACAGCCTTCGTGCTGCGCACGCTCATCGTCCACGAATACCGCAAGATTCACTTGCGCGATCCGCAGCTGCCGGCGTCGCTCCTGCCGAAATCATGGGCGGGGGCTGACGCGCACGATCTGTGTCGCAACCTCTACTCGAAGGTGTTCGCCGCCTCAGAAGAGTTTCTGTCGCAGCGCGTGCAGACGGCGGACGGCGCTTTGCCGCCGCCAGCCTCGGAAGTATTCGCGCGCTTCGGCGGACTGCCGCAGCTCTAGTCCTTCCAGCTCTCCAGCCGTGCGACCAGCACCTGCAGAAACCGATTCGCGCGATGCCCATCCATCACGCGATGGTCGAGCGTCAGCGTCACATAGCAGCGCGGCCGCACGACGATCGCGTCGGTGCCATTCGCATCGACGACAACTGCCCGCTTCTCTAGCTTGCCGACGCCGAGAATCGCCGACTGCGGCTGATTGATGACGATTGGCGCGGCGACCAGGCTGCCGCTGACGCCGTGATTCGAGATCGTGAACGTCCCGCCGCGCACATCCGCCGGCGTGAGCTTGTCCTC
The DNA here is from genome assembly GCA_036004505.1 of Steroidobacteraceae bacterium. Classification (GTDB taxonomy): domain Bacteria; phylum Pseudomonadota; class Gammaproteobacteria; order Steroidobacterales; family Steroidobacteraceae; genus Steroidobacter. The sequence goes on from DASYRK010000099.1 coordinate 12,545, forward strand.
GCGCGCGCGCGCAACCAGGTCGGACAACGCTCGCGCGATGCCGAACAGGTCCAGCGACTGCAGACCCCGCACCACGGGAACGACCAACCCTTTGCCCTCGACTGCAGTGCCGACGCCGATGTCGATCGTCTCGTAGATCTCGAGTGCCTCATCCGTCCAGCGGCTGTTCGCCTCAGGCACTTCGCGAATCGCGTCGACGCACGCCGCGAGGAAATACGCCGTGAGCGTGAGCGATGCGCCGCGCTGCTCGAAATCAGCCCGATGCTTCGCACGATGCGCGAGCACCGCGCCCAGATCGACTTCGAAGATCGTCGTGACGTGCGGCGCCGTGTGCAGCAGGCTCTCGACCATCCGCTCGGCGATACGTTTGCGTATCGACGTGTGCGGGACGCTTCGCACCGGACCTGCAGATTGCGGAGCGGGTGTCTGCGGGCGCGCCGCCGGTGCTGCCGCCGGCTGTTTGCGCGAGACGTGCTCCAGCACATCATCGACCGTGATCCGGCCGCCTGCTCCGCTACCGCGAATATCGGACGCGTGCACCTTGTGCTCCGCAAGCAGCCGGCGCACGGCCGGACTGTTGCGACCGCCGGACAGCGACGCCGCATGAGCGGCCAAAGCCGCCGTGGTCACGTCATCGACCGCACCCGTCTGCGCAACTTCCCGCGCCGGCGCTGCAACGGCCTTGACGCCGACGCTCGACTCCGCGCCCGCCTGAATGCGCCCGAGCAGCTCGCCCGGCGCAATCTCGTCCTGCTCCTGCTTGAGGATTTCCGCCAGCACGCCGCCGGCCGGCGCCGGGATCTCGATCGTGACCTTGTCGGTCTCGAGCTCGATCAGCGGCTCGTTCTCGACGACGGCGTCGCCGACTGCCTTGAGCCACCGCTGGACCTGCGATCGCGTGCCCTCGGTCTGTTCGCTCGGAGCACGGATTTCGATGGTTGCCGTCATGCTGTCAGATGCTCGCAAGGGTGCGGATCGCGTGCACGATGCGCGCGGCGCTTGGCACTACTGCGTCGAGCAGCAGCGGACTATGAGGACTCGGGATATCGGGCATGGTGACGCGCTCGATCGGTGCATCGAGGTCGAAGAATGCATCGCGCGCGAGGGTCGCCGCAATCTCCGCGCCGAAGCCTGCCGTCAGGTTGTCCTCGTGCACGATCAGGCAGCGGCGCGTCTTGCGGACCGACGCGAGCACGGCCGCGCGATCCCACGGCATGAGCGTGCGCAGATCGAGCAGCTCGACGTCGACCGCGGACTCGGCGGCCGCCTGCTCGCAGCGCTCCACCATCGCACCCCAGGCCACGATGGTCAGTTCGCTGCCGGCGCGCAGGAGGCGCGCCTTGCCGAACGGGATCACATACTCATCGCCGGGATACGGACGGCGCGCCCACGCACCGTCCAGCATCGCGCGATGCTCGAAGAAAATCGTCGGATCGTTGCCGCGCATCGCCGAGCGCAGCAAGCCGACCGCATCTTCGGCGTTGGACGGCATCGCGACACGCCAGCCGATTGCGTGCACGAACTGCACCTCGTTGGTCTGGCTGTGCCACGGATCGCCGCACTTGAAGAAGCCGCCCGGCATGCGCACGACCATCGGCGCCGCGAAGCGATTGTTGGTGCGCCAGCGCATCGTGCCGCAGTCGTTCAGCTGTTCGACGGCGGGATCGGCGTACTTGCGGAACTGGATCTCCGGCACCGGCATCAGGCCCGCGAGCGCCATGCCGACCGAGCGGCCGATGATGCCCTCTTCCGACAGGCTGGTGTCGAACACGCGCGCCGCGCCGAACTTGTCCTGCAGTCCCAGCGTCGCCGCATGCACGCCGCCCTTGCGGCCGACGTCTTCGCCGAACACGGCGACGCGAGGATTCACCGCGAGCTCATGCTCCAGCGTGCGGCGAATTGCAGTCACCATGTTGATGCGCGCGCCTGCGGCGTGCACGGTCTGCGTTCCTTCGCGCGGCTCGATGCCTTCGCTCAACAACCCGCCCTGCTGTTGCACGTCGGGCGCACCGTCGGCGCTCACCTCGCTGAATGCATAGCGTGTGACGTTTGCGACGTCGGGGACGGGTCGCTTCTCGACGCTACCCAGCGCACGTTGGACGTCTTCGCGCGCACGCGTTTCGAGCGCGCGCCACGCGTCCTCGCTGATCGTCGACGGCACGAGCTGCTCCCGCAGACGCACGAGCGGATCGCGCGAGCGTTCGGCTGCGATCTCGTCCGCTGACTTGTAGGCCTGCGTGTCCTGACCGGAGTGGCCCGAGAGCCGCGGCACGAGCAGTCGCAATAGCACCGGCCCTGCGCCACTGCGCACGGCGGCAACGGCCTCTGCGATTGTCGCGGCAGCCGCACGCGGATTCGCGCTGTCGCCTTCGAGGATCTTCAGGTTGCGGAACGCCGCGAGATTCGCTGCGATGTTGCCGCCGGGCGTCTGGAACTCGGACTTCACCGAGATGCCGTAGCCGTTGTCCTCGATGAAGAACAGGACCGGCAATCGCTGCGTCGTTGCGATCGTGAGCGCAGCCCAGAAGCCATTGGTCGCGGTCGAAGCTTCGCCGCCATGCGCGACAGCGATGCTTCCGGCGACGCTCTCATCGCGCAGGACTTGCGCCCGGTATTGCAGCGACTGGGCCCAGCCGATGACGGGCGTGTACTGCGCACCGACGCCGCCGCACGCGGGCAGCACACACGCCCCTTCGCGACGCGGCAGGTTGAACACGACGCCGATGTCGCGGCCTTCGCTCACGCTGCCCGAGCGCATCATCGTCGAGGCCAGCGCGTCTTCAATCGTCAGCCCGACCGCCAGCATCAGCGGCCGCGAGCGGTAGTACACACCGACGCCGTCGCGTCCGCCGGTCAGCATCTGGCCCAGCAGGGCCTGCGTGACGTCGTGGCCGCGCGCGGTGAACTGGTACAGAACCTTGCGCTCCGGCAGCAGGCGCGATTCCTCCAGCTCATCGAGGGCGCGGGACACCAGGACGGTTTGCACGACGCGCTGCAAGTCGATGGCGGGCCAGTCGACCTGGGCAGCGGACCCGGTCCGGGTGCGTTCGAGGGCTGTTGCTGTCATGGTCGGGCAGCCTAGCGGGGCGGCAGTGGCAAAACTCAACAAACCGCGTTGCTTGCCGGTTCCGTATTGGTGATAAAGTCGATTTATAGGACGACTTTTAGGGAATATCACCATGACGCTCGACCGCTACGACGCCGCGATCCTCGACGCCCTGCAGAAGGACGGGCGCAGGCCGATCGTGGAGTTGGCGGAGCAGGTCGGGCTTTCCAATACGCCGTGCGCGCGGCGCGTGAAGCTGCTGGAGCAGGCCGGCATCATCCAGGGCTATACGGCGATCATCGATCCCGCACCGCTCGGCCTGAAGGTGCAGGCGTTCGTGCAGGTCCGGCTGACGCGGCACACGGACGAGAACATCGAGCAGTTCCGGCGCGCCGTCGACGCCATGGAAGAGATCGTCAGCTGCCACGCGATGACCGGCAATTACGACCTGCTCCTTCAGGTGGTCGTGCCGGACCTCGAATCGCTGAGCAACGTGGTGCTGAAGAAGCTGCTGCGGATCCGCTTCGTGCGCGACGTGCATTCGAGCATCGTGCTCAACACGATCAAGCGCTCCGCACGGGTGCCCGTGCGGCATTTGTCAGGCTAACAGCCTGACCCACGCAGCTATCGAAGGAATACGGCTGCAGCGAGCAGTAACAGCGTGAATGCCTGGAAGCCCACTCGCACCCACATGAGCCGGGTGCTGAACAGGCGATCGGTGGCGCCGCCACCCGACATCGCGAGCAGGCCGAGCGCCATGCTGACGACTGTGCCGATCAACGCCAGGATGATGATGAGCGTAAGCAGATCCATCGTTATCGTCCCCCAACCTGCCTGCGAGCCCGAATATATAATGAAACGATGCGCCTTCAAACCGCCGCCCGATGTTTCGCAGCCGGAGTCCTCGCCATGACTTCTATTGCCGGCAGCCCAGCAGCAAGTGCCGCGTCCACGCACGGCAGCTATGAGGAGCTGACCGCGCTGTTTTCCGAGTGGCGCGAGTTCGAGCGTCCCGCCCTGCGTGAGGGCGCGCCGGACTACACCGCGGCAGCGCTGGCGCGCAGGCACACACAGCTGAAGACTTACCAATCCCGGCTGCAGTCGATCAAACCCGACGCGTGGCCGATCCCGCAGCAGGTCGACTATCACCTGCTGCGCGCCGAGATGAACGGCCTCGACTTCGACCTGCGCGTGCTCAAGCCGTGGGAGCGCGATCCGGCGTTCTACACCCAGATCTGGACCGCACAGAGCGACACGCCCGCGCATGAAGGTCCGACGAACCACGCGATCATCGAGGTGTGGCAGTACACGTTCCCGCTCTCGCCGCCCGATGCGGCCAGGCTCGCGAAGGAACTGCAGGGCATTCCGCCGTTACTCGCGCAAGCGCAGCTGAATCTCACCGGCAACGCGCGCGATCTGTGGATGGCGGGCACCGGCACGATCAAGCAGCAACGCGCCGATCTGTTGGAGCTCGAGCGTCAAACCACGGACAACGGATCCGAGTTGCAGCAGGCGATCCTGGCCGCGCAGCAAGCGACGTCGCGTTTCATCACGTGGCTGGAGCAACAGGCGCCGTCGAAGAACGGCCCGTCCGGCGTCGGCAAGGAGAACTACACCTGGAGCCTGCGCAACGTGCACCTCGTGCCGCTGACGTGGGATGACGAAGTGATGTTGCTGAAGCGCGAGCTGGCGCGCGCTCACACCGAGCTGAAGCTGGAAGAGCAGCGCAATCGCGGTCTGCCCGCGCTGCCGGTGATCTCCAGCGCCGAGGAATTCCAGCGTCGCGGCAACGCGGCGGTCACGAAGTACATGGACTTCATGCGCGCGCGCAACATCCTGCCGGTGCGCGATTACATGGATCCGGCGATGCGCGCGCACATCGGCGAGTACGTGCCGGAGGAGCGCCGCAACTTCTTCGGGATCGCGAGCCACCACGAGCCGCTGGCGCTGTACTCGCACTTCTATCACTGGTGGGACCTGGCGCGGATGCGCGAGGAGCCGCACGCCAGCCCGCTGCGCCGCGGACCGATGCTGTTCAACATCTGGGACAGCCGCGCCGAGGGCATGGCGACGTCGATGGAAGAAATGATGCTGCACGCCGGCCTGTACGACGACAACCCGCGCGGTCGCGAAGTCGTCTGGATCATGCTCGCGGCGCGCGCTGCACGCGGGCTCGCATCGCTGTACGCACAGTCCAACGACTTCACGATGAAACAGGCGGCCGACTTCCACGTCGAGTGGACGCCGCGCGGCTGGATGCGGCCCGATCTCGACCTGCTCGGCTTCGAGCAGCAGCTGTACCTGCGCCAGCCGGGTTACGGCACCTCGTACATCACGGGCAAATATCTGCTCGAGCAGCTGCTCGCCGAGCGCAGCCATCAGCTTGGCGACGCGTTCACGCTGTCGCGCTACTTCACGGAGCTCAACGCGGCCGGCCTGATTCCGGTCTCGATGATCCGCTGGGAAATGACCGGCAAGGACGACGAGATCAAGGCGATGCAGCGGCAATGAGGATCTCTTCATGAGCACGATTTCCCGGCGCGAACTGCTCATGCGCAGCGCTGCCACTGCCGTCGCTCTCAGCCTGCCATTACGACGCGCAGCTGCCGCGGACTGGTTCAAATATCGCGAGGCGATCGTCATCGACGGCCTCGGCGGTCCGGGCGGCCTCAACCACGATCCGGCCGGCCGGCTGCTGGAGCAGGAGCTCAAGGACACTCACGAGTCCGGCGTGACGTGCGCACACTTGACCGTCGGCCCGGTCGGCACGAAGGCGCCCGACACTGCATTCATGGAGACGGTGCGCGGCATCGCGTTCTGGGAGCGGGAGATCGACGACCATCCCGACGTGCTGTCACGCGTGCGCACCGCCGCCGACATCGCCAAGGCGAAGAAGGCGAGGCGCACCGGCCTCGTCTACGGAGTGCAGGACGGCGTCGCATTCGAAACAGATCTCGATCGGCTCGACGATCTGCACGCGCTGGGGCTGCGCGTCGTGCAGCCGACCTACAATCGTCGCAATCTTCTCGGCGACGGCTGTCTCGAGCCGGCGAACGCGGGCCTGAGCCGCACCGGCATCGAGGCGATCGAGCGCATGAACAAGCTCGGCATCCTGGTGGATCTGAGTCACTGCGGCCGGCAGACGGCGGCCGATGCCATTCGCCTGTCCAAGAAACCCGTCGCGTTCACGCACACCGGATGCCAGGCGCTCGCGGATCATCCGCGCAATCGCACCGACGAGGAGCTGCGCGCCGTTGCGGACAAAGGCGGCCTGTCCGGTATCTACTTCATGCCGTATCTGTCTGAAGGCCGTCAGCCAACGGCCGCCGACATCGTCCGGCATCTCGAACACATGGTGCAGGTGGCCGGCGAGGATCACGTGTCGATCGGCACGGACGGCAACATCTCAGCCACGACGGTCGACGACGAGTTCAAGGAAGCATTCGCGAAGAACACGCGCGAGCGGCGCGAGGCGGGAATCGCTGCGCCGTGGGAAACCGAACAGGGTTATCTGTTCGCCGCGGACCTCAACACGCCGCGGCGGCTGGCGACGCTCGCGATGATGCTCGCGGATCGGCGCCACAGCGCCGCGCGCATCGAGAAGATTCTGGGCGGGAATCTGCTGCGGGTGTTCGGCGAAACCTGGAAGGCCTGAAGCGTCGGGCGGAAACCCGACCTACAGCTTCGATCCTGACCCGCGCAGCACCTTGCCCGGCGTCGCGCCCGTGTGCTTGCCCTCGTCGACGACGATCTGGCCGTTGACCAGCACGTAGTCGACGCCGGTCGGCGCCGCGACCGGATTCTCGTACGTCGCGGTGTCCTGGATCCGATCGAAATCGAAGATCGTCAGGTCCGCCCACAATCCTTCGCGTAGCGCGCCGCGGTCGAACAACCGCATGCGCGTCGCGGGGAGCGACGTGAGCTTGCGCACTGCATCCTCGAGCGAGATCACCTTGCGCTTGCGCACGTACTCGGCGATCAGCCGCGGAAAATTGCCGTAGGCGCGCGGGTGCGGCAGACCGATTGCGTCCATCTCGCCGAGCTTCTCCGCTGCGCCCGCGTCGCTGCCGATGGCCATCCACGGCTGCTTGAGCGCCGTCTGGACGTCGTCCTCGCTCATCATGAAGAACAGCGCCATCGCACGATTCTTCGGCGCGGCCCCGAGCAGGATGTCCCAGGCAACGTCGGCCGGATCCTTGCCGAGCTGCTTGCCGATGGAGTCGAGGCTCTGGTACCGGTACTTGTCGTAGCGCTCGTTGAACGCGTTCGCGAGCACGACGTGGTCCCAGCCGCCGGATGCATGCACGAGGTTCGACCAGCCCGGCAGCGAACCGCCCTGCAATTCCTGCTTCAGCCGCTCGCGCACGCGCTTGCTGCGCAGCTGCTTGAGACCCTGCTCCATGCCTTTTTCCCACACCCAGTTCGGCACCGTGATGTCGAGACCGGTGCCGCCCGCCGTGTACAGATACATGTCGGCGCCGATGTTCACGCCGCGCGCGCGGGCGCCGTCGATCAACGTGACTGCTTGCGGCACGAGCTGACCCCAGCCCGGCTGGTAAGCGCCTTTGAAGTGAAAGATCTCGACCTGGATGCCGGCCTGCTCGCCGATCTGGATCGACTCACCGATCGCCGTGAGCAGCGCGGCGCTCTCATCGCGCATGTGGCTCGCGTAGATGCCGTTGTATTGCGCAGCGACTTTGGCCAACTCGACCAGGTCCTGCGTCGACTGAAAGCTGTCGGGCGGATAGATCAGCGCAGTCGCGATACCCATTGCTCCAGCGCGCATCGCCGTGGCGACGAGTTGCTTCATTTGCTCCAGCTGCTGCGGCGTCGGTGCGCCCGCGCCATCGCCCATCACCGCGACACGCGCCTGGGCGGAGCTGTAGTAGGTGCCGAAGTTGAGCGAGATGCCCTTCGTCTCCAGATCGCGGAAATAGGCGTCGATCTGCTCGGCGGGTACCGGCGTGCCGCCCTCGCCCGCGATCGCGCTCGTGACTCCCTGCAGCAGCTTGTTCTCGGCGAGGCCGTTGCGCTGGAGCACCTCGCCCGACTGATCCATCAGGTCGATCCAGCCCGGCGAGACATAGTGGTCGTGCGCATCGATCTCGCGACGTCCGGGCCCGGTGCAGCGCCCGATGCAGGCGATGCGCCCGTCCTTGATCGCAATGCTCGCGCGCACCCATGGATTGCCGAGCCCGTCGAGCAGGCGGCCGTTGCGAATCACGACGTCGTAGGCGAATTCCTCGGCCATGACCGAAAGGGTCGATGCAATGCCAGCGGCGGCCAGGAGCAGCATCGGCAAGATTTTCCTCATCCTCGGCCTCCGGCAAGGTGCAATCGCACGCGATGCCAAAAATAGTACCAGAAGAAAAATTTCCCCATATGGAAAATTTAAGCTAAATTCGGAAACGCTCGGCCGGGCAACCCGGACCCGTGCCCAACGTGGGGGACATAAATGAAAAGCTTGAATGCTTCACTGCTGATCTCGACAGCCGTCAACGCAGCGCTGCTCGCAGCAGCACCTGGCGCCTTTGCGCAGCAGAGGCAGAACACCAGGAGTGTCGTCCTGGAAGAGGTGATCGTTACGGCACAGAAGCGGCAGGAAGTGCTGCAGGACGTTCCGCAGTCGATCACCGTGCTCAGCAACGCAACGTTCGAAAGGCAGCAGGCGAACAACCTGCAGGACTACATCGCGCTGGTACCCGGCCTGAGCCTGGAAGCCAGCACGCGCGGCGTTTCGCGCATCACGTTGCGCGGCATCAACACTGGCGGCGTCGCCTCGACAGTGGGCGTGTACGTCGATGAAGTGCCGTTCGGCTCCAGCAGCGGCCTTGCCAACGGCGCGATTCTCGCCGGCGATTTCGACACCTTCGACATGACGCGGCTGGAAGTGCTGCGCGGTCCGCAGGGCACTCTGTATGGCGCCAGCTCGCTCGGCGGCGTCATGAAGTTCGTGACGAACCCGCCGCAGATGGAGTCCTTCGAAGGCAAGGCGCAGGTTGCCGTCGAAGACGTGTCGGGCGGCGATCTCAGCTACTCGACGAGCAGCTTCGTCAACATTCCCCTGAGCGATCGCCTCGCGCTGCGGGCGACCGGCTTCTACCGCGAGGACGGCGGGTTCGTCGACTCGGTCGGCAACAACCCGCTGCCGAGCCTGCTCGATCCGAACGTGAACGTCGTCCAGGGGAGCCTGAACGAGGACAACATCAATAAGACGGACTCGTACGGCGGGCGCATCTCCGCGCTGTTCAGTGCCACCGATTCATTTTCGGTGCGCCTGACTGGAATCCTGCAGAACATCAAGAGCGACGCCTCCGACGTGATCCTGCAGGACCGTGAAACGCTGAAGCCGCTGTACGGCGAGCGCGTGGCATCGCCCTATCACCACGAGCCCACCAACATCGCGTATCGCGTCTACAGCGCCACGGTCGATTGGGATTTCGGGCCGGCAAGCCTGATGTCGTCGACCAGCTACGGGACGTTCGAGGAGAACCTGCAGCGTGACTTCGACCGCGCATTCGCGCCCGTTGTCACGTTCCTCTACGGCGATGCGGTGACCCGACCGCTCGGCGTGATCGTGCGTCAGACCACCGCCACCGACAAATTCACGCAGGAGATGCGCCTGTCCTCGCCCGAGGACGAAACGCTGGAGTGGATGGTCGGCGGCTACTACACCAAGGAAAAATCCCGAATCGATCCGCAGGATTTCTACGCGACCGAGGCCGGCACCGACACGCTCGCCGCGGACGTGCCGCGACTGATCGAAGTCTTCCTGAAGTCGGAGTACGAGGAGTACGCCGGGTTCGCGAACCTCACCTGGCACGTCGCGCCGCGCTTCGATCTCACCTTCGGCGGCCGCGAAGGTCACAACAGTCAGCACGCGGACCAGTTCATCGACACGACCAACCTGGGCGGCATACCGGACGCGCCGCCGCGAGCGATTTCGTCCGAGGATGTCTTTACCTATTCGATCGCGCCGCGCTTCGAGATCAACGACGATGTATCGATCTACGCGCGCATGGCCACGGGTTACCGGCCCGGCGGACCCAATGTTCTGCCGCAAAATCCACCGCCGGGCACGCCGGCGACCTACAGGTCGGACCGGCTGAAGAGCTACGAGGCCGGCATCAAGGGCAGCTGGCTCGAGCGGGCGCTCTCGCTCGACTTCGCGGCGTACTACCTGGATTGGGACGATATCCAGCTGTTCGCGAACATCAACGACACGGGCGTCAACGCCAACGGCGGCACCGCAGTGAGCAAAGGCGTGGAGTTCACCCTCGCGACAGTGCCGACCGATGGGCTGACGGTGTCACTCAACGGGGCGTACACGGATGCCTATCTGACTGCGGCCACCGATCCGATCGTCGGCGGCCTGGACGGCGACAAGCTCCCGTTCGTGCCGAAGCTCAGCCTGAACCTGGATGTCGACTACCAGTGGCCGGTGTTCAGCAATTCCAGCGCGTACGTCGGCGCCAGCGTCCGCTCGATTCGCGATCAGGTCGCGGCATTCGACGTCCGCAATGTCGATGGCAGCCAGCGCGAGGTTCCGAACTACGAAGTGATCGACCTGCGGCTCGGCCTGCTCGCCGATCGCTGGTCGGTCGAACTGTACGTGAAGAATCTCGACGACGAGCTGGGCCGCACTTCGCTGTTCGGCGATCCCGGGACATTCCCCGATGACGCGTACGCCAGCGGCGTCATTCGTCCGCGCACGATCGGCTTGTCGGCGACCTTCGGCTTCTGAGCTCGTGAAAGCTCAGGCTCTCAGGAGAGGCGCGGGCATCGCGACGCTGGTCGCGATGCTCGTCGCCACGGCGGCCCACGCCGCGCCGCCCGAAGGCTTCGAAGCACGCGTCGAGGCGCTGCGGAAAGCCTCGGGCGTTCCGGGAATGTGGATCGCAATCGTCGAGCAAGGCAATCCGACGCTGGCGCGCGGCTTCGGCGTGCGCAAGCTCGGCGATCCGGCGCCGGTCGGGCCGGACACGATTTTCCCGACGGGCTCGACCGGCAAGGCGGTG
>DASYRK010000100.1:0-61252 GCA_036004505.1 Steroidobacteraceae bacterium
CGCGATGCTGCACACGCTGTATCAGCAGGCACTGCGGCACGAGGCGCAATTCTTCGTCGAGTACTTCGCGATCGACCTGATCATGGAGAACGGCGAGTGTCGCGGCGTCGTCGCCATCAACATGGCCGACGGCACGCTGCATCGGTTCCGCGCGCACCAGACGATTCTCGCGACAGGCGGCTACGGGCGCGCTTACTTCTCCTGCACTTCGGCGCACACCTGCACGGGTGACGGCGGCGGCATGGTGCTGCGCGCGGGCCTGCCGTTGCAGGACATGGAGTTCGTGCAGTTCCATCCGACAGGCATCTACGGCGCCGGCTGCCTGATCACCGAAGGCGTGCGCGGCGAGGGCGGCATCCTGCGCAACTCCAACGGCGAGCGCTTCATGGAGCGCTACGCGCCGAACGCCAAGGATCTCGCGTCGCGCGACGTCGTCAGCCGCGCGATGACGATCGAGATTCGCGAGGGCCGCGGCGTCGGCGAGCACAAGGACCACATCTTCCTGCACCTCGAGCATCTCGGCGCGGAAGTGATCCACGAGCGCCTGCCCGGCATCGCGGAGACGGCGAAGATCTTCGCCGGCGTCGACGTCACCAAGCAGCCGATCCCGGTGCTGCCGACGGTCCACTACAACATGGGTGGCATCCCGGCGAACGTCCAGGGCGAAGTCGTGACGCTGGGGAGCGGCAATGCAGACAGCGTCGTGTCGGGCCTGATGGCGGTCGGCGAGGCAGCGTGCGTTTCCGTGCACGGCGCGAACCGCCTGGGCTCGAACTCGCTGCTCGACCTGGTTGTGTTCGGCCGCGAGGCTGCGCGGCATTGCGCCGCAACGCTCAAGCCGGGCACGCAGCATCGGCCGCTGGCGAAGGATGCAGGCGACTTCGCCGTGAGCCGCCTCGATCGGCTGCGCAATGCCAAGGGCTCGATCGCCACAGCGCAGATCCGGCTCAACATGCAGCGCGTGATGCAGACCCACGCTGCCGTGTTCCGTACTGGCGAGTCGCTCACCGAGGGCGTGCGCAAGCTCGGCGAGGTGGTCGCGTCATTCGGCGACGTCAGCGTCAGCGATCGCTCGCTCATCTGGAACACCGACCTGATCGAGACGCTCGAGCTGGACAACCTGCTGGCGCAGGCCGTGGCGACGATCCAGTCGGCCGCGAACCGCAAGGAGAGCCGCGGCGCGCACGCGCGCGAAGATTTCCCGGATCGCGACGACGTCAACTGGCTGAAGCACACGCTCTGCCGGGTCGATGCCCGCGGCAGCGTGCGGCTCGACTATCGCCCGGTGCACTTGAACACACTGACGAGCGACGTCGAGCCGATCCCGCCGAAAGCCAGGACCTACTGACCGAAGGAAATTGAAATGGCGCAATTCCGTCTTCCGGCGAACTCCAGGATCCGCCCCGGCAAAACGTTCAAAGCGCCGGCGGGCGCGAAGCAGGTGCGCGCGTTCAGGATCTACCGCTTCGATCCGGAGTCGGGCGAGAACCCGCGCGTCGACACCTACGAGGTCGACATGGCGAGTTGCGGCCCGATGGTTCTGGACGCGCTGATCAAGATCAAGAACGAGATCGATCCGACGCTGACGTTCCGCCGTTCGTGCCGCGAAGGCATCTGCGGCTCGTGCGCGATGAACATCGATGGCCTGAACACTCTGGCCTGCACGCGCGCGAACGAAGATATCCGCGGCACGATCAAGATCTATCCGCTGCCGCACATGCCGGTGGTCAAGGACCTGGTGCCGGACCTCACGGACTTCTACGCGCAGTACGCTTCCGTGAAGCCATGGCTGCAGACGCGCACGCCGGCGCCGCCGGATCGCGAGCGGCTGCAGTCGAAAGAGGACCAGGAAAGGATCGATCGGCCGGCGGCGTGTATTTTGTGCGCGTGCTGCTCGACCTCGTGCCCGAGCTACTGGTGGAACAGCGATCGCTACCTGGGGCCGGCGGCATTGCTGGCGGCGTATCGGTGGATCGTCGACACGCGCGACGAGGCCACCGGCGAGCGCCTCGATGCCCTCGAGGACCCGTTCCGCCTGTACCGCTGCCACACGATCATGAACTGCACCGAGGCCTGTCCGAAGGATCTGAACCCGGCCAAGGCGATTGCCGAGATCAAGAAGAAGATTGCGGAGCGCCGGCACTAGAGTGGACGGTCAGAAGCGGGCCCTTCTTCGTTGGCGGTGCCGCCGCGGCATGCGCGAGCTGGACGTTCTGCTCGAACGATACCTCCGGGAACGCTATCCTTCCGCCCCCGCCGCCGAACAACAGGCGTTCGAAGCGCTGCTCGACCTGCCGGATCCCGAGCTGCTCGCCTTCGTGATGCGGCGGCAGGTTCCGGCGGATGCGCACTGGGCTCATGTCATCGCGAAACTCACCGACCCTGAGGCTTGATGTCCGCACGCGACGCGCCGAACGATACGCGGGATGGCTCGTGCTCGGCGGAGGCGCGTGTAGCGCGCTCCTGCTTGGTGCGGAGTCCGGCATCAGCCTGCTCGCCGGCGCCGTCTGTCTCGCGGTGATCGGCTTCGGCTTGTGGCGAGCCGGCTGGATCGGGTCCAGGCACCGGATCGTCGGACTGCGCTGGCTGGTGGACGGCCGCTGGCTGCTGGAGGACGGCCGCCAAAACACATTCCCCGCGGAGCTTGCGGGCGGCACCCGGCTGTTCGGAAACGCTCTCTGGCTGAACTGGAGAACCCCAAATCGACGCTTCCGTTCGATGCTGCTGGCGGCCGGCGACCTGCCGGCGAGTCAGCTGCGGGCGCTGGCCGTGCGCCTGCGGTTCGAGGCTCCGGAGCGGGCATCGCCCGAAGCCCGGCGGTGATGAGAACGGTTCGCGAACGGCGTCACGAAGCCGCGAAAATGTGCCGTAATTCCGCGAACTTTCCGCGGGGCGACCAGTCTATCGGTGCAGTCCTCGGGGGGCGGTCGGCAAGTCGGTTCCGGCCTGCGTTCCGACCCCGTGAGGGCGCCGGTCGATGACGCCGGACGACTCCGACCAGCAGCTCGTCGAGCGGGTCCAGGCAGGCGACAAGTCCGCCTTCGACCTGCTGGTGCGCAAGTACCAGCATCGCGTGCTCAAGCTGGTAGGCCGGTTCGTCTCGGATGCCGCTGAGGCCGAGGACGTCGCCCAGGAAGCCTTCCTCAAGGCCTACCGGGCGCTCGCCTCGTTTCGCGGCGACAGTGCGTTCTACACGTGGCTGTATCGCATCGCGATCAACACTGCCAAGAACGCGCTGGTGTCGAACCGCCGGCGGCCGGTCGACTTCGACCTGGATCTGCAGGATCCGGAGCAGTACGACCGCCACGCGCGCCTCAAGGAGGGCGATACCCCGGAAGGGGTGCTGCTCACCGAGGAGATCCGCACCGTGGTCGAGCGTGCGATGGAGCAGCTGCCAGAGGATCTGCGTACGGCGATCGTCCTGCGGGAGCTGGAAGGTCTGTCGTACGAGGAGATTGCGGAGGCGATGGATTGTCCGGTCGGCACAGTGCGTTCCCGGATATTCCGGGCGCGCGAGGCGATCGACCGGAAGTTGAAGCCGCTGCTGGATTGAGGCGAGCGGAAATTGTGAAATTGCGAGTCGCGTCGGAACGGTGCGTTGAATTGGAGGGTCGGATGCTGGCAATGTTGCTGATGTCGACGGTGGTGGCGAACCCATGACCGAGCCGGTGAACGAACAGCTTTCTGCGTGCCTGGACGGCGAACTGCCGGCTGCGGAGCTCGACCTGTTGCTGAAGCGCCTGCAGCGCAATCCGGAGCTGCGCGAGGCCCTCGGCCGCTACACCGTCGTCGGCGAAGCCCTCCGCCACAGCAAGCCAGCGCTCGCCTCGCGTTCCTTCGCCGACAAGGTGATGGCCGCCGTCGATCAGGAGCCCGCCACCGCGCGCCGTGCTCCCCGCGTCTCCCCAGTCATGCTTCGTCGCCTGCGTCCGGTTGCCGGCTTCGGCATCGCCGCCACGGTCGCGGCCATCGCAGTCTTCTCGGTGCAGCAAGCGGGCGTGACGCCCGACACGGTCGCCACGAATGAGCCGGCCGCGGCGCCGTCGGCTGTCGTGGCGCGGAGCACCGATTACGTCGTGCCCACTTCGACTTCGTCGCCGGCGTTCGTGCCGGCCACGCGCCTCACGAATTACGTCGTCGCTCACAGCGAATATTCCTCCCCGCTGGCGCGCCGCTCGGTGTTGACCGGCGTGCTTTCGGAAGACGATGGCGACCCGGACGTTGCGACTACGGTCGTGAACGACGAGACGGGCGTCACCGGCGAGACCCGCGTCACCGACGAGAAGAAGCCGTCGTCGACGCAGTCGCAATAACGCCTCGATGACCGTATTCAAATATTCCGTCGCGCTCGCCGCCGTCGCGCTTACAGCGATGAGCTCGGCGGACGCGGCTGACCGTGCCGCGCGCGAGTGGCTGGAGCGCATGTCCGAATCGCTCGCCACCCGCAACTACGATGGCCGTTACCTGCACGTGCGCAACGCGCGCGCACCCGAGACGATGCGGATCATCCATCGCGTCGAGAAGGGCAAGGTCACCGAGCGCCTGGTTTCGCTCGACGGCAGCGGCCGAGAGATCATTCGTAACCAGGACGAAGTGATCTGCTATCTGCCGGACCGCCGCATGGTGCTCACGGAAAAGCGCACCGACGATCGCACGCTGATGGCCACGGTGCCGCTCTACAACGAGCAGCTCGAGGAGCACTACAGCATCGAGCGCGGCGCGTTCAAGAAGGCGCTCGGCCGCCGCACGCAGGTGATTCTGGTGCAGCCGCGCGACGAGTTCCGGTACGGCTATCGCCTGTGGCTCGACGACGAGACCGCGATGCCGCTCATGTCCCAGCTGTGCGATCGCAACGGCAACGTCATCGAGCAGATCGTGTTCGCCGAGCTGAATTTCCGCGACCGCATTCCGCTGGACGCCGTCAAGCCGGCGGTCGACGGCAAGAACTTCCGCTGGGTGCGGCAGGATGCCCAGATGCCGCGCATGGCCAACGTGCCGCTCGGCTGGAGCATGATCCGCCTGCCGTCGGGCTTCCGCCTCACGACCTGGCGGTTGCAGATCATCGCCGGCTCGAACGTCCCGGTGCGCCACCTGGTGCTGTCGGACGGGCTCGCGTCGGTCTCGGTGTTCATCGAGCCGCGCTCGCCGCAAACCGAGTCGATGCGCGGGCTGGCCAAGGTCGGCGCGGCGTTCGCGTTCTCGCGCGACCTCGACGGTCATCAGGTCACCGCCGTCGGCGAAGTGCCGGCCGCGACGGTCGAGGCGATCGCCGAGGCCGTTACCAAGGAAGATGCGGGACTGGCGCCGGCGCCAGTCGCCCGCGACCAGCAGCGCCCGCAGTAGCGACGGCGCTGCCTCCGCGTTGCCCCATGCCCCGTTGGACGGTTTATAGCCGCGCCGACTGCAGTCTGTGCGAGCGCATGCTCGACGAGCTGGCCGGGCTGCTCGGCCACGAGGCCGCCGCGGCCGTCCAGGTTGTCGATATCGACGGTCAGCCGGAGCTGGAAAACCGCTACGGCACGCGCATTCCGGTGCTGACCGCGGACGGCGAATTCGTCTGCGCCTACCGGCTGGACCAGGACCGCGTACGGGCGCTCTTGTAGAAACGGGGACATTGCTCATTTCGGCGGCCTCCTTAGGGCAGGAGCCGGTGCAGGCGAAATGAGGAATGTCGCCATTTCTACCCGCTATAATCCGCCGCCGCCTGGAGCCCCGACCTCCCCTGATGAAGCTGATCCGTAACTTTTCCATCATCGCGCACATCGATCACGGCAAGTCCACGCTGGCCGACCGCTTCATCCAGCTGTGCGGCGGGTTGGAAGCCCGCGAGATGGAGGCGCAGGTGCTCGACTCCATGGATCTCGAGCGGGAGCGCGGCATCACGATCAAGGCGCAGAGCGTGTCGCTGCGCTACCGCGCCCGCGATGGCGAGACCTACCAGCTGAACATGATCGACACGCCCGGCCACGTCGATTTCTCCTACGAGGTGTCCCGCTCGCTCGCCGCCTGCGAGGGCGCTTTGCTCGTGGTCGACGCCGCCCAGGGCGTCGAGGCGCAGAGCGTCGCGAACTGCTACACGGCGATCGAGCAGGGGCTCGAAGTCCTGCCGGTGCTCAACAAGATCGACCTGCCGTCGGCCGACCCGCCGAAGGTCATCAAGGAGATCGAGGAGATCATCGGCATCGAGGCGCAGGACGCGCTGCGCGTCAGCGCCAAGACCGGCGAGAACGTGCCGGAGCTGCTCGAAGAGCTGGTGCGGCGCATCCCGGAGCCGCGCGGCGATCCGCAGGCGCCGCTGCAGGCGCTGATCATCGACTCGTGGTTCGACAACTATGTCGGCGTGGTCTCGCTGGTGCGCGTCATGAACGGCTCGCTCAAGACCGGCGCGAAGATCCGCGTGTGGTCGACCGGCCGCGCGCACCAGGTCGACAAGCTCGGCCGCTTCACGCCGAAGTCGGTCTCGAGCGAGACGCTCGAGACCGGCGAGGTCGGCTTCGTGATCGCCGGCATCAAGGAGATCGACGGCGCCCCGGTCGGCGACACCATCACGCTCGACGCGCGGCCCGCGAGCGAGCCGCTCGCAGGCTTCAAGAAAGTGCAGCCGCGCGTGTTCGCCGGTCTGTTCCCGGTGAAGTCGGAGGACTACGAAGGGTTCCGCGACGCATTGGCCAAGCTCAAGCTCAACGATTCGGCGCTGCACTACGAGCCGGAAGTCTCGACCGCGCTCGGCTTCGGTTTCCGCTGCGGCTTCCTCGGGCTGCTGCACATGGACATCGTGCAGGAGCGGCTCGAGCGCGAGTACAACCTGACGCTGGTGACCAGCGCGCCGACCGTCATCTACGAGATTGCGCGCACCGACGGCGGCACCGTGTACGTCGACAACCCTGCGAAGCTGCCTGCCAGCAACGAGATCTCCGACATCCGCGAGCCGATCATCACGGCCAACATCCTGCTGCCGCCCGAGCACGTCGGCGCGGTGATCAAGCTGTGCACCGACAAGCGCGGCAAGCAGACCAAGATGCACTATGTCGGCAACCAGGTCTCGCTCCAGTACGAGATGCCGCTCGCCGAGGTGGTGCTGGACTTCTTCGACCGGCTCAAGTCGGTGAGCCGCGGCTACGCGTCGTTCGACTACGAGTTCAACCGCTTCGAGAGCGCGCCGGTGGTGCGGCTCGACGTGCTGATCAACGGCGACGTCGTCGACGCCTTGTCGATGATCGTCCACCGCGACAACGCCTATCAGCGCGGCCGCGAGCTGGTCGACAAGATGCAGGAGCTGATCCCGCGGCAGATGTTCGAGGTCGCGGTGCAGGCGGCGATCGGCAGCCACGTCATCGCGCGTGCCACGGTCAAGGCGTTGCGCAAGAATGTCACGGCCAAGTGTTACGGCGGCGACATCACGCGCAAGCGCAAGCTCCTCGAGAAGCAGAAGGAAGGCAAGAAGCGCATGAAGCAGCTCGGCTCGGTCGAGATCCCGCAGGAAGCGTTCCTCGCGGTATTGCAGGTCGGCAAGGAAAAATAAGCATGATCTTTGATTTCTCCTTCATCCTGGTCGCGGCCACGGCCCTGACGGGCGTCATCTGGGCCATCGACGTCGTGCTGTTCAAGCGCCAGCGGCTGGCCGCCGGCGCGTCCCGCGGCGTGCCGCCGGAAGAGGTGCGCGAGCCGATGGTCGTCGAGTACGCGCGCTCGTTCTTCCCGGTGATCCTGGTCGTGCTGCTGATCCGCTCGTTCCTGTTCGAGCCGTTCCGCATCCCGTCCGACTCGATGATGCCCACGCTCCTCGACGGCGATTTCATCTTCGTCAACAAGTACGCGTACGGCCTGCGCCTGCCGGTGATCAACAGCAAGATCGTCGGGATCGGTGCGCCGCAACGCGGCGACGTGATCGTGTTCCGGCTGCCTTCGGACCCTTCGACGAACTACATCAAGCGGCTGGTCGGCCTGCCCGGCGACCACATCGCCGTGCGCGACGACGTGCTGTTCGTGAACGGCCAGAAGGTCGACGTGCAGCTCAACGGCCTGTACCAGGGCGTGGGCCAGTCCGGGGCGCGCAACCCGAACGCCCGGCTCGGCACCGAGCGCCTCGGCGAGGTCACGCACCAGGTCCTGTACCAGAATCGCCGGCCGGACGACTACGACCAGGTGGTGCCGGAAGGCCATTACTTCTTCATGGGCGACAACCGCGACAACAGCCAGGACAGCCGCTTCGACAAGGTGGGCTTCGTCCCCGAGCGCAACCTGGTCGGCAAGGCCGTGCGCATCTGGCTGAACTGGGACCTGCCCGACGCGCCGATCTGGAGCCGCATCGGCGACCCGATCCATTGAGCCGGGTTCATTAAAAATGGGGACCGCGGCGGGGAGTGTGGACTGGACGCTGGACGCCGGCCGCGAGTTATGACAGACAGCGGTCAGTGAAAATCGCTACTTTCTTGGGGAGCTCGACTATGCGTTCTCGCCAGCGCGGCGCCACTTTCATCGGCATGGTGGTGATCATCGCGATTCTCGGATTCGCACTGTACGCGGGCATCCGCCTGACGCCGATGTACCTGGAATACATGGCGGTCGCGCGCGCGCTCGAAAACACCGCGAAGGAGCACTCGGGCGGGCCGACCACCGTGCAGCAGCTGCGCACTTCGCTCAATCGCCGCTGGACGATCGAAGACATCAACAGCGTGCAGCCGCCCGACATCGAGATCAAGAAGGCCGGCGCCGGCTGGACCATGCGCGCCTGGTATCGGGCCGAGGCGCCGTTCATCGGCAACGTTTCGCTGGTCGCGGATTTCGACAAGACCGTCGAGGTCAAGCCGGACGCGGCCGGCAACACATGAAGCGGGCTTGAAGACAGCACGCGAATGGCTGCACGACGCGCTCGGCTACGAGTGCCGTGACGCAGCGCTGCTGGAGGCAGCGCTGACACACCGCAGCGCCGGCGGTCAGCACAACGAACGGCTGGAGTTTCTTGGCGACGCGGTGCTCAACTGCGTCGTCGCCATGCTGGTGTTCCGCGAGTTCGGCGCGGCCGACGAGGGCGAGCTGTCGCGCTTTCGGGCCAGCCTGGTCAGCGGCGAGGCGCTCGCGGTCGTCGCCGCCGAGATCGAGCTCGGCGAGCAGCTGCGGCTCGGCTCGGGCGAGCTGAAGTCCGGCGGCTTTCGCCGCAAGTCGATCCTGGCGGACGCGCTCGAGGCGCTGTTCGGCGCGATCTACCTGGACGGCGGTTTCGATGCGGCCTCCGCGGTCATCGAGCGGCTGTTCGTGCCGCGGCTCGACCGGCTGCCGAGCGCGGCGGAACTGAAGGATCCCAAGACCCGTTTGCAGGAAACGCTGCAGGCGCGAGGCCTGCCGCTGCCGGGCTATGCAGTCGAATCCACGTCCGGAGAGGCTCACAATCAGCTCTTCCAGGTGCGCTGCTCGGTCGACGCACTCGGGCTGCGGGTCGTCGCCAGCGGGCCGAGCCGCCGCCGCGCCGAGCAGGCCGCCGCGCAATTGATCCTCAACGAACTCATGCAGACGCTACAAGGTACCCAGCAGTGAACGAGCGTGCAGCGGACCATCGCTGCGGTTTTGCCGCGATCGTCGGCCGGCCGAACGTCGGCAAGTCGACGCTCTTGAATGCGTTGCTCGGTCGCAAGATCAGCATCGTCAGCCCGAAGCCGCAGACCACGCGCCACCGCATCCTCGGCATCCTGACGCGGCCGCAGGCGCAGGTGATCTTCGTCGACACGCCGGGCCTGCACGCCGGTGCGCGGCGCGCGATGAACCGCCACATGAACCGCGCGGCGCTCGTTTCGCTGCAGGATGCGGATGTGAACGTGTTCGTCGTCGAGGCGCTGCGCTGGACCGACGAGGACCAGCGGGTGCTCGACGAGCTGGTGAAGCAGGATCGTCCGATCATCCTGGTGCTCAACAAGGCCGACAAAGTGTTCCCGAAGGAGCGGCTGCTGCCGTTCATCGATGAGCTCAACCGGCGCGCGCGCTTCGCCGAGGTCGTGCCGTTGTCGGCGCTCAAGCGCAGCAACATCGAGCAGCTGCCCGCGACGATCGCGCGCTACCTGCCCGAGTCGCCGTCGCATTTCCCCGAGGACCAGCTGACGGATCGCTCGCAGGAATTCCAGGCGGCGGAGATCGTGCGCGAGAAGCTGACGCTGCGCCTGCGGCAGGAGCTGCCGTACGGCGTGACGGTCGTCATCGAGCAGTTCAAGGAGGAGGAGGGCCGCCTGCTGATCAACGCGGTGATCTGGGTCGAGCGCAGCGGTCAGAAGGCGATCGTCATCGGCAACGCCGGCGAGCAGCTCAAGGAAGTCGGCCGCGCGGCGCGTATCGAAATGAACGAGCTGTTCAAGCGCCCGGTGCACCTGGAGCTGTGGGTCAAGGTGAAGGAGAACTGGTCCGACAACGAGACTGCCCTGCGCCAGCTGGGCTACGAGACGTGAGCGACGGACGACGGGTGCAGTTGCAACCGGCGTATGTACTGCATCACCGTCCCTACCGCGACACCAGCCGGATCCTCGAATTGTTCACGCGCGACTACGGCCGCGTGTCCGTGTTCGCCCGCGGCGCTCGCGGTGCGCGCAAGGCGGGTGCAGCGCTCGCGTCCATCCTGCAACCGTTCAACCGCGTGCTCGTGTCGTGGAGCGGCAAAGGCGAGGCGGGCCAGCTGACGGCAGCGGAGTTCGACGGCGCAATGTCCGCGCTGCCGCCCGACCGGCTCGTGAGCGCGTTCTATCTCAACGAGCTGCTGCTGAAGCTGTTCGCGCGTCACGACAGCCATCCTGATGTTTTCGTCCTGTACGACGCCACGCTCGGCTCGCTCAAGACAGATGCTGATGGCGTGCGCGCCCTGCGGCTGTTCGAGAAGCGGCTGCTCGACGCCCTCGGCTACGGACTCGCGCTGGAGCGCGACTGCGACCTCGGCCGTCCGCTCGATGCCCGCTACGCCTATCGTTACCGGCTCGAGCAGGGCGCCATTCGCATCGAAGGCGTCGCAGAAGGCGCCGGTATCTTCTCCGGCAGCACGCTGCTCGCCCTGGCGCGCGAGGATTTCGCGGATCCGGCAGTCTGTGCCGAAGCGCGGGCACTGCTGCGCGCGGCGCTCGATCGCTGCCTGGAAGGCAAGGAGCTGCGCACGCGGGACGTCGCGCGTGCGCTCAAGAAGCGCCGGTAGGGCGGGCTGCGGAAAAGACGGCAATTACTCCCACCAAGATCCGCCAAGGAGGACCAAGAAGTCGAAAGTCTGAATCCTGGAGCATTCAGATTTTCCCGGGTCTTCCTTGGCATCGCGTAGCGAGGAGAATCCTGTGAATTCCTCGCGCCATTGGCCCGCAGCTGTCGGAATAACCTGCGACCTACGGTAGCATCTCGCCCATGCTGCATCTCGGAGTCAATGTCGACCACGTCGCCACGCTGCGCCAGGCGCGGCGCGCGAGCTATCCGGACCCGGTGTTCGCCGCGCTGATCGCCGAGCAGGCGGGCGCCGACAACGTCACGATGCACCTGCGCGAAGATCGCCGGCACATCCAGGATCGCGACATCCGCGCGGCCCGGGACGTCTTGCAGACGCGGCTGAATTTCGAGATGGCGGCGACCGACGAAATGGTGCGCATCGCCTGCGAAGTGCGGCCGGCGGATTGCTGTCTCGTGCCGGAGCGCCGCGCCGAAGTGACCACCGAAGGCGGCCTCGACGCCGCGTCGCAGGTCGCAACGCTCGGGCCGGTGTGCCGGCGTCTCGCCGACGCGGGTATTCGCGTCTCGCTGTTCGTGGATCCGGATCCGGCCCAGCTCGAAGCGGCAGTGCGAATCGGCGCGCCCGCAGTAGAGTTGCACACCGGCTCCTACTCCGATGCGCGCGGCGAGCAGCAGGCGCGCGAGCTGGCGCGCATCCGCGAGGCGGCCCGGCACGCGAGCGGCCTCGGGCTGATCGTGCACGCCGGCCACGGCATGAACTATCACAACGTGCAGCCGATCGCCGCGATCCCGCAGATCGTCGAGCTGAACATCGGACACGCGATCGTCGCGCGCTCCATCGTCGACGGCATGGCGCGCGCGGTGGCGGAGATGAAGCGGTTGATGCTGGAAGCGCGCGGCGCGAGCGCCGGCGCATGATTTTCGGCATCGGCACGGACATCGTGCAGCTGGCGCGTATAGAGCAGGTGCACGAGAAGTTCGGCGAGCGGTTCGTGGAGCGCCTGCTGCTGCCCGCCGAGCTGGCGGCGTTCCAGGAGCAGAAGCGCCCGCTGCGCTTCCTGGCGATGCGCTTCGCGGCGAAGGAAGCGATCGTCAAGGCGATGGGCACGGGCTTTGCGCACGGCATGTGGATCCGCGACACCGGCGTGCTGTCGAATGCCTGGGGCAAGCCGCAGATCGTCTGGTCCGAGCGCGGCCGTCGCGTGTGCGACGAGCTCGGCATCGGCGAAGGGCACGTGACGCTGACCGACGAAGCCGGGCTGGTCGTCGCGGTCGCGGTGCTGATGAGGAAGTGATGGCCGTATTCGTGTTCGACATCGAGACGATTCCCGACGTGGAGCTCGGGCGGCGCGTCTATGGGCTGCACGACCTGAGCGACAAGCAGGTCGGCTATGTGATGCAGGCGAAGCGCCGCGAGGAGTCCGGCAGCGAGTTCCTCTCGTACGAGCAGCAGCGCGTGGTCGCGATCTCGATCGCGGCGCGCCTGCGCGATTCGTTCAAGGTGTGGTCGCTCGGCGAGCCCGATGCGCCCGAGCAGGAGCTGATCCAGCGCTTCTTCGACGGCATCGAGAAGTACACGCCGGACCTGGTCTCGTGGAACGGTGGCGGCTTCGATCTGCCGGTGCTGCACTACCGGGCGCTGCGGCACGGGATTTCAGCGCCGCGGTACTGGGAAGGCGGCGACGTCGACCAGGCGTTCCGCTTCAACAACTACATGAGTCGCTATCACTCACGCCACCTCGATCTCATGGACGTGCTGTCGAGCTACCAGGCGCGCGCCCGCGTCAGCCTGCAGGGCGCGGCGACGCTGCTGGGACTGCCCGGCAAGCTCGGCATGAGCGGCGACAAGGTGTGGGACGCATACCTGGCGGGACAGATCGATTCGATCCGCAACTACTGCGAGACCGACGTCGTCAACACGTACCTCGTGTTCCTGCGGTTCCAGCTGATGCGCGGCCGACTGATGCCCGACGAGTATCGCAACGAGGTGGCGCGCGTGCGTGAGAGCCTGGTGCAGCTCGGCAAGCCGCACTTCCAGGAATTTCTCGCCGCTTGGCAGGAACAACCCGGTTGAACGCCCGAGCGCGCACGCGGTCGGACCGCCGCGTCGAAACGGCGGAGATCATCGACCTGGCTCACGACGGCCGCGGCGTCGCGCGCGTCGAAGGCAAGACCGTGTTCATCGACGACGCGCTGCCGGGCGAGCGTGTCGAGTGGTCGCGCCGCAAGCGCAGCCGCAACTTCGACGAAGGCCGTCTGCAGCGCGTGCTCGAGCCCGCGGCCGATCGTGTCGAGCCGCGTTGCGCACACTTCGGAGTCTGCGGCGGCTGCGTGCTGCAGCACCTGGCGCCGCCACGGCAGCTGGAATTCAAGCAGCGCCAGCTGTTCGAGGCGTTGACGCGCATCGGCAAGGTGACGCCTGCGCAGATGCTGCCGCCGTTGCAGGGTGGCGTCTGGAACTACCGGCGTCGCGCCCGCCTCGCGGCGCGATGGGTGCCGAAGAAGGAGCGGACCGTAGTGGGCTTCCGTGAGCGCAGCACGAGTTTCATCGCCGACGTGAAGCGCTGCGAAGTGCTGCTGCCGCCGGTCGATTCGCTGGTCGAGCCGTTGTCCCTGCTGCTGACGGCGCTCAGCGTGCGCAATCGCGTGCCGCAGATCGAAGTTGCGATCGCCGACAACGCTGTCGCGTTGATGGTGCGCATCCTCGAAGATCTGACGCCGCAGGATCGTGAGCTGCTGCTGCAGTTCGCGCGCGAGCATGCGGTACAGATCTACGTTCAGCCCGGCGGCTACGAGACGATCGCGCCGCTGACCGAGGTCACGCCGCTCGAATACCGGCTGCCACAGTTCGACGTGACGCTGCGCTTTCAGCCGAACGACTTCATCCAGGTCAACGGCGAGCTCAACGCTCGCATGGTCGCGCGTGCGCTCGAGCTGCTCGCGCCCGCACCCGGCGAGCAAGTCCTCGACCTGTTTTGCGGGCTCGGAAATTTCTCGTTGCCGCTCGCGCGCAGCGGCGCGCACGTCGTCGGCATCGAGGGCGACGCAGGACTGGTGGCGCGCGCCCGGGCGAATGCGGAGCTCAACGGCATTGCGAACGTCGACTTCGTTTGCGGCGATCTCGCGCAACCGTCGGCGAGCGACGCGGCGTGGGCGCGGCGCGGATACGACAAGGTGCTGCTCGATCCGCCGCGCGCGGGCGCGCAGGAAGTTCTGCCGATCGTGACGCGTTGCGGCGCGAAGGTCGTGCTCTACATCTCGTGCCATCCCGGAACGCTGGCGCGCGACGCGGGCATTCTGGTGCACGAGCATGGCTTCACGCTGCGCGCCGCAGGCGTGATGGACATGTTCCCGCATACTGCGCACGTCGAATCGGCGGCACTATTCATCCGAGGCTAGCTGCAGGCGCGCCATGACACTGGGTCCGCTGATGATCGACGTGCAAGGCACGTCGCTCACCGAAGAAGATCGCGAGCTGATGCAGCACCCGCTGGTCGGCGCGGTGATCCTGTTCACGCGCAACTTCGAGAGCATCGAGCAGCTCGAGCGACTGGTCGCGGACATCCGCGCGGTGCGCACGCCGCCGCTGCTCGTCACCGTCGATCACGAAGGCGGACGCGTGCAGCGCTTCCGGAAGGGATTCACGGTCCTGCCGCCGATGCGCACCATCGGCCGCCAGTACGACCTGGATCAGGCCGCCGGCAAGCTGCTGGCGCGACAGTGCGGCTGGCTGATGGCCGCCGAGCTGCGCTCAGCGGCCATCGACATGAGCTTCGCGCCGTGCGTCGACCTCGACTACGGCGTCAGCAGCGTAATCGGCGACCGGGCGTTCCATCGCGACCCCCAGGTCGTGGCCGAGCTCGCGGTCGCCTTCAGCGGCGGCATGCGCGAGGCGGGCATGGCCGCGACTGCGAAGCATTTTCCGGGGCACGGGGCGGTGGCGCCGGACTCGCACGTGGCGATCCCGGTCGACCGCCGGGAGCTACGCGATCTCGACGAGGACCTCTATCCGTACCGGCGCCTGATCGCCAACGGCCTGCCGGCGGTCATGGCCGCGCACGTGATCTTCGACCAGGTGGACAGCCTGCCTGCAGGGTTTTCCTCACGCTGGATGCAGCAAGAGCTCCGCGGCAATCTGGGGTTCGACGGAGCCATTTTTACCGACGATCTGTCGATGAAGGGTGCGGAGGTTGTCGGGGACATGCCGCAACGCGCTGCTGCCGCCCTAAAAGCGGGCTGCGATGTGCTATCCCTGTGCAACGATCGTAAAGGTGTGCTGCAAGTCATCGAATCTTTACGGGGAACCGGTGATCCTTTGAGCCAGGTTCGCATGGTGCGCCTGCACGGCAAGCCCGGTCCGACCCGGGCCGCGTTGCGCGCGTCGGCGGAATGGCAGACCTGCGAGGCCGCGGTCCGGGGCTGCATGGAGCGGCCCGATCTGAAGCTGAACTCGTAACCATGAAACCAATGAGCGTCGAAGTTAGCCCTGCTCCGGGCCTGTCTGCGGGCCTCTCCGCCGGTCTGTTCCAGACCCTGGCAGCGGCCGCCCCGGAAGGCATCGTGATCTGCGACGCCCGCTCGGGCGAATGGCAGGTGGTTTACGCCAACCCCGCGATGGAGCACCTGACGGGCTACGAGGCCAGCGCCCTGCGCGGCCGCAACCTGCGGTTCCTGCAGGCCGAGGACCATGACCAGGAAGGGCTCGCCCGGATCCGGACGGCGCTGCACGAGGGCACCCCCTGTACGACCACGCTGCGGAACTATCGCCGCGACGGGACCATGTTCTGGAACGAGGTCACGCTGGTGCCGCTGCGCGACTCCGAAGGACGCATCACTCACTTCGCCAGCTTCCATCGCGAAGGCGGCGACCGGCTGCGGCTCGACGCGCGCGATGCCCGCGACCCGTCGATGAACACGCAGACGATGCTGGCCTACCTGCGCGACGACAAGCTCACCGGCCTGCTGCGCCGGACGTACTTCGAGGAGCTGGTGAAGCGCGACTGGGGCCTGGCGCAACGCGAATCGCGCCGCCTGAGCTTCCTGGTGTTCGATCTCGATTGCTACTCGCAATACCGCGACGTGTTCGGGCGCCCCGGCGCCGACCAGTCGTTCCGCCGCATCGCGCGCGTCATCGCCGGCTGTTTCCGTCGCGCCAGCGACCTGTGCGGCCGCTTCGACGAGGATCAGATCGCCGCGCTGACGACCGGTCTGGATCTCGGCCAGGCGTCGAAGCTCGCCGAAGCTGTGCTCGCACGCGTGCGCGATCTCGCCATCCACCATCCGCGCTCGACTGTGTCGCGCTTCGTGACTGCGAGCGCCGGCGTCGTGTCGCTCGTTCCGCCGCACGACGCGTTGCCGACGCGCGCGTACGAATCCGCGCTGCGTGCGTTGAAGGACGCGAAAGAGCTCGGCAAGAACCGGGTGGTCAGTCGCGAGTGCGACTAGTTTTCTGGTCGAAAGCCGCCAAGGCGCTTTCGACGACGCCGGCAAAACGCGCGGCTTTTGCCTGCTAGCCTGACGGATTGCTCGGCGTCACGATCGCGATGACGCCAAACCTCGGCGAATCCAGGTAGTGCCGCTCGTTGCTGCGCATCCGGCGGCTCTGACGCATGACGAAGCGCTGCGTCGGCTCGCCGGCCGCGCCCGGTGCGTCGTACACCAGGTCGAGCGTCAGGTGCAGATAACGGCCGCGCGTCAGCGCGACCTGGCCCACGATCCCCGAGCCCGCCGGCACCATCGAGTTGATCGTCAGGAGCTTGGCGTCGTTGCGCGCATAACCCGGTTGCGTCCAGCCGAAATGCGCGAGCGGCTGATAGTTGCGGCTGCGACGCAGGGTGTCGTAAATCCCGGTGAGCTTGAACCTGCCCGGCGCGAGCACCGGGAAATTCGACGTCGTCGGCGGCGGTGCAGCGCTCACGGCGGAGGGTTCCGGCTCGTCTTCCGGAATCGCCAGCCGCTGACCCGCCTCCGCAGCTTCCATGCTCCATTCCTCGGGCGAGGCGTTCGGGTTCAGTGTGCGAAAGACCAGCAGCTCGACGTCATACGACTGCAGCACCTGCGAGGACTGCTGCGCCGAGGCCGACAGGCAGACGCAGCCGAGCAGGGCGAGGATCGGTGTAGCGAGCCTGGTCCGGTTCTTGAACGGTGTCATCGGCGCAGTGTAGCAGCAGCGGGTTTCTGCAGAGCCTCTAGCAACTGCTCGGCCGCAGCGAAACGCTGCTCGTCCTTCTCGAGTTTCAGCGTGAAGCGCAATTTCGTGCCGCCTTCGAGGCGGTGCGTGCGCGAATTCTGCTGCACGTAGCGGATCAGCGTCGCCGGCTCGACGCGCGTGTCGCGCTCGAACGTCACCGAGCCGCCGCCGGGGCCGACATCGATCTTGCGCAGGCCGAGCGCGCGCGCGGTCTGCTTGTAGCCGGCGATGCGGAACAGGTTCTTCGCCGGCTCCGGCAGCAGGCCGAAGCGGTCGATCATCTCGACCTGCAGCTCGCGCAATTCCTCCTCGCTCGCCGCGGCCGCAATGCGTTTGTAGAGCACGAGCCTGAGGTGCACGTCCGGCAGGTAGCTGTCGGGCAGCAGCGAGGGCACGTGCAGCTCGACCTCCGGCCCCTGGTGCATCGGCTGATCGAGATGCGGAATCTTGCCGGACTTCAGCGCGTTCACCGCGCGCTCGAGCATTTCCATGTACAGCGCGTAGCCGATCTCCTGGATCTGGCCGGTCTGTTCCTCGCCGAGCAACTCGCCGGCGCCGCGGATTTCCAGGTCGTGCGTGGCGAGCGTGAAGCCCGCGCCAAGATCTTCCAGCGACTCGATCGCTTCGAGGCGCTTCGCTGCATCCGCGGTCATGGCATTGCGCGGCGGCGTCAGCAGGTAGGCGTAGGCCTGGTGATGCGAGCGGCCGACGCGGCCGCGCAGCTGGTGCAATTGCGCGAGGCCGAGCTTGTCGGCGCGATCGATGATGATGGTGTTCGCCGAAGGCACGTCGATGCCGCTCTCGACGATCGTCGTGCACACCAGCAGGTTGCAGCGCTGGTGATAGAAGTCGAGCATGATCTGCTCCAGCTCGCGCTCGCGCATCTGGCCGTGGCCGACGGCGCTGCGCGCCTCGGGCACGAGCTCGGCGATCGCGCGTGCGGTGCGCTCGATCGTGTCGACGCTGTTGTGCACGTAGTAGATCTGGCCGCCGCGGCGGATCTCGCGCAGGCACGCTTCGCGGATCGTCGCCGAATCCCACTGCGAGACGAACGTCTTGATCGACAGGCGCGCCGCCGGCGGCGTCGTGATCAGCGACAGCTCGCGCAGGCCGCCCATCGCCATGTTCAGCGTGCGCGGGATCGGCGTCGCCGTAAGCGTCAACACGTCGACTTCGGCGCGCAGCTGCTTCAGCTTCTCCTTGTCCTTCACGCCGAAGCGGTGCTCCTCGTCGATGATCAGCAGTCCGAGGCGGCCGAACTTCACGCCGCTCTGCAGCAGGCGATGCGTGCCGATCACGATATCCGTCCGGCCGGATTCGAGGCCCTGCAGCACCTGGTCGACTTCGCGCGCGCTGCGAAAGCGTGAAAGTACTTCGACTTTGACCGGCCAGTCGGCGAAGCGATCTGCGAACGTCTGGTAGTGCTGTTGCGCGAGCAGCGTGGTCGGCACGAGCACCGCGACCTGCTTGCCGGCCTGTACGGTGACGAACGCCGCGCGCAGCGCCACTTCGGTCTTGCCGAAGCCGACGTCGCCGCACACCACGCGATCCATCGGCTTGCCGCTGCCGAGATCGGCGATGACCGCCTCGATCGCCTGCGATTGATCCGGTGTCTCCTCGAACTGAAACGCAGCTTCGAAGGCGAGCAGATCCACTTCGCTTGCTACGAGCTGCTCGCCCTGGCGCGCAGCACGACGCGAATAGAGATCGAGCAGTTCGGCGGCAGTGTCGTGGATGCGTTGCGCGGCCTTGCGCTTCGCTTTCTCCCACGCATCGCTCCCCAGCTTGTGGAGCGGCGCGGTTTCCGCCGGCGCGCCGGTGTAGCGGCTGACGCGGTCGAGCGCGTTAACCGGCACGTACAGCTTGTCGCCATCCGCGTATTCGAGCAGCAGGAACTCGTTGGTCAGTCCGCCAACATCGAGCGTCACCAGGCTGACGAAGCGGCCGACGCCGTAGTCCTCGTGCACGACCGGCGAGCCCGGGCGCAGGTCCGTGAGATCGCGGATGATCTTTTCGGGATCGCGCTCGGCGCGGCGTCGCCGCCGCTCCTGTCGTGCGCGCTCGCCGAACAGCTGCTCTTCCGCGATCAACGCGAGCGCTGGCTCCGTCAGCACCAGGCCGGTCGAGATCTGCGAGACCGTAATGCCGAGTTGCGCGTCGCCTGCAACGAAAGCAGGCCAGCCGTCGACGAGCTGCGGCCGCACATTGCGGCGCTGGAGGATGTCGAGCAGCATCTCGCGCCGGCCGGCCGATTCGGCCGCGATCAGCACCCGGCCCTGGAAGTCGTCGAGAAAGCGCGCCAGCTCGCGCGCCGGGTCTTCGCTGCGCGCGTCGATGCGCAGGCCCGGTGGCCGGCGCGTCGCGAAATTCTGGAAGGGCAGGGACTGCAGCAACGGATCCAGCTCGACTCGCGACAGCTCGATCCGGCGCATCGTGGCGAGCCGCTGCACGAGCTCGTCGACCGGCGTGAACACTTCGCGGGGCTCGAGGATCGGACGCTGCGCGTCATGCGCGCGCTGCTGGTAGCGGCCGGCGATCTCGCCGAACGCTTGCGTCGCGGCGCCGTGCTCGTCGGTCTCGGCGGCGACGATCGTGTTACCCGGCAGGTAATCGAACAGCGTCGCGGTCGCGTCGAAGAACAACGGCAGGTAGTACTCGATGCCGGGCGGCGGCGCGCCCTCGGCGATATCGCGGTAGATCGCCATGCGCGTCAGGTCGCCGGGGAAGCGGTTGCGGAAGCGGCGCTTGAAATTCTGGATGCCGTCGGCGGTCAGCGGGAACTCGCGCGCGGGCAACAGGCGCAACGCCTGCGCGCGCTCGCCGGAGCGCTGCGTCTCCGGATCGAACACGCGGATGCTCTCGACCTCGTCGTCGAACAGATCGATGCGATACGGCACCTCGCTGCCCATCGGGAACAGGTCGATGATCGAGCCGCGCACCGCGAATTCGCCGGGCGCCATCACCTGCGAGCTCGACAGGTAACCGGCGCCGCTGAGCCGCTCGCGGAACGCCGCGACGTCGAGCACTTCGCCGACGCTGAGGTCGAACGCGTGCGCGTCGATGTAAGTCTGCGGCGGCAGGCGCTGCAGCGCCGTCTCGAGATCGACGACGACGATGCCTTTGGTCAGGCGCGGCAGTGTCGACAGCATCCGCAAACGCTGCGACACGATGTCCGGGTGCGGCGAGAACAGGTCGTACGGCAACGTTTCCCACGCCGGGAAGTGCTCGATGTACGTGCCGGGTGCGCAGAAGAAGCGCAGCTCGTCTTCCATACGGCTCGCCTGACGCGCGTCGGCGGCGATGACGAGCAGAGGCGCCGACGCCTTACGCGCCGCCTCAGCGAGCCACAGTGACGTGGCGGAGCCGTAGAGCTGGCCCCAGCGCACCTGTAGCTGGGCCTTGCTCGGGATCAATGGACGTTCTGCATCGCTCATGCCTGGGAAAATCGCATCGGCCAAAATGAAGACACTCGGGCCGACGCCGCAAGGCGTCCCCGAAGAGGGCGCGAGGTTAGCAGGTGGGGGCTGTCGGCTCTAGGAGCAAGAGCCGACAGCCCGACAACGTCAGCTCGGCGTTACGACCGTATGAATGACTTTGTTGTGCTCGAAGTACACGACGAAGCCGGGATACTCCCAGCGCGTGATCGGCGGTTGCGCGGCCGTGCCGCCGCCGACGGCGGGGACGCGGCGCGCCGGGGCGCCGTACTTCGCTTCGACGCTCTCCATCGACATGCCGCTGGCGGGCGTGTTGCCGGAGGCCGAGGGGTTCGGGACTTGCAGCTCGTCGGCGAACGCCGGTCCGGACAGCGCCAGGGCCGCGCCGCAAGCCACGAGCAGGGATGTGAAACGCATGAACCGCATGGGGGGCCGTCCTCTCAGGTGCGACCCGAGGACTCTAATGCAGGCATTACATAAGGGCCAAGCACGGGTCTTCGAATTGTTGTCACAGTTCACACTTCCCGCCCCGTTGCAGTAGCCTTGCCGGCCTTATGTTCCATCCCGTGCCTGTCTACGTGGGGCTGCGCTACGTCGTGAGCCGCCGCCGCGGCTTCTTCGTCTCATTCATCAGCTGGATCTCGATGCTCGGGATCTGCGTCGGCGTCCTCGCGCTGATCACGATCATTTCGGTCATGAACGGGCTCGAACGCGAGACCCGCACGCGGCTGCTGAGCCTGACTTCGCACGCGACGCTCGCCGCGCCGCCGGAGCTCATGCGCGACTGGCAAACGCTGGCCGGGCGCGTGCGCCGCGAGCCCGGCGTCGTCGGCGTTGCGCCGTACCTCGACCTGCAGGGGATGATCGGCCGCGGCGACCAGATGCGCGCCTCGATGATCCGCGGTATCGAGCCGCGGCTCGAGCCGCAGGTCGCCGAGATCGGCACGCACATGAAGGCCGGCACGCTCGACGACCTGCGGCCGGGCGAGCGTCACATCGTGCTCGGTGCGGGGATCGCGTATGCGCTCGACGCGCGCATCGGCGACGAGATCACTGTGCTCGTGCCCGTCGGCAGCAAAGAGGGCGAGGGCGCGATCGCAGGCATCGATGTGCAGCCGCGCATTCAGACCTTCACCGTCAGCGGCGTCTTCGAAGTCGGCGCGGCTGAGCACGACAATGTGCTCGCATTCGTGCACCTGCAGGACGCGGCGGCGATCGCCGGCAACGGCGGCGTGCCCGGCGGGCTGCGCCTGAAGTTCGCGGATATGTTCGCCGCGCCGTCGCGCGTGCACGAGATCGCCGCGGCGCTCGGGCCCGGCATCGAGGCCAGCGACTGGTCGATCGAGAACTCCAGCTTCTTCCGCGCAGTCGGCATCGAGAAGACGATGATGACGCTGATCCTGATGCTGATCGTCGCAGTCGCGGCGTTCAACATCGTCGCGGCGCTGGTCATGGTCGTGAACGAAAAGCGCACCGACATCGCGATCCTGCGCACGGTCGGCATCTCGCCGCGCGCGATCGTCGGCGTGTTCATGACCCAGGGCGTGATCATCGGCTGGTTCGGCGCGCTGCTCGGGCTCGGCACCGGCCTCGCGCTGGCGTTCAACGTCGACACGGTCGCGCCGTTTCTCGAGCGCGTGACCGGCGGTCACATCTTCGACCCCAACGTGTTCGTGATCTCGCAGGTGCCCTCGGAGGTGCATTGGCCGCAGGTCATCGGCATCACGGTGACTGCACTCGTGCTCACGGTGCTGGCCACGATCTACCCGGCGCTGCGCGGCGCCGCAACCGAGCCGGCCGAGGCGTTGCGCTACGAATGAAGTACGAGTTCCTGATCGGGCGTCGCTACCTGCGCGCGAGCCGCGGCAACCGCTTCGTCTCTTTCATCTCCACGATTTCGATGGCGGGACTGGCGATCGGCGTCGCCGTGCTCATCGTCGTGCTGTCGGTGATGAACGGTTTCGAGCGCGAAGTGCGCGAGCGCATTCTGAGCCTGACTTCGCACGCGAGCATTACGGCCTATAGCTCGCGCCTGAGCGATTGGCAGGATGCAGCCGCGCGCGTGCGAGGCAACTCATCCGTCGTGGCGGCCGCGCCTTTCATCGAAGACCAGGCACTGTTGATCGGCAGCGGCGCGAAGACCAGCGGCGCGATCGTGACGGGCGTGTTGCCGGCCGAGGAGCGCAACGTCACCGCCGTCGCCGACAAGGTCGTGGCGGGCTCTTTCGAGGCGCTGCAGCCGGGCGAGTACGGCATCGTGCTCGGCACGGAGCTGGCGAAGGCGCTGGGCGTCACGCTCGGCCAGCGCGTGGTCCTGGTCACTTCGCTGCGCACGACGACGCCGGCCGGCGTGATGCCGCGCATGCGCGCGTTCCAGGTCGTCGGGCTGTTCTCCGCCGGCATGTTCGAGTTCGATCGCAATCTCGCCTACGTGCACATTGGCGACGCGGCGCGCCTGTACCGGATGGGCGATGACGTGAGCGGCCTGCGCCTGAAGCTCACCGACCTGTTCGCAGCGCCGCACATCGTCCGCGATCTCGCCCGCTCGCTCGGCGGTGCGTACTACATCGACGACTGGACGCGCAAGCACGCGAACTTCTTCCGCTCGATCCAGCTGACGAAGTCGGCGCTGTTCCTCATCCTGCTGCTGGTCGTCGGCGTCGCCGCGTTCAATATCGTCTCGACGCTCGTCATGGTCGTGAAGGACAAGCGCTCGGACATCGCGATCCTGCGCACCCTCGGCGCTTCGCCACGCAGCGTGCTGTCGATCTTCCTCACCCAGGGAGTCGCGATCGGCGTGATCGGCACGCTCGCGGGCGTGCTGCTCGGCGTATTGATTTCGTGGAACCTGGAGTCGCTGATCCACGGGCTCGAAACGCTGCTCGGCCTGCATTTCCTCGACGCCAAGGTCTACTACATCAGCGATCTGCCGGCGCGCGTCGAGTGGAGCGACGTCCTGAAGATCAGCCTGACGGCGTTCGGCCTGTGCTGCCTGTCGACGCTCTATCCCTCCTGGCGCGCCGCGCGCACCCAACCGGCGCAATCGCTGCGACACGAATGATCCCCATGCCGAACCTCGTTCTCACCTGCAGCGGCCTCTCCAAGCACTTCGAGCAGGGCGACGCGCGCGTCGAAGTGCTCAACGGCGTCGACCTGGAGATCGCCGCGGGCGAGCGCATCGCGATCGTCGGTGCGTCCGGTTCCGGCAAGACCACGCTGTTGCAGCTGCTTGGCGGCCTGGACCTGCCGACCGCGGGCACGGTGTCGATCGCCGGATCGCAGATCAATCGCCTGTCGGACGCGGCGCGCGGCGAGCTGCGCAATCGCGCGCTCGGCTTCGTCTATCAATTCCATCACCTGCTGCCCGAGTTCACGGCGCTGGAGAACGTGGCGATGCCGCTGCTGATTCGCCGCATGCCCGTGCAGGAGGCGCGGCAGCGCGCGCGCACGCTCCTGGAGCGCGTCGGACTCGGTGCGCGTCTCGATCATCGGCCGGGGCAACTCTCGGGCGGCGAGCGGCAGCGGGCGGCAGTCGCGCGCGCTCTCGTCACTCAGCCGGCTGTCGTGCTCGCGGACGAGCCGACCGGCAACCTCGACGGTGCGAACGCAAAGCAGGTCTTCGAGCTGATGCTGGAGCTGAATCGCGAGCTGCAGACGGCGCTCGTGATCGTGACGCACGCGCCGGAGCTGGCGACGCGCATGCAGCGCACGCTGACACTGAGCGACGGCAGACTGACGTCAGGCTAAAGCTGCTGCGCAGGGATGCGCGAATGCCGCGGGCGCAGGATGCGCTGGAGCGGCCGGACTCTTCATTTCTTTCCCAGCGCCGACTCTCTGCGCGCGCTGTCTTCCTTGCGCTTGCGATAATTGAGCACGAGGCTCAGGTGCCAGAAGCCGCCGACCGTGGCATAGCCGGCGATCGCCGCGACGAGGCCGAGGATCAGGCAGCCGAGCAGGAACGGCTTCCAGATCGGGATCAACGCGGTCGACAGCCACGCCCAGCTCAGCTCGAACTTGATGTTGTGAAAGCCGAGCCCGAGCACGTGGCAGCCGACCCAATAGGCAGAGATGTACATCGGCACGAGCGTGAGCGGATTGGCCAGGAACGTGCCGGCGATCGCTGCCGGGATATTGAGACGGAACCAGAGCGCCAGCGCGGTCGCCACGAAGATGTGGATCGGCAACGGCACGAAGGAGATGAACAGCCCGAGCGCGAACGCGCGCGTGACGCTGCGCCGGTTGAGCGTCCAGTAGGCGGGATGCTCGAGCAGCAGGCGGAACGGCCGCATGAACCAGCGCTGCTTCCAGCGCTGGCGCTGTCGCGTCAGGGTCTTGAACAATCGTCTCGGCATGGGCGCGAAGTATCTCAGACAGGGAGGTCCGGATGGGGCGAGTTGCGATCGCATTTCTGCTCGGCGTCTGCTGTATCCACTGCCTGCCGCGATTGCCCACGGGGCACTGGCCCACAGGGCACTGGGCCGTCGGCCTGCTCGCCGCGGCTGTCGTGCTGGGCTGCGTCGGGAGATTCAAACTGGTCGCAATCTTCCTCGCAGGCCTGGGCTGGGCGCTCGTGAACTGCGCCTGGCGCTCGGCGGGCGACTTGCCGCCGGCGCTGGAAGGGCGCGACATGGTCGTGCACGGCTACGTGGCGTCGGTGCCGAGCGGCGTCGGCACAGATTCGCAATTCGTGCTCGACGTCGTGGAGCCGCGCGCTGGCGTCTCGCCGCGGATTCGCCTCGTCTGGTATCGAGCGACGAGTGCGCCGCGCGCCGGCGAGCTGTGGCAGCTCGTCGTGCGACTCAAGCGGCGCAATGGTTTTGCGAATCCGGGCGGCGTGGATCACGAAGCCCAGCTGTATCGCGAAGGGATCGGCGCAACCGGCTATGTCCGCGACGATGCGCGCAACACACGGCTCGCGCCGCCGTCATTGCGCTACGCCGTCACACGCATGCGCGCCTGGATCTCCGGTCGCATTCGCGACGCGGTCCCCGGCGGACGAATGCTCGGTGTTCTGCAGGGCCTCGCGGTCGGCGACACGCAGGCGATGAGCCCTCAGCAGTGGCGCGTGTTCGCCGCGACCGGGACGACGCACCTGATGGCGATCTCAGGCCTGCACATCAGCATGGTCGCGGCGCTGGCCGCGTGGCTAGGCGGTGCGATCGTGCGGCTGCCGTCGGCGCAGGCGCGTCGCTGGAACGCCATGCACGGCCGGGTCGTCGCCGGCGCGTCCGCGGCGCTCCTGTATTCAGCGCTCGCCGGAATGTCGGTGCCTACACAGCGAACGCTGCTGATGCTCGCGATCTACTTCGCGTCGCGCTGGTGCCGACGCAACCTCACAGTCACTCACACGCTCGGCTTGTCCCTTGTCGGCGTGCTGCTGATCGATCCATTCGCGCCGCTGGCGCCCGGAGCGTGGCTGTCGTTCGGCGCAGTCGCGATCATCTTGCTCGCGGTCGCGGGACGCGTGCGGCGCGACGGGCCGATCACGGCGTTCGCACGCGTTCAGTCTGCGGTGACCGTCGGCCTCGTGCCACTGCTGCTCGCGGCCTTCGGCGGCGTCTCGCTGATATCGCCGCTCGCGAATGCGATCGCGATTCCGCTGTTCACGCTGCTCGTCGTTCCAGCGGTGCTGCTCGGAGCGTGCGTCGCATCCGTGTCGGTGACGGCGGGCGCGTGGGTGCTCGCGGTACCGGTCGCGCTGCTGCAGTGGACGTGGCCGTTACTGCAATGGCTGGCCGAGCGGCCGCTGGCGCTCTGGTATTTCCCG
The DNA here is from genome assembly GCA_036004505.1 of Steroidobacteraceae bacterium. Classification (GTDB taxonomy): domain Bacteria; phylum Pseudomonadota; class Gammaproteobacteria; order Steroidobacterales; family Steroidobacteraceae; genus Steroidobacter. Next base: position 26,576 of record DASYRK010000100.1, read on the forward strand.
CAACCGTCCGTTGCGGCGTTCTGCGCGCTCGTCGTGGGCACGCTGTTGCTCGTCATGCCGGGGATCTGGCCGACGCGCCTGGCGGGCGCGCTGCTGTGTCTGCCCGTGCTCCTGCATCGAATCCCCGGTCCGGGTGTCGGTAATTTCGAGCTGGCGATGCTCGATGTCGGGCAGGGGCTCGCGGTCGTCGTGCGGACGCAGACACATGCGCTGGTCTACGACGCGGGGCCAGCGTTCCCGACCGGTCGCGACGCTGGCGAGCTCGCAGTGTTGCCCTATTTGCGTTATCGCGGCGTGCGTCACCTCGACGCACTCGTCGTGAGTCACGGCGATCTCGACCATCGGGGCGGGGCGAACAGCGTGCTCGCCGCCATGCCGGTTGGACAGATTCTGACTGGACCGTCGGTGGCGCCGCTGTCGAGGGCGAGCGAGCCGTGCCGGCGCGGCCAGCGCTGGACGTGGGACGGAGTGCAGTTCGAGATCCTGCATCCAGCGCGCTCCGGCCGCGCGAGCGACAACGATTCGTCGTGCGTCCTGCTCGTACGCAGCAGCGCCGGCAGCGCATTGCTCGCCGGCGACGTGGAAGAAGCGGCCGAAGCGGCGCTCGTCGCAAGCGGCCTGCCGCGTGCAACGGCCGTCGTGGTGCCTCATCACGGCAGTCGCACGTCGTCGACGGCGCCGTTCGTTGCCGCCTCGCGTCCTGCGCTCGCGCTGGTTTCGGCCGGGTATCGCAATCGCTGGGGCTTGCCTCGCCACGAAGTGGTCGGGCGCTGGCGCGCGGCGGGCGCGCGACTGCTTACGACCGCCGACAGCGGTGCGATCGAGATCACGTTCGTCGGCGGGCGTCCGCCGCTCGTGCGCGAATATCGGCGCACGCAGCGGCGCTACTGGCAGCGGTGAGGCGGCGTGCCGCTATCTGCTACTATGACGCGAATAACGAGGCTCGCCACGCACACTCATGTTTGAAATCGTGAAAGCCGGCGGTCCCATGATGGGGCCGCTCATCCTCGCTTCCATCGTCGCCGCAGCCATCATCCTGGAGCGGCTGTGGACGTTGCAAACCAAGCGGGTCCTGCCGGCGGAGCTTACCGACAAGGTGTGGCGCTGGGTCGAGCAGGGGCAGATCCAGGACAAGCACATTGCGGCGCTGGAGCAGAATTCGCCGCTCGGCAATGTGCTCGCCGCCGGTCTCGCGAACCGCCATCGCGACCGCGCCATCCTCAAGGAAGCGATCGAGGACACCGGGCGTCACGTCGTGCACGAGCTCGAGCGCTTCATCGGCACGCTCGGCATGATCGCGTCGCTGTCGCCGCTCATGGGCCTGCTAGGCACCGTGATGGGCATGATCCGCACCTTCAACGCGATCGCGGCCGCCGGTATCGGCAACCCGACGGCGCTCGCCGGCGGTATCGCCGAGGCGCTGATCACGACCGCTTCGGGTCTCGCTGTCGCGATCCCTGCGACGATCTGCTACCGGCTGCTGCGCGGCCGGGTCGAGCGGCTGGTCGTCGCCATGGAGAAAGAGGCGATGAAGCTGGTGCAGGCAATCGAGCAGCAGCCGGGCGTGCGCTCGCAGCCGAGCGCCGGCTCCCGGGGAGCAGCCGCATGAGATTGCGCTCGCGCGATCACGAGGATCCCGAGCTGAACGTCATCTCGCTCGTGGATGTGGTGCTGCTGCTGCTGATCTTCTTCATGCTGTCCACCAAGTTCGTGGACGAGTCGCGGATCGAGCTGCAGCTGCCGCAGGCGAGCAAAGAGCCGGCGGCTGCGCAGAAGCACGACCCGATCGAAATCGGCGTCACCGCTTCGGGTGAGTATCGCGTCAACGGCCAGACGCTCATCAACACGAGTCCCGCAACGTTGTCGGCTGCCGTCGCGAAGGTGGCGGGCGAGGCTCGCGACGTGCCGGTGACGATCCGCGCCGACGCACGCGCCACGCATCAGTCCGTCGTGACGGCCATGGACGTGCTCGGTCGCCTCGGCTTTCGCGCGATCAGCATCGCGACAGTGAACGATTCCCGCGGCACGTCGGGCGCGGACTAGCAGGCGCGCTCGTTCGCATGCAAGCCGAGCGCGGTTCGAAGGCAGTCCTCACGTCGAGCGCGTGGCAGACCTGGCGTCGTCTGATCGGCTACCTGCGTCCGCACCGCGGCGTGTTCTCGCTCGGCCTGCTGGGTGCAATGCTGTTCTCGGCGAGCATGGTGAGCTTCACGGCGTTCGCGAAGGTGTTCGGTGACGGCACGTTCGAGAACCGCGACCCGCGCACGATCGTCTGGCTGCCGCTGGCGCTGATCGGCCTGTTCTTCCTGCGCGGCATCGGCGATTTCACGCAGACGTACTGCATGGGGTACGTCGGGCGCCGGATCGTCAAACGAATGCGCGGGCAGATCTTCGAGCGCATGGTGCAGCTGCCCATCGGCTACTACGATCGCAATATCAGCAGCGTGCTGCTGTCGAAGCTCACGTACAACACCGAGCAGGTGGGCCAGGCGGCGACCGACTCCGTGACCGTTGCCGTGCGTGAGTCGCTGACGGTGTTCGGCTCGATCGCAGCATTGTTCATCGTCAACACCCGGCTCGCGTTCATTTCGCTCACCATGGGCCCGCTGGTCGCGTGGCTGGTGACGATCATCAACCGCAAGTTCCGCCGCTACAGCCGGCGCATCCAGGATTCGATGGGCGACATCACGCGCGTCGCCAAGGAAACGCTGGACGCGCCGCGGCTGGTGAAGGTCTACAACGCGCAGGATTACCAGAATGCGCAGTTCGAGGCCGTCAACGAGCACAATCGCCGCTCGCACATGCGCCTGGTGCTCACCAAGGGCCTGTCGAACCCCGTGGTGCAGATGGTGATGGCGCTCGGCTCGGCCGTGGTGCTGTCGATCGCGATCTCCGACGCGGTTCACCACCGCAGCACGATGGGCGATCTGCTGGCGTTCCTGGTCGCGCTGGTCGGCATCAGTCAGCCGCTGCGGAGCCTCGTAAGCGTCGCCGGACCGCTGCAGCAGGGCATCGCGGCCGGGCAGAGCATCTTCGAGCTGCTCGACGAGCCGGCGGAACCGCAAGGCGGCTCGCTCGTCGCAACGCGCGTGCGCGGCGACATCGAGCTGGACCACGTCTCGTTTTCCTATCCGGTCGGCAAGGGCGTCACCTTGCGGGACGTGAGCCTGAAGGTCCCGGCGGGCGGCGTGCTCGCGATCGTCGGCAAGACCGGCAGCGGCAAGTCGACGGTCGTCAACCTGCTGCCGCGGTTCTACGACGTCAACGAAGGCTCGGTCCGCATCGACGGCCACGACGTGCGCGAGTACCAGCTGACGAACCTGCGCGAGCAGCTCGCGCTGGTGAGCCAGGACGTCGTGCTCTTCAACGACACCGTCCGCGCCAACATCGCGTTCGGACGCAACGTGCCGGCGGCCGCGATCGAGGACGCTGCCCGCGCCGCGCACGTGATGGAATTCGCGCAAAGCCTGCCCGCAGGCCTCGACACCATGGTCGGCGATCGCGGCGTGTTGCTCTCCGGTGGACAGCGGCAGCGCATTTCGATCGCGCGTGCGCTGTTGAAGAATGCGCCGATCCTGATCCTCGATGAAGCGACGTCCTCGCTCGACACCGAGTCCGAGCGCATCATCCAGGGCGCGCTGGAGCGGCTCATGCACAACCGCACCACGCTCGTCATCGCGCATCGGTTGTCGACGGTCGAGAAGGCGGACCGCATCCTCGTTCTGGTCGCGGGCCAGGTCGCGGAAACCGGCACGCATGCCGAGCTCCTGGCGCTCAACGGCCACTACGCCTCCTTGTATCGGCAGCAGTTCGCCGCGTGAGCGCCTCGGCCGATTCGTTTCTGCAGCGAGTCTGGTACGACCGCGAAGCGCAGTGGCTCTCGTTCCTGCTGTTGCCGCTCTCCTGGCTGTTCGGCTTCGTCGTCGCTTGCCGTCGCGCGGCGTATCGCTTCGGTCTCCTGCGGCGCGTGCGCGTCGCGCGGCCGGTCGTCGTGGTCGGCAATGTCACCGTCGGCGGCACCGGCAAGACTCCGTTCACGATCTGGCTCGCGGCGCAGCTGCAATCGAAAGGCGTGCGCGTGGGCATCGTCCTGCGCGGCTATGGCGGCAATTCTTCGCAGTGGCCGCGTGACGTGAGCAGCGACTCAGCGCCCGAGGAAGTCGGCGATGAGGCGGTGCTGTTGGCGAAACGCACAGGCGCGATCGTCGTCGCCGGTCCGGACCGCGTGGCAGCGGCGCAGCGTGCGATCGAGCGCGGCGCGGGGATCGTTCTGTCGGACGACGGCTTGCAGCACTATCGCCTGGCCCGCGACCGCGAGGTCGTCGTGATCGACGGCCGTCGCGGCGTCGGCAATCGTCAGCTGCTGCCGGCGGGGCCGTTGCGCGAGCCGGTCAGCCGGCTCGCACAGGCGGACCTGCGGGTGGTGTCGTGGCGCGATGGCTCGCCGCGTCCGATCACTGCGGTCGCCGCGACTATTCAGGCGTGCGCGCGGCTCGCAGAGGCCACCGCGCTCGTGAGCGGCGAGACGCGTCAGCTGGAAAGCTTCAAGGGTGCACGCGTGCACGCGGTCGCGGCCATCGGCCATCCGCAACAGTTTTTCTCAGCCTTGCAGCAGCTCGGTATCGAGGTTGCGCCGCACCCGCTGCCGGATCATGCTCGCCTCACGGCCGCTGACGTTCAGTTCCCTGACGATCTGCCGGTGCTGATGACGGAGAAGGATGCAGTAAAATGCGTCCGCTTCGCCGATCAGCGGCATTGGGCCGTACGCATGGACGTCATCGTGAGCGAGCAGGATGCGACGGCGGTGCATGCAATGCTCGGACGACTCATCGCATGGCAATAGACACCAAGCTCCTCGATATCCTCGCCTGCCCGCTGTGCAAGGGACCGTTGCAGTACGCGAAGGTGCAGCAGCTGCTGGTGTGCCGGGCCGATCGGCTCGCCTATCCGATCCGCGACGGCATTCCGGTGATGCTGGAAGAGGAAGCACGCCCGCTCGAGCCGATGGATCCGCTGCTGCGGGACTAAAGCGGCATGGGATTCAAAGTCGTCATCCCGGCGCGCTATTCCTCGACGCGCCTGCCGGCAAAGCCGCTGGTCGACCTCGGCGGACGGCCCATGATCCAGTGGGTCGTCGCCGCCGCGTGCCGCAGCGCTGCCGACGAAGTACTGGTCGCGACGGACGACGAGCGCATCGCCGCGGCTGCGCGCGATCCGCGCGCGCCGGCATGCTCACTTGCAGTCATGACGCGCGCCGATCACATGTCGGGAACCGATCGCATCGCCGAGGTCGCGCAGACGCGCGGCTGGGACGGACGCACGATCGTCGTGAACGTGCAGGGCGACGAGCCGCAGCTGCCGCCGCAGCTGATCGATCAGGTTGCGTCGCTCCTCGAGCGTCACGCCGACGCCGAGATCGCCACGCTGTGCACGCCGATCGCGAGCGTGCACGAGTTCCTCGATCCGAACGTCGTCAAGGTCGTCACCGGCCGCGGCTGCGTCGCGCTGTATTTCAGCCGCGCGCCGATTCCGTGGCATCGCGACGGCGCGGCGCACGGCCTCGCGAGCCAGACCAGCATTCTCGGCGCGCAACGGCACCTCGGCATTTACGCTTATCGGGTCGATGCGCTGCGCAGGCTGACGGCGATGCCGCCGAGCGATCTGGAAGTCACGGAGAAGCTCGAACAGCTGCGCGCGTTGCAAGCAGGGATGCGGCTCGTCGTCGGTATCGCCGTGGTGCCGCCGCCGGCAGGCGTCGATACCGAAGCGGACGTCGCGCGCGTCCGCGCGTCGCTGTCCCCGGATACGCCGTAGTCAGCGTCCGCCGCTCACTTTCTCCAGCTCGGAGTGGTGGGCGGTTTCCAGCACGTCGCCATCCCAGCGGACCAGCAGATAACCGCGGTCCATGAGTTTGACGACGGTGCCTTGCGGAAATTGCGGGCGGCGCGGCGCGCGTACGCGGTCACCTTCCGCGAAGCCATGCTCGGGTTTGTTCATTCTCGTTATTCCGCGCCGGCTGATCCGGCGCGCACCTACTGGAGCGCAGCGTGTTGTACGCAGGTTCCGTCGGCGGTCCTATCGGCATTTGTCTCTAGGGGCGAGCCCGAGGTAAAAAGTAGCGAATGCGTATTCTTTTCGTTTGCATGGGCAACATCTGCCGCTCGCCGAGCGCGGAGGGCGTGTTCCGGAGCCTGCTCGCAGCGCGCGCGCCGCAGCTCACGGTCGAGATCGATTCCGCGGGCACGCACGACTATCACGTCGGCGAGCCGCCGGACGATCGCTCCATCGCGGCTGCACGTCGTCGCGGCATCGACCTGTCGTCGCTGCGCGCGCGGACCGTGCGGACCGCTGACTTCGAGTACTACGATCTGATTCTCGCGATGGACGAACAGAATCTGCGCGAGCTGCGCCGGCGCGCGCCGGCGGCTCGTCACGACCGCATCCGGCTGATGATGGAGTTCGCGCCGTCCAGCGGCGCGCGTGCAGTGCCCGATCCTTACTACGGCGGGCAGCAAGGCTTCGAGCAGGTGCTGGACCTGCTCGAAGAAGCTGCGGAAGGATTGCTGCGGGACGTGTTGAGTCGGGCTAGAGCCTGACCTGGATAGCGCTCATTCTTCGCGGCGCGTGCCGCCGCCGCGCGGCGTCGGCTCCGATGACCACACCGTGTAATTCTTCGAGTCGGCGTGCCCGCTGTCACCGGCCGGCTCGCTGCGCTCAGGCTTCGGCGGCGCGGGTTCCGCGGCATGCTCCGTGCGCGGTGTGGCGAGGTCGAGGCTGTGTTGGGGCTCCGAACGCGGTTGGGATTCGCGAGCGTTCTCGCCTGCGCCTTCGGCGCCGGATTCGGCATTCGCCGAGCCGCCTTCGCTCGCGCCACCGTCGCTGCCGCGTCCACGTCCGCCGCGACGACGACGGCCGCGACGACCCCGGCGCTCGCCACGGTCTCCGCGGTCGCCGCGATCACTTCGCTCCTGACGGCCCCCGCCTTCTGCAGTTTGCGCCGGAGGTTGCGCACCCGCTTCGGGCTTCGGCGCTGCCGGCGGTTGCTGCTGCTGATTCTGCGGCTGATTCTGCTGTCGATGCTGCGAGTGGCCGCCAGCGCGCTGCGCGCCTTCGGCGCGGCCCGCCTCCGAATGCTCGCGAGGCTTGCGCTCGTGACGTTGACCATCGCGCCGCGCGTCGCCGCCGGCTGCCGTCTTGTCCTTCTGATCGTGGCGATTGCGGTCGCGGTCGCGATGATGACGACCATGCCGGTCACGATCCCGATCGCGGCTGTGGCGACCGTCGTGCCGATCGCGACGACCCTCGTGCGAAGGACGGACGGACTCGCGCGTCGCGGGGGCTGCGGGCTGCGGCGCAGCTGAGCCGGCCCCGCCGAACAGGAAGCGCCACATCTTCACGAAGATGCCGATCTGCTCGATCGGCACGGGCGGCTTGGCCGGCGCCGCAATCGTCGTCTCCAGCGCGATCGTCGGCGGCGGCGGGATGGTCGCGATGCTCGACGCCACCACGACGGGCGTCGGCGGCGGCGGGCGATCTTCGTTCTTCACTGCTTCGTTCAACGCCGGCAGCGGAACCACCGGGATCTGGTGGCTGACGGAGTTGTTCTCCGGCAGTCCGGCTTCGTCGTCGCGCACGCGACGGATCTCGTACGCCGGCGTCTCCATGTACTTGTTCGGGACCAGCACGACTTCCGCGCCGCTCTTGCTCTCGATGCCGTTGAGCCACTCGCGCTTCTCGTTCATCAGGTAGGTCGCGACGTCGACCGGCAGCTGCGCCACGACTTTGACCGTGCGGTCCTTGCGCGCTTCCTCGCCGATCAGGCGCAACAGCGCGAGCGCCAGCGAGTCGACGCTGCGGATCGTGCCCATGCCGCTGCAGCGGGGACAGGCGACGCTCGCCGATTCGCCGATCGAAGGCCGCAGACGCTGCCGCGACAGCTCCAGCAACCCGAAGCGCGAGATGCGCCCGATCTGGATGCGGGCGCGATCCTGGCGCACGGCATCGCGCATGCGGTCTTCGACCGCGCGCTGATTCTTCTGCGACTCCATATCGATGAAGTCGACGACGATCAGGCCGCCGAGGTCGCGCAATCGCAGCTGCCGCGCGATCTCGTCCGCGGCCTCCAGGTTGGTGTTGAGCGCGGTCGTTTCGATGTCGCTGCCGCGCGTGGCGCGCGCCGAGTTGATGTCGATCGAGACCAGCGCCTCGGTCGGGTCGATGACGATCGAGCCGCCGGAGGGCAGGTTGACCTTGTGGGAGTGCGCCGATTCGATCTGGTTTTCGATCTGGAACCGCGTGAACAGCGGCACGCTGTCTTCGTACAGCTTGAGCTTGCGCAGGCCCGCGGGCATGAAGCGCTGCATGTACTGCTGCGCCTCGTTGAAGACCTCCTGGTTGTCGACCAGGATCTCGCCGATGTCGTCGGCCAGGTAGTCGCGCAGCGCGCGGATGATGGCCTTGGACTCCTGGTAGATCAGGAACGGCGCCGGGCGACCCTCGGCCGCGGTCGAGACCGCCGTCCACACTTCCTTCAGGTTATCGAGATCCCATTGCAGCTCTTCGGCCGAGCGGCCGACGCCAGCGGTGCGGACGATGGCGCCCATGTTGTCGGGAATCTGCACCTGGTCGAGCGCTTCGCGCAGCTGCTCGCGGTCTTCACCCTCGATGCGGCGCGAGACGCCGCCCGCGCGGGCGTTGTTGGGCATCAGCACCAGGAACCGGCCGGCGAGGCTGATGAAGGTGGTGAGGGCAGCGCCCTTGTTGCCGCGCTCCTCCTTCTCCACCTGGACGATGACTTCCTGGCCCTCGTCCAGCAGCTCGCGGATGTTGCGGCCGCCGGGCGCCTGGCCGCCCTTGAAGTAGTCCTTGGAGATTTCTTTCAGCGGCAGGAAGCCGTGACGTTCCGCGCCGAAATCGACGAAACACGCTTCGAGACTCGGCTCGACGCGCGTGATGCGGCCCTTATAGACGTTGGCTTTTTTCTGTTCGCGTGACGGTACTTCGATATCGAGGTCGTAGATTTTTTGTCCATCAACCAGTGCGACGCGCAACTCCTCTTCCTGGGTTGCGTTGACGAGCATTCGCTTCATGAGACCCTTCTGAATATTCGCAAAGGGCCGCGAGCTCACGCATGGCGGGCGGAAGCGTTGGATTAGCGTAACGATCGGGAAACGAATTCATCCGATTGGTGCTCAGGCAGCGGACCCGCAGGTCCGGCTGGTCTTTCCGTTCACTTTTTTGGCCCGCCGGTCTGCGCTTACCGCCGACCCAAAGCCCCAATTGGACAGGCCTTGGCACCGACGTTGGAACGCGGCCGGACGATGGTCTGAACAATTGCCATTGCACCTCAGGCTCGCCGACGACGACGGCTCGGCACTGCGAATGCCGCCAGCGCAACCGGTGTGGGCGCACGGGGCATCGTCGAACAGGACCCAGGTGAGACAGATTCGAACAGAACCAACTAATATGCGGCGCCTCTTCGCGTAAGCCTGGAGACACCGCGGAAATCGTCGCGGAATATAACAGGGCATGCGCTGCCATTCAATGATCGATCAATAGCTTACGTGCATTTCCATCAAGTCAGCTATGTGGAGGCCCAGGAAGGCGACGCGGGCCAGCGCCTCGACAACTTCCTGCTACGGACGCTGGGCGCCGTGCCGCGCAGCCTCGTGTATCGCATCCTCCGGACGGGCGAGGTCCGCGTAAACGGCCGACGCGCGAAGCCCGCATACCGGCTGGCCACAGGGGATCGCGTCCGGCTGCCGCCTCTGCAGGGCACGAAGAAGGACGAATCCGCTACGGTGCGCGCGCCATCGAAGTCGCTGCGCGAGTTCGTCGCCGCGGCAGTCATCTTCGAGGACCGCGACCTCATCGTGATCAATAAGCCAGCAGGCGTCGCCGTGCACGGCGGTAGCGGTGTGAGCTTCGGTGTGATCGAGTCGCTGCGCGCCATACACCCGCAGCTCAAGGAGCTCGAGCTCGTCCACCGGCTCGACCGCGAGACCAGCGGGTGCCTGCTCGTTGCCAAACGGCGCGCCGTGCTGCGCGACCTGCACGCGCAGCTGCGCGGGCGAGAGATGGAGAAGCGCTACCTCGCGCTCGTCGCCGGCCGCTGGCCGTTCGGGAGCAAGACGATCCATCTGCCGCTGAAGACGAATCTGAAGCAGGGCGGCGAGCGCGTCGTGCGCGTGCACGACGAAGGGCAGGAGGCGGTGACCACTTTCTCGCCGATCGAGCAGTTCGGGAAAGTCGCGACGCTGCTCGACATCGCGCTCGGTACGGGGCGCACGCATCAAATCCGCGTGCACGCGGCGCACGCCGGCTACCCGGTGGCGGGCGATGAGAAATACGGCGATCGCGACAAGGATGCGAAGCTCCGGGGATATGGCCTCTCGCGCATGTTCCTGCACGCCGCGTCGCTGTCATTTCGACGCGGCGACGAGCCCTTTACGGTGAGCGCGCCCCTGCCGCCCGAGCTCCAGTCCGTGCTCGAGCGACTGAGAACGCAGCGATGACGTGTCGTCCGGCTTTACAAGGCTCGTTGCGCGGAGGCTGACCAGCGGCACCTCGGCGCTTCTTCGGTGCTGGTCGACGGTGTGTCGTACGACGTGTCCTTCCAGGACGGCAGTTGCATCGAGGTTTTCTCGGGGTGTGACAGCCCGCAAGACTTCTTCTTTCCCGTTCCGCTGGACGCACTGCACGCATCCCTCGCGCTCGGCGATCAAGTGTTTCTCGGCGATTTCGACAGCAATCCCGGCCTCATCAATGGATGCACCGATGACTTTCTGTGCAGCGCCTGGACGCCGTACACAGTGGGCCAATTTGGCCCCGTGGACGCTTTCCTCTATTCCAATGTGAGCGACGAGTCGAGCGACACGCTCAGCGCAGGTGCCGAGGCCCGCGATTCCAGCCTGGCGCGCGCGCCTCGGGACGTTTGGGCGGTCTGGTCGCTGAGTGCTGTCGACGTTCCGGAGCCGGCAACCCTCGGCCTGTTGGCAACCGGTCTGCTCGGTCTTTGGGCTGCGAGGCGCAAACGCGCTCGCCCACAGCCTGCGCCTACGGCACGCTGAAGCCGTGCTTGCGCAGCACTCCGGCCAGCCAGATCAGCGGCAGGCCGACGAGCGCCGTCGGGTCGTGCGTGTCCACGTTGTCGAAGAGCGAAATGCCGAGCGCTTCCACCTTGAAGCCGCCGGCGCTGTCGTACGGCTTGTCGCGCGTCACGTAGCGGCGGATCTCGTCGTCGCTGAGACGGCGGAAATGCACGGTCGTTACGTCGAGGTGCCCTTCGTTCGTGCCGCTGTCCGAGAGCACGAGGTGCACGGCCGTGTTGAACACGACGCGGTGGCCGCTCAGCGATTTGAGCTGCGCGATTGCCCGGTCGCCCGACCCCGGCTTGCCCAGCACGTCACGGCCGCACATCGCGAGCTGATCGGAGCCGATCACCAGGCTGTGGGTGCTCCTGCGCGCCACGACTTCCGCCTTCGTTCGGGCCAGCCGCCCGACCAAGTCCGCAGCCGATTCGCCGGGGAGCGGGGACTCGTCGACGCTCGGCGCGGCGACCGTAAACGGGATGCCGAGCCGCTCGAGCAGCTGTTTGCGGTAGGCGGAGGTCGACGCCAGGACCAGCCGTAGCTTGGGGTCGCCTTTAGCGCCGCTCATGGCAGCCGCGCACACTGTGCGTCCGGGGGAGCGCTCCCGGTAAAAACAAGCCCTACTAAAACAATCATTTACGCCCTTATTGTTTTTGACACTGTCGGGGGTGGCCGCTAGTATACGCGCCCCATGCCGCGACCCCCGGCCGTCTCCACCGACACGATTGTGGACGCAGACGCTTGTGCGCGGGCGGGCAGCACCATCGAGCGTCATTTTTCCGTGGTCCAGCTGCCGCGTCTGCAGGAGTCGGGCGCGCAGGACGAATCGCGCATCGACGTGCGGTTGCAGTTTTCGCTGTACGACGGCCGGCCGGCCATCGACGGCACGCTGCACGGGACCGTGAGCGTCGGCTGCCAGCGCTGCGTGCAGCCGGTCGCGGTGCCGATCGACGAGCGATTCAAGGTCATCGTGGTGGCCGAGGAGCGGGCCGATGAGCCCGGCGGCTACGAGCCGGTGATCGCCGAAGCGACGCGCTTCGACGTGCGCTGGCTGGCGGAAGAGCAGGCGCTGCTGGCGATGCCGCTGGTGCCGCTGCATGCGGACGGCGAGTGCGGCGAGGTTGCGGCGCTGCCGTCGCAGTTGGAGCACGACGCGAGCTCTGGCTCGCAGAAGCCGTTCGAGAATTTGCGGGATTTGTTGGAGAAATGAGCCATGGCAGTTCAGAAGAGCCGAAAGACACCTTCCAAGCGCGGCATGCATCGTTCGCACGATCATCTCGGCAAGCCGGCGCTGTCGGTCGATCCGACCTCGGGTGAAACGCATTCGCGTCACCGCATCTCGCCGGATGGCTTCTATCGCGGCAAGAAAGTCATCGAGAGCCGCGACAAGACCGACTCCGAATAAGCACGCTGCCGCGCGCGCCGTTCCCGGCGCGCGCGGGGCGACATCTGCTTGAACAGTCCCCGTCCGATCAGAATCGCGGTGGACGCCATGGGCGGCGATCACGGTCCGGGCGTCACTGTGCCCGGCGCGCTCGCGGCGCTGCAGGCCGAGTCCGATCTGCACATCGTGCTCGTCGGTCTCGCCGAGCCGATCACGCGCTTGCTCGACGAGGCGCCCGCGGGCGTGCGCTCCCGCATCACCGTGCACGAGGCGACGCAGGTCGTCGCGATGGACGAGAAGCCGCAGGACGCTCTGCGGCGCAAGAAAGATTCCTCGATGCGCGTCGCGATCGACCTGGTGAAATCGGGCGACGCCGCGGCCTGCGTCTCCGCCGGCAACACCGGCGCGCTGATGGCGACCGGCCGTTTCGTGCTGAAGACGATCGAAGGCATCGATCGCCCTGCAATCATCTCGCGCATCCGCGCCCGCCACGGCCACACTCACATGCTCGACCTGGGCGCGAACTCCGCGTGCACGGCTGAGCACCTGTTCCAGTTCGCCGTCATGGGCACGGTGGTCGCTGCCGACCTGCATGGCATCGCGAAGCCGCGCGTCGGCATCCTCAACATCGGCGAGGAAGAGACGAAGGGCGACAGCGTCGTGCAGGACGCGGCGCGGCTGCTCACGGCGAGCAAGTTGAACTACGTCGGCTTCGTCGAGGGCGACGACATCTTTTCCGGCGAAGTCGACGTGGTGGTCACGGACGGGTTCACCGGCAACGTCGCACTGAAGACCATGGAGGGGCTCGCGAACATGCTGGTGGGCGCGTTGAAGACGGAATACACGCGCAATCCGCTGCGCTATGTCGGAGCAGCCGCGTCCTGGCCCGTGCTGCGCTCGCTGCGCCGCGAGTTCGATCCGCGCACCTACAACGGCGCCAGCATGGTCGGATTGACCGGCATCGTCATCAAGAGCCACGGCAGCGCGGACGTGCTGTCGTTCCGCAACGCCATCCGCGTCGGGCTGATCGAAGCGCGTAAGGGCGTGCCGACGCAGATCGGCAATCTGCTCAAGGCGCAGGCGCCATAGCGCACGGTTTGCTGACCCCGCGACCTGCTAGACTTTTACCCAGTGTTGAAGACGCCGCGATGAAGACCCGTTATCGATCGAGTGCCCTGCGGCTGGCCGCCTGGCTGGCGGGCTGTGCAATGAGCGCGCAGCTGCACGCTGCCACCTATCCGTTGCCCAGCGGCGAAGACACAGTCTTCGGCGAAGTTCAGTACGTGGTCGCGCAGCACGTGGACACGCTGCTCGATCTCGGACGCCGCTACAGCGTCGGCTACGAGGAGATCGTCGCTGCCAATCCGGGCGTCGATCCATGGCTGCCGGGCGAGGGCACGCGCGTGCTGATTCCCTCGCGCTACATCCTGCCGGAGGAGCCGCGCGAAGGGCTGATCGTCAGCCTCGCCGAGCATCGGCTGTATTACTTCCCGCGCGCCAGGGCTGGCGAGGCGCGGGTCGTGATGACCTATCCGATCAGCATCGGCAAGATGGACTGGAAGACGCCGCTCGGCATGACGCGCATCGTCAACAAGCGCGAGAAGCCGATCTGGTATCCGCCGGAATCCGTGCGCCGCGAGCACGAAGCCGACGGCCGGCCGTTGGCGAAGGCAGTGCCGGCCGGTCCCGACAATCCGCTCGGCGAGTACGCAATGCGTCTCGGCATTCCCGGCGGCGCGTATCTCATCCACGGCACGAATCTGCCGGCGGGCGTCGGCATGCAGGTCACGCACGGCTGCATCCGCATGTACCCCGAAGACATCGCCGAGCTCTTCAAGCTGGTCGCGGTGAACACGTCGGTGCGGCTCATCGATCAGCCCTATCGCATGGGCTGGCACGGCGAGGATCTGTACATCGAAGTGCACGCGCCGCTCGAGGGACAGGCGCCGGCGGAGACGCGCAGTCTCACCAACATCACGCGGCTGCTGGTCGCAGCCACGCAGAATCGCAGCGTCGCGATCGACTGGGCGAAGGCGGAGCGGGCATTCATTCTCGCGACCGGCGTGCCCGAGCCGGTGCTGCTGCGTCCCGCGACGGTGCAGGCCGCCAGCGAAGCGCCCGGCGGCCGTTAGCCGACTCCGCTAGACTGCGGCTCGCGGGTCCCGCGGCCGAAGTCATCTTCTACCGAGTTAGTCCATGGCGGAAGCTGTGGGATCCGCCTCTTCGATTCGGACGGACACAAAAAAACGCCGCGGCGCGAGCCGCGGCGTTCTTCATTCAGCGAACCGAAACGATTACTTCGACACGGCCTTCTTGAAGGCGCGGTCGATCTTCTCGTTGGTCGCGTCGCAGCAGGACTGGCTGGCCTGCGCGGCCTGCATCGCCTGGTTCGCAGCGCTCTGCGCGCTGTCAGCGGCGGAGCGTGCCGAAGCGGCGGCGCTGGCTGCAGAGTCGGCTGCTGCCTTCGCTGCTGCGGCATCCTGCACTGCCTTATCGGCAGTGGCCTTGATCTCATCAACTGCCTTCTGCGAGACGCAGCCACTGGCAGCGACGAGCACCAGGGCGGCAACGCCTGCCTTCAGCGTGGTGGAGATGCTTTTCTTCATGACTTCTTTCCCCTTCTTCTGGGTCGGACAAAAATGGACCGGAGCGACTGAATTTCAACGCCTCTTAATCCGCGGGACTTATGGCGAGTTCCCTCGGATTTCGCCTCAAAAGCTCATTTTTTGTAAAAGCTTCCGGCGCGAGCCGAGCGCGGAGGATACAAGATTGAAGCGGTGCGATAAAGCACAACGCTGCCAGCGTCGTTGAGACGCGACAGTGCTGGCGTGCGTATCAGCGCCAGCAGTTATTGGTATTGACCGCGTCCGAATTGTCCAGAGCGGTGCGTGTGCCGGCCTGATTGATCGTGAAGGTCACGCACTGGACGTCCTTGGCCTGAGCGCCACCTGCGACTGTGACTGCCGACGCCGTGAAATCCAGACTGTTGTCCACGCTGGCCGTGCTCACGGTGTAGTAGCCGTGCTCCGTCGCAGGGATGCCCAGGCCGGCCGGCGGCGCATCGTCGAGCTCGTCGTTGGTCGCGTAGCGATTGTTCTGCAGATAGAACTTTTCCTGTGCGGCCGCGATGCGCAGCAGGGAGGAGGTGGCGTCAGTGCGCTGCGCTCTCAACAGGTAGCTGCGATAGGAAGGGATGGCGATCGAGGCCAGGATGCCCAGGATCACCACCACCGCCATCAGCTCCAGCAGTGTGACGCCGCGTTCGCGAGATCTCATCATGCCTGTGCGCTCCGCATTCATTCGTCAGTTCCTCGGGTCCGGCGGGCCGCGACCGCACGGTGCGATCGCGGCCCGGCTGATCAGTCGGTGCCTTCCGTGTCGCGCTGATTCCAGAAGGTGCGCACCGGATTGTTCGTGAACGACACGCCGCACGACTCGACGCCGACGATGCAGGCCGGCAACGAGGTTTCCGGGAAGAGGATCACGGCTTCCGGCGCGATACCGCTCTGGGCCAGGTCGCCCCAGCGATCCTCGACCTCATCGCCGGTCTTGCTGACGTTGCCGTCGGCGTCGGCCGAGTTGTCGCGGTTCAGCACGGGGCTGCCGTCCAGCGCGGAGACCGCATACAGCCGGTTGCGGCCCTGGCGCGCGACGCACGAGTTGCTGCCGCTGACGGCATCACCGGCTTGCGGCAGGTAGGTCGTAAAGATGACGGTGCCCGCGAACGTGGTCGACTCGGCGAGCACTTTCTCGCCCTGCCACGACGGTGCGCTCAGGTCCATCTTCCAACCGGCCGCGCCGCTCGGAATGGTCGGCGTGATGTCAGTGGTGACGTCGATCAGGTTCGTGCTGGCGTCAGTGATCAACGCGAAGCTGTTGTACTCGCTCTGGGTCGGTCGCGCGAACGGCGTAAGATCGCGCAGCGAGTAGAACCGGTCATGGATCTGCTCGTTGAGCGGATGCCCGCGATAGCCCGAGCCGATCGCGAGGTTCAGGAACGCGCTACCGTTCTGCTTGAGCATCGACACGTCCGGCGCGTAGTAGAAGCGGCGCGCGTCGGTCGGGTCGCTGCCCGCGCCGCCGGCGCGCCCCAGCGACGCGAATACGCCGCCCGTTACCAGTGAGCTCGCCGACTGGCCGTTGTGGATATCGAAGCGCCAGACGCGCGCGCCCGTGTCCGCGACGTACATGCGGTCCGCCAGCTGATCGCCGTCCAGGTCGATCACGCGCACATCGCCCGGGATCGAGTTGTTCATCCGGCGCTCGGCGGCCAGAGTCGTTGGGATTTTGAGCTGAGCGCTGCCGTCCGTGTCCGGACCAGCGCGCCATAACAGCGCGCCGGTGACTGCGTCGAGCATGTAGATGCGGTTGCCGACGTCATCGGTGTTGTAGGCGAGATTGTCCTGCGTCGGATCGTACCCGCCGGCAAAGATCGCGACGAGGCGGACGGTGCCGCCGATGTTGACGTTCGTGATGACCGGCGTTGACCAGGTCTGCGCCAGGCCGGGCAGCTGATCGGAGCTCGGAAGCGACGAGCCGTCCGCCAGGACCTCGTTGGCGCTGCCCTTGCGCCACAGCAGGCGCGGATCGGTGCGGTCCGTGACGTCGAGTGCGTAATAACTCTCGCCGCCGCGGCCCATGCCGAAGAACAGATAGACCTTGTCGGCACCATCGACGATACCGTTGTTGTTGATGTCCAGCTTGTACGCGCGGATGTTGCCGTCGAGGGCGTAGCGCTTGGTGGGCTGCGCATCGTTCTCATGCAGATCGTCCATGCGGCGCAGCAGCTGCCCCGGGATGTACGCCCACAACTCGCTGCCGTTGTCGGTATCGATCGCGTGCAGGTAGCCGTCGTTGGTCACGGCATACAGCGTGAGGTCCGGATTGTCCTCGGTGCCGCCGTAGATCACGGTGGCCGGGCGGCCGTGCAGCGGATCGCCCATCTGGTGCCGCGGATTGGTCTGATCGGCGGGCAGCACGGCATCGACGTCGGCGCCGCGCACCCACTCGATCAGCGTGTCGCGGGTGATGGTCGAAGCCGCATCGATGCCGAGCGTCGCGTCCGTGATCGCCGTGTTGCCGACTTCCACGGAATTCGAGCTGCTCGTCAGAGTGCCGCCGCTGATGTCGGTGTAGACCTTGCGCGAAGCCGGCGCAGGGATCTCGTTGGCCGAACCGCCGAGCGCCACTTCCGAGCCGTCGATGACGTCGGACCAGAAGCTTTGCGCATTGCCGCTGAAGAAGCCGGTCTGCGCATCGACGACCGGCTTTTCGCCCGGGCCGACGATCGTCCCGTCGGTATTGATCTCGTACTTCTTGACGTTGCCGGGCCAGTGATACTTGTTGCCATCGGTCGGCGGCTGCGGCGTGCCGAAGACGGTGATGTAGAGGTCGTCGAGGTTCTGAGTGCGGTTGAACGCATTCACTGCGACCGTCGGGGCAGTGAAGGTCGTATTGACCGACAGGATCTCGGAGATGATGTTGTTGAACGCGTCGGTCAGCGAAGCGGTGTCGCCGGCCTGGAAGAACGCGCCGCCGCCCCTTTGTGCGGTTTCCCCCAGCAAGTCGACGGCCCAGGCGATGCCCTGCACGTCGCCGCCGAACCCCACCATGTACGTCGTGATGGTCTGACTGCCGGGTGTGCCGGCGCCGGTGATCTGGTCCTGGTCGTGCGCGAAGGCCGCGAGGTCGTCCAGGCAGATACCGTCGGGCTCGACAAGGTTGGTGGCGTGCGGCGTGCAGACGCCCGCTGTCCGGGGTGCGGCGTACCCGTCGAGGTAGGCCTTGAAGCCGGGGATATTGCCGATACGGGTCGAGCTCAGCTGGTCCGAGACGGGCTCGCCGTCGGTGAGATACACGATGAAGTTCTTCTGGCAGGACTCGGCGATCGGGCTGATGTAGGTCTTATCGTTGCGTGATTCCGGAATGCTGACCACCGGACTGCTGGTACTGCCATAGTCCCAGCCCATGCCGCGCCAATATCGCAGTGCCTCGTAGTAAGTCTCGGACAGTGGCGTGGTGCCGCTCGGATTCAAACTGGCGATCGCGTCGAGCATCTCCTGGCGCGAAGTCGAGACGTCCTCCATCTCCTTGATGACCATGCCGCCTGCGCCACCCGTGTCGTATCGCATCAGGCCGACGTTTGCCTGCGACAGCGTACTGACGAGGCCGCTCAGACTCTCCTTGAGAATCTCCAGGCGGGTCTTGGTAACCGTCTTGGCGTTGTAGTACCAGTTGAGGTAGTTGCCCGAGTAGAAAGTGTACTGGCTGTTGGCCCCGGGGCTCGTCCAGTTGATCTGCTGCGCCGAGTCATCGGTGTACGGGCCGTTGCTGCCGTTTGCCGCATACGCGCGCGTGCCGTCACCGTGCGGCGGGTCCATCTTGGCCGGGTTGAAATCATCCGCGCAATCGACCGGCTGGTTGTCCACGGACCTGGCGAGAAGGTTCCAGACGCTCTTCGTTGCCGGGCTCCCCGGTTTCCATTGAGCGGCGCCCTGGACGGTCTGGAACCCGATGACGTTGATGTTGTTCTGGGCTGTTTTGCACTGGAATACCGACTGGCTCACGACGCCGGCCGTCGTGGAATCCTTGCCGCGCAGACTGCAGTCCGATCTGACGGGGAGCCCGTTGCCCGTGAATGCGGCCCAACTGCTCTTCCAGTAGACCTTGTCGGTGCTACAGGCGCCGTCATAGGTCTCCTTGGGATCGAACGTGGTCTGCGTCGTGACGTTCGTTCCCATGCTGCCCGACGTGTCCATGACGAACAGAATGTTCGGGCGCGTGGCGGTCGAGTTCTGCGTCGGCTGACCGATGTAGATCTCGGTGTCGTCCGCCTGGACGGGCGACGCTGCACCGAACGTGAGTGCCGCGGCGTAAAGGACGACGAAGGGGGAAAAGCGGTTACGCATGCAGGGGTCCTCGATGGGCCAGTGCCGGTGCAGTTCAGCGCGCGTCGCTCACGACGATGCGCGTGACGGCATTGGTCTTGGTGTCATAGAACACGACTACATTCGCGCTCGACTTCTGAGCGAGCGCCTGCAGGTCGGCGAAGCTCACCGGCTTGCTGTCGACGAAGAATTGCGCAGACGTAGTGAGCCCCAGCGTGACCGGCGTGCAGACATCGCAGGGACGCAAGGTCATCGAGCCGGGCACGGCGCGCGGCAGGGGCAGCCCCACCATGTCGGTCTCGATCGGCCGCTCGGAACTGTACATGCGCGGCGGCTCGTTCTCCTCGGCCGCAAACGCGGTCGTCAGCAGGCCAGCAGTGAGCAGCAGCGCAAACGTGGCTTTCTTGAACATGGCTTGCTCCGAACCGATGAATAGGTGATGTCTCGAGTTCATTTGGCCGTCACTTGGCTGCTTGGGCGACCACGTAGAAGCCCTGCACGTGCGTCTGGGTAGACGAGCGGCTCGACGTGCCGGTGCTGGTGACGTCGAAGTGGTAGGCGCTGAAGCCCTTGCCGACGCCCATGCTGAAGCCGCCGGAGGGCACCTTGGTCACGCCGTTGTCCGGGTCGTGCAGGGTGATGATCTTGTAGTGATCGGTCGTGCCGGTCACGAGCTCGGTCTTTTCCGGGTCGACGTTCGCGGTGTTCGTGCCGTTCAGGCGCGCCTCGCGCAGCGCTACTTCGACGCCGGTCTCCGCGGCCTGGAAGGCGTTCTCGGAGTACTGCGCGTTGCCGGCCATCTGCAGCTCGAGCGTCGCGCTGTTCATGCCGGAAATCGCGAGCAGCGTCAGCACCATCAGCAGGATCATGCCGACGACCAGCGCCGCGCCGTCCTGGCGTCGAGCGCGGGCAGCGCGCGGCAGCGAAAACTTGTGTTGGGTGATCATGTGGCGGCATTCCTGACTTGAATGGTCTTGCTCACCAGCACGCGACGGCGGTTGTCGTGGAACACGGCAGCCGCCTGGCTCGCGTTGGCGTAGGTATAGACGTGATCGTCCTGGAAGCCGACTTCGCGTTCCTCGGCCACCACCAGCAGCCACAGCTGGACCGTCGCAATGCGCGCGCCGGCAGGAATCGCATCCTGCGGGTTCACGTAGCGCTCGACCGTGCCATCGCCGTTGACGTCGAGGCCGAACTGCACCTGCATGTCCTGCACGCCGGCAATGATCTCGTCGTCCTGGATTTTGGGGCCGGCGCCGCCGCCGACGAGCGTCTGCCGGCGGAGCGCGAACTGGCGCAGGCCGTTCACGGTCGGGCCTTCGCCCACGTAGTAGGCGCCGACCATCAGGTTGTGCGTCTCGGACAGGTCGCCGGCGCCGAAACCAGCCGGGCGCGCACCATCGCTGAACAGCGCAGCGACTTCGCGATTCGTCTGTATCTGTACGCGCCCGTTTTCGAGCGCGGTCGGGTCGGAGGTCCCACGGCGCACGATCAACACATCGGCCCAGGTGACCTTGTTGATGCCGGCCGCACGCGGGCATGCCAGGTCGTAGCCACCGCCACCCGTAGCCTCCGCGTCACGGCCTTCGATCGGCAGGGCCACGTTGACGGAGAAGTTGGCGCCGCAATCGCCACCGACGGCGCCGGCGCCATTCGTGAACGAATCCGGACGGTTCGTCAGGCCCCAGAAGCCGGCCAGGCGCACGTCGGGCGAGATCACGTCGAGCGCATAGCGGGCCACTTCCTGCATGCGCGAGGCGACGTCGTTCGTGCGATACGTGTTACGGCTCTGCAGGTACACGGTCACGGCGCCGCCGATCAGCAGCAGGCCGATGACGAGGGCGACCATCAGCTCGATCAAGCTGAGGCCGCGCGCGGTGCGAAATGCAGCGAGGGTGCGTTTGGCAGCTGGATTGCGCATGGACATCATGCCTGGATCGTCACGGTGTAAGTGCTCGGACTCGCCGCGTTCACTTCCGACCACGTGATGGTGATCGTGTAAGTAGCCGGCACTGCAGCGGGGTCGGCGCAGTCGATCGTGCCCGTGCCACCGGGCAGCGCGGCCTCGATCGCGCCGAGCCAGGCGGCCTTGTCGTGATGCGCGAGCTCGGCCGCCGTGCAGCCAGCGCCGCCGGGCTTGCACTTGTCGTCGGTATCAGCGCTCGTGACGACCGCTTCGTACTCGGCCTTGGCGCTGCGGTTCGCACGGATGCGATCGGCCATGTCCGAAGCGAGGTTGACCGCGGTGGTGCGCGTCAGCGCAGTGCGCGCGGAACGCAGGCCTTCGACGTGCAGCGCGGCGATGCCGAGCATGCCGATCGACAGCACGACCAGCGCAACCAGCGACTCGACCAGGGAGAAGCCCTGCGAGCGATCCTGTGCAGCTCGAATTTGCATCGCGTATCTCATGGGCAGTCGCCCAGGTTTGCGTCCGTCTTGATCGTGTTCACGGAGCGCGTCACGCGCGGCCGCCCGGTGGGAGAGATGGTCACGCCGCGCGCTGCCGAATACTCGGGACCCGTGGTCGCCTTGTTGCCGCGCTTGTCGCACATCACAACACCGAGCAGAGCGGAGCCCAGCCCGATATTCCGGGCGAATCCCGCGTTATTGAAGGCGACGTAGCCGGCGTTGCCGTTCGGCTTCGAGAACAGGCTGATCGTGTCCGGCAGCGGCCCGTGACGCAGCACCACTTCCTCGCCGGCTGCGGCGGCGCCATCACCGTCGGTGTCGGCAAAGACGACCCAGCCCTGTGTGCCGTCACCGTCGCACGCCGGCGTGTCCGCCTCGGAGTCGCTGGTGAAGCACAGAACCGTCTGGCCATGCCGCTTCACCGATTCGCTGCGGGCGCGGTACACCGCGGTCAGCAGGTCGTTGGCGGAGCTCGTCATGCGGTTGTTCCACATGAAGTCGCGCATGTTCGGAATGGCGAGGCCGAATATCACGCCGGCGATCGCGAGCACGAGCATCAGCTCGTACAGCGTGAAGCCGGCGGCCCGGTTGGCTTTCGTGGGTCTCATGGGCGCGGACTATAGGCAGGGCAGGTAAGGCGTACAGGCGCCCCCGACCGGCGGCAGGGCGGCCGGGACGGACGGCGTAAAGCGCTGCGCTTCTGTCAAACGCCGGCCGATGTGACCCGCTTCACATTCTGAGGTTGTATCAGCGCCGGTTTCTGTATATAAGAACAAAACTGATTATCCGTACAGCCGGAGAGAGCATGACCGACCTCACGCCCCGCCAGCGCCAGATCCTCAAGATGATCCAGGACTCGATCATCGACAACGGCATGCCGCCGACGCGCGCCGAGATCGCCGCCGCCATGGGCTTCAAGTCGCCGAACGCTGCGGAAGAGCACCTGCGCGCGCTGCAGAGAAAAGGTGTGCTCGACCTGCTGCCGGGCGCCTCGCGCGGCATCCAGCTGAAAGACTCTCTTCGTGAGCAAATGGGCCTGCCGCTGATCGGTCGAGTTGCAGCCGGCAGGCCCATGCTCGCGGAGGAGCACATCGAGGGGCGCTACCAGATCGATCCGAAGATCTTCCAGCCGAAGGCGCACTACCTGCTGAAGGTGCGCGGCATGAGCATGAAGGACATCGGCATCCTGGACGGCGATCTCGTCGCCGTGCATCGCACTCCCGAAGTGCGCAGTCGCCAGATCGTCGTCGCGCGCCTCGACAACGAAGTGACGGTGAAGCGCTACAAGCAGGACGGCAAGGTCGTGTGGCTGCTGCCGGAGAACGAGGAGTTCGAGCCGATCCGCGTCGACCTGAAAGAGCAGTCGCTCATCATCGAAGGCGTGGTGGTCGGCGTGCTGCGCCAGGGCAAGACGAAAGGGATGTTCCAATAACCAAGAAGCCCCTTCAACCTTGCGGCTGAAGGGGCGTGTTGGTGGAGGCGGCGGGACAGCCGATTCCGTCTCTTTCGAGACGGGCTGGACTATGCCTTCATCCCGCAGTCGCTCGCGCAACTGCTGGAGCGGGGCGTGTTATCCGGACAAGCTCTGCTCCGGATCCTAGTGCCGGCTCGCGTCGCACGACGTCAGCCGGTCTATGAGTCTCTACAGGGCGGACCTGAGGTTGGCCCTCTTTCCACCCCTCGGCGTTACCACTGCCGCCAGCTGTCTGGCGCCGTCAGGCTTCGCCGATGTGAGCCCCGTTGTCACTTCACCCTTGCGAGTGAAGGCGACCCTTCTTGATCGAACCCGCGTCCGTAAGCACTACGCCACAGGACACTACATGCTTAGCCCATTCTTTGATTCTCGCCATGCGCTACCCGAAGGGCAGGGAAGACGCACGGCCAGCTGCAGAGCGTTTTAGCGAGCCGGCCTGGAGCACACCGGCGTCGCGAGCTTGTGAGCGCGTCCCCCGATTCTGGATGCACAAGCACATACCAGGCGGAGGTTAGGCGGGATTAAGCCGCCAGAGCGTAGTTGTCTTCGTTTGCAACTATAAGTTTGTAAGCAGTTTTACGAGTTACTTACAACTCGGCATGCACCTGGGGTTTCGCAACCCACGTCGAAACCGATCGCCCCCAAGAAGCGCAATCAGTGTAGGGGCGCCGGCCCAGATAGCAAGGCCTCGCTGCGGCAGTCTGTTAAGCAATCTTCAGCAATTTGGCTGTCGCACGCCCCTAACATCGCGCGCCCGCTGCGTCTAACCGGTCGCAGCCGTGGAGAGCGACACATGTTCAACTGCAGCGGTGCGGCATGACCAGGCGAATCCCGCCGTTCGGGTTCGCGCGTGCGCTCGTCAGCCGCTGGGATGCTGCCGCTGTCATCGTCGTCGTCAGCCTGATCGTGTTCCTGGCGGAGGCAAGCCGCGGATTGCTCGAACCGCTCGCACTGATCAGTGCAGCACCGCTGTCGCTCGATCCTGCGCACTTGCCCGAGTATGCAGCCCGAACCACCTTGCGCATGCTGGCGGCGCTGGCGTTGTCGCTGCTGTTCACCCTGAGCTATGCGACGTTGGCCGCGAAGAGCGTGCGAGCCGGCAAACTCCTGATCCCGCTCCTCGACATCCTGCAGTCGGTGCCGATTCTCGGCTTCATTTCGATCACGGTCGTCTTCTTCATGTCGCTCGCGCCAGGGCGCGTGCTCGGCGCAGAGCTCGCCGCCGTCTTCGCGATCTTCACGAGCCAGGCCTGGAACATGGCATTCAGCTTCTATCAATCATTGCGCACAGTGCCCGACGAGCTGCGTGAGGTCTCCGCTGCGTTTCGGCTCTCGCCGTGGAGACGCTTCTGGCAGCTGGAAGTGCCGTTCGCCATGCCAGCGCTCGTCTGGAACATGATGATGTCGATGTCCGGCGGATGGTTCTTCGTCGTCGCTTCGGAGGCGATTACCGTCGGCAACACGACGGTCATGCTTCCGGGCGTGGGTTCGTACATCGCGCGCGCCATCGAGCAGCGCAATCTCGCGGCGATCGGCTGGGCGATCCTGACCATGCTGATCGTGGTGCTGATCTATGACCAGCTGCTGTTCAGGCCGTTGGTCGCCTGGGCCGACCGTTTCCGCGTCGAGCAGGAGCCCGGTGCGCGCGCGCCCAGATCCTGGGCGCTGACGATGATGCGCCGCTCGCGCCTGATTGGTGCAGCAACGACGGCGTTCTACGCCGCGGTGCGCTTCACGTCCCGTCCGTGGCGGTCGCGCTCATCCTTCAGGCCGACCACGCCGGTGTCGCCTGCTCGCAGCGGCTACACGCTGTGGCTCGCGCTGCTTGCCGTCGCTGCTCTCGCGCTCTGGCGCGTTGGGTCGGCTCTCGTTGCGCAAACATCATTGGCAGAGGCGGGTGAAGTATGCCGCCTCGCTCTGCTCACGATGGTGCGCGTATTCGTGCTGATCGCACTCGCGAGCCTCATCTGGGTCCCGGCCGGGATCTGGATCGGGCTGCAGCCGCGAGCCGCGCAGATCGTCCAGCCCATCGCCCAGTTTCTTGCGGCGTTTCCTGCGAACTTGCTGTTCCCCCTTGCCGTGATCGGTATTGCGACGTGGCAGCTGAGTGCCAACGTCTGGTTGAGCCCCCTGATGATCCTCGGCACGCAGTGGTACATCCTCTTCAACGTCATCGCAGGTGCGTCCGCAATGCCGAGCGAGTTGCGCCACGTCGCCCGCAACCTGCACGTGCACGGCTGGCTGTGGTGGCGCAAGGTCGCGCTGCCCGGCGTGTTGCCGTACTACGTGACCGGCGCGATCACCGCTTCGGGCGGTTCGTGGAATGCCGCGATCGTGGCGGAAGTCGCCAGCTGGGGCGACACGAGATTGCGCGCGCACGGACTGGGAGCCTACATCGCGGATGCCACCGCTGCCGGCGACTTTCATCGAATCGCTTTGGGCATTGCGACGATGAGCTTGTTCGTCGTTGCGCTGAACCGGCTCGTCTGGCGGCCCCTGTATTTCTACGCCGAGCGCAAGTTCAGGCTCGCCTGATGGGATCCACGATGAGTGCCGGTGTCCTGCTCCGCGCGGCCGATGTCCGCAAGGCCTTTCCGAAACCCGATGGCGGCGAATTGCTCGTCCTCGAAGGGGTGAATCTGCAACTCCTCGAAGGTCAGATCGTCGGACTTCTGGGACGCTCCGGTTCCGGCAAGTCCACGCTGCTGCGGCTCATTGCGGGACTGTCGCGTCCGAGCGCGGGAGCGCTCACGTATCTCGGGCAGCCGATCGCGGGTCCGGCGCCGGGCATTGCAATGGTCTTCCAGAGCTTTGCGCTCTTCCCCTGGCTCACCGTGTTCGAGAACGTTGCGCTCGGCCTCGAGGCGCAGCGGCTGCCGAAGGCGGAGATCCGCACGCGCGCGTTGGCCGCCATCGACCTGATCGGCCTCGACGGCTACGAATCAGCGTATCCGCGCGAGCTTTCAGGCGGCATGCGTCAGCGCGTCGGCTTTGCGCGCGCGCTGGTCGTGCACCCGAACATGTTGCTCATGGACGAGCCGTTCTCGGCGCTGGATGTGCTGACCGCGGAAACCTTGCGCACCGATTTCCTGGATCTGTGGTCCGAGGGACGGATGCCGATCAAGAGCGTCCTGCTGGTGACTCACAACATCGAAGAAGCCGTGCTGATGTGCGATCGCATTCTGGTCTTCGGCAGCAATCCCGGCCGCGTTCTGACCGAGATCGGCGTCACGTTGCCGCAACCGCGCAACCGCCTCGATCCGGCGTTTCGCGCGCTGGTCGAACGGATCTACGTGGAGATGACTGCACGCTCGCGGACGGCCGCAGCTGGGGCTCGCACCGAATGGTTGCCAGGCATGGGCATCGGCATGACCCTGCCGCGCGTGTCCTCCAACCTGCTGTCCGGCCTGATGGAGACGGTGGCCGCCGAGCCTGCGCACGGCAAGGCCGATCTGCCGGAGATCGCCTCGCGGCTGCAGATGGAGATCGACGACCTGTTTCCCGTTGCGGAGACTTTGCAGATGATGCGTCTGGCGGAAGTGGAGGGTGGCGACATTCGCCTGCTCGAGCCGGGCATGGCGTTCGCCGACGCGAACGTGGACGAGCGCAAGAAGATCTTCGCACGGCAGCTGTTGAGCTACGTGCCTCTTGCGGCCCACATCCGCCGAATTCTCGACGAGCGCGCGTCGCACGCTGCACCGATGAGCCGATTCTCGGACGAGCTCGAGGACTACATGACGCCGCAGGCAGCGGAGCAGACGCTGCGCGCGGTGATCAGCTGGGCCCGGTACGCCGAAATCTTCGCGTACGACGACGAAGGCGCGACCTTCAGCCTGGAGAATCCTGCCTGAGCGCTACGGCGTTGCTTGATACGTGTCATTCGCCCGCTTGATGACGTACGCGCGGATCGATTCCGCGTCCGCAGCGCTCATCACCGGCGCGAAGCTCACCATGCCGCGATCCTTCCTCGCGCCGTCGATGACGACTTCGCGCCACGCTTGCGCCGATCGGTTCAGCGGCGACCAGCGCAGATCGGGCAGCACGCCGCCGCTGACCGCGGAGTCGCCGTGACACGTCGAGCAAAACGTGTGGAACGCGACCTGTCCCTGATGCGCCAGCTGCGCGTCGCCGACGAGCGCCGGCGGTTTCGCGAGTGCGGGAGCGGCGGGCGGCTCAGGCAACGATGCACTCCCGCCCAGCTTGAACGCCAGCACGCGACTGCGGTTCATCGCAGGTCCGTGCATGCGTGACGCGTCGCCACCGGAGATTGCAAACGTGCCGCCCCATCCGGCGAGCACCACGACGTACTGTTGGTCGCCGATCATGTAGGTCGCGGGCGCCGCGACGACGCCGGTCTGCGCCGGGAACGACCACAGTTTCGTGCCGTCCGCTGCGTTGTACGCGACGAACTCGCCGCCGACGTTGCCCTGGAACACGAGATTGCCGGCGGTCGAGAGCACGCCGCCGTTCCACGCGTTGCCGAGATCGACCGACCAGCGCTCTTGCTGCGTCACCGGATCCCACGCTTTGAGAGAGCCGTGCACGGTGGCGAGCGCGGCGGCGCGGATCTGCGGGTCGTCCGGCATCATCACTGCCGTCGCGTCGATGCCGATGTTGAAGCCGAGCGGACGGTCCTTGAACTTCGGATCATGCAGGTACGCCATGCCGAGCTCCTGCGCCGGCAGATACACGAGTCCCGTCTGCGGACTGAACGACATCGGCTGCCAGTTGTGCGCGCCGTACGGACCGGGCATCACGAGCGCCGGCTGCTTCGGATTCATGAAGCGCGCCGCCGGGTCTTCGACCGGCCGTCCGGTCTGCAGATCGATCTCTTTCGCCCAGTTCACCGGGACGAACGGCTTCGCCGAGATCAGCTTGCCGTCGGTGCGATCGATCACATAGAAGAAGCCGTTCTTCGGCGCCTGCATCAGCACTTTGCGCGGCTGGCCATCGATCGTGAGGTCCGCGAGCACGATGTGCTGAGTCGCGGTGAAGTCCCAGGTCTCGCCCGGCGTCGACTGGTAGTGCCACACGTACTCGCCGGTCTCCGGCTTGAGCGCGACGATCGAGCTGAGGAACAGGTTGTCGCCGCCGCCGGGGCTGCGGTACTGCTGATTCCACGGCGAGCCGTTGCCGGTGCCGATGTACAGCAGGTCGAGATCCGGGTCATAGGCCATCGAATCCCACACGGTGCCGCCGCCGCCGAGCTTCCACCACTCGCCATGCCAGGTCTTCGCGGCCTGCTCGAGGATCGGCGCTTCGAATGGCTGCGACGGATCTCCGGGCACCGTATAGAACCGCCAGAGCAGCTTGCCGCTCTGCGCGTCGTACGCCGAGATGTAGCCGCGCACGCCGTACTCGGCGCCGCCGTTGCCGATGATCACTTTGCCTTGAATGACGCGCGGCGCGCCGGTGATCGTGTACGACTTCGACTGATCGACGGTCACGACCGACCAGACCTCGTTGCCAGTCGCCGCATCGAGCGCGACCAGGCGGCCGTCGAGCGTGCCGACGAACAACTTGCCGTCGTACGCAGCCACGCCGCGGTTGACCGTGTCGCAGCACGCCTTCACGCCGGTTTCACCCGGCACCTTCGGGTCGTACTGCCACAGCAGTCTGCCGCTCGCCGCGTCGATTGCCTGCACCTTGCTCCACGCGCTGGTGGAGTAGAGAACGCCGTCGATGATCAGCGGCGTCGCTTCCTGGCCGCGATGCGTATCGAGATCGAGAGACCACGCGAGGCCGAGCTGCTTGACGTTGCCGGCATCGATCTTCGCGAGCGGCGAGTAGCGCTGCTCGGAATACGTGCGGCCGTGCGTCACCCAGTTGCCGGGATCCTGGTCGGCGTGGACGATGCGCGTTGCATCGACCTGCGCCGGTTTGGCGGCGGCGGGCGCGGCGGCTGCGGGTTCGCGCTTTTGACAGGCCGAGCAGGCGAGCGCGAGGACGAGCGTCGGGACGAGAGTTCTCGTGAGCACGGCTATTCCCCCTGAGTAGACGGCTTCTTCTTTCTGGCTACAGTCTACAGCCTACAGCCTTCTCTTCTTCACCTCGTCTGGTGTTTCATCAAGCGGGACTTCTCGCGCTGCCAGTCGCGGTCCTTCTCGGTGGCGCGCTTGTCGTGCTCCTTCTTGCCCTTCGCCAGCCCGATGCGCAGCTTGGCGCGGCCGTTCTTCCAGTACATCTCGATCGGGACCAGCGTGTAGCCGCGGCGCTCGACCGCGCCGACCAGCCGGTTCAGCTCGGAGCGGTTCAGGAGGAGCTTGCGCGTGCGGATCGGATCCGGGATGACGTGCGTGGAAGCAGTCGGCAGCGCCGACACGTGCGCGCCGAACAGGAACGCCTCGGCGTCCTTTACGAACACGTACGCTTCCTTCAGCTGCACGCGGCCCGCGCGCAGGCTCTTCACCTCCCACCCTTGCAGCGACAGGCCTGCCTCGTAGGTTTCTTCGATGAAGTAGTCGTGGCGCGCCTTGCGGTTCTCCGCGATCGTCGCGCTCTCCTTGCTGGGGCTCTTCTTGGTCATAGAGGTCGTGGATTGTAGCGGGTACGCGGGTAAACTCCCGCCATGCCAGCTGTCGCCGCCGCATGAGGGAGGTGAAAAGAAGCGCGCTCGTGCCGTACACGGCCGCGCAGATGTTCGCGCTGGTCGAGGACATCGAGCGCTATCCGCAGTTCCTTCCCTGGGTCGCCGCTGCGCAGCTGCTCGAGCGCAGCCCGAACGAAATCGTCGGGCGCCTCGAAATGCACCGCGCCGGGATGCGCGAGATCGTCACCACTCGCAACGCGCTGACCCCGCCGCGCGAGATCGCGCTGACGCTGGTCGCCGGGCCGGGGCCGTTCAAAACGCTGGAAGGCCGTTGGACGTTCGAGCCGATTGGCGAAGATCGCGGCACGCGCGTGTCGCTGTCGATCCGCTTCGACTTCACGAACGCCGTGCTCAACCTGCTGCTGTCGCGCTCGTTCGAGAAGAGCTGCAACGAGCTGGTCGACGCATTCGTCGCGCGTGCGCGCGCGGTCTACGGCGCGCGGTGACACATGCGAGTCTGCGTCGTCTACGCGCTGCCCGAGCGGCAGGCGCTGCGGGAGCTGGAGCTGCCCGACTCGGCAACCGTCGCTGACGCCGTCGCGCGCTCCGGGCTGCTGGAGCAGTTTCCCGAAATCGGCAGCCGTCCCCTCGCGTGCGCAATTTACGGTCGCGCGGTGGCCGATTCGCAAGTGCTGCGCGCGGGCGATCGCGTCGAGATTCTGCGCCCGCTACAGGTGGACCCGAAGGAGAGGCGGCGCCGCGCCGCGGCGCGCGGCCGCAAGCAGGGTCAGTGAGGCCGCAAGTCTATGACTTGGCCGATGACTTGGCGGGCGCCGTCGGCCGGTCGATCTTCGCGACCTTGTCGGTGCTGTCGAAGAACACGATGAAGTGCCGCTGCTCGGGCTTCTGCCAGCGTCCCTTCTTCAGGTAGTAGACGTAGTCCCAGCGCGTGTTCTGGAACGGGTCCGCGACCATGGGCGTACCGAGCAACGAGCGCACCTGCACGCGCGTCATGCCGACCGCGATGCGGTCGATGTCCTCGGTATCCAGGAAGTTTCCCTGCTGGATGTCGATACGATGGACGCAGCCGGCGAGCAGTGCGACAACGAGCGCGGCGACTGCAAGCCGGCGAAGAGCGGACAGCGCGGCGAATTTACTGACTGGATCGGTCATTTGACGGGCAGCGAAAGGTGGAGCCTTGCGGCACGGTGCGCGATAATGGCCCGCGATGATACCCGGCCCCCAGGAGTGAAGCACGTGGAAACCAGCGACCTGCGCAAGGCAGGGCTCAAGATCACGCTGCCGCGTCTCAAGATTCTGGAGATCCTCGGCACCGCGACGCCGCGCCACATGAGCGCGGAAGACATTTATAAGCATCTGCTCGAGTCTCACGAGGACATCGGGCTGGCGACCGTTTACCGGGTGCTGACGCAGTTCGAGGCCGCCGGCCTGGTCACGCGCCATCACTTCGAGGGCACGACCGCGGTGTTCGAGCTCAACGAGGGCGAGCACCACGATCACATCGTCTGTCTTGACTGCGGCAAGGTCGAAGAGTTCATGGATACCGGCATCGAAGAGCGCCAGCGGACCATCGCGGCCAAGCATCAGTTCGAGATCAAGGATCACTCCATGATCCTGTACGGCCGCTGCAAGCGCGTGAATTGCCCGTCGCGCGAGAAATGACGCCCGACTAGCCTTTCGCCGCCTGGCTTTTCCTCGTAGGTCGGGCTTTGGCCCGACTCTCCGCTCCCGGCGCCCGCAGCATCTCGGCCGCGTGCTCGCGCGCCTTGTCGGTAATGCTGACGCCGCCCAGCATGCGCGCGATTTCTTCGATCCGCTCGTCCGCGCCGAGCACCGTCAGCACCGTGCGCGTCGTCTTGCCGTCCGTCAGCTTCGTGACTCGCACATGAGCGTGCGCCTGGCTCGCGACCTGCGGCAGGTGCGTGACGCAGAGCACCTGCGCGCGCTCGCCGAGCGTGCGCAGCTGGCGACCCACGATCTCCGCGACGCCGCCGCCGACGCCCGCGTCGACTTCGTCGAAGACCAGGCACGGCAGCGCTTCGGACTGCGCGGCGGCGACCTGGATTGCGAGACTGATGCGCGACAACTCACCGCCCGACGCGACCTTCGCGAGCGCACGCGGCGGTTGGCCGGGGTTCGCGCTGACGAGGAATTCGATTTCATCCGCGCCGTGTGCATAGGCTGCATCGCTGTCCAGCGCGCGCACAGCAATGTCGAACACGCCACCCGGCATGCCGAGCGTCTGCATCAGGTCGCTGATCCGTCGCGACAACTTTTTCGCGGCGGCGACCCGCGCCGCGGTGAGCTTCGTGCACGCGGACCGGAACTGGGTCTTGAGCTGCGCGAGCGTCTTCTCGATCTGATCGAGCGACGCTTCCAGCGTGTCGAGCTGCTGGAACTCGGCCGCGAGGTCCGCTTGCAACGACCCGAGCGCTGTGGGGTCGACGCGATGCTTGCGCGCGATGGTCTCGATGGCTGCGAGGCGCTGCTCGACCCACTCCTGGCGCTGCGGATCGGCTTCGAGATCCGCCTCGTAGCGCTCGGCCGACTCGATGCCCTCGCGCAGCGCGATGAGACTTTCGTCGATCGCCTGCGCAATAGAAGCGAAGCGGGAGTCGAGCTCGGCCAGCGAGCGCGAGACCGTCAGCGCACGCGACACGGCGTGCTCGGCATTCATATCTTCCGCTTCCCGCAGCAACTGCAGGATCTCGCGCGCGCCCGACGCGAGCCGCCCGTGCTGCGACAAACGCTGTCGCTCGGCAGTCAGCTCCTCGATCTCACCGGACTTGAGGTCGAGGGCTTTCAGCTCGTTCAGGTGATAGCGCAGCAGTTCCAGCCGCGCTTCGCGATCCTGAGCGGAAGCAGCGGCGCGATCGCGCTGCTCGCGCAACTGAGACCAGGCGCGATGCTGTTCCGCGACGGCGGCGAGCAGCTCGCGATAGTCACCGCCCTGGTCGAGCAGCTCGCGCTGCGCGGCGCGCCGCATCAGCGACTGATATTCCATCTGCCCGTGGATATCGACGAGCGTTTCACCGAGCTGGCGTAACGCCTGCACCGGCATCGTCTGACCGTTCACGTACGCGCGCGAGCGTCCGTCGGAGCCGACGATTCGCCGCAGCACCACGGATTCGTCCTCGTGCTCGATCGCTTGCTCGGCGAGCCAGGCGCGCGCGGCAGGATTGTTCGCGATCGTGAAGGTGGCAGAGACTTCAGCGCGGTCGGCGCCATGGCGCACTACCTCGGCGCCGGCGCGACCGCCAGCTGCGAGCAGCAGCGCATCGACGAGGATCGATTTGCCGGCGCCGGTCTCGCCGGTGAGCACCGTGAGGCCGGAGGCGAGCTCCAGTTCGGCGGCGTCGATGATCGCGAAATCGCGGATCTGAATATGCAGCAGCACGGCGCGCGCGTCAGTCCTGCGGCTGGACCGGCTGCACGCGATCGCCGCGCCCCCAGCGGAGCTTCGAGCGCAGGATCCGGAAGTAGTCGTGATCCTGCGGGTGCAGCAGCATCACGCTGTTCCCAGCGGGCTCGATCACCAGTTTCTCGCCCAGTCCCAGCTCGCCGAGCGACAGACCGTCGCAGATGACCTGCGCCTGCGTCTCAGGGCGCTCCAGCAGGCGGATCTCCACGCGCGAGGAGCTGCGGATCACGATCGGCCGGTCCGACAGCGTGTGCGGACAGATCGGCGCGAGCACGAGCGCGTCCAGCTCGGGGTACAGGATCGGGCCGCCGCAGCTGAGTGCGTACGCGGTCGAGCCGGTTGCGGTGGCCACGACGAGGCCGTCCGCGCGATGCGTGTTCACGTAGCGCTCGTCGATCCAGGTCTCGAAGTCCAGCGTGCGGCCGGTCTGCCACTTCTGAAGCACGACGTCGTTGAGCGCCTGACCGGTGATGGTGCCGCTGCCAGTCGTCAGCGTGGCGCGCAACATCGCGCGCTGATCCTGCACGTAGCGTCCTTCCAGGATCTCGTCGAGCCGGTCGCGCACGTCCTGCGGACCGATGTCGGCGAGGAAGCCGAGCCGGCCGCGGTTCACTCCGAGCACCGGCACGGCATGCGGGGCTGCGAGCCGCGCGGCGTGCAGCATCGTGCCGTCACCGCCGATCGCGACCATCAGTTTCGCTGCTGCAGCCAGCATTGCGGACGGCTTGCGCTCGACGCTGGTCTCGCCGAAGTCGACAGTGCTGTCGCTCTCGGCGAGCACCTTGCGTCCACGGGCGTGCAGATGCACCGCGAGAATGCGCATCGACTCGACGACGCGCTCGTCGCGATCGTTGCCGACCAGGGCGACGCTTGCGAACGGGACAGTGGTGACCGGCATGGCGGCGTTTTTAGCATGAGGCAATGACGCCTGTGGAAGATAATATGGAGAAATGACGCAGAACACTGCAAAATGCTTTCCATGACATGGGTTTGACCCGCGTTGCGACGATGTCTTCGCAGACGACCGACGAATCGCTCAATGATCGCGCCCAGCATCTGCTGAAGCTGCTGGTGGAGCACTACATTCGCGACGGCCAGCCCGTCGGGTCGCGCACGCTTTCTCGCGACGTCGGCATGAGCCTCAGCGCCGCCACCATCCGCAACGTCATGGCGGACCTGGAAGAGCTCGGGTTCGTCCACTCGCCGCACACCTCCGCGGGCCGCATCCCGACCGACAAGGGCTACCGCTTCTTCGTCGACCAGATCATCACGCCCGGAGGGCTCCCCGCGGGGAAGAAACAACAGGTCAGGGACTTCTTCGCCCACGCCCACGGCGAGCTCGAGCAGATGCTGCACGACACGAGCACGTTGCTCTCGAGCCTGACCGACTGCGCGGCGCTCGTTATCGGTCCGCCGCACGAACGCGCCACCGTCCGCTCGTTGCAGCTGGTCGACCTCAACG
>DASYRK010000101.1:0-2971 GCA_036004505.1 Steroidobacteraceae bacterium
TCGCATCACGACGTCGGAAAAGAAGCCATTGAACGTCGACTTCATCGCCTATTGGCGTATCGCCGACGTGCGCAAGTATTACCAGAGCGTCACCGGGGACGAGGAGCTGGCCAAGCAGCGCCTGGCGCAGACCATCCGCGCGATTCTCGGCCAGGAGATCAACAAGCGCACGATCCACGAGGCGATCTCGACCGAACGCGATAAGATCATGAACACCACGCGGCAGCGCGCCGACGCCGACGCGAAGCAGATCGGCGTCGAGATTGTCGACGTGCGCCTGCGCCGGGTCGAGCTGCCCGAGGAAGTGCTGGCGCAGGTCTATCAGCGCATGGAATCCGAGCGCAAGCGCGTCGCCAACGAGCTGCGCTCGCAAGGCGCGGCCGAGTCCGAGAAGATCCGCGCCGACGCCGACCGGCAGCGCGAAGTGATCCTGGCCGACGCCTACAAGCAGGCGCAGAAGACCAAAGGCGATGGGGACGCTAAGGCCTCCGCGATCTATGCCGCCGCGTACGGACAGGACCCCGAGTTCTACGCCTTCTACCGGAGCCTTGAGGCGTACAAGGCGACGTTCAGGAACAAGAGCGACGTCATGGTGCTCGATCCGAGCTCCGAGTTCTTCCAGTATCTCAGGCAGTCTGGCGGCGCCAAGGGCGCGCCACGTGCCCGCACCAAGTAACGATCTGGTCGGGTTCCTCAGGGGAGGGGCGGTGCCGGAAACGTTCCTGGCAGCGTGCGCGCTGGTGCTGGTGCT
Organism: Steroidobacteraceae bacterium; assembly: GCA_036004505.1. GTDB lineage: Bacteria > Pseudomonadota > Gammaproteobacteria > Steroidobacterales > Steroidobacteraceae > Steroidobacter. Next base: position 752 of record DASYRK010000101.1, read on the forward strand.
CGAGGGGTTGCTGCCGCTCGTCGCTCCGCGCGCCTGGCGCGATGCGTTTCGCCGGATCACCGATCTTTCCGACGGACAGCTTCGTTTCATCGGCCTGATCTCCATCGTCATCGGTACCATCCTCCTGGTCACTCTTTATGCGTAAGTGGATGCTGCCGGAGCAGATCGACGACATTCTGCCCGCCGAGGCGGAGCGGCTCGAGAGCTTGCGGCGCACACTGCTCGACCACTTCCGCGATCACGGGTACCGCCTCGTGCAACCGCCGCTGATCGAGCACCTCGATTCGCTGCTGACGGGGACCGGCCGCGATCTCGAGCTGCAGACCTTCAAGCTGACCGACCCGCTCTCCGGACGTCTGCTGGGTGTTCGTGCGGATATGACTCCGCAGGTCGCGCGCATCGACGCGCACCTGCTCAACGAGCCCGGCGTCACGCGGCTGTGCTATGCCGGCAGTGTCCTGCATACCGTGGCCACCGGCGTGTCGCAGTCGCGCGAAGTGTTGCAGATCGGCGCCGAGCTGTACGGCGACCCCGGTATCGCGGCCGACCGGGAGGTTCTCGCCCTCTTGCTATCGTCGCTGGATGCCGCGCCGGTGCGCGGCCTGCACCTCGACCTCGGCCACGTCGGCGTATATCGCGCGCTGGCGAACGGCGCGCGCATTGCAGGCGACGGTGGCGACACGGAGCTCTTCGCCGCCATGCGCACCAAGGATGTGCCCGCGGTGACCGAGCTGACCGCGAGGCTTCCCGCGGCGTGGCGCGACGCATTCGTGGCGCTGCCGACGCTGTACGGACCGGCGGCGGAAGTGCTGAAGCGGGCGCGCGCGCAGTTACCCGATACGCCGTCGATCGCCGGGGCGCTGACTGCGCTGGAAACGCTCTCGCAGGCCGCGCGCGATCGCGTCGAAGCGCTGCACATCGATCTCGCGGATCTCCGCGGTTACCACTACCAGAGCGGCGCGAGCTTTTCGGTGTTCACCGCCGGCGAGCCGAACGCGATCGGCCGCGGCGAGCGCTACGACGGCATCGGCAAGGCGTTCGGTCGTGCCCGCCCGGCGACAGGATTCACGCTCGACCTGCGCCAGCTCGCGTCTCTCGTCGAACGCACGACGTGACAGGCATGGGCAAGAACGTCGTCGTCATCGGCACGCAGTGGGGCGATGAAGGCAAGGGCAAGGTCGTCGATTGGCTGACCGAGCATGCGCAGGGTGTGGTCCGCTTTCAGGGCGGCCACAACGCCGGCCACACGCTCGTCATCGGCGGCAAGAAGACCGTCCTGCGCTTGATTCCCTCCGGCATTCTGCGGCCCTCCGTGCGCGTGTATCTCGGCAACGGCGTGGTCGTCTCGCCGACCGCGTTGCTGCAGGAGATCGGCGAGCTGGAAGAAGCCGGCATCGAAGTGCGGTCCCGGCTGGCGATTTCACCGGCGTGCCCGCTGGTCATGCCCTACCACGTCGCGCTCGATCAGGCGCGCGAGGTGGCGATGGGCGACACGCGTATCGGCACCACCGGCCGCGGCATCGGTCCCGCCTACGAAGACAAGATCGCGCGTCGCGCGCTGCGCGTCCAGGATTTGTTCTACCCCGACCGCTTCGCCGCAAAGCTCGAGCGCGTGCTCGAATACCACAACTTCGTGCTCACGCAGTATTTCAAGTGCGAGCCGGTCGCCTATCGACAGACGCTCGACGCAACGCTGGCGCTCGCTCCGGCCGTGCAGCCCATGGTCGCCGATGTCGCAGCGCTGCTGCAGGCGGCGCGCCGTGCCGGCGAGTCGCTGCTCTTCGAGGGCGCGCAGGGCGCGCTGCTCGACATCGACCACGGCACGTATCCGTACGTGACGTCGTCGAATTGCGTTGCCGCCGCCGCGGCGCCCGGCGCGGGCATCGGGCCGCAAATGCTCGACTACGTGCTCGGCATCGTCAAGGCGTACATCACGCGCGTGGGCACGGGACCGTTCCCGACCGAGCTGACCGACGCCATCGGGACGCGGCTTGCCAAGCGCGGCAACGAGTTCGGCTCGGTCACCGGGCGGCCGCGCCGGTGCGGCTGGCTCGACATTCCCGCGCTCGCGCGCTCGCTGCAGTTGAACGGCGTCGATGGCCTTTGCATCACCAAGCTCGACGTCCTCGACGGTCTGCCATCGATCAAGGTCTGCACCAGCTATCGCGTCGGCGGCGAGCGGGTTGCGCTGCTGCCGACCGGTGCCGAAGCGGTTGCCGC